>PLCN01000010.1 GCA_003134785.1 Spartobacteria bacterium
CCGGATCGTACAGTTCCGCACTCGCGGAAACTTGGAAACTGCTATCCGTTCCTCCTGCGACCAGCACCCCTCCGTTGGGCAGTAAGGTCGCTGTGTGGTAAACGCGTGCGGTGTTAAGGCTGCCGGTGGTGTGAAATGCAAACGGCGTATCGACGGAAGCGAATATCGACGCTTGCGATTGCACCAACAACCCCACCGCCAGCAATGTCGTTTTCAATATGATCAATCCAGATCCGCGATTCGTTCTCATATTTGCCCTTCACCAAGCAATGCGGAGAAACGGGCACCAAAACGGACATCGCACCTGAAAATAATTTCCGGTTTTGACTCAGATGAGTGATGACCCGTCATCCCCCTTCAAGCGGATGGCCAGCGAAGGTTCGAAGCGAGATCTCTCTTATTGCAAATTATAGACTTCGACCAAGCCGACGCCGGTTGTATTCCCCGCGCCTCGGACGATCGCGGTGTAATTGCCGGGAGCTAGAGTCGCTACTAAGGCCGATTCCAAATCGTTCTTCGGCGGAATAGTCGTCGCCTCAATCTCTGCTTGTTGAGACTGGCCGGTTTGATCGTCGATCTTCCAGTTGTCGTTGGTCGCGATCGTAGTTCCACTTCCGTCGTGCAATTCCAACGTTGGATCGCCCAGGACGCCTGCTGCGGGAACCGATGGTCCAAGTGCACGCACAATCACTTTGGCACTACCGCCGCCAGAGCCTCCTACAATCAGGCCACCGATCATGACATTATTGCCTGTGTCCACAAATCCACGGGTGCTAATATTCGCCAGCTTGGAGTTCGCGGCTTGGTCCAGATCGTAAACTTCGACCACGCCGACACCCGTTCCTCCATTCTTACCCGCAAGAATAGCGGTATATGCCCCCGGACTAAGAGTCATCACGATGGCCGATTCCAAATCGTTCTTCGGTGGAATTGTCGTGGCCTCGATCTCTGCTTGCTGTGATTGGCCGGTCTGGTCGTCGATCTTCCAGTTGTCGTTGGTGGCCAGCGTCGTGCTGCCTTGGTGTAGTTCCAAAGTCGGGTCGGACAAAGTAACGCCAACACCATTGAGCGAAGGACCTATCCCGCGAATAATGACCTTCTTTGCGTCGCACCCGGTGATGATAAAGCCACCAATAAGGACGTTGTCGCCGGTGAGAACGCGCATGCGCGTGGAAATGTTTAAGAGTTGCGAGGCAGGTGTAACCAACCCCTGCCCAGCGCCAAGTGTAACCAACACCTGCCCGGCGCCAGTAAATTCAGGGAGTTGATTGGGGGCACCGCTGGCAGCACTTCCGTAGAGACCGGGGGCTTGAGCAACCCCGTCCACGATGAGGGAGCCGATCGTATCGGGTGTTCCAGTGAAGTCAAGATTGACTGTGGAACCGCGAACGATGCTGAGGCTGGCTGCGTCCGCGATGTAGTTATTGGTCGGGCCGTTTTGCAACGTAAGTGTGACACAAGACGCCGTCAGACTCACATTCCCGCCGCCGAGCGCGCCGTCGTGAGCTGCAATCAGGGTACCGCCGTTGATGAACGTTCCACCCGAATAAGTATTCGCATTGGTCAGAGAAAGTATTCCCGTGCTGGTCTTCGTCAGCGAACCGGACGTGCCGCCGTTCGCACCGCCATCGGCGATGACGCCGCTGATCGTGTCGTTTTGGTCGAGCGCGCCGAGGATGAGATTCCTATTGCCGAGGAAGACATTTCCCGCGCCGGAAAGCGAGCCGACTCCGACGCCGGCACTGGCAAAGGAAGAAGAATCGGAAATATCCACCTTGGCTCCTGACTCATTCACGATGGTGAGCCCGTCCGCCGTGGCCATTTGACGAAGGTTCACCACGCCGCCGCTCTTGTTTTGGATGAACGCGCTGCCCCCGCTGGATGAACCGTCGAAGCTGACCGTGCCGCCGTTGTTGGTGAAGATGCCGCTGCCCGCTGTCGAAGTCTTGAAGAATTCCGTGGCTCCGCCGAATGCGCCGCTGACCGTGCCGCCGTTGTTCGTGAAGGTCCCGTTGCCGGCGGTCGCGGTGCCGGCAAAGGGAGCGAAATTGGAATCGTTGAACTTGATGACACCGCCGCTGGCCCCGCTGGCCGTGCCGCCATTGGTGGTGAAGGTGCCGTTGCCAGCGGTCGCGGTGCTCTCGAAGCCCAAGGTGCCGGCCTGGGCGCCACTGACTGTGGCACCGTTGAGGGTGAAAGTGCCGTTGCCGGCGGTCGAGGTGTTGACGAATAGCATAAGGCCGCCGCCGTTTGCGCCGCTGACCGCGCCAGCGTTGATGGTAAAAGTGCCATTGGCTGCCGTCGCGCCGCTTAAGAATTGAGTGAGGCCACCGGATGCACCGCTCACGGTGGCACCGTTGGTGGTGAAGGTGCCGTTGCCTGCCGTCGAGGTGTCGCCGAATGCCGTTGTGCCACCGAACGCGCCGCTGACCGTGCCCCCGTTGGTGGTGAAGGTGCCGTTCATGGCGATGGAGCTGTTGTTGAAATCCAGTTCACCCCCGGACGCGCCGCTGACCGTGCCGCCGTTGTTGATGAAGGTGCCGCTGCCCGCGGTCGAGGTGTCTGAGAATGACGTGAAGCCGCTGTTTGCGCCGCTGACCGTGGCGCCGTTATTGGTGAAAGTGCCGCTGCCCGCACTCGATGAGTTTTGGAATGAGGTGGAGCCGAGACGATTGTTGACCGTGACGCCGTTGTTGGTGAAGGCCGTCAGTGCTCCTGCGGTGGCACTGTTGGTGAAGGAGATGGTACCGTCAGCATTACCACTCACAGGCGTCACGAAGTTCTGGGTGATCCCGGAATTGTTAGTGATGCCAGTGCCGCTGATGGTCAGTTGGTTGTTTGCGCCTATCGTGATGGTAAAGGCGCTCGCGCCCGCGTTGAACGTGATGCCGTTCACCTCCGTGTTTGCGGCGGAGGTGGAGACACCGGTGATGGCCGAGAACGCGAAGGTCGCCACATCCGCCGAGCCATTGGGCACGGTATTGGGCGTCCAGTTGGTGGCCGTGTTCCAATCGCTAGTAGGTGGGCTCGACTGCCACACAGAGCTGCCGGCGATGGCCGGGCTGGTGGGAAGGAGGATGCAAGCTACTAAGATCGAAGATAGAGATATCTTGTTCATGATTCTGCGCCTGTTCATGATTCTGCGCCTATTGGAGGTTATAAACTTCGACCAGGCCGATGCCGGTGGTGTTGTTCTTGCCACGTAGCGCCAGCCACCGATTGAATCGCTGATTTGTCTTCATAGTCTTGCCCTTCACCAAACAATGCGGAAAAGCGGGCCCGAGAACGGACATTGAGATTTAAAAAAATTTCGCTTCCGGCGGCGCGACGGGGTAACTTTCCTTCAGGAAAAAAGTGGAAACACCTCTCCATCTCGAACCGCCCCACGATGTCACCCAAATCCTGAAGGATTGGAGTGAGGGCAGCGAGGATGCCTCGGCCAGGTTGATGCCTCTGGTTTACGAAGAACTCCGCCGGCTGGCGCGCGAATACATTCGACGCGAACGCCCCGATCACACTCTCCAGGCGACTGCGCTCGTCCACGAAGCTTACCTGCGGATGGTGGACGAAAAGAATATGACCTGGAAAGACCGCGCGCATTTCTACGGCATCGCCGCGCGCTTGATGCGGCGCATTCTGGTCGATCATGCGCGCGCTCATAACGCGGTGAAGCGCGGCGGCCTGGAGCAAAAGCTGGCGTTGGACGAAGCGCGTGATCTGCCCGCTCCCGCCGCGACCGATCTGGTGGCGCTCGACGGCGCCCTCGAGAACCTTGCCAAAACCTATCCGCGGAAGAGCGAAGTCGTTGAGCTGAAGTTCTTCGGCGGACTGGAAGCGAATGAAATCGCCGAGGTCCTCCAGATTTCGGAAAAAACCGTCCTACGCGACTGGAGCTTCGCCAAGCTCTGGCTTTGCCGGGAGCTAAGCGCCGCCTAAAGGAAACTTAACCGCGGATGACGCGGATTACACAGATAGAGCAGCAGACCTCTTTTCGCCAAAATCCGCGTTATCCGCGTAATCCGCGGTCAAATTAATGGTCCAGCCTGAAAGAGCGCAGCGCGTCGCCGAAATAGTAGAAGCGGCGCTCGAACGCGACGCAGCCGATTGGCCGTTATTCCTCGACGAATCTTGCGGCGATGATCTGGCGCTTCGAAAGGAGGTTGAGTCACTTCTCGGTTATCAGAAGAAAGCGACAGACTTCATCGAAGCGCCTGCCTACCAAAACCACGCAGGCTCCCTCGCGACTGAAAGCGGCGAGTTGAAGCCAGGCGATCTGCTTGGCGACTACAAGATTCTCTCCCTGCTCGGTGAAGGCGGCATGGGCGAAGTCTATCTCGCGGAAGATTTAAACCTGCATCGGCAGGTAGCTATCAAGCTCGTCAAAGCCGGTCTTGGTCGGGCAGGTCTTATTCGGCATTTCCAACGCGAGGAAAGAATTCTGGCCGCCCTCACTCATCCCAACATCGCACGTCTCTACGGCGGAGCTGTAGCTCAAGATGGACTGCCTTACTTCGTTATGGAATACGTCGAAGGCGAGCGGCTCGACTCCTATTGCGATCTTCATCGCCTCACCATCCCGGAGCAGCTCCAACTCTTCCGCAAAATCTGCGCCGCGGTCGCTTATGCTCATCAGCACCTCGTTATCCATCGCGATCTCAAGCCATCGAACATTCGCGTAACCAAAGAAGGCGAACCCAAACTGCTCGACTTCGGCATAGCTAAGCTCCTCGACGACGAGACGGCTCTGACTGAACAAACCTTGACACTCACCAATGTGATGACGCCGGATTATGCAAGTCCCGAGCAGGTTCGCGGCGAACCGATGACGACCGCAAGCGATGTTTATAGCCTCGGTATTGTCCTCTATGAGTTACTAACCGGAAAAAAGCCATACCGCATCAAGAGCCGGCGGCTCGAGGAAATCTCGCGCGCGATTACGGAGCAGGAACCGACCAGGCCAAGCGCGGTTATCTCGCAAGCAAGCTCTCCGCCATCCGAAATCCGAAATCCGAAATCGTTACGCGGCGATCTCGATAACATCGTCCTGATGGCGCTGCGAAAAGAACCGGCCCGCCGTTATTCTTCGGTCGGTCAATTCTCGGAAGACATCCGGCGGCATCTCGAAGGCCTGCCGGTCATCGCGCGCCGCGACACGGTGGGTTATCGCACCTCTAAGTTTGTCGCGCGCCATCGGCTGGCAGTCGCAGCCACTGGCTTGGTCGCGCTTGCCATTCTGGGAAGTTTGCTCATCGCGCTTTGGGAAACCAGGCAAGCCCGCGCCCAGCGCGACGTCGCGCAGCGCATTAACACTTTCTTGCAGGACATGCTCGGCGCCGCCGCGCCCCAGGCGAAAGGCATTGATGTCAAGGTTGTTGATGTCCTGAGCGACGCTTCCAACCGTGCGAAAACAGAGTTGGCCAATCGGCCCCAGGTAATGGCCGACGTCTTAATGACACTCGGCAGGACTTACATCTCTCTCGGGCTCTACCAACCGGCGGAAGCGAACTTGCGGGCCGCGCTTGCGGCAAGTTTGAAAGCCAACGGCGAACTGCATTCCACTACCGCTACGACCATGGGTTGGCTGGGTTTAACTTTGTCCAATCTTAACCAAGGCGCCGAAGGCGAATTGGTCTCACGCAAAGCTGTGGAACTCCAACGCAAGCTCCATCCTCACGGGCATGAAGATTTGGGCGTGGCCTTATACGCTCTGGGGGTGAACTTGATCTACAACAATCATCCAAAAGCAGCACAACCCTGCCTGAAGGAAGCTTCAGAATTGATTAAGAAGCACCTGGGCGAGAACGAGGGTTATTACATGGCAGCGCTTGTCATGCTGGCGGTAGCGCATGAAAAGGCTGACGAGGCAGATTTGGCGGAGTCGCTTTATCGGCAGGCGATCGGCGTAGGCGGCCGGGTAGAACCGCGGTATCGGATCTTCCTTGCGCAGGCTCAGACATTCCTGGGAATCTTACTCATGAACAAAGCCGCTTATCCCGAGGCGGAGAGTCTGCTCCAGCAGGGCGAAACCCTTTACCGCGAGGTTTTCGGAGGCGAGGCAAATTATAGTGTCGGTGTGGTCAAGATGAACCTGGGACAGCTTTATTTTCTCAAAGGCGATTATGGCAGAGCCGAGGATGAGGATAGAAAGGCTCTCGAATTACTGCGCAAGTATTTGGGAAGTGAACATTCCTCCACCTCTTCCGCCGCCACCACCCTGGGATTAGCTTTGACGCGGGAGGGAAAGGCGGTGGAAGGCGAGACTTATTTGCGTGAAGCGCTCGCGATTCGGAAGAAAATCCTGCCCCAAGGAGACATCTTGATCCCTTACACCGCGAGTGCGCTGGGCGAATGCTTGACCACGCAGAAACGCTACGCGGAAGCCGATCCGCTGCTTACTGAGAGTTCCAGCGAGCTCAAATTGAAACTGGGCGATCGAGACAAGCGCACGATGGAAGCACGCCAGCGCCTGGTAAAGCTCTACGAGCTATGGGGGAAGCCAGACCTGGCCGAGCGTTATCGGTAGTATTGCAGCTCAGGGTAGTTTTCCCGCGAGCTGTTCTGAACAGCGATCAGGTATAAATGATCAATCATTTCCAGCTCCGCGGGCCGATTAATGCTGCTATTACGGGTATAATTGGGATGACTTTCCGGCCTTCGCCAATTACTTGAGTTCGATCGTTCCGGCCTGGGGATGCAAGGCCGCGGTGAGGTCAGCTTTCTTTCGTGTCCTCTGAAGCCAGTAATTACATGAATAATCGAGCGTCTCTTGCCCAAGCCTTCCAGGTCCCATCGCAATCCAACTCGCGCAGGGCAACACCGTTCGCTTACGCGGGATTGTGCTTGGTCCTGGTCCTTCTGACCGGCTTTGCGTTTTGGGTGGCTTTCACCATCAAGACCGCGGCGGAACGCGCGACGCTCGCTAACGAAATCAGCGACAGGTACGACCACGTTTTCATGGCCCTCGTCGCCGAGGAATCCCTCGAACGAAAATATCGGCTTCAACCTGGTCCTGAAATCGCCGCCCAACACCACGACACTGGGGTGGCGTTGATTGCCGGCTTACAGTCAATCTCCCAAACTGGCGACGATCACGATCGTGACGTCGTTCAGCGAACGCTGATCACCCACGAACGTTACGTCGAAGCCACGCGCCGCATGTTTGCCGCCGTTGACGCCGGCGACAATAAAAAGGTCATCGCGATCGATGAAAGAGAGGTCGATCCCGTGTTTGGCCTGATCGAACGAGAAATCGATGCTGCCGCCACTCACTACGATCGACAAACCTCCCGCCGGCTGGGCGATCTGGGCCACACCGAATCTATCGTCGTCATCGCCACGCCGATTGTTTTCACGCTTGGTCTCTTTCTATTGGGTTGGTTCTGGCGGCTCCTGCGCGGCTATCAATGGCGGATCGCTGCGGCAAATCAGCGCGAAGTGGAAGGCATCAAGGCGGACGCGGAGGCTGAAGTCGCGCGTATTACCGCAGCCGCGGAGATGGAACGCCAGACCTTGAGCGCTCGCGACTCCATGCGGGCGAAGGAACATGCCGAGCGGGCGAGCCAGGCCAAGAGCGATTTCCTCAGCGGCATGAGCCATGAATTGCGCACACCTTTGAATGCCATTCTTGGTTTCGGTCAGGTTTTGGAGATCGGCGACCTCAATGAGGAACAACGCGAAGCCGTTTCGCACATCCTAAAGGGAGGTCACCACTTGTTAGGCCTGATCAACGAGCTCCTCGACATCGCTCGCGTCGAAAGCGGCCAGATCGAGCTGTCGCTGGAGCCCGTCTCCGTGTCCGATCTCGCATTCGAGTGTTTTGACCTGGTGCGTCCGCTCGCCTTGTCTCGCAACCTGCGGCTGAAAAACCTGGCCGCTGCTCAGGCGGTCGCCAGTTGCCCTTACGTCATGGCCGATAACCAGCGTCTCAAACAAGTGCTGCTCAACCTGCTTTCCAATGCCGTGAAATATAATACCCACGGCGGCAGCATCACCGTGGAGTGCCTCGTCGCCGACGATCCAACCCGGCTGCGTATTCGTGTTACCGATACCGGCCCCGGCATACCGGAGGATCAGCAGTTAAAACTCTTTATCCCTTTCGAACGACTGGGCGCGGATAGAACCGATATCGAAGGCACCGGTCTCGGACTTGCGCTCTCTCATCGGCTCGTCGGAGCGATGGCAGGCAGCATGGGCGTCGAGAGCGCTCCGGGGAAAGGCAGTACCTTCTGGGTGGAACTGCCGGTAGCCCTGGCCCCGGCCGAGGACCTGACGGAGGATGCCATTCTTCTCCCGGTTCCCACCTCCGCTCTCGCCAAGCCCGTCACCATACTCTACATCGAGGACAATCTCGCCAATCTCACGCTGATCGAGCGGATCCTGAATCGGCGACCCGAAGTGAAACTCTTATCGGCCATGCAGGGCGGCCTCGGTTTAGAACTGGCGCAGCAGCATCGCCCCGATCTGATTTTGCTCGATCTGCATCTGCCCGGTGTAGGCGGCGACGAAGTCCTGGCCCGGTTGCGAGCGGACCCGCGGACCGCCACGATTCCCGTGGTAATGCTCAGCGCCGACGCCATGTCGGTTCAAAAAAAGCGGCTCTTGGCCGCAGGCGCCTGTGACTACCTGACCAAGCCCATCAACGTTCGGAAATTTCTCCAGCTCGTGGATGACATCAAACCTTCTTCATTCGACCGCGGTCAATTGCTCAATCCCCAATTGGCCGCGTGAGTTTCTCCCTCATTAGCGGCAAACGTAATCAAGAACACGCCGTGGTTTCAACCGGCTATTTGATCTACGCCTTTCGGCGTATTGTCCCCATGCCCGATTCCCGCTAGTAAAGATCATCCCTCATGTCTCCCCAGACCATGCGCGCGGCCTCCCGCGCACCCAAACCTGCTTCGGACTCGGCCGTTTCGATTGGGCTAGAGCGGTTGACTCCGCGCGAACTGGAAGTCGCCAGCTGGATCGGCCGGGGCAAACGGAACGACGAGATCGCCAAAATTTTTGAGCGCAGCACGCCGACGGTAAAGAAGCACGTGGAAAACCTGATTAGAAAGCTCGGAGTGGAAAACCGGACCGGTGTCTGCACTTGGTGGCACGAGCACGGGAAAACACTCCCGCGCTCCGGCACCGCTGAGTCAAACTGAGCCGGACGGTCCGCGATTCGCTGCTGCCTTTGGCGCATACGCCTTTCGGCCCATTTACAGCTTTCGGGCGCATCGCGCATGATGCGCGCGCTCGTGAACATCTCCCTCAGCGCTCGATCGTCCTCGCTCTCTCCGAAGCCCGCGACTGCTGGCACACTTTCGGTTCCTGCCAGAGCGCTTCGGACTCCTTGCCGCTCGCTCTGGAACGCGTCGAGCGTGCGTTGCGTCTCTGCCAGCACGCGGAGCCACGCTGCCAGCGCGCGCTGCGACGATCGGTTTTTCAGGGAGGCTTCGTTCCAGCGCACGCTGGGCGCGTCCCAGCGCGCGCTGGATGTGTTTCACTCACCCGCGGGAATTATTTCACCCGCACGCTGCCAGCGTTCCAGCGCGTGCTGCCGGGATTTCAAACGGGCGTTGCCAGTGTCCCACCGCGTGCTGGCGGCGTTCCGAGGCCAGCGATTTTTCACCCGAACCGCAGTTCCAACCCAACAAACCTCACATCGAATCCAAACACGTTATGCCTAAGTCCAGCTACATCAGCTTCAACGACGACGCCTTCGCCGCTCAGCTCCAAACCTTCAAGAACGCCATTGCCGGCTACGCCGTCGCCCTTGGCGTCAGCCCTGCCCAAGTCACCGCGCAAGCGGCGGACGCCGATTACTTCAGTTACGTCCTGGCCTGCCAGCAACTCATGCGCAACGGCGCGCTGCAATGGACTGGCTGGAAAGACCTCACCCGCGGCGGCGGCGATCCACCGCCTACCGGCGCCCCGGTTGCGCCCGTATTTCCGACAGCCGTGCCCGCCGTCGCCCCTGGCGTCGAAGTCCGGTTCCGCGCCCTGGTCAAACAGATCAAAGGCAGCCCGGCCTATAACGAAGCCATCGGCGCCGCGCTCGGCATCGTCGGCCAGGAGCAGACCGGCCCCGATTACGCCACGATCCAGCCCGATATCAACGCCCTCATTAACGGGATGCAGGTCTTCGTCGATTGGAATTGGAGCGGCTTCAGCGCCTTTCTCGACATCTGCGAAATCCAGGTCGACCGCAGCGACAGCAAAGGCTTCGTCCCGCTCGCCTTCGACACCACACCCGGCTACACCGACACCCAGCCCTTTCCGGCCGCGCCGGTGAAATGGACCTACCAGGCCATTTACCGCGTCGGCGATTCCCGCGTCGGCCAATGGAGCAAACCGGTGAGCGTGACGGTGGGAGGATAAGCCCTGTAGCGGCGGGCGTGTCGTCTGCAAATCAGAACTCGAAACCAAACGGCCGGATGTCCAAACGTCCCGCCGTTTGGCAAATGGAAATCCGCCTCATTCTCGGATGGTATACAATGCGCTACATTGTTATACGTTGTAGTACATGAAATTTCCGACCGTAATCGATCGCGATGAAGACGGAACGTGGGTGGTGGAGTGTCCCGCCATTCCTGGTTGCGTAAGTCAGGGACGCACGCGCGAGGAAGCGATGGAAAACATCAAGGAAGCGATCGCGCTTTGCCTCGAAGTGAGTGCCGAGCGCGGCATGCCTCTCACGTTCGAAACTTCACAAGTCGAAGTCGCGGTCTAGATGCCCCAGGTTCCGTTAATGAGCGGACGCGAGGTCGTCCGCGAGCAGTCGGGAGAATGCGAGTCAACGGAGCGAGCTGGGCAGCCGCGACGTAGATGGGCAAAACCCGAGAGGGCGAGCAGTCGGGATGAATGCGAGTCGATGGAGCAAACCGGTGAGTGTGACCGTGGGTGGGTAAGCGGCCGGTCGCGCGGGAAATAGCCGTGATCGTCAACGCGAACACGCCCCCGCGCCATACTCCTGTTTGATTTGGTCCCGACGTCCGGCCTTCTCGCGGAATGACGTCGATGCCGTTCGTCCAAATTCGTGGTAATCTGTTATGGCACCATGAAGGGAGAATTTAATTGGCTACAGTTATCAGACCTGCATTTTGGCCAGCCCAATCAAGCCGCGCTTTGGCCGAATGTGCGAAAGGCATTTTTTGACGATCTCAAGCTGATACACGACCAAATCGGACCGATCCACGCGGTGTTGTTCGCGGGCGATATGGTCTATTCAGGTCTAGCCGACGACTTCAATCGGTTCGAAGAAGAGGTGCTGGATAGAATTTGGAAAGAGCTAGATTCGCTGGGGTCAGGCGGTGCCGTGCTACTCGCTACGGCAGGCAATCATGATCTCGTTCGACCATCGTCAGAAAAGCCGACATCGACGCTGCGACAACTGCTGCGCCCAAATGGTTTTGCCGAAATAGCGGAGGAATTCTGGCATGCGCCCAACGAATACCTGAACCTAATAAGGGAAGCTTTTGGTAACTATCAGAAGTGGTGGTCGAAAACGAAATACCGAGGTAAGACCGGGATCACCGAAGGACTGTTACCTGGTGACTTTGCGGCATCGTTCGAGGCTGGCTCGCTCAAGGTCGGTGTAGTTGGACTGAACACTACCTTTCTACAGCTAGCTGCTGGAAACTTTGAAACGCGGTTGGAATGGGATGTCCGACAGCTCCATGAAGTCTGTGGCGACGCAGAAGACTGGTCCAAAAAACATGATATCCGCCTGTTGATGACTCATCACGGCCCTAGTTGGCTAACTGAACGGGCGAAAGACGATTATGCCGAAATTTATCCTGCAGGGCGTTTCGCTACGCACCTATTTGGGCATATGCATGAGACCGACCTCTCTTCGATCAGAAAAGGTGGCGGCGGAGTTATTCGGAAGTGGCAGACCTCATCGTTATTCGGCATGGAAATGTTTGGGGAACCGCCTAAACAAATGCGCCGACACGGCTTCATTGCCGGAAAGATTGAGTTGGATGGCTCGGCTCCGACGATCCGGTGCTGGCCGCGCACGGCCACAAAGGATCAAGACGGATGGCGTTGCATACCAGATCATACGCGGGGCAAGCTCGAATCCGATGGTGGCACGGCTTCCGAACTGCTTGAACAAGACATCGATCAGCAGCGCCCCGCGATTGCTGACGATGAATCAAATGATACCGCTGAAGAATCCCTGCCGATCGATGAGCAGCATAGCCTAGTTCCCATCGAAACCGCCCTAACGGCGGAACCCGCAAGGGAGCGATTGCGATCTATCGCCCGTTATAGACCGAGGTCGCACGAAGGCCATCGCGCGGTTCGCAAGGAGGAACAAGCGACCTTTGAGACCGTTGTTCAAAGATGGCGGGTAGTCTGTGTGGTTTCCGACTGGGGTCTAGGAAAGGAGGGGTTTCTTGGATGCGCTCTCGAACGAATCGTTTCACCTCTGAGTGCCGCAGATATTTTTAGGGTTAATTGTGACGAAGCCGAAACCGTTGACAAATTGCTCGCACTTGCGGCCACCCAGCTCGGAATGTCCTTCCAGCAATTTTGTACCCTAGCCGCCGTTTTACCTCGTTCGTTTTTGATCTTCGATGAAGTGCCGAATGCCCTGCTGACAGGCGCAGAACAAGACAAGTTTAAGCGGCTAATTCGCTCTACGCTCGATTATTGTCCGGACCTGTCGATTGTTATAACGACCAGGCAGAAGCCAGATGCCGAAATATGGCGGACGGTTGAGCTACAGCGCCTAGATGCCTTCGACGTGCGCGAATATATTGCGAATCATCCGCAGTCCCCGCCCCAGGTGGCAGATGCTGACGCCATCGAGCGCATCGAGCGGTGGTCGGGCGGGTTACCGATGCACCTGGACAGGCTGCTGGAACTACTGCCCATAACTGGCCTTTCAGACATTCTCGAAGAGGAAATGGACCATGCCCCTACTGCAGTCGGGCTGGTTGAGCCAGTTCCAAAGGCGCTGCAGCAGGCCGTGGCGCACCTTACCAATTCCGTCAACGAGTATTCTCGACGCAGTTACAAGATGCTCAAAGTCCTAACTATCCTCGCAGAGGGAGAGACACTGCAATCTATTAAGAGATTTTATCCCACCGAGCCGTTTCACCTTCAAAATGTGACAGAATTGATGAGGTTGTTGTTGTTGGAGACGGTGAGTCCTACAGCCTCTGCCGATGACTTAGCAGCGAATCGCGCTGCTAAACCTTCGATCGAGGCTGATATTGCTAAGGTCCTTCGAATACCGCGCCAAGTGCGGGATTTTGTGCGCACACTAATCTCGGAAGAAGACAGGATGGAGATCATACACGCCTCGACAGAACTCCTCTTTGGACGGAAATGGCGTGACGGTAAAATTAGACTCCGACGTGAACTGCCGCGGTTCACTGGAGGAGTAGGCGGCGACCCTGGAAACGAACATATAGTAATACGCTCGCTCGTTTACGAGGGACTTGCGAAACGTAACGCTGCCACAACGAAACGAGCGGCAAATCTTGGACTAGCTTACGCAGAGAAGCTCTTGTCGGCTGACCGGTTTCGGGATTTGAGCGTCGTTGCTGGCGAATTAGTGCACCTACTCGAACAGACTGAGTTTCGGGAACAGTGCGTCGATGCCGCGGCTCTTTATGGCAAGGCGCTGCGCATGACGGGTAAACGACAAGAAGCGATCCGCGTCTTCGAGGATGCCATTGAACAAGGGCAGCAGTATTTAAGCAAGGAATCCAAGGCTTCGCTGCTATTGGGTGTTGCGCTTAGTCATGAGATGGACGGCAAATTATCGGACGCCGCCGATGCGGCGCGAGAGGCGTTGGAATTCGTACACCCAGAGTCCGCACACGGGACACAGGCTAGAGCGATTATCATCGGGGCCACAGAATCAGGATTCGAACGGGAGAAACAGTTGGCAACGTTAGAACAGTTCGCTCGCAACAAAGAATACCTAGTTGTCGCAAATAACCTGGCATTGGACCTTGCCCGCACGGGAAAGAACGTTGAAGAATCTCTTCGACTACAGCGCTTGGTTCTTCGATCGAGAGGCGACGACTATAATCGAATGCGAGCTATAGTAGACCGCTCGGATCTTTTGACGCGACTGGATCGTCTCTCCGAGTTGTCTTACAAGGACCGGCAGCTTTTGAGTGCGAGTTACTCTTACAGTTACGGGCAACGACTGAGCGGTTTGTTTGATCGCTGTCACATGGTACTCTGGTCGGTCTTGTTTAAGGAGCGGCTGTGGGCGCCACTGCTCCGAGTTTTCCGACATAGCTCGTTTTTGATGCGAATTAAAGGCGCGGATGAACAGGAGCAACGATACCTACACGAACTGAAGGAAGTGGATTCAAGCACGTTCAAAGATGCCGAACGCGCAGCGCTCAGAACCGAACTTCAATACTTGGACAAACGCAGACACGATACCGAAGACGGCGCTTCCCCCGAGGACTCACATGAGGGGACAACAGAATAATCCGACAGCAATGTCACCGCGATGGCGGTGTGGCTCGTTTGCTGAAAGTAGAAAAGTGGGAAGCAGGGAGGTCAGAAGTCAGAGGTCAATTTCGGATCGGCGGGGCCTGCTCACTCCCAATATAGTTCCGCGCCCGCGACATCACGTCTTGGATCCAGTCGATTTTCTCCCGTTCGCAATATTGCATCAGGTCTATGACAAGACTGCAGACTGCATCCTCGGGGGCCTCGGTCAGGTCGACGACCTCTGCTATTTCCAGTATCGTCCTGTTTCCATCCGTCATCTCAGGATCGAATGCCAGGACGTGAGCCTTCAGCGCCAGTTCGGCGGCGGCAGCTGCTTCGTTCTTGATGAATTGATTCCGGGGCATGGCTCTTTTTATCACGCGAACGGTTTCGATGCTACGAAATTGCGGGGAAGATTGAGCCACGGATGAACACGGATTTTCACAGATGCAGGGAAGTCAGCCCATCTCTATCCGTGTTTCATCCGTGTGAGTCTGTGGCAAGAATAGTCAGGCGCCGCCGGGGGCGTCCCTCCACAATTGGATTCGGCGTGAAATGGCGGGGAAGATTGAGCGCCGGAGCGTCAGAACTTGCTCACGACGGTTGTAGTCGCGTTAGCCACCCAGATGAACGAGCCATCAAAGGCGATACCGAACGGGTTCGTGCCAGCCGGAAAAGTGCCCAGCGCAGTCCCGTCACTCGCTCGGAACTCGGTCACGTTATTGTCGAGGCTGTTTGTCACCCAGATGTTCGCGCCATCGAATGCGACTCCCTCCGGCTGGCGCCCGACATTATAGGTCTTCACGAGGTTACCACTTCTGTTTAGCTCGGTAACTGTGTTGTCGATGGAATTTGCCACCCAGATATTTTGTCCATCAAAGGCCATACCTCTTGGGCCAGCGCCGACGTTGAAACTCCCCACCACTTGCGTGCCAAGTAGCTTCACGACTCTAGTGCCGGCAGCGTCGCTCACCCACGCGAAGGTGCCGTCGTACATGACCTCGTGTGGCTCGCCACCAATGGCAACGGGAGAGCCGGTGATGGCAGAGCCGTCGGAAGCATCGAGAACGCTCACGCTCCCGTCGCCTGTATTCGTCACCCAAACCACACCGGTGCCGCCGTTGCCAATACCGACGGCAACGCCGGAAGGTGCGGCGCCGACCGGGAACTCGCCGGCCAGAGCGCCGTCGCTGGCGCGAATACGGCCGACCGTGTTGGTGCTGTTGTTGGCGATCCAGAGCCGCTTGCCATCAAAGGCGATGTAAAGAGGATTGTGAACAACGGAGGCCGGATTGCCGTTACTATCGATTGTAGCGCCAAAGTTCCCGAGGATGGCACCGTCGCTGGCCCTTATCTTGGTCACACGGCTATCGTCCAGATCCGTCACCCACATGTTGGCCCCGTCGAAAGCGAGGGCAATGGGGTTAGGATTGGAACTGATCCCCACCGCAAATGACGAGGGCGCTAACCGACCCCATCTGAGCACGGCAACTTGTAGCGGGTTAATGGGCAAACCATTTGCACCTGTGGCTCCCGGGGAACCAGGAGTGCCTTGGTCACCTTTATCTCCTTTGGGACCGGTTGAGCCTGCCGCTCCGCCGGGCCCTTGGTCCCCCTTGGGGCCCGGTGAACCGGTTGCGCCGGGAGCGCCCGGATCTCCCTTTGCACCAGCGGGACCAGTGGCTCCCGTAGCCCCGGTTGCGCCTTGCGGACCGATAGGACCAGTGGCTCCCGCGGCTCCGGTTGCGCCTTGCGGACCGATAGGACCAGAGGGTCCCTGCGCACCTTGTGAACCTACCGCACCGGGTGAACCTGCAGGTCCCGTCGCTCCGGGATCTCCTTGCAAACCTTGGGGTCCGGTGTTTCCCGTGCGCCCAGGGTCTCCTTTCGGACCTTTGCTGCCGATCTCGCCAGGAGGACCTTGAGGGCCGGGAGGTCCCGGCGGGCCAGCTTGCGCAAAGGCCGCGGGTGAAATCGCCATTAGCGCAACAGCGCCCATAACCAGGAGAATCAGCCACGAGGTCCGGCTAGATGACAGATTGGATTTCGTTTTCATGATATTGAGATTAACGAACTGGCATTGTTTCTTTACGGGAGGCGGTAAACCTCAACGAGGGCGATGCCGCTTGTGCCATTTTTGCCGCGCACTAACGCTGTGTAATTTCCGGGAGCAAGGTTGCGCACGATCGCCGATTCCCGATCATCTGTGGGCGCAGCGCCGGTATCACTTATGGCCTGACGGTTGTCGGTTTTCCAATCGTCATTCGCTTCCAGAAGTGCCCCGCTGGCGTCGCGTAGCTCCAAAGTTGGATCCTGCAATGGATTCGGAACGCGAAATTGCGTCAGCTCGGGACCGATAGCCCGAATGAGCACGTTGGTGGCGCTGTTTGCTACCACGAAACCAGCGATGAGAATGTTATCTCCGGACTGGACGGTCCCGCGAGTGGAGATCTCAGCTAAAGAGTTACCCGCGGGATCGAGGTCATACGCCTCCACCAAAGCGGTTCCCGTACTATGAGCATACCCGTGAATGATTGTTGTGTAGTTGCCCGGATTAAAGACGGCAATAATCGCAGATTCATAGTCGTCCGTTGGCGCTAGCTTACTGGCTTCAATGTCTAACTCTGGCCCGTAACGCCAGTCGTCATTTGTCTGAAGCATGGTCCCTTTGGAGTCGAAAAGATCGAGAATCGGATCCTGCAGGGTACCGGGGAGCGCGGTCCCATTTACATTGATTGAGGCTCCGATCGCGCGAAGGATGACTCGCTTCGGCGCACTTCCCTTAACGATTATGCCCCCGATCAGGACATCGTCCCCCTTGCCGACAAATCCACGCGTAGAAAGATTTATCAGATCACCGGCAGATAGGACGCCAGCGCTGCCAAGAAAGAGGGCAACGAAAACGAGAACAAAAAACGGTGCAGCCGTGCGGGGCATTGTTTTCGCTGGCCGAATCACGAGCGCTTTTTATGTAGAAGTCGGGCAGAGGTCGAGAACTTATTTTTCCTGCTGATTTGAGACCCATCTTACTTCGATAACCTGCCCGCCACCGCTGCGCTGAGCTTTCGTGGCAGCCTGGGAGAATGGAAACGGTGGATGGATGCGACTCTCGGCCTTGTCGGCGCGCTTTTGCTGTTTGTGTTCATTATCTACGGCGCATTTGGTCCCCGACGCGAATAAAACGCGGGGGGGCTACTTCTGCTCGCCAATCGCGATAGCTGCGCGCACAGCGGTGTGGGGGGAGTGAACAGGGGGCAATTCTAGAACGGCGATATAACGGGGTTTCGAGCTGTCATCCGCGAAATCCCAGGCGTAACAACGCTTAGCCTTGGGGTGTCCCACCAACGAAAATATTTCAACGACGCCCTCCCAAACTTGGTTTTTCCCGAACATTTCAATGATGGGAGCAGAAGATTCGTGCTTCGCCAGGCAGCGGTGCATCGCTTGGACGGCGAGGCGGATATTCTCAATCCGTTTACTCATGTCGCGATCATATCAACGAGATCGTAAACAGTCCACAGACTGCATCTTCCGGCGCCTCGATCAGGTTGACCGTGTGCGCTATTTCTCGCATCGCCGCGCCTCCGTCCGACATCTCCGCCAGCATTTCAGGATCGGAAGCCAATACGTGAACCTTCAGCGCCAGTTCGGCATCGGCAACGTCCTGCTTTATTGAGGATCGCTTCGGGGGCACGTCTTTTTTTACCACGCCAACGGTTTCGATGCTACGAAATTGCGGTGAAGATTCCGCCACGGATGAACACGGATTCTCACGGATGTGGAGCAGCTATCAATCCGACAGCAACGTGACTGTCATGGTGGTGTGACTCTCATCGCTGTGTCCGAGGCCGGAGCCGGAGCTGTCTCTGGTGGCGGAGGTGGTCACCAATCTTCCGGCCGCGCGCTGATATTCGCGGGTTTCATGCTCGTGCACTTTGAAGCCGATGAGGAATTTGCTGAACCTGGCCTCAATGTTCCGGTCCATCGCCACGGGGATGCCGTCGCCATCGAGCCAGAGCTTGAGGATCGCGTCTGAACTTTTCAGCGCCTTGCGTCCCTCTTCGTCCAAGCCGAGGTCGATCCGAATAACCAGGAGCCGCGCCGGTTTTCCTTTGTGAGTGTCGGATTTGTCTTCGAGCAGAGCCGCTTTCTCCAAGCCACGGCGGAGAGGATCGGCGGCATCGAGGAGGTTGAGAGCCTGGCCTGCCTCGAGCGCTTTCAGGGTGGCGATATCGGATTTCGGCGCGTCGGGATTGGCGGTCTCCGCCCACGCGGCCTTGCGCGACTGCCGGATCTGATCGGGAGACCAGCTCAGCTTCAATCCCTCGCCGCCGCTCTCCACGATCAACGAGGAAACTCCCTCCGACTGCTTTTGCTTGTTGCTCTCTCCGCCCGAATGGCGGGTCTTGATTTCCACGCGCGCCCGAAGCGGTTGATCGCTCTGGAGCTTTTGCAAAGTGGCGCGCACATCCGTCAGGCCGTCGGCGAAGAGGAGGGTGGGCGCGGTCAGGACGAACAGAAGAAGGAGTTTCACGAGAAGGGAAACGTCCAACGCTCAACGTCCAACGTCCAACGTCGAATGAGGAACAGGCGGAGGGCGGAGGTTCCGCTTTCGCCGAGGCTACGCCGTGGCGAGCAGAAGTCAGCCTCCTTCGCCGGAGCGCTTCAGCGACCAGGGGAGGCCAGAGGTCGCGCAGGATAACGAACGCCGGCACCGACATGACAAAATTGCGCACCAGCCGCGGCAGCACGGAGAAGTGCCGGCGTCGCAATGGAAACTTCCATTGCAACAAAAGCAGCGCCGCGAAAAGCGCGCAGAAGATCGGACTGCCGACGTAATCGATCAGCGGGATAGATCGCATCGGTCCCATAACCCTATGAGATTAAACGCCGCGCCCTGCAGCAACCCGAATCAGCGCCGATCCCAGCTACCTCGCTCCTTTTTTTTCTTGTCACGCAGCACGCGCGTGCGTTTTCCTCAGCCTCATGGTTACAGTGAAATGAGGGTCATGATGAAACCTGTTCTTAGTGCCCGAATTTCGGCGATAGCCGCCGCCTTGATCGTGCTGTCCGCGCAAGCCGTCATGGCGGTTACGCGCAGCACGACAAAGCCCTCGGACCCGCCCTGGGACGTGATCATTGGGTTCATCGTCTCGGTCGTCGTCCTCGGGGGCTTGGTCCTTTATTTCGACCGGCTTCGTTCCAAGAAAATCGAGGCCGTGGCGCAATCCCTCGGGCTGACCTTTCGCCTCAAACCAACCGAGGCCGACACCGCGCTTCCGGCCGGCTCCTACCTCGCGAATGAAGGCCATGGCCACAGCGTTTCGAACGTGCTCGAAGCGGCCAGGAGCGACGAGCTCAATTTCACCCTGTTCGATTACCAATACACAATCGGTACCGGCAGATCGGCCTGCACCTATAACCAGACTGTCACGAAAATGCAGTCTGCATTGTTCCACCTGCCGCAGTTCATCCTCTTTCCCGAAACGTTCTTCGCCAAGATGGGAAAGATGTTCGGAAAATCCGACATCAACTTCCCAGAGTCACCCGAGTTCAGCCGTAAATTCGTCCTCCGCGGCGACGATGAAGCAGCGATTTGGGAGCTCTTCAATCCGGCGTTGCGCCAGGCCCTCGAGGCCCATGACCGTCTCACCATCGAGGGAGTGGGCGAGCTTCTCTTCATCTTCCGTGCCGGCCGCCGCTCAAAACCGGCGGAGCTTCCCGCTGAGATCGAGCAGGACAAACGCCTCGCTGCGCTTTTTTTTGAAGCACAGGGAGCGGTGGCTTCTGACGGAAGGCGTAGTGGGGCGGGGCAACCGCCTTTGCCGAGCTAATAAAACGGGCAACCGGCGCGGTCGCCGTGCCACCCGCAAAAAGGCTTGCGCTTTGCCATCCGGTTCCTGGTTCCTCGCCGCCGCCTTTGTAGAGCAAGTCCCCCGCTTGCGCCTCGGGCGCGACAACCGATGCGGTAGCCTGCAATTTATCGCGGCGTCGCGTTCCGGCTCAAGCAAACGAAATAGACCCAGGCAATGAAGAGAAGTTGGAAGGGAAGCCGCACCCAAAGCGTCCAGGCTGGCAGGACGTAGCCCTTAATTACCATGCCGCTCGAGATGGCGTGAATATTTGCCGGAAAGACTGCGAGCAACAACGCGATTAGCCACCAACCCGCGGCCGCTCGCGTGGCGCGGAAACAAACTCCGAGGCCTCCCAGGATTTCCGCCACGCCGCTGATCGCGACCATGACTGCCGGCCAGGGAACGTAAGTGGGAATGATCGCGATGTACGGCGTGGGCGCGATGAGATGGGCCGTGCCCGCGATGATGAAGAAAAGCGCGAGAGCGAAACGAGAAACAGTGCGCACCGTGAGATTCAATCGACGCGCGTTCCGCGCCGCAAGAACTCAATTGCCCGTTGGTCCGGTTGTGCGCTGGGCGGCGCTAGCCGCGCGCCGAATTAGCGGAGATTGTAAACCTCGACCAGGCCGACGCCGGTTGCGCCGTCTTTGCCGCTGACGACGGCGGTGTAATTTCCCGCGGGCAGGGTCGCGACGATGGCCGATTCCAAATCGTTACTCGGCGGGATGGTGGTGGCGCGAATCGCGTCCGCGTCGCCGTTCTGCCAGTCGTCGTTTGAGGAAAGCAGCGTGCCGTTGACGTCGTGCAGCTCGAGCGTGGGATTGGCCAGGGCATCGGCGACGCCGAAGGCTGTGAGCGATGGGCCGATGCCGCGGATAAGAACTTTGCCGGCGCCATTGCCGCCGACGATGATGAATCCGCCGATCATGACGTTGTTGCCGGTCTCGACGAAACCGCGCGTGCTGATGTTACCGAGGGAAGAGTTCGCGGCGCGGTCGAGGTCGTACACTTCGATCAGTCCTATTCCGGTCGTGTCGCCCTTGCCGCTTTCGATGGCAGTGTAGGAGCCGGGTGGAAGGGACATGACAATGGCCGATTCGCGATCGTCCTTGGGTGGAATTTCCGTGTCGTTAATTGCCTGTTCGTTCTCTTTCCAGTCGTCGTTCGTGGCCAGAACGGTGTCGCCCTGCTTCAATTGGAGGGTGGGATCGTTGAGCGTCCCAGTAACCCCGAAGGCGCTGAGGCTGGGTCCTATCCCACGAACCAGGACTTTCTTGGCATCGCTTCCGACGATGATGAAGCCGGCGATCATCACTTTGTCCGCAGTGAGCACGTCCATTCTGGTGGAGATGTTCAACGGCAATCCGGTGGGCGGCTCGAGGGCGAGGAAGGTGGGTGTGTTGATCGCGCCGGCCCGGGTGGTCTTGGTGCCGTTGGGAGCGAATGCGAAAACGGTCGCGCCCGTGCTGTCGGCCTCGAGAAGATTGCCCGCCGGATCGAAGGCCAGGCCCCATGGGCCGCTCAACGCCGAAGCGAAGGTCGTTTTCGTGCCCTGTGGCGTGACTTTGGAAATGGTGCCAGCGGTAAAATCTGAAACGAAGAGATTGCCGGCGAGATCGAAGACGATCTCCTCGGGTTTTGCAAAACCGGAGAGGTACACACTCTTGGTGCCGTCAGCGGTGAATTTGAAAAGGGTGCCGGTCCCATAATCCGATTGAAAAAGGATGCCGGCGCGATCGAAGGCGAGGCCCGAAGGATTGTGCAAGCCGGAAGCGAAAGTCGTCTCGGTCCCCTCCGGTGTAATCTTCAGGATCGCGTTCCCGCCGAAATCGGCCACGAAGAGATTGCCCGCGCCGTCGAAAACCAATGCAGTCGGCATGTGGAGGCCCGAGGCGAAGGTGGTCTTCGTGCCGGAAGGGGTGATTTTGAAAATGGAGTTAGTATCTTTGTCGGCCACGAACAAGTTGCCATTGCGGTCGAACGTGAGCCCGAACGGCCCGGTCAATCCTGAAACAAAGGTGGTGCGATTGCCGGCCGAATCGAATTTCAGCACTGAGCCCGAGCCGAACTCGGAGACGTAAAGATCACCGGTGGCCGCGCGCGCGGTCTGAATACTTGCAGCGAGGACGAGTAGGCCGGCCAGGAGAAAGAGGCGCGGCCCCAGAGATTGTTTTGGGTTAGCCCGCTCTTCGAGTTCCAGTTTCGCAGCGGTGCTCACAGCATCCACTTTGTACCTCCAAAGGGATCGCGCCGTCAATCAAGAGGCGGTGGGGAGATCGAAATAAAAATTGCTGCCCTGGCCGACGGTGCTGCTGACACCGATGGTCCCGCCATGGGCGGAGACGATCGCTTTGACGATCGCAAGGCCAAGACCGGCGCCGCGACGATCGGCTGAATCGGCTTGCCAGAAACGATCGAAAATCCGTTCGAGACTTTCCGGTGGAATTCCGGGGCCGGAATCCTGCGAAGCCGTACCGCTCGCGCAACTTGTGGTCGCGACCCGAGGAGCGAAGATCGTCTCAGATGCTGCTTACAGCGGTCGGCATCCCTTTGAAACTCGGTGGTCATAGACCGCCGCTACAGGAGAATGCGCGGGATACGGCATGTCTTTCAATTCGATCGATCCTTTTTTAATGAATTTCGCGGTGCGATAAACTACCGTTGTTTCAATGCTTACCGATTATATCCGCGAGGCAATGCGGCTCGGTCACTACGAGTTAATGGAGGCCGGGAAATTCTTCGCCACGACTCCGGCGCTGAAAGGTTTGTGGGCGGAAGGTGCGACGCTGGAACAATGTCGCGAGGAATTGCAAAGCACGCTCGAGGATTGGATCATGATCAAGTTGCGGCATGGTGATAAGGATTTTCCGGCATTGAACGGCATCGATCTCAATCCCCAGCCGCAATATGCCGAGGCCGATTAAACGGCGTGAGCTAATCCGAAGAATGCGTTTGCTCGGCTGGGAGGGTCCGGAATCGGGAAAGCGCCACGGTGCAATGCGCAAGGGAACGCACACGGTGCCAATCCCCACGGAACCGATCTTGATTGGACTCTCGTAAAAAGAATTTTGAAACAAGCCGATATCGATCCCGACGAGTGGGAGCGATTGAAATGAGGTCCGGCGGAAGGTGCCGGTTACAGCGGAACAAGTTATATTCTCCGTTCCGCCCGAACGCGCTCCCAGCGGCCCGCTACCCGAGCGAAGCAGGGTAAATCCCAAATTTTTCGTCAGACAAAATTTCAGGGCGGCGTCGTATTGGTCTTGGAAGGAATCTTCGCACGATCCACGATTCCAGAATCCAATCGCGGCCCATTCAACATCTAAATTCATATGATGACTGACCTTCGTTTCGCGCTGCGGCAGTTGCGCAAATCGTCGGGGTTCACGCTTCTCGCGGTGATCACTCTCACGCTCGGGATCGGCCTGAACACGGCGATCTTTAGTTTGATCAACGATCTCTTCCTGCATGGCCTGCCGTTTCAAGAGCCGGGACGGGTGGTGCACATCACCG
Organism: Spartobacteria bacterium; assembly: GCA_003134785.1. Classification (GTDB taxonomy): domain Bacteria; phylum Verrucomicrobiota; class Verrucomicrobiia; order Chthoniobacterales; family UBA10450; genus AV80. The sequence goes on from PLCN01000010.1 coordinate 23,820, forward strand.
CGGGCGACAAGGGACGCGACGTCAAGGATTTCCCTCTCGGGGCACCACGCTTCTTGCACTATCGCGATGGGCAGACGGTTTTCTCCGCGTTAGCGGGCGAGAATGGGACGGCTTTCACGCTGACCGGTCTTGGCGACGCGGTTTTGCTCCCGGCGTTTCGGGTGACGTCGAATTACTTCGACGTGCTCGGCGTTCTCCCGATTCTCGGACGCAATTTCCTGCCACAGGAAGAGGAAACGGCGGATGTGGCGTTGGTGACGGAAAATTTCTGGAAGAAGCGGCTCGGCGGCGATCCGAATGTGATCGGGCGCACCATTGCGCTCGACGGCGCGGCCCACACGATCGTTGGTGTGCTGCCGAACATGCCGGTGATGTGGTCGGGCCCGAACGCGGAAGTCTGGACGACGAAGCCATTTCAGATCCTGGGATTCTCGCACGAGCGGATGATGCGCGGGACCGGATTTCTGCGCGTGGTCGGGCGGCTAAAGCCGGGCGTGACGGTGGACCAGGCGAGCGCGACGTTGCCTTCGCTCGAGCAAAGTTACCGGACGCAATACCCGGAGAAGATCGACGCCAACTTTACGACGGTGCTAAAAGCGTTGCCGGAAGATGTGAGCGGCGATTTGCGGCCGGCGTTCGCCACGCTGCTCGGCGCGGTGAGTTTCGTTCTGCTGATCGCGTGCAGCAACGTGGCGAATCTGCTGCTGGTGCGTTTCAGCGGGCGGAGGCGGGAGATCGCGTTGCGCATGGCGATCGGCGCATCGCGCGGGAGTGTGCTGCGTCTCTTTATTTTCGAGAGTCTGCTGGTGAGCGCGCTGGCGGGGATCGCGGGTGCGCTGCTCGCATGGCGGTTGATCCCGCTTCTGCCGAAAATGGCGTCGGATTTTCTGCCGCTCGATCCGGTGAGCGACGCGAGCCTTTCATTGCCGGTGCTCGCTTTCACGATTGGGCTTTCGCTGCTGACCGGGCTGGTGATGGGAGTGTATCCGGCGTGGCAAAGCTCGCGCGCGGACTTGGTGGATGGACTCAAGGAAGGCGGCCGCGGCACCAGCGGCAGTGTGAAGCAGCAGCGGTTCCGCAAAATTTTGGTCGGCGCGCAGGTCGCGCTCTCGGTCACGTTGCTGGCCGGCGCGTCGTTGCTCATCGCGAGCTTTGTGCGGTTGAGCCAACAGGACGCCGGGTTCCGTTATGACCATCGTTGGGTCGGCTTCCTGACCCTGCCCGAAGCGCGTTATCCAGATCTCGGCGCGCGCCAGCGTTTTGTGGACCGGACCCAAAACGCATTGCGAGCGGTGCCGGGTTTCGAAGATGTCACGATCAGCGCAAGCGCTCCCCTCACTGGCGGCGCCGGAGCCACGCTCTACACGCGGCCAGAGGGGAATGTCCCGCCGGTGGCGGAACGACCGGGAGCACCGTCGAATGACATCATGCCGGGATATTTACGCACCTGGGGCATCCCGCTCCTGGCCGGGCGCGATTTCGACGAACACGATATCGCCGATCGGCCCAACGTGATCCTGATCAGCCAGGCGGGCGCGCGAAAACTATTCGGCGAGGAAAATCCAATCGGACAAACGCTGCTGGTCACGAGCGGCAGTGTGCCGGTGGAGATCGTGGGCGTGGTGGGCGATGTGCGCTCGGTGCGGCTGGCGTTGCCTAACGACATGGAGTTTTATCGCCCGTGGGCGCAGGAGAGTTTTCCATTCGGTACCATCACGGTGCGGAGCGCGTTCAAGCCGGATGTGGTGACGAAGTTGGTGCAAACGGCATTGGCCAGGATTGATCCGGGCATCGCGATCTTTCAGCCGAGTTCAATGGAGGAAATCGTCGCCCGGTCTCTCGGGCAGGCGCGCCTGATGATGATGTTGCTTGGTATTTTTTCAGGCGTAGCGCTGCTGCTGGCGACGGTGGGGATTTACGGTGCGGTCGCTTACACGGTGGAGCAGCGGACGGGCGAGATCGGCGTGCGAATGGCGCTCGGCGCGCAAACGCGCGATGTGTTGCGGCTCGTGGTGGGGCAGGGAATGATGCCGGTGATCTTCGGATTGATCGTGGGATTGGCGGCGGCTCTGGCGCTCGGAAAATTGATCGCGGCGCAGCTCTATCAGGTGTCCGCGCATAATCCGCTGTTGCTCACCGGGACTGCGACGATCCTGGCGTTGGCTGCTCTGCTCGCGTGTTTATTTCCCGCTCGTCGCGCCAGCCTGCTCAATCCGGTGGTGGCGTTGCGTGCGGAGTAGTTGGCTGTAGCGGCGGTCTATGACCGCCGTCTTTGCAGGTCACGCTGTTCGGCGGTCAGGAAGACAGGCGCTTGTGCCAAGCGCCTCTACATTCTACTGGGATTTGAGATGCACGACGACTTCGATCTCGGCGGTTTGGGGGAACATGTCGAAGGGCGTGATCGAGATGACGGCGAAATGTTGCTGCAATTCCGCGACATCGCGCGCCAGCGTCGGGGGATTACACGACACGTAGATCATGGTGCGTGGTGGTGAATCGAGAATGGCGCGGCGCATTTCGGCAGAGAGGCCCGTAGCGGGAGGATCGACGATCAAGGCCGTCGTTGCGAGATCGCTCTGTTGCAGGAGCCAACGCAGTTCTGTTGTGATGTCGCCGGAGACATAGGCTTCTTTTGGGCCGGCGTCTTTTTGCGCCGCTGCGATCGCGAAGCGGTCCCAATCGATGCCGACCACGCGTTCGAATTGCGGCGCGAGCCGTTTCGAAAAAAATCCCGCGCCGCAGAAGGCGTCGATCAGCAATTTTTCTTCGCCGGTGAGAATTTCAGCGGCAAAATTCGCCAGCGCTTCGGCGACTCCATCGTTCGTCTGCACGAAGACGCGCGGCCCCGAATGCGCGCGCAAGGTATAATGGCCATCACGCACTGGCCGGGCGCGCAGTTGAGCGAGAGCATCGCTCACCTCGGACATGGCGATCGGACAGCGCTCGATGTCCAGCAACTGATGAACATCGCGCCGATAAAATCCCACGATGCCGTCTTGCGCATGAACCGTGATGCGGTTTCGATAACTGTACGGCAAAGGCGAGGGGACCATCGGCCGCATCGGCGGGTTCGCCAGGCGCCCGATGCGCCGCATAGCTTGCTCGACCTGGCGCGCTTTTATTTCCAACTGGTGCGCGTAGCTGATGTGTTGGTAGCTGCAACCGCCGCAGCGTCCGAAGTATGGACACTCCGGCACGGCGCGCTCCGGCGACGGCTCAAGCAGTTCGACCAATTCGCCTTCAGCGAATTGTTTTTTCTCGCGGACGATTCTCGCGGATATACGCTCGTGCTCGATCGTGAAGGGAACGAAGACAGCCTTCCCTTCATCTCGCGCCACGCCTTTGCCGCCAAAGGCAACGTCTTCGATCTTGAGCTCCGCGTTTCGCATCGGTGCACTGTAGCCGTCGCCCTGTGGGCGACGCAATGAAGCGACGATTTGTCCCCGCGCTTCGCACGTGCCGCCGCCGAAGCGCTTTGGCGCGCAGGAGGCAGCGAAGCGGCTACAGGGAAGAACCTAGCTCATGGCGTGTTGAATCGCGGCTTCGAGTTTTTCCAGCTTCACCGGTTTGACCAGATGCGCGGAAAAGCCGGCCTCGAGACTCTTGCCGATATCGGCGTCCATGCCAAAACCGCTGATCGCGATTCCGGCGATGGGGAATTTAGAGCGCAACTGCCGAAGAAGTTCCATGCCGTTTCCATCCGGTAAACCGACATCGCTGATGAGAAGATCGAACGAATTATTTTCGGCAGCGGCCATCGCCGCTCGCATGCTGTGGACCGCGACGACATGATGACCATGCAGGACGAGCAATCTTTTCAGCGCGGCGCAAGTGTCGGGATGATCGTCGACGAGCAGGATGCGAACGCTCGTGCGCGAACTCTGCGCGGAAGCGGCCGCGGGTTTAGAACGAGCGTCGTTCAGCCCCGCCGTCTTCATGGTGAGGAGGAATGTTGCGCCGCGATCGCGGCCTTCGCTTTTAGCCGTGAGTGAAGCGCCGTGGGCTTGCGCGAGTGATTTTGAAATCGTTAGGCCAAGACCGAGTCCGCCAAAACGGCGTTGGAAGGATCGCTCGCCCTGCTCAAAAGGATTGAAAATCCGTTGCATGATTTCGGGTTCAATGCCGATACCGGTGTCGCTCACGGCAATCGTAAGAATGTCCGTCGGCTGGTTCGCGGACGAGACGGTGATAGCGCCATTTTCGCCGGTGAATTTGATCGCGTTCTTCACCAGGTTCCAAATGATTTGCTGGAATTTCGCCGGGTCGGCCATGATCCGAAAATGACTGGCTCGGAGATCGAGCTGCACATGAAGCTTCTTCGCGCTCACTCCGGACGCGCAGATTTCGACCACGTTCGCGATGGCCTGGTGCGCATCCACGGATTCGAATTGCAATTGCAATTTGTCTTTCGCGATCCTGGTCAGATCGAGGAGATCGTCGATGAGCTGACTTTCCAGTTCGATGTTTCGCCGCATCATCGCGAGCGTGGCGTTCAGTTCCGCCGGCAGTGGCGAATCGGATTTTAATGCGTCCAGTGCGGCGAGGACCGGCGTGAGCGGCGTTCGCAATTCATGCGAAAGCATCGCAAGAAAATTATCCTTCGTCCGGTTCGCCGCTTCGACTGTGGCGCTTTGTTGTTCGATCGCCGCCTCCGCGCGCCGTCGTTCCGCCATGCCGGCGGAAAGGGCCATGGCCGTGACGATCAGGACAGCCGTGGAAGTTTGCAGGATGAGGAGCGATTGATTTTGCGTTTCGAGGACGAACGGACCGTAGCCGTGCAAAGTGCCCCAAACCGCCAGCGCGGAGAGAATGAAAATGCCGGTGGCCGTCTCGCGTTGGGTGAAACGGAAAGCGGTCCAGATGACAATCGCGCCGCAGATCAATGCGATTGGATAATTTTTCGCTGAGATCGGCAGCCAGCCGCCGAAAACACCCTGTCCAAGGACGAAGAGCAGGAGAAAAAGCAGGATGACTTCTGCCATCGCCGCGCGGCCCCAGCGACGTGCCGGCGCGACCGACCAAAGAATAATAAGCGGCGCAACGATGAGATCCCCCGTCATGTCACCCAGCCACCAGGTCAGCCAGATCGGTGCGTAGTTGGTCCAATCAGCGAAACCGGCGAGGGCCAGACTCGTTAGGCCGAGAGTGGGACTGGCGAGCGTGCTGACCAGAACCGCGAGGGCGAATTTGAAAACGCCTTGAGCGCGATCGAAGACTTGCGTGCCGCCGGCAAAACGATGGACCAACCATGCCCCGGCAACTGCTTCCAGCGTGTTCCCTGCGGCGATGCCAAGGGACGTGGGAATATTGCCCGCCGTGGTCAGATTCACCAGGAAGGCGCCGATAAAAATGGCGGGCCACGCCCGGTAGCCGAGCACGAGAAGCGCCGCGAGTGCGATTCCAGCCGGCGGCCAGACCGGTGACGCGCTGGCAGAGAAACGCCAGCTTTAGGCTGAGCTTGCCGGCGACAAGATAAACAACGGCTAAAGCGCCGACGGTTAGGGCCGTTCGAAAACGTCGAGAATGCATCGCGACTCTGCTGCGAATCGCAGTATCTCTACGTCGGTCCGAACCGGGGTCAACAACAACAACAAGGAGCGGCGGTTTACAAACCGCCGGGGGAAGGCGGGCGGTTGGAAAGCGCCAACTCCTTGGTAGAAAGCTCGCTGACTGTAATGTGGGAGCGGCCTTGGTGCCGCGACAGTGTGTTAGGCCTTTGCCTAAGTGTTAGAGAAATGCGAATCGGGGCACTGAGGACCCTCCCACATTGGGCTCAATACTGCCGCACGTAGGGATACTTCGATTCGTTGCCGAGTTCGGGCGGGAATTCCTCATACCCGGCATGGACGTAGGGAATGTGGCTCGGCAAAATCGGATAGTAGGTCCCGCGATTTACGGGAAACGGAAAGCTGAAGATTTCGAACAGCCCCGCGTGGAAGCGCATGTAGCTGCGACCCAGGCCGCGCACGACGCCGTAGCCCGCCGCGGCGGAATTTCCCTCGCGTTCGTTGATGCGGGCAATCGTGACCGGCAATTCGGCGATGCCGAAAACCACATTGGAAATCCCGCGGCCGAGCTTTCGCGTCGGGCCGTAGTCATTCGAAGGAGGATCCTGAATATCGGCCAGGGAACAGGTCGCGAAGCCGAGGACGAGCACTGCGGGGAGCAGGGTTTTCATGGGGGTTATTCCAACTAAGCGATTTCGCCGAAGGAAAGCAACTTCAGTTTTGACTGGCGCTCCTGGCCTTTCTTCGGGTCGCGAGCATCGAGACGGTAATGGTTATTCCTAGAACAACGATGATGACGACGAGCGAGATCCAATTTGGAATGGGAAACTGTCTGGCGATGATCATCTTTGTCCCAACGAAACCGAGAATGATGGCGAGGCCGGTCTTGAGATAAATGAAGCGATCGACCATGCGTGCGAGCAGGAAGTAGAGCGAGCGCAATCCCAGAATGGCGCAGATGTTCGAGGTGTAGACGATGAACTGGTCGGTCGTGATCGCGAAGACGGCCGGGATGGAATCGACGGCGAAGATCAGATCCATGATGTCGACCAGAATCAAGACCAGCAGGAGCGGTGTGAACATGAGCCGCCCGCGGCCGTGACCGGCTGCGCTGCGGCCGACGCGGATGACAAAGCGGCGCCCGTGGAATTCGCGCGTAATCGGCAGCATTTTGCGGCAGAAACGCATGAAGAAATTCTTCTCGAAATCGAGCTTGGCATCGCGATCGAAGAGCATGCGCAAACCGGTGAGAACGAGAAAGGCGCCGAAGATGTAGAGAACAAAGTGGAAGCGCTCCACCAGCGTTACGCCCAACCAGATCATCACCCCGCGCATCACGAGCGCCCCGAGAATTCCCCAAACCAGAACGCGATGTTGCGAGCGGGGCGGGACGCGAAAATAGGTAAAGATGAGGACGAAAACGAAAATGTTGTCGACGCTCAAGGAGTACTCGATGACGTAGCCGGTTAGAAAATCGAGGCCGTCGTCGCTGCCTTTGGTCCTCCAAACCAAAAGGTTGAAAGCGAGCGAGAGAGCGACCCAAATCAGGCTGCGCAGCGTGGCGGCGCGCATGCTCAATTCCCGGCCGCGGCGCTTGAAGCTGATCAGATCGACGGCCAGGGCGACGAAGACGCCCACATGGAATGCGATCCAAAACCAGATGCTTGTGGGCACGGCGCAGACCGTTCCATGCAGTGCATGCCGTCGCAATCGCAAAGCACTAATGCAACGACTTCCTGCTCCTGCTCATGACCCTGCTCCTGATCTTTCCAGCGAGCGACGCTGCCTCACAGGATCAAGAGTAAGATTAGGATCAGGAAAACGAATACCCTCATCCAATTTCCATTCGCGCAGCGCGACCTTTTCCGTAGCTTGTTCGACCCGCATGGATGCCGAATTGGAAAAGCTCGTCGAATCAGGAAAACTCACCGCCCGCGCTGCGGATCAACTCGAAAAACTCAGGCCCGGGACGTTTTGTTTGCACAAGAGCTGGGGCTTTGGCCGCGTGGCCGAGTGGAACCTGCTCCTCAATCAGATCCTGATCGATTTTCCAGGAAAGAAGGCGCACGGGATGCAGTTGACCTACGCCGCCGATAATCTCACGGTCATCCCGCCTGAACATTTTCTCGCGAAAAAAGCGAACGATCTCAAGTCGATCAGGGAGCTGGTGAAGAAGGATCCCACGGCGGTGATGCGGAACGTTCTCGAGAGCCTGGGAGGTTCCGCCACCGTCACGCAAATCAGCCAGCTCATGCTCGGCGATATTTTCACCGAGCCCGAATGGAAACGCTGGTGGGATTCGACGAAGAAGCTCTTGAACAAGGAAGGTTATTTCCTCATCCCGACCAAGAAGAGCGAGCCGATTCAGTTGCGGGGCGAGAAGGTTTCACGCCCGAACGAGCTGATCACTTTCTTCGATCACGCGCGCCAGCCGAAGGAGCAGGCGGCGGCGCTCGATCAGATCATCAAGTTTCATCACGAATTCGACAAACCCGAGACGCAATTGCAGCCGATCGTCAACACGATTGAGGAGGCGGCGGCGCGGAATCAACGACTCAATCCTGCGCTCGTGTTCGAGCTGGTCATGGCGCGCGATGATTTGATCGAGCGCTGTCCCCAACTCAAGACCACGAATTCAAATCTGACTTTAAACCGTCTGATCGCCGAGGAGGAAACTCGCCTGATCACGATCCTGCCGAAGCTTCCAGCCAGCAAGGAACGCCGCGTTTTGGCCGCGCTGCCAGCGTCGCTTGGCCCTGGCTGGACGGTCCGGGGATTGCAGTTGATGCAGAGCAATCATGCGCGGGCGGTCCTGCAGATTCCGCGCGTTTTTGCGGAGGCCGGAATGCAGGGCGAGTTACGCGCATTCTTGCATCGCGGGATCCGCGAACACTCCGTCACGAGTGAAGCGCTCGTCTGGCTTTGCAAAGAACGCGAGGGTGAATGGCGCGAACTGATCACGCCAGATCTGCTCGGCGCGATTTTGTCGGCGCTCGAGCGCGACCAGCATAACGAGAACAGCCGCGGCAGTAAGCTGCGCGATTTGTTGCTCGACGATCGTGAATTGATTCCAGATATGTTTGCCGGCGCTGAGCCGAGCGTGGCCCGCGATGCCATGCGCCGCCTGATGTTGACTCCGGTCTTCGACGAGCTGACGAAGCGCTCGCTTCTCGCCCGCATCATCAAGCTTTATCCGGAATTGGAAAGCGTGATCACGGGCGAACAAAAGGAAGAAAAAAGCGCCGCGCTAGTTGTTTCCTGGAGCAGCCTCGACAAGCGGAAAGCCGAATACGAAGAGCTCGTGAACAAGAAGATCCCGGAGAACAGCAAGGAGATTGGGGTCGCGCGTTCTTACGGCGATCTGCGCGAGAATTTCGAGTTCAAGGCTGCGAAGGAGATGCAAGCGGTGCTGATGCGGCGGAAATCCGAGTTGGAAGCCGCGCTTCACAACGCGCGCGGCACCGCTTTCGAAAGTCCCGATACGTCGCAAGTTTCCATCGGAACGATCGTCACCCTGCGCGATTCCGATTCCGGCAAGGAAGAGGTTTACACCGTCCTCGGCGCGTGGGATGGCGACCCTGAGCGCGGCATTATTTCCTACCAGACTGCGATTGGGCAGGCGTTGCTCGGACATAAGATCGGCGAAGTGGTCACGCTGACGAACGATAACGACACGCGGCGCTTTGCGATTCTGTCGATTTCACCGGCGCCCGTTGACGTGACTGCACCGGATCCATCGCTCACAGAAGTTCCTGCGGAACCGGTGGCGGCAGAATAGGAAATGTAGAGGTGCTTGTGCCAAGCACCTCTACATCCGCACTGAAACCGACCTGCCTTTATTCTTCCCGGCAATCCGATACACTCTGAGCCATGCCAACTGTTCCGGTCGGAGAAATCGTTGATTTCGTTGGCGGCCATTATGGTGGAGACCGAAATCATGAGATCACAGCGGTCGCTCCGCTAGCGGAAGCTGGCGCGGGACAACTGAGCTTCCTTAGTAATCGCAAATACGCCGCGCAACTTTCCCGGACCAAGGCAGGCGCGATATTGGTGCCGCAAAATCTCGATGGAGAAGACAAGCGCTGGATTCGTGTCGATGATCCTTACTTCGCGATTGCGCGGATCATGACGCGCTGGTTTTCGGACCGGCCCAGTCCAAAAGGAATCTCCTCGAAGACTTCTATCGCGCCGAGCGCCAGGCTGGGAACGAATGTGGCCATCGGTCCGTTCGTCACGATCGGCGAGAATGTGGTCATCGGGAATGACGTGACGATTTTTCAAAACGTTTCGATCGAAGCCGGATCAGCAATAGGCGATGACTCGATCATTTATCCCAACGTAGTCATTTACGACGGCACGCGCATTGGCTGTCGGTGCATCATCCATGCAGGCGTCGTGATCGGTTCAGATGGTTATGGCTTTGCCATGCACGATGGGAAGCATCACAAGATCCCGCAGATCGGTGTCGTCCGGATCGAAGACGACGTCGAGATCGGTGCTGGAACAACAATCGATCGCGCAGCTTTAGGCGAAACGGTGATAGGCGAGGGGACGAAAATCGACAACCTGGTTCAGATCGGGCACAACGTGAAAATCGGGAAGCATTGCCTGCTCGTCTCGCAGGTAGGTGTAGCTGGTTCCACCGAACTGGGCGATCACGTCTTTGTCGCGGGCCAAAGCGGTTTCTCCGGCCACCTCAAGATCGGCCACCGCGTCCAGGTGGCCGCGAAAAGTGCCGTGCTGGAAGACGTGCCCGACGACACGAAAGTCATGGGCTCACCCGCTGTTCCCTTCAAAGAATTCGCTCGCCGGCACGCCGCGGTGAAACGCCTGGCTAAGAAAAAGCGGTAGCGCAGCGCATTTTCCTGTAGCGGCGGTCTATGACCGCCGACGATTGGTAGGGCGAGACTTTGAAAGCCCGGCCTCGCCCCTCTCGGGCTGCGTTACGGGTCGAGCCGAAGGAATAGCCGTTACTCCTTCGCCGGTCCCGTCATCGTCTTCACGCCCACCCGCGCGAGGTATTCTTCCACCTGCAAAAGGTTATCCGCACCGCGCTGGACAATCTTAAGCAGATTATCCATCGACGACACTTCCTCCAGCTGCTCGGTTAGAAACCACTGCAGAAAATTGATCGTGATGTAATCATTCTCCGACCGCGCCAGTTCAACCAACGCATTGATTTGATGCGTAACCTTTACTTCCTGATCAAGCGAAAGCTTTATCGCGGCCTCCGCGGTTTTGAAACTTGCCTGTGGCGCATCGATCGCCGGAATAACCACTCGTCCGCCGGCGTCCACCACGTATTTAATAAACCGCATTGCGTGTTCATTTTCCTCTTCCGCCTGTCGAAAGAAATGCTGCGACAGCTGTGGAAGCGCGTCTGCCGCGAAATGCGCCGCAATTGCGACGTACTGCATGGAGGCGCTGAATTCGTATCCAATCTGCTCGTTGATGGCGTCGACGACTTTATTACTGATCAGCATATAAATCTTTCTGCGTTCCCTTTGTCTTAACGCACGAACGCTTTGCGATCAACTTGTCATCGGACGCACTCGCCTATTGCGGCGCCCAATTTCAGCCGCGAAATTGCCGACGATGAGCGAGCGAGAACCACTTCCAGCGCAGCCCGGCCGCCAGGCTAATGCGATGCTGTCCGGCTGTGACTATCAAGTATGGCAAACGGTAGCTGGGTGGTTTGATTTGCGCGGCACGGACGTCTTATATGTCGAAGGCGCAGAAGATTTCGATGTTGTCGGCACCGGACAAGGCGAGGCTGTCCAAGTAAAAGCCTCGGTAACACCGATTTCTCTCGGTCAAAAGGAGACGCAGGAGGCCGTCAGTAACTTCTGGCGATTGAGGCAGGCATCGTCACAAGCTTCGGTATCCTTCCGATTCCTCACCCGAGCGCCGTTTACGACCGAACGTGGGAACCCATTTGGAACGGGCGTGGCAGGAACGTTTTTGAACGGACGTTTTCTCTTGCGTCTGTCTGGGGGGAGTCGGAACTCGCCGTGGCGGCGCTGCGTGGTATTACCGTTGTCCTGGACGAATACATAAAGGATCACGACGCGGCACTTGAGACGCTGGAGCGCCTGAGCCGCGAAGGCGACCTCGACTCGCATCACGTAAACGACCGCCGCGCATGCGTGTATTTCAGTCAAGCCAACTATGCCGCGGCCGAGAAAGAATGGACCATAGCTCTCGAGCGGTGGCCGAAAGACCCATCGTTTGATCACGGTGCAGCCTTTGCGGCCCGCAGCGCCGGTATTTCAGCAGCTCGGCAAGACAAGTGGGAGGCGGCGGCGAAATGGTTCTTGGAAATTCCCAATCGCCTCGACGAAAATGAAACGGCGTTTATAGCTAGCGCATATGCGGACGCCGGTTTTGCGTGGTGGAAGGCTGGCCACGCTGATAAGGCGGTTGACGCATTGATTGAAGCATGGAGACGTGCTGACAGCCTTCCGCTTGGCAAAGAGGATTTACGCGCGTTCCACACGAGGAAAATCATCAGCCATGTAATTGGTTGGCTGCATGAAAAGGTAGATGGGTCTGGTAATGATTTCACGGAGCCACAGCCAGGAATGTGCAGTACGGCGGAACTCCCGGAGCGGATCCGTGAACTGCCCGAGTCTGAACCCGAGGCCGTCTGGCTTTTATTGGTGCGTGTAGAGCGCGCTTTGAATGCCGGAACTCGCGCTGCAGAACTCGTAGGCGAGGGCGTCAAAGCAACTACGAGCGCGCCCATTCGCGCGATGTATTCCCTCGAAAAAATTGCGCGTAGTTTGGATAATGGCCAAGTCTATAACTTGCCAGCCCAGGTCATCGAAGCGGTTGAGATGATGCAAAAAGCTGCGCGCTTGGTTCCATCGGATAATTTTGCAATCAACCAGTTTCCTCTCGGTGGATTTGGTGGCAATGATGGCCTGATTGGGGCCCCGCTGTTCCTTGCAGCGCTCCTTTCCGCCAATGTCTACGACAAGTCAGCAAATGATGTAATTGGGGCTTGGCGGTCCTGTCTCGCGACCATTCCGCATCTACCAGAATGAGATCAATGGATGACGCGGTTTGAAAAAGCAATTGGCGCAAATTTATCAGAAGCCGCCTTTGTTGCACGTAACCACACAGCTTCTTGGGTCGACGTAATGTTCGGTTCGCTGAATATTCTCTTGTCCGAGGATTGCTCGGCCGAGGACCTCTTTCTTGCACAAACACGTTGGCTAACGAATATCTCATTTTCGCCATGGCTGCGGCAAACCGGGGCCATGTTTTGCCGACGGTTGGAGCGAGGTTGGTTACGCGTTATCACCCATCCGGCGCTTCCTTCGTCAGCCGACTCTGAATGTCCCGGAGATCAGACGCGCTTGCACGACTGGTTCGCCATCGCTCCGAAAGGCCCTCGCGATCTTCGAAGCAGCGCGGCCTGCGGTGAGCGCCCGGATTAGCGACGAGATAATAGCAACCATTCGATCGTTGAACACCGAGTAATTCGTTCGTCATGTCGTTCAGCGGGAACACATGCGCGCCTGACTGTCTACTCGCCGGCTTCCGGCACGGTTTTCCCTGCTCGAGTGGGCGTTCCCGAAAGCAAAAAGCCCGATGAGATAAACTCACCGGGCTTTTTGTTCTGGCGACGTCCTACTCTCGCACAACCTATCGTCGCACTACCATCGGGGCTGCAGCGTTTCACTTCCGTGTTCGGAATGGGAACGGGTGGGGCCACTGCGCTATGATCACCAGAGTGCGAGGCCGGAGTGGCTCTCCGATGCTTCGCATCGAGGGCCGTTCGGCGCCGAGATCTGGTGACGCGTTGTAGCAGTCGGCCTATGGCCGACTCGGGCGCATCGCGCAGCGACGCGGCTACAGCAATTTCTCCAAAGAACTCACTGGTTCTCTGATGTCTACATACAGGAAGTGTTCCGCATTTAAGGCTTCGTTTTCGTTAATTTAGAAGTCATTCCCCTCAATTTGCCGCCGCGTCAGGTTTGACGCCGACGCGACGGGTTAATTGAAAAGTAAATGACCAAGCCGAACGAGTTATTAGTATTACTTAGCTGAACGTATTACTACGCTTACACCAGTAACCTATCAACGTGGTGGTCTACCACGACTCTTCAGGGAGAACTCATCTTGGGATAGGCTTGGCGCTTAGATGCTTTCAGCGCTTATCCTTTCCGAACATAGCTACCCGGCACTGCCGTTGACACGACAACCGGAACACCAGCGGTTCGTCAGACTCGGTCCTCTCGTACTAAAGTC
>PLCN01000011.1 GCA_003134785.1 Spartobacteria bacterium
AGAATCGTCCCGTCCGCCTGCACTACGATGGAATCGAGCTCACCGTCCGTGTTGGGATCAAAGCCGAGGTCGAGGCTGCCATCGCTATTGACGCGCGCGATGTGGTTGCGCGTCGTGGGGGTGGGGGCGCCATTGGGCTGGAGCGTGGTGAAGTCGCCGCCGAGGAGAATCTTCCCATCCGCCTGCACCGCCAGGCTGTACACCTGATTGTTCGCGTTGGGATCAAACCCGGTGTCGAGGCTGCCATCGCTGTTGAGCCGCGCAATACCATTACGCGTCGTGGGGGTGGCGGCGCCATTGGGTTGGAGCTTGGTGAAGATGCCGCCAAGGAGAATCTTCCCGTCCGCCTGCACCGCCACACTCAAAACCTGATTGTTCGCGTTGGGATCAAACCCGGTGTCGAGGCTGCCATCGCTGTTGAGCCGCGCCATTTGGCTGCGTGCCGTGCCGTTCACGGAGGAGAAGACGCCACCGAGCAGAATCTTCCCGTCCGCCTGCACCGCCGTCGTCAGCACACTGCTAGTCACGTTGGGATCGTAGGTGGCGCCTACGCTCCCGGCCGGGCCGAAATCGTCGACCTGCTGGATGAGGCCGGAACCGCCGTTCTCATATCCACCGGTGGTGCGGCCACTCGCGCGGAGGGAGCCGCTGGCGGGAAGCGAGAGGCCGGTGAGCTGCCAATTGGAAGTCGTCCCGACGCGCGTGCCAGCGCCGAGCGGGCTCCAGGTGGCGCCGCCATCGGTGCTCTGGTCGAAGGTCACCTGCGAGACCTCCGGCGCGGCCCCGCCGCGCTGCCACTGCACCTGCGTGGAGTCGGGCGCGCTCAGGCTCTGCGGCGCGTTGTCATTGTTTAACCTCGCAATATGGTTGCGCGCAGTGCCACCCACCGTGCTGAAGGTGCCGCCGAGCAGAATCTTTCCATCTCCCTGCACCGCCACGCTGAAAACGAAGCCGCCGCCCGCGTTGGGATCAAACCCGGTGTCGAGGCTGCCATTGCTGTTGACCCGCGCAATGAAGTTGCGCGTCGTGGCGCTGGCGGCGCCATTGGGCTTGAACGTGGTGAAGAAGCCGCCGAGCAGAATTTTCCCGTCCGCCTGCACCGCCACGCTGTAAACGGGGTTGTTTGCGTTGGGATCAAAACTGGGGTCGAGGCTGCCATCGCTGTTGAGCCGCGCGATGTGGCTGCGCGTCGTGGGGGTGGCGGCGCCATTGGGCTGGATCGTGGTGAAGAAGCCGCCGAGCAGAATTTTCCCGTCCGCCTGCACCGCCACGCTGAAAACGAAGCCGCCGCCCGCGTTGGGATCAAACCCGGTGTCGAGGCTGCCATTGCTGTTGACCCGCGCAATGAAGTTGCGCGTCGTGGCGCTGGCGGCGCCATTGGGCTTGAACGTGGTGAAGTCGCCGCCGAGCAGAATCTTCCCGTCCGCCTGCACCGCCGCGCTGAAAACCTCGGCGTTCGCGTTGGGATCAAAACCGGGGTCGAGGCTGCCATCGCTGTTGAGCCGCGCGATGTGGCTGCGGGTCGTGGGGGTGGCGGCGCCATTGGGCTGGAGCGTGGTGAAGTTGCCGCTGAGCAGAATCTTCCCGTCCGCCTGCACTGCCACGCTGTCAACCCTGCCATTCGCGTTGGGATTAAAACCGGTGTCCAGGCTGCCATCGCTGTTGAGCCGCGCAATGTTGTTGCGGATCGCGGGGGTGGGGGCGCCATTGGGCTGCAGCGTGGTGAAGTTGCCGCCGAGCAGAATCTTCCCGTCCGCCTGCACCGCCACGCTGAAAACCTCGGCGTTCGCGTTGGGATCAAAACCGGTGTCCAGGCTGCCATCGCTGTTGAGCCGTGCAATGTTGTTGCGGGTCGTGGCGGTGGCGGCGCCGTTGGGCTGGAGCGTGGTGAAGTTCCCACCGATGATCGTCTTGCCGTCCGGCTGCACCGCCGTGGCGGCCACGTAGTTGCCAGTCACGTTGGGATCGTAGGTGGAATCGATCGTCCCCGGCGCCTGCGCCGAGGCTGGCTCAGCGGCAAGAAGGGTGAGAGCAGCCGAGACGATTGTCAGTGCGAGACGAGGAATAATTTTCATCGCGATGGGATCAACCCCCGAAGGCTCTCGGGTCCACTGGCACGGGTTCAGTTCCAACCGAAGCCGAAAACAAGTCCGCTCCAAAAAGCGACTCGCTTCGGTTTAACAGGCGCGCGGTTTGCATCTGGAAATTGCGTGAGGCGGCTCTCCAGCCCCGAATGCTTTCGGGGTTGAAACGTCGGATGACGTAATCTGCGTCGTTGCTACTAGGGAACGCAGACGCTTGTCGAGGATTATTTACAGAGTTTCGGCAAAATCTTGGACCCCAAAAGCTTTCGGGGAGATCACGGACGGAGAATCTGCCAGCGCCTTCTTGCTTTATTGCAGCGCAAAGACTTCGACGACCCCTACACCGACTGCGTTGTTTACGCCGCGCACCACCGCGGTGTATTGCGCGCCACCTGCTGGTAACGTCGCGATGATGGCCGACTCGAAGTCGCTACTTGGTGGAATAGTGCTGTCGATGATGGCCTGTTTGTTCGGGCTATCGACCCAGTTATCGTTCGAGTCCAGGAGAGTTCCGTTCACGTCCCGCAGTTCCAGGATAGGATCGTCCAGTTTCCCAGGCACGCTCAACGATGGACCTAACGCTTCCACGAGCACCTTCTGCGGCGCCTGGCCAACCACAATCGTTCCCGCGATCAAGACATCGTCGCCCGTTTGCACCAGGCCGCGGGTCGAGATATTCGCCAGCTTCGAATCGACCGAGCGATCCAGATCGTACGCTTGCACGACCCCGATACCAGTGCCACTACTCACGCCGCGAACTATGGCAGTATATTGTGAATTGTTCGCCGGTAGAGTAGCTACAATGGCCGATTCCAGGTCGTTGGTTGGCGCAACGCCGCTGTCAATGATCGCCTGCTTGTTCGCTGATTGCTGCCAATCGTCATTTGAGTCGAGCAGCGTGTTGCCTTGATAGAGTTCCAGAGTCGGATTGAGTAGTTTGTCCGGGAAAGGCAACGAAGGGCCGATGGCGAGCACGATAATCTTTTTCGGCTGCGTCCCAGCGACAATAAAGCCTCCGATCAGAACGTTATCGCCCGTCTCCACCCGGAGCCGCGTGGAGATATTAGCAAGCGTGGTAGGTGTAGCTGTAGGGTTAGGATTAGGTGTAGGTGTCGGCGTCGATGTAGGTGGCGGCGTAGGTGTAGGTGTTGGGGTGGCTGCAGTTTGCACCTCGAAGGCGCCGATGTCCGTGTCGTCTCCACCGGTG
The DNA here is from genome assembly GCA_003134785.1 of Spartobacteria bacterium. Classification (GTDB taxonomy): domain Bacteria; phylum Verrucomicrobiota; class Verrucomicrobiia; order Chthoniobacterales; family UBA10450; genus AV80. Next base: position 3,292 of record PLCN01000011.1, read on the forward strand.
GCATTCGGGATTGCGGGATCGTTGAATCTGCGCGGAAAGCCTGAGCCGCGCTGGTCGGTGGCCAGATTACCCGTGAGACTGTTGCTCGTGCCTTTGTCGATGGCCGGGCTGCCGAATAAGAGCGCGATTGTTTGGGTTGAGCCGCCGTTGTTTTTCAAGCCACCTGGATCGAGCTTCGGATCAACCGGCGACGCACCTGTGCCGACGATGTCGTTCTTAGCGTTCGGGTTGCCGACGGGAAAACTCGTCACTGCACCGTCATTCTTGCCAATCAGGTTGAATCCTTGAGAAGTAAGCGTGCCGGCGACGTCCGGTGTTACGCTGAATCCCGTCGCAGTATTCGACGCGATCATGGTGCTCTTCACGTTGATAGTGCTGCTGCCGGCATTCCAAACGCCGCCGGCGCCCCCATTCGGACTGTTCACCGCCGTATTGCCGGCTATGGTGCAGTTGCTTAGATTAATCGTGCCGCTAAAACCAGCGATCGCGCCGCCGCCGCCCTGGATGGCAGTGTTACCACTAAGAGTGCTGTTAATTACAGTCACCACGCCGCTGCCTGTGCTGGCGATGCCACCTCCCTGGCCGGCAGAGTTCCCGCTCAGGGTGCAGCTGATGATGTTTATCGCGCCGGTGCCATTGCTGATCCCACCCCGTGATGAGTAGTCACTTGCATTATTGCCGGCGAAGACACAGTTAGCCGCGTTGATCGTGCCACTCCCGTTAGCGATGGCGGGGCCATCACTCACGGTCATATTATTGCTGAGAGTGCTGCCGCTAAGATTTACAATACCGGTATTGTTCGAAATAGCTCCTCCGCCATTAATTGCGACGTTACTGGCGAGTATGCAGTCAGTGACATTGATGGTGGCGCCATTGGCGTTTAGTATTCCTCCGCCGGCTCCGCTGGGTTCGACTGTGCCGTGACTTATGGTGATGCCGGAGAACGTCACGGTGCCAGCCGCGGTCACCTTGAAGATGCGGAATGTAGTGGACGTATTCGAAGCGCCCTGGACCGTCAGCATATCCGCGCCGGGGCCCTCAATGTCGAGATCGGTACTCAAATCGGGCAAGGCTGTGCCTAGATTGATGGTCCATCCTCCGTTACTAAAGCCGGGATCGCTCATCGGAATCTCGAAGACGATGGTGTCGGCAGTCGGCTGGGCATTCGCCTCCTCAATCGCGGCTCGCAAAGTGCATTGGTGATTGTTCTTGGCAGTTTCGCAAACGCCGTCGCCCGTTATGGCGTCGTTGCCATCGCCCGTGCTGTTGACCATGAAGAGAATTCCAACTTGAGGTGCCGAAGGTGGGGCCATCCTCTCGCCTCCCTGCGGCGCAAGGGCTCTAGCCTGCTGTATTTGAGTCCCAGCCAGGGGCAATGAAAACAACGCTACCCATGCGAGCGTCAGCCATTTTCTCCGCTGGCTGGACGACTCTCTCAAGAAAAGCGACCGCGCGAATTCCGTGAAGAGCAGCAGAGCCGTTCCAACCCGGTAAGGAAAAAAGTGGCGCCGTTTCATCTGCTCAAATCCGCGAGGACACAGCCTGTTTATCAAAAGCAATGCGCAAGAGCAAGCCCTGACTCGTCCGGCGAAATTTTGATGACATAAGCACCTCCAACTATTCCGCGACTCCGCGCGGAGCGGGACGGGAAGAGAGTGAGGTGCTTTGCTGGAGACCAGCCTTCGCAAGGCTACGGCTCGGCAAGCGCCTGACGGACTTAGTGCGACCGCGATCTAATCAAAATCGAGGGCTGCTGAAAATGCTTTTCTCTCCATTGCGGAAAGACATCCTTCGCCTGCATGCGGCGGAAGCGGACGGAAAGGCCAGGAGCGGCCTAGCCACGGATGAACACGGATTTGCACGGACACAGAAAATCGGGACAGCAGTCTGCCCTAATCCGTGTTTCATCCGTGCAAATCTGTGGCTGCTTAGTTCAGCGCGAAGACCTCGACGACAGCTACACCGGTAGTTCCATTCACTCCGCGGACGATGGCGGTATATTGCGCGCCACCAGCCGGTAATGTCGCGATGATGGCTGATTCCAGGTCGTTGCTCGGCGGAATAGTGGTATCAATGATCGCTTGTTTGTTCGGGCTATCAACCCAGTTATCGTTCGAGTCCAGGAGAGTTCCATTCACATCGCGCAGCTCTAGAATAGGATCTTCCAGTTTCCCAGGCACGCTCAACGATGGACCTAACGCCTCCACCAGGACCTTCTGCGGTGCCTGGCCAACCACGATCGTGCCGGCAATCAAGACGTCGTCGCCCGTTTGCACCAGGCCGCGCGTCGAGATGTTCGCCAGCTTCGAATCGACCGTGCGATCCAGATCGTATGCTTCTACCACTCCGATGCCAGTCCCATTATTTACTCCACGCACGATCGCGGTGTAACCCGAGCCATTAGCCGGCAGCGTCGCCACGATGGCCGATTCCAAATCGTTAGTAGGTGCAATGGTGCTATCGATGATCGCCTGCTTGTTCGGGCTATCGACCCAGTTGTCGTTCGAATCAAGCAGCGCGCCGGAAGAATCATGCAACTCCAGGATCGGATCGGCCAGGTCATCCGCAAAAGGCAGGGAAGGACCGATCGCGCGGATCATTACCTTCTTCGACTGTGTCCCAGTGACGATGAAGCCGCCGATCAGCACGTTGTTCCCAGTTTCGACCCGGAGGCGGGTAGAGATGTTGGCGAGAACAGAGGCACCGCCCTGCGTCACAGTAAAAGTCTGTCCGGCGACCGTCAGTGTGCCGGTGCGTTGGGAAGTAGTGGGATTAGCAGCGATCGTGTAGGTAACCGTGCCGTTGCCGCTGCCACTCGCACCGGAATTAATGCTGAGGAATGGATCGTTGCTTGTCGCCGTCCAGGCGCACCCAGCGCTCGCCGTGACATTCACGGTATTCGTGCTGGCACTGGCTCCGAGGTTTTGTGAAGTAGGAGCGATTAAGTAGCTGCATTGTGTGCCATCCTGCGAGACGGTAAAGCTTTGGCCTGCGATCGTGAGAGTGCCGATGCGTTGCGCCGAATCCGGATTGGAAGCAACAGTAAAGCCGACGGTGCCATTGCCGGTGCCGCTACTGCCGGAGTTGACAGTAATGAAGGAAGCATTACTGACGGCCGTCCAGCTGCAGCTTGCGCTGGTAGCGGTTACGTTCACAATGCCGGTACTGCCGCTCACGCCGAAATTCTGGCTCGTTGGGTTCAAACTGAAAGCATAAACCGCAAGTGTGACCGGATTGGAAGTGTCACTGCCGCAGGAGGTGGAGACGACCACATCGTAACTACCTGCATCACTCGCACTCGCGCTATTGATAGTGTATAGCTCGGAGGTTTCGCCTGGAATGTTCACGCCGTTCTTGCGCCATTGAAAGCTCGGCGTACCAGTCGTCAATCTGTAGTAATCTAAAATGAAATTGACAAGAGAGCCCGGGCAGGCGGTAGTGGTTGGGCCGGTAGCAATGCTCCCATATGGCGGCACGCAGGCGAGACGATAGACGAAAGTTGCACCCGCGCCGGCTGTTCCTGCGGCTGTGGCGTGACGTGCACCAACGATGACGGTGTTGCCGCTGATGCCGAGACCGATGCCGAACTCGTCGCCGGCCTGGTTGTCGCCTACGGTTATCGCCTGCTCTGTCCAGACCGTGCCGCTACGCATGAAGATATAGGCCTCGCCCGCATTCTGGATTGTACCTTTGTTTAGGTCGAAATAAGAGTACCCGTAAGCGCCTGCCACGATGGTGTTGCCTTGAATGGCGATGTGACTTGCACCAAAGAAGTTGCCCGCGGTCGCGTCGCTGCCCGTGAGCTTCTGCTGCTGGCTCCAGTTCCTGCTCGTGTCGCGCACGAAGACATAGGCTGCACCGGCGCTGCTTCCTTTTTCGCTATTCAAAGGCGCACCCACCACCGCGGTATTACCGCTGATAGCGACGCTTTGGCCGAAGTTATCGGACGCCGCTCTGTCGTCAGCGTAGAGGTATTTCGGAGGTGTGGAACTGGAATTAACATCGAGAACAACGGCTTTCCCTGATCCGGAATCAAAACCGGGGGCACCCACAACGAAGGTGTCTCCATCAATGGCAACGCTCGTGCCAAACTGGTCCCCACTGGCGCCATTATATGGGGTGGGGTCGGCGTAACTTAAGCCAGATTCAAGAGTGAATTGGAATGCGATCCCTGAGTCCGTCCCCTGGGAATCATTTAAAGGCTCACCCACTATCACTTGATTGTTACTGATGGCGACGCTTGCTCCATAGCGGTCGCCAGTATTCCGAAGGCCCATGCCAAATGGCGGCAAAAGCTCCGCGGAACCATTGGTGCTGAGGTCTCTGACAAAAGCTCTACCCGTATTATTGTTCGCTCCCGGGCAGCCGTACACGACCAAGGGGCGGCTGATGGCTACGCTTTCACCACATGCGTCACCGGCACTGGTGCCGGAGTTATTTCGTGAGGATAAGGTCCAGGAAGAGCCTGATCGAGAAAAGATGTAAACAACGCCCACATCGGCAAGAGCGCCCGAATCCTCCCGCCACGCCCCCACTACCGCCGTGTCACCCTCAATTGCCACCGCAAAGCCGAAGCGCGCGTCGAGTTGCACATTCGGGGTAGCATCCAATTTCTTCTCCAGTGATGCCATGACTGGATCAATCACAATCGGATAACGCGCACCCTCGTCCTCCACCAGGAGCGCGATCTCTCGTCCGTCCGCGCTCGCTTCCATCCGCGCCGCGAGCTTCTTGCCGTCGGCATCCTGAGCTACAAGCTTACTATAACTGAGAGCACCGTTGCCCCTGGCATCGTTTAACGCGATCGTTCCCTCGCCTTTCGGCCGGGCGCGCAAATCGCCTGTTACCGCCAGTAGCACGCGCAATGGTTCGTTGAGGGCGCCACCGTTTCGCTCAGGTGGCTGGTTGAGCGTAAATCCCTGCTCGATCCCTTCCGCACGGTTCTCGTACCACTCTACCAATTGCGAATTTCGGATTGGGGATTGCCGATTTGAAGAGACACGTTCGTACTCAATTCGATTCGCTTTGACCATACGGGAGACGATCGGTGGTATATCGACGAGCTGCTTGCCGTAACCGTAAGCCGTCAGTCGCACGACCGTGCTCCACGCCTGGTCCCGTTTCTCTTCGGACAGCGTGGGTCGCACTGTCATGCCCTGATCGTCGAACCACACCTTCAAATTCTGGTCGTGACTCAAACCCAAATATCCGCCGCCGGTCTTGCTGTTGCCCGGCGGATGCTCCTGCCATTGCAAACCAAAGCGCGCCGCCGTCAGCGCCTCCATCAACGACTGACCGTCGCCAGTTCGTTCAAGGTAATTGCGCGCTTTTTCTCCAGATAGTTGCGCGACCGGTTGTTTTTGGCCGCTGATTTTGTGATCGGCGCTTTCGCAAGCAACCGGCGTGTTTTGCATGGCCGCGGCAAGACTCAGCAGGGTGACGGCGGCAACACTCAGGACCGAGGCAGCCAATAGGCGAAGAGTTGTCAGGTTAGTTGTCACGGCGTTGTGTTTTGAGCGGCAATAGGTGACAGTCCTCCAGACCAAACCAATGAGAGGCGGTTTCCAAACCCGCCCGTGCTTCAATCTTGGTTACACTAAGACTCATCTGGGTTTCATCTGCCTTAATCTGTCGTTCTATTGCAGCGCGAAAACTTCTACGACGGCTATGCCGGTCGCGTTGTTCACGCCGCGGACGATAGCTGTATATTGCGCGCCGCCGGCCGGTAACGCCGCGATGATAGCCGACTCGAAGTCGTTACTCGGTGGGATGGTGCTGTCGATGATCGCCTGCTTGTTCGGGCTATCCACCCAGTTATCGTTCGAGTCCACTAACCCACCATTCCCGTCGCGCAGCTCTAGAATAGGATCTTCCAGTTTCCCAGGCACGCTCAACGATGGACCTAACGCTTCCACGATCACCTTTTGCGGTGCCTGGCCAACCACGATCGTTCCCGCGATCAAGACGTCGTCCCCCGTTTGCACCAGGCCGCGAGTCGAGATGTTCGCCAGTTTCGAATCCACCGTGCGATCCAGGTCGTATGCTTCCACCACTCCAATGCCTGTCCCATTATTTACTCCACGCACGATAGCAGTGTAACCCGAGCCATTAGCCGGCAGCGTCGCCACGATGGCCGATTCCAAATCGTTAGTAGGTGCAATGGTGCTATCGATGATCGCCTGCTTGTTCGGGCTATCCACCCAGTTGTCGTTCGAATCAAGGAGCGCGCCGGAAGAATCATGCAACTCCAGGATCGGATCGGCCAGGTCATCCGCAAAAGGCAGGGAAGGACCGATCGCGCGGATCATTACCTTCTTCGACTGTGTCCCAGTGACGATGAAGCCGCCGATGAGAACGTTATCGCCTGTCTCCACCCGGAGCCGCGTCGAAATATTAGCGAGCGTCGTAGGGGTGGCCGTAGGTGTAGGTGTAGGTGTAGGTGTAGGGATGGGCGTAGGCGCTTGCACTTCAAAGGCGCCGATGTCGCCGGCATCGCCGTCGCCGTTGGGGACGTTAGGTAGATCAATCGGGCGAGCGAAGCCGCGTTGATCGGTGGTCGAGCGGAAGGATAAACCTTGGTCTATGGCAAAGCTGCCGGATAACAGTGCGTGCGTCTGGGTGGGGCCGCCATTGTCTTGCAGTGGACCTAGATTCAACTGGGTTGCTGTGACGCCGACTTGGTCGCCGGTTGTCGGCGTGATAGTCGCGCCGGAGGCGTTGCCGATGAGGTTAAAGCCTTGCGACGTAAGCGGGCCATTCACATCAGGACCGCTCGGGGAGTTATTCAGGGCAATGATGGTGTTCCCCAAGACCACCGAGCCTTTGTTTACATTGCGAAGGCCGCCGCCCAAGTCTCCCGAGTTGCCGGAGATGGTGCTGTCGGTGAGATTGACCGTGCCTATATTGGTGAAAATGCCGCCGCCGCTGTCGCTGGTGCTGGACGGTCCGTTTGCGGTGTTGCCGGAGATCGTGCTGTTGGTGAGATTGACCGTGCCGCCATTGTTAAAAATGCCGCCGCCGCTGCCAGCAACGATGCTGTTGACTGTGTTGCCCGACATCGTGCTGTTAGTAAGCGTCACTGTGCCACTGTTGAAAATGCCGCCGCCATTGGTGGCAGTGTTGCCCGAGATGGTGACGCTGGTGAGAGTCAGCGTGCCAGGGTTATTAATGCCGCCGCCGCTGCTGATAACTCCATTGGCAATCGTCAGGCCGGAGATGGCGGCGTTGACACTGGCGGATGCGATATTGAAGATGCGGAAATTACCGGCAGAGGCGCTGCGCTGCACGCTCAACAGATTCGCGCCGGGGCCGCTGATCGTCATTGCCTTATTAATCAACAACTCATTGCTCGTTAGGTTGATCGCGCCCCTGACGTTCGCAGCAAAAGTAATCGTGCTGCCCCCGCAGGCATTCGCGATCACGTCACGCAACGAAGCTGCGTCGGCATCACTGTTGTTCTTGACCACCAGGTTTATCTCGCTGCAGCCGGCTAGCTGGTCGGGCTGCACTTCGTAGGCGCCAATGTCGCTGCCGTCGCCGCCCGTGGCATTAGCGATAACGGGAGTGTCAATCGGCCGGGTAAAGCCGCGTTGATCGGTGGATGAACCGCTGGAGTCGCCTTTGTCTATGGCTTTGCTGCCGGAAAGCAGTGCTTGTGTCTTGGTTGGCCCGCCATTGTCTTGCAGCGAGTCGAGCAGCGGATCAAGAGGCACGGCGACCGTTCCTGTCTGGTCAGTGGCCGCGGTGAAGCCCGTGCTCCCGTCGGTCTTGCCGATGAGGTTGAATCCTTGTGAAGTGAACGATCCAGAAACATCGGGACCAATCGGGGCTGTGTTCAGGGCAATGATCGTGTTCTTCGCTGTCACGGTGCCGGTCTGGTTGAAAATGCCGCCGCCACCAGAGCTGTTGCTTCCCGTGTTGCCTGAGATGGTGCTGCTGGTGATGGTCACCGGGCCGCTGCCCTGCTTGTAAATGCCGCCGCCGTAGAGTCCGGAGTTTCCGAAGATGGTGCTGTTGGTAATAGTCACCGGGCCGCCGCCAAAGTGGCAAATGCCGCCGCCGCCATTGCCTGCCGAGTTGCCGGAGATGGTACTGTTGATGATCGCCAAACTTAGATTGCCGCTACTGTTGCAAATACCACCGCCGGTATCGGCCGAGTTGCCGGAGATGATGCTATTGGTGATAGTCAACGTGCCACGGTTGAAAATGCCGCCGCCGCTGCTGCCGACAGCAGCAGCGCTTCCATTGGAAATCGTCAAGCCGGAGATGGTGGCGCTGGCGTTGGATGCAATATTGAAGATGCGGAACTGAGGTGTGCCGCTTGCGGTGCTGCGCTGCACGGTCAAGAGATTCGCGCCGGGGCCGTTGATCGTCAGACCGCTGTTAATCGGCAACTCGCCGTTCGTCAGGTTGATCGCACTGTTCGCTGGCAGCGAAAAGGTAATCGTATCAAAATTCCCGGCGTTTAGAATGGCATCACGCAACGTACACTTGCTCGCCGTGCACGTCCCCGTCCCGTCATCGGCGGTGCTGTTTACCGTGAGGGTCGCGGCCTCAACCGAAGCCGCCAGGAGCAGGGCCAAGATGAACCCAGCGAACGAAATTCGATACCGGCAGCGTGATTTTTTCATAAACAAGCACCTTCTTTGTCCGAACGAGCCTTTCGTCTCCGGTAATCTTTCTCCTTTTTCTCGATTCCTTTTTCTGGTTTTATCGTTTTTGGGTATTTGTCGCGGCATTACGCGGACTTTTGTGTGCTCAGCTTTCCGGCAACGCTCTTGAAAGTCTTTAGGATGCCGCTGAATTTTTGTGAAAATTCCTGAACTCCTGCGATGAAGGCACCACCAGCTCCGGTCTACGAGTTCGGCGACTTCTTCTTGGACGCCGGCAAACGTCTCGTCACGCGGCGTGACGGCGCCGCAGTCGCGCTGACGCCGAGGGTGTTCGAAACGCTGCTCTACCTGGTGGAGCACCACGACAGCGTGCTCGATAAAGAGCGCCTGATGGAGGCGATCTGGCCGGACTCGATCGTCGAAGAAAACAATCTCAGCCAGAATATCTCGACTTTGCGCCGCGTTTTCGGCGAGAACCCGGGCTCGCATCACTACATCGTGACGGTGCCTGGTCGCGGCTATCGCTTTGTCGCCGAGGTCAGAACACGGGAGGCGAAGGCATGGCCGGGGCCGCAGAAAATACCGGCGACCGCCATCGAATCCGCAGCGAGCGAGACAGCAGGAGTTGCTCCGGTTTCTCCGCCGGATCAACCAGCCGCGATCCGCAGCTTCAGGCCAGTTTTGCTGGCCGCCGCAGCTGTGCTGGCGCTTAGCGTTGCCGCGCTCTTTTTTTGGCGCGGCCGAATGCAAAATCCGCCTGATGCGCCGGTAAAAAGTATCGCGGTGCTGCCGTTTCAAAATTTGAGCGAAGAACAAGAGAACGCCTACTTTTCCGAAGGCATCCAGGACGAGATTTTGACGCGCTTATCGAAGATCGCCGATCTGAAGGTCATCTCGCGCACCTCCACGCAGTATTATAAGAGTGCGCCGGAAAACCTGCCTGAGATCGCCAGGCAACTTGGCGTCGCCTACATCCTGGAAGGAAGCGTCCAGAAGAGCGGCGACGCTGTGCGCGTGAACGTGCAGTTAATCAAAGCAGCTAATGATTCCCACCTTTGGGCTGAAACCTTTGACCGCAAACGGACCGACATTTTTTCGGTCGAGAGTGAGGTGGCCAAAGCCATCGCCGATCAGTTGCAGGCGCACCTGAGCGGTCGGGAAGAGCAAGTGATCGCCACCAAACCAACAGGCAATCCTGAGGCTTACGATGCCTACCTGCGTGGTCTGGCTTACAATCTGAAATCGCAAACCTCACCCACCAACTCCCTTGGCGCACAGAAATATCTCAGGGAAGCGGTGCGGTTGGACCCGAAGTTCGCCCTTAGTTGGGCGCTGCTGTCATACGTGGATGCGGTTGGCTACCTCACAGTGAATCTTCAACCAACGGCCGCCCTCCGCGAAGAAACACGGCAGGCCGCCGAAACCGCGCTGACTCTTCAACCCAATCTGGGCGAGGCCGTATTGGCCAAGGGATTCTATCACTACGCCTGCCTAAGGGATTACGACACGGCGGAACGTTACTTCGCCCAGGCACGTCAGTTCCTGCCGAATAGCAGCCAGATTCCTGAATCGCTCGCCTATGTCGCGCGGAGGCGGGGCGACTGGGACCGGAGCGAGTCGTACTTCAACGATGCCGAGCGGCTCGACCCGCGCAACGTTAACCTACTTACCCAGCACGCGGGTTCCTATATTAACCTTCGTCGCTTCCCAGAAGCGCTCCGGAAGCTTGACCAGGTCCTGGATATCACGCCGGACAACCTGGATACGATTGTGGCCAAGGCGAGCATTGCCCAAGCCGAGGGCGACCTGCCGCGTGCCTCGGCGCTTCTCGCTCCGCTTCATCCGGCCGCCGACGACACCCAGGCCCTGGAGACACAAGTTTACGAAGCGATCCTGGAGCGCCGCCCCGGACAAATCAGCGCTCAGATAAAGGAAATATTAGCCAAGCCTGATCCGGCGCTGGGTTTTTACAATGGCGAACTGCGCTTTTGGTTAGGCTGGGCGCAAGAAGTCGGCGGCGACCATGCCGCCGCCCAGGAAGTTTGGCAACAGGCGCGCAGCGAACTGGAATCTTTTCTCAAAGAACAGCCGGAAAATTATGTCCTTATTGGGGATCTCGCGCTGACCGATCTGGGTCTCGGTGACAAAGCCGCCGCGTTCGCTCTCTCGGAGCGGGCTATGGCTGCGATCCCAATCGAGAAAGACGCGTTGGCTGGTCCCACTCCGATCGAGATCCTTGCCCGGGTGGCGACGTGCATGGGGGACTCCGACCGTGCCATCGCCGCTTTACAAAAACTATTCTCGATCCCGTACAATGGCGCCCTGGCTTCACAAGTGCCGCTCACTCCGGCGCTGCTCCGGCTGGACCCCATGTTCGATCCGCTTCGGAATGATCCGCGCTTCGAGAAACTCGTCGCCTCGTCCGCGCCGAAAGATATTTCGCACTAACAACTGCGCGAAGACAGTCCTCAGGTTGCGAGGATACCAGACTGATCTCGTTGCACCTTGTTGCGGGAAATGAAAGCCAAGTTTAGTTCAGCGCGAAAACTTCTACGACCGCTATGTCCGTCGTTCCATTCACGCCGCGGACCGCTGTAGAGGGCTTGTGTCAAGCGCCTCTACATTATTGCAGCGCGAAGACTTCGACGACAGCTACACCCGTCGTGTCGTTCACGCCGCGGACGATGGCGGTATACTGCGCGCCACCGGCCGGTAACGTCGCGATGATGGCCGACTCGAAGTCGTTGGTAGGCGGAATGGTGCTGTCGATGATGGCTTGCTTGTTCGGGCTATCAATCCAGTTATCGTTCATGTCTATTAACGCGCCATTCCCGTCGCGCAACTCCAGGATGGGATCGGCCAGGTTCCCCGGCACGCTCAACGATGGACCTAGCGCTTCTACGATTACCTTCTGCGGTGCCTGGCCAACCACGATCGTGCCGGCGATCAAGACGTCGTCGCCCGTTTGCACCAGGCCGCGGGTCGAGATGTTCGCCAGCTTCGAATCGACCGAGCGATCCAGATCGTAAGCTTGCACGACACCGATACCCGTGCCGTTATTCGCGCCACGAACGATCGCCGTATAAGCCGAGCTATTAGCCGGCAGAGTCGCCACGATGGCCGATTCGAGGTCGTTGGTCGGGGCAACGCCGCTGTCAATGATCGCCTGCTTGTTCGCGCTATCTCCCCAGTTGTCATTCGAGTCGAGCAGGGTGTCGGCTTGATAAAGTTCCAGGGTTGGATCGGCCAGTTTGTCCGCCAAAGGTAACGAGGGCCCTATGGCGAGGACGATAATCTTTTTCGGCTGCGTCCCCGTGACGATGAAGCCACCTATCAGAACGTTATCGCCTGTCTCCACCCGGAGACGTGTCGAAATATTAGCAAGCGTGGTTGGGTTAGGTATGGGGGTGGCCGTAGCTGTTGGTGTAGGTGTAGGTGTAGGTGTGGGTGAAGCTGCCGGAGTTGGTGTAGGTGTCGGCGATGGAAACGGCCCGGTGGATTCAAAAGCGCCTATGTCAGTGCCATCTCCACCGTTCGCGTTGGGAATGGTAGGCGCGTCGATCGTCCGCGCAAAGCTTCCTCCCCGTTGATCAACCCCGAGCTCGACACCGAAGGCCTTCCCCTGATCCAGCGCAGGGCTGTCAGCCAGCAGAGCAAACGTGTTAGTGGGGCCGCCATTATTTTGCAGTACTCCTAGCTTGGCGTCGATGGGCGCCGCTGTGGTACCGACCTGGTCGGCGGGAGGGTTAAAGCCCGTGCTGGAGTCCCCGATACCAATCAAGTTGTAGCCCCCGGAGCTAAAGGCCCCATTCACGTCCACGCCGCCGCCGTGATCGCCGCTATTATTAGCGCTGATAGTATTCCGGACGGTGCTCGTTCCGCTGACAGCAGATAATCCGCCATTACCCGTTCCGCTGCTGCCGCCGCTAAACTTGTTACTACCTGCGCCGCCTGCCCCACCCAAGCCGGTGTTCCCGCTAAGTGTCGCAGCGGTTATGGTCATCGTGCCCATGTTAATTACTGCTCCGGTGGCGCTGCCGCCGTTGCCGCCGAACTGCCCATCGCCACCCGCGCCGGCGGTCGCGCCGTTGCCGCTGAAAGTCGAGTTGTTAATCGTCAAGGTTGCGCCCGTGCCGTTGAACACCGCTCCGCCCTGAGCGTCGCCGCCTTTGCCGCCGCGGACGTTGCCGTCCTTCGTACCGCTGCTATCGGCACCCCGCCCGCCCTGAGCGCCGTTGTTGCTTAAGGTGCAACGGTTCAACGTCAGCACACCACCGTTAAGAATTGCGCCACCCTGGGCTGTCGCGCCGTCGCCGGACGCGGTAATGGCATCACCGGCTTGTGCGCTGTTGAGAAGGAAGGCACAGTCGTTAAAGGTCAGCACCGTATTAAGAGCGTTAAAGATACCCGCGCCACCCGCGGAGGTGCCGGAACCGGGCGACTGAAATCCATCCCGAATCGTTAGGCCAGAAACTATGCTGGTGCCCCCGGTGAAGCTAAACACGCGGAAGACCTGTCCCTCAGCGCTGCCGCTGACCGCCAGGACGCGCGCGCCCGGCCCGACAATCGTGGTGGAGTCCGTGACACTTAGAGGACCAAGCGTGCCTCCCAGCGTAATGGTCCCAGTGACGTTGTTAGCGAACGTGATGGTGTTCGCGCCACTCAATTGGTTCGCCCTCAGGATGGCTTCCCGCAGGGTGCAATCAACCACGCTGCAAACATCTGGGGTATGATCGCTCGTCGTGTTAACTACCAGCGTAGGGCCAGGCTGGGTGAAATCGTTATTCTCATAGGCGCCGATGTCCGCCAGGGACTTACGTGGCACTCCGCGCTGGTCGGTCGGGAGAGCTCTCGCGCCATCGGCTGTTGCGTAGGCAGAGCTAGTCGTAGCAATAGCCATCGTTGGCGTCTCTCCAGGCTGGTTAAGAGTGAGAGCTGCGAGATGGGGATTATTTGATGTTGCTACGCCGTTGATCGCGCCCGTGCTCGCATTGGTTTCAATGAGGTTGCCGCTATTGTTGTTCTGCGCAACACTACCGCCATTGACGGAGAATAATTGTCCGTTGGGCGAGCCTGCTTTGTTGTTCGCCAGGATGCTGTTCAACAGGGTCAAGGTGGCGGTGGCTCCGTCGCCCACGATCGCTACGTCCACAATCCCAGTTCCATTCGGGTCGGAGCTATCGCTCACCGTGATGTGGGTCAGGTTGATTGTGCCGTTGCGCGAAAAGATGGCGTTGCCCTGGCCGTCACCGTTGTCAAAGCCGGCGCCCCCGTAGGCGCTGTTGCCGACGAAGGTGCAATTGAAGAGGCTGAGCGTGCCGCTATCGTTGAAGATGGCACCGCCGAGGCCGGCTCCGCCTCCGCCCGTAGTTGTGTTGGCCTTGCCGCCGAAGGGGCCACCAGTCCCGGGGTTGTCGTCGCTTCCGGGATCTGCACCGCCGCCGCCGCCGAAACCTCCGTCGCCACCATCGCTGCTGGTGATGTTGCCTTCACCGCCACTGGCGCCTCCTCCTCCCCCAAAGCCTCCGTTACCGCCGTCGCTCCCAGCTGCGGCATTACCTGAGTAGCCGCCGGCGCCACCACCACCACCGCCGTAGTTACCTTTACCCCCGTTTCCCGGTGACTGACAATCTCCTGGGATGCATCCAAAAGCTGCACTGCCGCCGCCACCGCCGCCACCCCCTTCGCAAGAACCATCGTGACCGTTATCTGCGGGTGATCCTCCCGTGCCGCCGCACCTGAAGCCAGCATCGGGCGTCCCGCCGCTGGTTAAAGTTCCGCCGCCGCCACCGCCAAAAAAATTGTTAGAAGTCCCGGCGCCGCCATTGCCCAATGAACCGCCACCACCGCCGCCATTTTTGTTGCCTGGCAGGGCTCCATTGCCCGACAAACCGCCAGCACCACCACCCTTGCCGGCGCCGCTATTACCCCCAAACGCGAAGTTGCCTTGGAATGTGCTGTTCACCAGCGTGAGCTCGCCGTCCCTGAGGTAGATCGCGCCGCCCGCGCCGAGGCCGCCGCCACCGCCACTTGCGCCGTCACCGCCCCTGCTCTGGAAGTTCTTGAGGTAAACATTGTTAATCGTCAGTTCACCCGTGCCCGAGACCACCCGACCCGGATCGATCTCGCTAAGATCAACCGTGGCAGTGCCCACGGCGAAGGCGCGGAAGTTCTGGTTGGGCGTTCCCACCACCGGCGACCCGTTGGCTTTTCCCACCAACTGCGATCCGTTGGCTTCAATCGTGATATTAGAAAAGATGAGCGGCGTCGCCGTAGGGCCTAACGAATTGAATTGATCCACCGCCGGCCCGTTCAATTGGAAGACCGCTCCCTGGGGCAAAACGATGATGTCATCTCCACTGCCCTTATTGCAACCGGTGACGATGAAGTTGCTCGGGTCTGCTGGATCAATGGCGATGTTATCGTCGTAGTTGGCCGAGAAGATTGCTTCCTGCAAAGAGCAAGTGTTGTCACCATGAACTCCCGGGTCGGTAGTGGTGACGACGATAGTGGCGGCGGATACTTGGTGAAGGCCGAGGCCGAATTGGGCAGCAATTAACGCAAGTAACAGCGGGCCAATCAGACGGCGATTATTCATACCCACACCTTAACGCGAAGCTTGTGATTGTCGATTCAGCGCGACTGACTGCCACCGGCGCAGCCTCCGCGCTGGGCCGCAGAACCGATTCCGGCGAGAAGCCGGCTACTCCGCGCTGCTTTAGAAGCGAAATGCTGATGAGAACGTTGTTATCAAAAAGATCCAGGCAAGACAAGTGCGATTTTCACGGCCGGAAAGGCGATTAATTCAGGCGAAAAATTCGACGACCGCTGCACCGGTAGTTCCGTTCACGCCGCGGACCGCTGTAGAGGCGCTTGTGTCAAGCGCCTAACCGAACACCAGGCGCTTGGCACAAGCGCCTCTACATTATTGCAGCGCGAAGACTTCGACGACAGCTACGCCGGTCGTTCCATTCACGCCGCGCACAATGGCGGTATACTGCGCACCACCGGCCGGCAGGGTCGCAATGATAGCCGATTCGGAGTCGTTGCCCGGTGGAATGGTGCTGTCGATGATCGCCTGCTTGTTCGGGCTATCGACCCAGTTATCGTTCGCGTCGAGGAGAGTTCCGTTTCCGTCTCGTAACTCCAGCGTAGGATCGCCCAGCGCGCCAGGCACGGGCAGGGAGGGACCTAAGGCTTCCACGATCACCTTCTGTGGCGCTTGACCCACCACGATCGTCCCGGCAATCAAAACGTTGTCCCCGGTCTGGACCAGCCCGCGCGTAGAAATGTTAGCCAGCTTCGAGTCAGTGGACGTGTCCAGGTCGTATGCTTCTACTACTCCAATCCCAGTCCCGTTGTTTACCCCGCGCACGATCGCGGTGTAACCCGAATTGTTAGCCGGCAGTGTCGCGATGATGGCCGATTCCAGGTCGTTAGTAGGTGCAATCGTGCTATCAATGATCGCCTGCTTGTTCGGCGAGTCCACCCAGTTGTCGTTCGAATCAACCAGCGCGCCCGTTGAATCATGCAGCTCCAGGATCGGATCGGCCAGGTCATCCGCAAAAGGCAAGGAAGGCCCGATCGCGCGGATCATTACTTTCTTGGGCTGAGTGCCGGTAACGATGAAACCGCCGATCAGCGCGTTGTCGCCCGTCTCGACGCGAAGGCGCGTCGAAATATTAGCCAATGTAGTAGGTGTTGGCGGCACGGGACTCACGACGACCGATTCATTCGGGTCGCCACAAGCGGTCGTTACCTCACTGTTATTCGCATCTCCGCTATAGCTCGCGACCCAGCAATAGGTGCCCGGCGTCGTCACGGTAAAGCTACCGGAGGAGTAGCTAGTTGCGCCTGTAACAGAAACGGTCACGGTGACAACAGGCGAGCCGCCGCAGCTCGAATCATTCGGTCCATAAAGGCTAAACGTGATCGTTCCCGTTGGCGCACTTCCACCAGCCAACGTCGCGGTGTCCGAGATGCTTCCGCCGCTATTCACTCCCGCGGACGCCTGCGCCGTAAGAGTCGGAGCCGGCAAGGCGAAGACCAGATACCGCGCGTCACTCGGGATGCCATTGGTAAAGACGGTCACCAGAGCCGGGCCGGAAGGAAAGCCAATCACGGGGATCGAAGTAAAGGCTGTGGCCGACCAGCCAGCGATCGGGTCCACCGGAAGAAATGCGACCTGGCTGCTCTCGAGACCGCGGAGTTGGACAATCGGGTAATTGCTGGAGGAATCCTGGGAGTTTCCGCCGGAAGCTTGCGAGATTCCTTGGAAACGCGAGCCGGTCAGCACAAGGCTGCTGCCGGACGACAGTGTTGAAGTGGCCGTGGCAATCTGCGGCTGCCAGTCGGGCCTGATAAACCCGAGCCCAATATCGTACAGTTCCGCGCTCGCCAGAGGGAGGCCGCCAGCGCTTTGTCCTCCTGCGACGAGCACCTTGCCGCTGGGCAGCAACGTCGCCGTGTGCAGCCGGCGTGCGGTGTTGAGGCTGCCTGTCGCCGTCCAGGTGCCGCTCGCCGGATCGTACAGTTCCGCGCCCGCGAAAACGCTGTTGCCGCTATTAATTCCTCCTGCGACGAGCACCTTGCCGTTGGGCAGCAATGTCGCCGTGTGATTATCGCGTGCGGTGGCGAGGCCGCCCGTGGTACTCCAGTTCCCGCTCGCCGGATCATACAGTTCCGCGCTCGCCAGAGTGCCATTGGTGTCGTTAACTCCTCCTGCGACGAGCACCTTGCCGTTGGGGAGCAACGTCGCTGTGTGCAAATAGCGTGCGGCGCCGAGGCTGCCGGTCGCCGTCCAGGTCCCGCTCGCTGGATCGTACAGTTCCGCGCTCGCGAGAGAGACGCCGCCGTTAACTCCTCCTGCGACGAGCACCTTGCCGTTGGGGAGCAACGTCGCTGTGTGCAAATAGCGTGCGGCACCGAGGCTGCCGGTCGCCGTCCAGGTCCCGCTCGCTGGATCGTACACTTCCGCACTCGCGAGATAGCCGCTACTGTTAGCTCCTCCTGCCACAAGCACCTTGCCGTTGGGCAGCAACGTCGCCGTGTGCCCAAAGCGTGCGGTGGCGAGGGTGCCAGTCACAGCCCAGGTCCCGCTGGCCGGATCGTACACTTCCGCACTCGCGAGATAGCCGCTGCTGTTAGCTCCTCCTGCCACGAGCACCTTGCCGTTGGGCAGCAACGTCGCCGTGTGCCCAAAGCGTGCGGTGGCGAGGCTGCCGGTCACCGACCAGGTCCCGCTGGCCGGATCGTACAGCTCCGCGCTCGCGAGAACGCTGGTGGTGTTATAACCTCCAGCAACGAGCACCTTGCCGTTGGGCAGCAACGTCGCCGTGTGACTCTCGCGTGCGGCACCAAGGCTGCCTGTCGCCGTCCAGCTCCCGCTGGCCGGATCGTACAGTTCCGCGCTCGCGAGATTACCTCCTGCAACGAGCACCGTGCCGTTGGGCAGAACCGTCGATGTGTAACTAACGCGTGCGGCACCGAGGCTGCCGGTCGCCGTCCATTTCCCGTTCGCCGGATCGTACACTTCCGCGCTCGCCAAAGAGATGCCGTTAAACCCTCCTGCCACGAGCACCTTGCCGTTGGGCAGCAACGTCGCCGTGTGATTATCGCGTGCGGCACCGAGGCTGCCGGTCGCACTCCACGTCCCATTCGCCGGATTGTACACTTCCGCGCTCGCGAGAGTGCCGCTGGTGTCGTTAACTCCTCCTGCGGCGAGCACCTTGCCGTTGGGCAGCAACGTCGCCGTGTAATTAACGCGTGCGGTACCGAGGCTGCCAGTCGCCGTCCAGCTCCCGCTCGCTGGATCGTACAGTTCCGCGCTCGTGAGAGAGACGCCGCTGTGATTTCCTCCTGCCACAAGCACCTTGCCGTTGGGCAGCAACGTCGCCGTGTGTTGATTGCGTGCGGTGGCAAGGCTGCCGGTCGCCGTCCAGGTCCCGTTCGCCGGATCGTACACTTCCGCGCTCGCGAGATAGCCGCTGCCGTTATTTCCCCCTGCCACGAGGACCTTGCCGTTGGGCAGCAAC
Organism: Spartobacteria bacterium; assembly: GCA_003134785.1. Taxonomy (GTDB): domain Bacteria; phylum Verrucomicrobiota; class Verrucomicrobiia; order Chthoniobacterales; family UBA10450; genus AV80. The sequence continues at coordinate 21,938 of PLCN01000011.1, forward strand.
GTCGCTGTGTGACTAACGCGTGCGGCACCGAGGCTGCCGGTCGCCGTCCAGGTCCCGCTCGCCGGATCGTACATTTCCGCGCTCGCGAGATAGCCGCTGGTGCCAGTTCCTCCTGCGATGAGCACTTTGCCACTGGGCAGCAACGTCGCCGTGTGACTAGCGCGTGCGGTGGCGAGGCTGCCGCTTGCCGTCCAGGTCCCGGTCGCCGGATCGTACACTTCCGCGCTCGCGAGAGCGCCACTGCTGCTACTTCCTCCTGTGACAAGCACCTTGCCGTTGGGCAGCAGCGTCGCCGTGTGAAATTCCCGGGCGGTGGCGAGGCTGCCCGTGTTGCCAAACGTAAACGGCCCACCCTGCACTTCAAACGCGCCGATGTCGCTGCCGTCGCCGCCACTGGCGTTGGGTATGGCCGGATTATCAACCGGGCGGCGGAAGCCACGTTGATCGGTGTTAGAACCGCTCGAGTTACCTGCATCGATGGCTGGGCTGCCGGAAAGCAGGCCTTGGGTGAAGGTGGGCCCGCCGTTATCCTGCAAAGGGCCTAGCGTCGGATCGACATTGAGCTGGTTGCCGGTAGTCGTGCCGGTGATGGTCGTGCCAGCGGTATTGCCGATCAGGTTGTAGCCTTGTGAGGCGAGCGTGCCATCGAAATCAGGGCTACCGGCAGCAGTCGTGTTCTTGGCAATGATGGTATTCTTTGCATTCACCGTGGCGCTGGTGGTGTTGAAAATACCGCCGCCGGAGCCACTAGCGGTATTTCCGGAGACGGTGGAGTTGATAAGCGAGAGAGTGCTCCCACTGTTTACCGCATCGTTTTCAATACCCCCGCCCGAGCCGCCGGCTGCGGTATTGCCGGAGATGGTGGAGCTGGTCACGTTCACTGTGCCCTCACCGAAGTTTGCAATGCCGCCGCCGGAGCTGCTGGAGATATTGCCGGAGACGGTGGAGTTCGTGATGCTCACAGTCCCACTCCCACCGTTTTCAATGCCGCCGCCAGGCCCACTGGCGGTATTGCCGGAGATGGTGGAGTTGGTCACGTTCACTGTTGTGCCGTCGTTGTTGAAAATGCCGCCGCCGTAACTGCTGGCGGTATTGCCGGAGAGGGTGCAGCCCACGATCGTCAACGTGCAACCGCTATTAATAGCGCCACCGACATGGACGGTGCCGTTGGGGCTTCCGTTCGAAATCGTCAGGCCCGAGATGGTGACGTTGATGTTCACGGTATTTCCGTTGCTATCTGTTTTGGCGATTCTAAAGATGCGGAAACTTGCAGTGCCGCTGGCCGCGCTGCGCTGCACGCTCAGCAAATTAGCGCCCGGGCCGCTAATCGTGAGATCCTTGTCGATCATCAACTGATCGCTTGTCAGGGTAATGGCCGAGGTGCCCGGCGGAAGCGAGAAGTTGATCGTGTCACCGGAATTGGCATCACTGATTGCCTGGCGCAACGTCCCCGCGCCGCTATCGGCGGCGCTGGTCACCGTGATCGTCGCCGCAAGGAGCGGCATAGCGCTAAAAAGAAGCGCCAGCCCAGGCGCGATCCAGTGAAGCATCCGAAATCTTCCTGACATAATTACCTCCCATGTTCCTTCCTTTCCGCGTGACTTGGTTTGACGGAATCCATAACCCCTTAAAGCGATGCCGCTTTCCCTATCCAAAGGGATTGCCGACGCGCCGCTGCACGAAATCGCGATCTAACCAAGATTGCAGGCAGGCGTAAATGTTCTTTTCCCATGATCGCGTCCAGGCAATGCCGTGCCGATTCAAGTTCAGTTCAGCGCGAAGACTTCCACGACGGCTATGCCGCTAGTTCCATTAACGCCGCGCACAATGGCGGTGTATTGCGCGCCATCGGCCGGCAGGGTCGCGAGAATGGCTGATTCGAAGTCGTTGCCCGGCGGAATGGTGCTGTCAATGATGGCCTGCTTGTTCGGGCTATCGACCCAGTTATCATTCATGTCTACCAAGCCGCCATTCCCGTCGCGCAGCTCCAGGATAGGATCTTCCAGCTTCCCCGGCACGCTCAACGATGGACCTAGCGCTTCCACGATTACCTTCTGCGATCCCTGGCCGACAACGATTGTGCCGGCAATCAAAACGTTATCGCCGGTTTGAACCAGACCGCGTGTGGAAATGTTAGCCAGCTTCGAATCAACTGACGTATCCAGGTCGTATGCTTCCACTACTCCGATGCCTGTCCCATTATTTACTCCGCGGACGATCGCGGTGTAACCTGAGCCATTCGCCGGCAGTGTCGCGATGATGGCGGACTCCAAGGGGTCACTCGGTGCAATGGTGCTATCGATGATCGCCTGCTTGTTCGGCGAGTCCTGCCAGTTGTCGTTGGAATCAAGCAGCGCGCCGGAAGAGTCATGCAGCTCAAGAATGGGATCGGCCAGTTTATCGGCAAAGGGCAGGGAAGGACCTATCGCGCGGATCATTACTTTCTTAGGCTGTGTCCCGGTAACGATGAAGCCGCCAATAAGCGCGTTGTCGCCCGTTTCGACGCGAAGTCGCGTTGAAATGTTAGCCAGGGTGGTGAGTGGTGGCGTTCCAACAGGAGTAGGAGTTGGAGTGGGTGTTGTCGAAGGAATAGGAGTAGGTGTTGGCGCCGGGTTAACTACCACCGTCTCGCTCGCGTCATCACATGCAGTCGTTACCGCACTGTTGTTGGCGTCGCCGCTATAACGCGCGACCCAGCGATACGTTCCCGGCGTTGTCACGGTAAAGCTACCGGATGAGTAGCTGGTGGCGCCCGTAACGGGAACCGTTGAGCTGACAACAGGCGTACCGTTGCAGCTCGAATCATCCGGCCCATAAAGGCTAAATGTGATTGTCCCTGTCGGAGCATTTCCGCCCGATAACATCGCTGTGTCGGAGACGCTTCCTCCGCTATTCACTCCCGCGGAGGCCTGCGTTGTGAAAGTAAGCACGGGGAATCCAACCAACAGATAGCTGGCGTCGCTCGGGATGCCATTGGTAAAGACGGTTACCAAGGCCGGACCAAGCGGAAAGCCGGTTATAGGTGTCGAAGTAAAGGAGGTATTCGACCATCCGGCCGTTGAGTCGACGGGGAGAAAGGTGACTTGGCTGCTGTCAATACTGCGCAACTGCACGATCGGATAGTTACTCGATGAGTCCTGGGTGTTGCCGCCCGAGGCTTGCGAGATGCCTTGGAAGCGAGTGCCAGTGAGGGCGAGGCTGCCGGCCGGCGAAAGAGTGGAAGGCGCTGTCGCGATCTGAGGTTGCCAGGCGCTACTGAAACTAAGGCCCACATCGTACAGTTCCGCGCTCGCCAGATAGTTGTAACTGTTACTGGTGACATTATTACCTCCTGCAACAAGCACCGTGCCGTAGGGCAGCAACGTCGCGCTGTGCACATAGCGGGCGGTGGCAAGACTGCCGGTCGCCGACCAGGTCCCGCTTGCTGGATCGTACAGTTCCGCGCTCGCGAGAGCATTAAAGCTGCTGTCCTCTCCTCCTGCGACGAGCACCTTGCCGTTGGGCAGCAACGTCGCAGTGTGATTAGCGCGGGCGGCGCCTAAGTTGCCGTTCGGGGTCCAGGTCGCGTTCGCCGGATTGTACACTTCCACGCTCGTGGCAGCGCTGGTGCTGTTATAACCACCTGCGACAAGCACCGTGCCGTAGGGCAGCAACGTCGCGCTGTGCACATAGCGGGCGGTGGCAAGACTGCCGGTCGCCGACCAGGTCCCGCTGGCCGGATCGTACACTTCCGCGCTCGCGAGATAGCCGCTGCCGTTAGCTCCTCCTGCGACGAGCACCTTGCCGTTGGGCAGCAACGTCGCCGTGTGACTAGCGCGTGCGGTGGCGAGGCTGCTAGTCGCCGTCCAGGTCCCGCTCGCCGGATCGTACACTTCCGCGCTCGCGAGAGCGCCACTGCTGCTACTTCCTCCTGTGACAAGCACCTTGCCGTTGGGCAGCAACGTCGCGGTGTGGCCGTAGCGCGCGGCGCCCAAGCTACCGGTCACACTCCAAGTCCCGCTCGCCGGATCGTAGAGTTCCGCGCTAGCGGCAGCGCCTCCACCAAATCCTCCTGCGACAAGCACCTTGCCGTTGGGCAGCAACGTCGCCGTATGACCATAGCGTGCGGTAGCAAGACTGCCGGTCGCCGTCCAGGTCCCGAGCGCTGGGTCGTAGAGTTCCGTGCTCGCGACGTCAAGGCCCTCGTTATTCCCTCCAGCAACGAGCACCTCGCCGTTGGGCAGTAACGTCGCCGTATGACCCAAGCGGCCGGTAGCAAGACTGCCGGTCGCCGTCCACGTCCCGTTCGCCGGATCGTACAGTTCCGCGCTCGCTACCCCGGCGGGGTTACCTCCTCCCGCTATGAGCACGTTGCCGCCAGGCAGCAAAGTCGCCGTGTGGTAATAGCGTGCGGTGACGAGGCTACCGGTATCCGTCCAGGTCCCGAGCGTTGGATCGTAGAGTTCCGCGCGCGCGAGATAGGCAGTGCCATTAAAACCGCCTGCGACGAGCACCTTGCCATTAGGCAGTAACGTCGCCGTGTGAATAAAGCGGCCGATGTCGAGACTGCCGGTGGCAGCCCAAGTCCCGTTCGCCGGATTGTACAGTTCCGCGCTAGCGAGAGTGCCGCCGTTATAACCTCCTGCAACAAGTACCTTGCCGTTGGGCAGCAACGTCGCGGTGTGAGAATAGCGGGCGGTGGCAAGACTGCCGGTCGCCGTCCAGGTCCCGTTCGCCGGATTGTACAGTTCCGCGCTCGCGAAAAAGCTGGTGCCGTTATAACCACCGGCGACAAGCACCTTGCCGTTGGGCAGCAACGTCGCGGTGTGACCATAGCGTGCGGTGGCGAGACTGCCGGTCGCACTCCAGGTCCCGTTCGCCGGATCGTAGAGTTCCGCGCTCGCGACAGTGCTGGTGCCGTTATAACCACCGGCGACGAGCACCTTGCCGTTGGGCAGCAACGTCGCGGTGTGAAAATAGCGGACGGTGGCAAGACTGCCGGTGGCCGACCAGATCCCGCTGGCTGGATCGTAAAGTTCCGCCGTCGCGAGAGCGCTGCCGTTGAAGGTGTGCGCTCCTCCTGTAACAAGCACCTTGCCATTAGGCAGCAAAGTCGCGGTGTGCAAATAGCGGGCGGTGCCCAAACTGCCGGTCGCCGTCCAAGCCCCGCTCGCCGGATCGTACATTTCCGCGCTAGCGAGAGTGCCGCCGTTTAAACCTCCTGCGACAAGCACGTTGCCATTGGGCAGCAACGTCGCTGTATGACCCTCGCGTGCGGTGGCGAGACTGCCAGTGTTGCTAAAAGTAAACGGAAACTGAGCCCCTTGAACAGCCGGCGTCGCGCCCAAGAAGGCGGCGGCAATGTAGAGAAGGAAGATAAACCGAGCTGACCAGGGCGCGGTCCTGGCCGATTTGCTGCCCGGGAATTCCCGGTTCGAATTTTCATTCATGAAATTGCAATTCCGTTCATGCCACTCTCCCTTTCCAAAGGGATTCCGGAGACCGTGCTGCACGAAATCGCGATCTAACCAAGATTGCAGGCAGGTGTAAATGTTCTTTTCCCATGATCGCGTCCAGGCAATGCCGTTCGATTCAAGTTCAGTTCAGCGCAAAGACTTCGACGACGGCTACACCGGTCGTCCCATTCACGCCGCGGACCGCTGCAGAGGCGCTTGGGTCAAGCGCCTAACCGAACACCAGGCGCTTGGCACAAGCTCCTCTACATTATTGCAGCGCAAAGACTTCCACAACGGCTATGCCGGTCGTCCCATTCACGCCGCGGACGATGGCGGTATACTGCGCGCCATTGGCCGGCAAGGTCGCCACGATAGCTGATTCGAAGTCGTTGCTCGGCGGAATAGTGCTGTCGATGATCGCCTGCTTGTTCGGGCTATCGCCCCAGTTATCATTCATGTCTACCAAGCCGCCATTCCCGTCGCGCAGCTCCAGGATAGGATCTTCCAGCTTCCCCGGCACGCTCAACGATGGACCTAGCGCTTCCACGATCACCTTCTGCGGCGTCTGGCCAGCTACGATGGTTCCCGCGATTAGGACGTCATCGCCCGTTTGCACCAGGCCGCGCGTCGAGATATTCGCCAGCTTCGAGTCAACCGAGCGATCCAGATCGTAAACTTGCACGACACCTATCCCGGTGGTGTTGTTCGCGCCGCGAACGATCGCGGTATATTGGGAGTTATTCGCCGGCAGAGTAGCGATGATGGCGGACTCGAGGTCGTTGGCTGGCGCAAAACCGCTATCGATAATCGCCTGCTTGTTGGCCGATTGCTGCCAGTCATCATTCGAGTCGAGCAGGGTGCTGCCTTGATAAAGTTCCAAGGTCGGATTAGCCAAAGCGTCAGCTATTCCGAAACCGGTGAGCGACGGGCCGATGGCGAGCACGATAACCCTTTTCGGCTGTGTTCCAGTGACGATGAATCCGCCGATCAAGGCGTTATCACCGGTCTCGACGCGCAATCGTGTGGAAAGATTAGCCAGCGCGGTAGGATTAGGTGGCGGCGTAGGTGTAGGTGTAGGCGTGGGTGTGGGGGTAGGGATAGGGGTAGGAGTCGGTGTTGGCGGCACGGGACTCACCACGACCGATTCATTCGGGTCGCTACAACTTGTCGTTACCGCACTGTTATTCGCGTCGCCGCTATAGGTTGCCACCCAGCGGTAAGTGCCAGCGGCAGTTGGGGTGAACGAATTCGAAGTGTAACTACCGTTGCCGGCGGCGCTGTTCGTCGAGGTGAAGACGGCGGCGGCGCCACAGGTTGCGTCCCCCGGCCCGAATAACGCGAAGGTCATCGTCCCGGTCGGCGTAAAGCCATTGGCAAGTGTCGCAATATCCAAAATGCTGCCGCCCACTGGCGTCGCCCCCGAGGCTTGGGTCGCGATTGTCGGAGTTGCCTTCGTTACTAGCAGGTATTTCGCGTCGCTCGGGATTCCGTTGGCGAAGACGGTGACCATAGCCGAGCCAAGCGGAAAGCCGCTGACCGGTATCGAAGTAAAGGCCGAGCTCGACCACCCCGCCGCCGGGTCAACAGGTAGGAAGGTGGTTTTGGTGGTCTCAATATTGCGCAACTGCACGACTGGGTAACTGGTCGAAGAATCCTGCGTGTTGCCGCCCGAGGCTGGAGAGATGCCTTGGAAGAGTGAGCCGGTCAGCGCGAGGCTGCCGCCGAGTGGGAGGGTGGAAGGCGCTGTGGCAATCTGCGGCTGCCAAAGAGAGCGCAGGTATCCCAGCCCCCCTAAGTAATGGTCCACATTCTGCAGATACTGGTCGTTCGCCCCGCCTGTGACCAACACAATGTCATTGGAAACCAGGGTCGCGGTGTGATTGTGGCGCGCGCCGTTGAGGTTGCCCGCGGACGTCCATTTTCCGCTCGCCGGATCGTATATTTCCGCACTCGCAAGCGGGCCAGTATTGTTTCCCTGCCCGCATGCTATCAGCACTTTCCCGTTGGGAAGTAGTGTAGCCGCTGTTGAATCGCGTGCGGCGGCGAGACTCCCCGTTACCGTCCACGTGCCGCTCGCTGGATCGTACAGTTCCGCACTCGCCAGTTGACTGGAGTTGCCGGTGGTTCCAGACCCTCCTGCGATCAGCACCTTTCCGTTGGACAGCAGCGTCGCCGTGTGGTTTCGGCGCGCGATGTTGAGGTTGTTCGTTGCCGTCCATTTCCCGCTCGCCGGGTCATACAGTTCCGCGCTCGTGGAAACATTGAAACTGCTGTCATATCCTCCTGCGACCAGGACCTTGCCGTTTGGCAGCAGCGTCGCAGTGTGAGTCTGGCGCGTGGTGTTGAGGTTGTTTGTTGCCGTCCATTTCCCGCTCGCCGGGTCATACAGTTCCGCGCTCATGGAACTTTGGTGGCTGCTATCCTGTCCCGCGGCGACGAGCACCTGACCGTTGGTCAGCAATGTCGCCGTGTGATTGGAGCGTGCGGTGTTGAGGTTGCCCGCCGTCGCCATCCATTTCCCACTCGCCGGGTCGTACAGTTCCGCGCTCGCGGAAACATCGCTAAGTGAATCCACTACTCCCGCTGCGACGAGCACCTGACCGTTGGGCAGCGACGTCGCCGTGTGACCATAGCGTGCGGTGTTGAGATTGCCCGTGGCCGTCCATTGCTCTGTCACCGTATCGAAGAGTTCCACGCTCGCCAGAGGGCCGCTGCCGTTCACCCCGCCTGCTACCAGCACATGGCCATTGGCCAGCATTGTTGCGGTGTGCTCCTCGCGTGGTGTTGCCATCACCGGCGGGCTCCCCCAGCCACCGCTACTCGCGGGATCGTACAGCTCGGCGCTGGTTAGATATCTGGCGCTCGGAATCTTTTGGAAATTGTCGAAACCAGCCGTGAAGAGTATGCTGCCAGTAGGCAGCAGGGTGGCGGTCTCATTAGAACGGGGGGTCACCAGGTTGGCGGTCGCCGTCCAGGTGCCGTTGGCGCCTTGGCCTGGAGTGTAAAGCTCTGCGCTGGCTAAAGAGTTGGTGCCGTCAGTTCCTCCCGCCACCAGCACCGTCCCATTAGGCAACAATGTCGCCGTGTGACTGTAACGGGAATTGACCGGATTGGGAGTCGTATTCCAAGTCCCGTTCTTGGGATCGTAGAGCTCCGCGCTTCCCACGGCGCCGCCGTTTTGTCCAACGGCTACGAGCACATTGCCGCTGGAGAGCAACGTCGCGGTGTGAAAATAACGGGCGTTGCCGAGGCTCCCGGTAACCGCCCACATCCCGCTCGCCGGATCATAAAGCTCCGCCGTGTTCAAAGTGCCGCTGTTGCCTTGTCCTCCCGCGACCAACACCCTGCCATCAGAGAGCAGGGTCGCCGTGTGATTATCCCGTGCCGCCATGAGGTTGCCGGTTGCCGTCCAGGTCCCGGTCGCCGGATCGTAGAGTTCCGCAGTGCCTTGAAAGCCGTTGGTGGCGTATCCTCCCGCGACCAGCACCTTGCCGTTAGGGAGCAAGGTGGCGGTATGGGCATAGCGTGCGCTTGCGAGACTCCCGGTCGCTTTCCATTTTCCCGTCGCTGGATCGTAAAGTTCCGCGGTCGTGAGAACCGTATTACTGGCGCCAACTCCTCCAGTGACGAGCACCGCGCCGTTGTGCAACATCGTCGCGGTGTGAGCCTCACGCGGAGTTATCAGACTGCCCGTCGCTGTCCAAGTCCCGATCAACGGGTCGTAGAGCTCCGCGGTGCCCACGATGCCGGGGTTAGCTCCTCCGGCAACCAATACCTTCCCGTTTTGCAGCAAGGTACTCGTGTGAAGAGTGCGTCCCTGCGCCAGATTACCTGTGCTGGTGAAAGTAAACGGCGCACCCGTCGCCGTTACGAGAACCCACCAATGGATCGCCGCGAGAATCGAAAGACGAAGGCCGAGCGTTTTCATTGGTACGTTTTTGCTCTGGCTGCGTTACTGAAGGAAGTAAACCTGGACAACACCGATGCCAGTAGTCTCCGGTTTGCCTCGCACCTGGGCGGTATATTGGCCGGGTTGAAGAGTAGTGACAAAGGCTGCTTCCAGATCGTTGGTCGGTTGCAAACCAGTAGCTTCGAGTTCTGCCTGCTGACTACTGCCGTCGGTGCGGACCTTCCAGTCATCGTTCTCCACCACGATGGCGCCGTTTCCGTCCCTTAGCTGAAGGGTGGTATCGGCCAGAGCGTTGGTAATGCCAAAGGCGCTTAGGGAAGGTCCTATCGCGCGCACCACGGCTCGGACTGGTCCATTCTGGATAATAAAACCCGCGATCATGAGTTTATCGCCCGGTTGAATCAGACCTCGGGTGGCGATGTTAGCCAACCGGGCGGGGGACGCGGCACTCAAATCGAAGGCGTCCACGACCCCGGTGCCAACCGTGTTCCCCAAGCCGCGCACGACCGCGGTGTAACTGCCCGGAGCCAGGTTCGCGATAATCGCAGACTCGAGGTCATTACCCGGTGCGAACCCGCTCGCGGCGATCTCCGCGGATTGATCGGCCGTGATAAGGCCTCCAAGCTGCGTGATTCCCCAGTCGTCATTGCTCGCAACGATGGCATTTGCATTATTCGCATCATGGATCTCCAGAGTGGGATTAGCTAGCGCGTCCGTTATTCCAAAAGGCGCGAGCGATGGGCCAATCGCTCGGACGATGATTTTCTTGGCCGAGCCGGCCGGCCCTTGGACAATGAAACCCTCGATCAGGACGTTATCATCCGTGCCGACCGGAAGGCGCGTAGAGACGTTGCCGACCAGGCCAGTTGTAGGTGTAGGTGTAGGTGTAGGTGTAGGTGTTGATGCTGGGTTGACCGCAACCGTCTCGCTCGCGTCACCGCAGGCAGTGGCAAAGGAGGCATTGTGTGCGTCGCCGGTGTAGCTCACGACAAAGCGATAGGTGCCGGCCGCAGTCGGAGTAAACGCCGCGGAGTTATAGGTCCCATCCCTATTCACTTTGGAACTAGAACTGAAGGCCACCGGGCCGCCGCAAGTAGAATCGTTAGGTCCGTAAACCTTGAACGTAATGAGGCCAGTGGGGCTTACTCCGCCCGAGAGGGTGGCGGTGTCGGAGATCGTTCCGCCGACGGTCGTCGCAGACGAAGCCGTCCCCGAGATTCCCGTGACCACAAAGAATGCATTCCGCACCGATTCGGTGACGCTCTCCGAGCCGTTGCCCTGGCCGCCGCGATAATAACCGCGCGCGCGGATGTAGATGTTCTGGCCGGCTGGCAAATTCAAACCAGTCAGGATCCAGTTATTGCCGGACGCCGTGCCGCTGCCGAATGCTGTGCCGCTGCCAAGAGGGGTGTAGTTCACATTGTCGGTGGAAGACTCAAAGGTAACGCGCGTGAAGTGCGGGCTGGCGCCGCCGAGCCCCCAACTAATGGCGCTTGGTTCCGTCACGGCCAGGTTTTGCAGCGCGGCGGTGTCGTTGGTCAAGCGAGCGAAATAATTGCGAGACTGTCCGCCAATGCTGTTCGCTCCGTTGAAAGCACCACCCGCCAGAATCTTGCCGTCCGCCTGCATCGCGATGGCATTTACTCCGCCGTTCGCGTTCGGGTTGAACAACGGATCAGCTTTCCCGGTGGAATCGAGCCGGGCGATGTAATTGCGCGCCTGTCCGCCGATGTTGGGCGCTCCGAATTGGGTGCTGAAAATGCCGCCCGCCAGAATCTGGCCGTCTGCCTGCACCGCGATTGAAAAGACGTCGCTGTTCGCGTTCGGGTCGAACGCATCCGCCAAGCCCGTGGTGGCATCGAGTCGGGCGATGTAATTACGCGTCGCTCCGCCGATCGTGGAGGTGCCAATCGGTCCGTTGAAAGCGCCGCCCACCAAAATGTTGCCATCCGCCTGCACCGCGATTGAAATGACCTGAGCGTTCGCGTTCGGGTCGAAAGAATCGGCCGCCCCGGTCGTGGGATCGAGCCGGGCGATGCCATTGCGGGTCTGGCCACCGATGCGCGTAAATTGGCCGCCCGCCAGAATCTTGCCGTCCGCCTGCACCACGATTGCCTCGACAATTTCGTTTGCGTTCGGGTCGAAACCTGTGTCGAGCGTGCCGTCGGTGTTCAAACGCGCGATGTTATTGCGCGGTGTGGCGCTGCTGGCGCCATCGGGCTGGAGTGTGCTAAAGCGGCCGCCCACCAAAATCTTCCGGTCCGTCTGCACCGCGATTGCACCGACAGAAAAGTTCGCGTTCGGGTCGAACAACGGATCAGCTTTCCCGGTGGGATCGAGCCGGGCGATGTTATTGCGCGGTTGGCCGCCGATGCTGTTGCCTCCGCCCGAGCTGAAGAAATCGCCGCCTACTAAAATCTTGCCGTCTGCCTGCACCGCGATTGAAAAGACGTTACTGTTCGCGTTCGGGTCAAAAGTCATGTCGAGCGTGCCGTCGGTGTTCAGGCGTGCGATGTTGTTGCGCGGCACGCCCAAAACGCTGGAAAAGTGTCCCCCGATAAGAATCTTCCCGTCAGGCTGAACGGAGGTGGCGTAAACAGTGTTAAGCTGATTTGAGTCGATACTGAGACTGGCATCGAGCGTCTGGTCGAGTCGGCCATCGGTTTCCAGCCGGGCAATCCGGTTGCCCGTCACCGCCGCTCCGCCATTCGGTGCGATCGTGGTAAAAAGGCCGACCGCTAATACCTTGCCGTCCACCTGCACCGCGACGGCGTTGACCGTAGCACTCGCGTTCGGATCGAATGAATCAGGAGCTCCGGTGTTGGGATCGAGCCGCGCGATTCGGTTGCGCGGGATCGCTAATGAGCCGGGAGGCTTGAGCGCTGTAAAATCGCCGCCCAGCAAAATCTTGCCATCCGGCTGCACCGCGATTGAATCGACGTTACTGTTCGCGTTCGGGTCGAACGACAAATCCGCCGCTCCGGTGGCGCCATCGAGCCGGGCGATCTCGTTGCGTCCCGCCCCGCCGATGCCCGTGAAAACGCCGCCCGCCAAAATCTTGCCATCCGCCTGCACCGCGATGGCACGGACAGTACTGTTCGCGTTGGGGTCGAATGAATCCGCCAGCCCGGTGGTAGAATCGAGCCGGGCGATGAAGTTGCGCGGCTGCCCGCCGATCGTTGGCGTTGCAAAGCTGAAATCGCCGCCCACTAAAATCTTCCCGTCCGCCTGCACCACGATGGCACGGACTCTATTGTTCGCATTCGGGTCAAACGAATCAGCCGCTCCGGTGGTGGGATCGAGCCGGGCGATGGAATTGCGGATCTTGCCGCCAATAGTGGGCGTTCCGTTGCCAAAGTCGGTGAAATCGCCGCCCACTAAAATCTTGCCGTCCGCCTGTACCGCGATGGCATAGACATCCAGGTTCGCGTTCGGGTCGAAGGAAGGATCAGCCGTTCCGGTGGCGGGATCGAGCCGGGCGATGTGGTTGCGCGTCTGTCCGCCTATGGTAGGCGTGCCGTTGGATTGGCTGAAAGCGCCGCCCACTAAAATATTGCCGTCCGCCTGCACCGCGATGGCATTGACAGGACCATTCGCATTCGGGTTGAAGTTGAGGTCGAGGGTGCCGTCCGGGTTGAGCCGGGCAATGTTGTTACGCGTCACCGCCGCTCCGCCATTGGGCGAGAGCGCGGTAAACTCGCCGCCGATCAGAATTTTGCCGTCCGGTTGCACCACAACCGCGCGGATCGCGCCGTTGGCATTCGGATCGAAACCATCGAGCGCGGATTGCGCGCGGACCGTAGCCGCGCCGCCCGCCAGCAGCAGGGCAACGGAAAAAAATAGAAGCGCAGCTTTGTTACGGGCTTTGGATGTTGTCTTCATAATGTGAAGCTACCTACAACGGATGCCTGGCGCGGCGGCACTCTGTTACTGAAGGAAGTAGACCTGGACAACACCTATGCCAGTAGCCTCCGGTTTGCCTCGCACCTGGGCGGTGTATTGGCCGGGTTGAAGGGTGGTGACGAAGGCTGCCTCCAGATCGTTAGTCGGTTGCAGACCAGTAGCTTCGAGTTCCGCTTGCTGGCTGCTGCCATCGGTACGGACCTTCCAATCATCATTCTCTACCACGATGGCGCCGTTCCCGTCCCTTAGCTGAAGAGTGGTATCCGCCAATGCGTTGGTAATGCCAAAGGCGCTCAGGGAAGGTCCTATCGCCCGCACCACGGCGCTGACTGGTCCATTCTGGATAATAAATCCCGCAATCATGAGTTGATCGCCAGGTTGAATCAGACCTCGCGTGGCGATGTTGGCCAACCGGGCGGGGGACGAGGCGTTGAGATCGAAGGCATCCACGACCCCGGTGCCAACCGTGTTCCCCAAGCCACGCACGACCGCGGTGTAACTGCCCGGAGCCAGGTCCGCGATAATCGCGGACTCGAGGTCATTACCCGGTTCGAACCCGCTCGCGGCGATCTCCGCGGCTTGGTCGGCCGTGATGAGGCCTCCTACTTGAGTAACTCTCCAGTCGTCGTTAGTCGCAACTATGGCATTTGCATTATTCGCATCATGGATCTCCAGGGTAGGGTTGGCTAGCGCGTCCGTTATTCCAAAAGAAACGAGCGATGGGCCAATCGCGCGCACGATGATTTTCTTGGCCGCGCCGGCCGGGCCTTGGACGATAAAACCCTCGATCAGAACATTATCATCCGTGCCCACCGGGAGGCGCGTTGAAACGTTGCCGACCAGGCCAGGTGTGGGTGTGCTGCCGGGCGTGGGTGTCGCTGTTGGAGCTGGTGTAGGTGTGGGTATAGGTGTAGCCGTGGGTATTGGTGTAGGAGTAGGTGTGGGCGCGGGTGTCACAGCCACTGATTCATTCGCATCATTGCATGCGCCGGCTACGGGATTATTGTTCGCATCACCGCTATAGCTAGCGACCCAGCGATAGGTGCCGGGAGTTGTTGTCGTAAAACTTCCGGATGAGTAACTGCCAACCCCTGTAACGGGAACAGCCGTGGTGAAAACAGACGCACCGCCGCAGCTGGAGTCATTCGGTCCGTAGAGTGTAAACGTGATCGTTCCGGTTGGCGCGTTTCCACCCGACAACGTCGCGGTGTCGGAGATGCTTCCTCCGCTATTCACGCCCGCCAACGCCTGAGTCGTTAAAGTGGGTGTTGGGAGTATAAAGAACATAGTCCGGGCATCGCTCGGGATGCCGTTGACAAAGACGGTCGCGAGCGCTGGGCCGGGAGGAAAGCCAGTCACCGGTTTGGAGGTGAAGGCTACGTTAGACCAGCCCGCCGGAGGTAGGAAGATAGACTGCTCGTTCCCAATGCTGCGCAACTGCACGATCGGGTAATTAGTCGATGAGTCCTGAGTGTTCCCGCCCGAGGCTTGTGATATGCCTTGGAAGCGCGAGCCAATCAGCTGAAGGACGAAACCTAAGTTTGATAAGCTGGAACCCGCTGTCGTAATCTGAGGCTGCCACGCGCTCTGGAATCCGAGGCCGACATCGTAGAGTTCCGCGCTCTGGAGAGCTCCGCTGCTGTTATTAAATCCTCCCGCGGCCAGCACCTTACCGTTGGGCAGCAACGTCGCCGTGTAAAATTCGCGGGCGGTGTTGAGGCTGCCAGTGATCGTCCAGAACCCGCTCGCCGGATCGAAGAGCTCCGCGCTCATGAGATAAGTGCTGCCCAAACCTCCCGCGACGAGCACCTTGCCGTTGGGCAGTAACGTCGCCGTGTGCCTAGCGCGGGCGGTGTTGAGGCTTGTGGTCGTCATCCAGGTCCCGTCCGCCGGATCGAAGAGCTCAGCGCTCGTGCCATTGCTGTCACCCCCTGCGACGAGCACTTTGCCGTTGGGCAGCAACGTCGCCGTGTGCTGCTCGCGTGCAGTGTTTAGGGGATGGAGGGTCGTCGTCCAGTTCCCGCTCGCCGGATCGTAGAGCTCAGCGCTCGGGAGAGGGCCGCTGCTGTTATCAAATCCTCCCGCGACGAGCACCTTGCCGTTGGGCAGCAATGTCGCCGTGTGCGATTGGCGGACGGTGTTGAGGCTGCCGGTGACCGTCCAGAACCCGCTCGCGGGATCGTAGAGCTCCGCGCTCGTGAGAGAGTTGCTGCCGTCATTCCCGCCTGCGACGAGCACTTTGCCGTTGGGCAGCAACGTCGCCGTGTGAAAAGTGCGCGCCATGTTGAGGGGGTGGAGGGTCGCGGTCCAGTTCCCGCTCGTCGGATCGTAGAGCTCAGCGCTCGGGAGAGCGCTACCGGGGCCGGCATTATTACCTCCCGCGACAAGCACCTTGCCGTTGGGCAGCAACGTCGCCGTGTGGAATTCGCGGGGGAAGCTGAGGTCGCCGGTCGTCGTCCAGCTCCCGTCCGCCAGATCATAGAGCTCCGCGCTCGCTACATAGCCGCCGTCATTGGAGCCGCCTGCTACGAGCATCTTGCCATTCGGCAGCAGTGTCGCCGTGTGCAGGTAGCGTGCGGCGCCGAGGTTGCCGGTCGCCGTCCAAATCCCGGGAGCGGCAGCGGGATTGAAAAGTTCCGCGCTCGCGAGAGTGCCGGCGGTGCCTTCTCCGGCGGTGACGAGCACCTGGCCATTGGGCAGGAGCGCCGCCGTGTGCTGCTGGCGTGCGTTGTTGAGGCTGCCGGCCGCCGTCGAGGTTCCGGTCGCCGGATCGTAGAGTTCCGTCGTCGCGAGATAGGTGCTGCCGTCGTAACCTCCCGCGAGTAGCACCTTGCCGCTGGCCAGCAGCGTCGCGGTGTGTCGCACGCGGGCAGAGGTGAGGTTGCCGGTGGTGGCCGTCCAGGTCCCGCTGGCCGGATCGTAGAGCTCCGCGGTCAAGAGAGTGCCGGCGCCGTTGCGTCCGCCTGCCACGAGCACGAGCGCCTTGCCGTTAGGCAGAAGCGGCAGCAATGTCGCCGTGTGCTGCACGCGAATGGTGCCGAGGCTGCCGGTGGTGGCCGTCCAGGTCCCGCTGGCCGGATCGTAAAGCTCCGTGCTCGTGCTGCTAAAACCGCCTGCCACGAGCACCTTGCCGCTGAGTAGCAGTGTCGCCGTGTGTAGATCGCGGGCGGTGTTAAGGCTGCCGGTCGCCGTCCACATCCCGCTCGCCGGATCGTAGAGCTCCGCGCTCGCGAGAACGATGTTGTTGTTATTAACCCCACCCGCGATGAGCACTTTGCCGTTTTGCAGCAACGTCGCCGTGGCCTTCTCGCGTCCGGTGTTGAGGTTGCCGGTCACGGTCCAGATGCCGGTCGCCGGATCGTACAGTTCCGCGCTCGCGAGAGCGCCGGTGGCGCCTTCTCCTCCCGCGACGAGGACCAGGCCGTTTTGCAACAGCGTCGCCGTGTGTTGATTGCGGGCGGTGCCGAGGGCGCCGGTTTTAGCAGAAGCGAAGGCAACAGCTGGCGGCGCGCACAAGAGCGCGGCCGCGGCAGTGGCGAGGAGGATGAGAGAAGTGACATGTGACGAGCCTTTGCTACGCCGTAGCTCCGGCTGCGCAGGCGAGGGACGAGTGACGAGATCGCCGACGGCCCGAAGACACAGGGAGAGTGCGGCCTTAGATGTTGCTCTCACGAATGACATGAACACGGGTGCTTCATTGAGAAGGCAACAAACGATTTGTGGCCATTCACAGGTGTACTGTCCCAAATATGCCGCGCGGTTACGCGGAAAGATCGAGATTTCGGCCCTTGCTACTGGAGGAAGTAAACCTGGACAACACCTATGCCAGTGGTCTCCGGTTTGCCTCGCACCTGGGCGGTGTATTGGCCGGGTTGAAGAGTGGTAACAAAAGCCGCTTCCAGATCGTTGGTCGGTTGCAGACCAGTAGCTTCGAGTTCCGCTTGCTGGCTGCTGCCATCGGTCCGGATTTTCCAATCATCGTTCTCCACCACGAGGGCGCCGTTCCCGTCCGTTAGTTGAAGAGTGGTATCCGCCAATGCGTTGGTAATGCCAAAGGCGCTTAGAGAAGGTCCTATCGCGCGCACCACCGTCTGGACTGGTCCATTCTGGATAATGAAACCGGCGATCATGAGTTTATCGCCGGGTTGAATAAGACCGCGGGTGGCGATGTTAGCCAGCTGGGCGGGAGACGAGGCGCTGAGATCAAAGGCATCCACCACCCCGGTGCCAACGGTGTTCCCCAGGCCACGCACGACCGCGGTGTAACTGCCCGGAGCCAGGTTGGCGATAATCGCCGACTCGAGGTCATTACTCGGTGCGAGTCCACTGGCGGCAATGTCCGCGGATTGATCTGCCGTGATAAGGCCGCCTGGCTGGGTAACTCTCCAGTCGTCGTTGCTCGCAACAATGGCGTTGCTGGCATCATGGATCTCCAGGGTAGGGTTAGCTAACGCGTCCGTTATGCCAAAAGGAAGGAGCGACGGGCCAATCGCGCGGACGATGATTTTCTTGGCCGAGCCGGCCGGGCCTTGCACGATGAAACCTTCGATCAGGACATTATCATCCGTGCCGACCGGGAGGCGGGTAGAGACGTTGGCCACCAAACCAGGTATGGCTGTAAACCAGAAGCCGACCTGCATGGAAAACTGTCCGCTGCTGAGATTTTCTCCCGCGGCGGCCTGGCCCATGGTCGCGTCCATGGTGACGTTTCCGCCGTCCGTGCTAGACCCGCCGCCGCCTGCGATCACAGAGGAGGTAAGATCAAGACCACGGCCTTTCTCTGGAATTAAAGCGAGCGCAAGCGCGAACGAGGCAATAAGAAAGCGGCCAGAACGTTTTGCGAATGGCGTCTTCATGTTAGTTCAGAAATGGTGAAGTCCCGACCAATAAACAAAGTGTGTCCTACCTCCTGCAGATCTCTCACTCCGGGTACTCCAACATGATGGTTAGGACGGCCGCTTGTCATTTCTGTTCCTTCTGCAGCGCCTTTGCTTTCAGCCATCTTTCTTCAGCGACGTTTATGTCATCGCGGTCCGACGGCGATGAAAAGGAAGGGAATTTGCACCCCATTGCCATCAAAAGTGTCTATTATTACGATCTTGACTTGCTTACTCCGATCGCAGCCGCAATTTGGGTCGATCTGGGCCACAATGATGTCGGAACTTCTCTCCGCCGTGGCCGTAACTGCCGGGGTTCCACTGAACGGCGTATTAAACGTGATGTAAAAAACGCCGTCGTTCGTGCTTGAAACCGTGAAGCCGGATCCAGCGGCAATGTTCCCATTACCGGTGATGTTGCCACGAATGATGCGCAGATTCTCTTCTCCAGCCGGCGCGAAGAACTGGCCCGTGCTGCCGAGTTTTACATCGCCTCGCACATCCAACTTGGACTGCGGCGAATCGGTGCCGATGCCCACATTGCCGGAGCCGTTGATTATGACCCGATCTGGCTCGCCGCCTCCCGGCGCTGCGGTGCGAAAGAGGATGTTGGTACCTTGCGCGGCACCGGAGCTCGAATGGCCGATAATCTGGAGAGTGTCGCCAAATCCATCAAGCCGAAACGAGTTGTTCGAATCGCCGTTATCGTTAGCCATGAAAAGGGCATTTGCGCCTATGCTCGGATCGCTGGTGAGACCGATAAACACGTTGCCGCGCACGTCGAGCGGCGCCAGCGGCGCAGTTGTGCCGATGCCGACGTTCGTGCTCACGCCGGCACCATTGACACCCTTAATGGCGCCAAGCACGAGAGAGTTATTCCGATCGACCTCGGAACGAATGCCAATGGCGGTCGAGTCGCTGATGCCGGGGGGCACCTTGGCGAGGAAGCCCAGTGCCGTATCGTCGTTGCCAGTGGAATTGATACCGGCATTGTATCCGACAAACGTGTTGTTGAGGCCCGTCGTGTTGCTGAATCCCGCCCCAGATCCGAAGAAAGCGTTATTCGAGCCGGCAGTATTAGTACCGCCCGCCTCACCTCCAAAAAAGGCGTTAGATGAACCCGTTGTGTTTTGGCTCCCTGACTGATTGCCGACGAAAGAATTACTCTGACCGGAGTTGCTGGTCCCGGCCCCTAAGCCCAGAAACAGATTGGAGGTGTCCGCACTCAAGAGGCGATTACCGCCCAGGTTATATTGTGTCGTTGCGTCGAAAATATTTGCAGTGCCGTTGCCTGCGATGGTGAAGTTCCCTGTCGCGTTCGTCGCAAAGGTCGCGTTTGTGGCATTGGTAGCGTTGGTAGCGTTGGTCGCCGTGGTCGCATTAAGGCTGAAAAGCGCATAAGGCGTCGGCGTGATCGGTTGCCGGGGATCGAGGATGGTTAAGGGGTTGCCGCTACCCGCAGGCGTGACTCCTACTTCCAGGAATCGGTCGGCGCCCGAAAACGCGGCGGCGGTGAAATCCAACTGCACGGTGAAGACCCCGCTTGTTACTTTCACCCCAGGGAGAGTTATGGTGGAGCCAATCTGTGTCCCGGTGCCTGCGGCAGGCGTGTCGAAGAGCTTGAGCTGCATGTCGTAGCTGCCATTCGCCGGCGTCCCGCTGTCATTGAGCCGCCCTTGAAAAGTGAAGCTGCTGGTTTGCGCCTGCGCTCCCGCAACAAAAAAGAAGAGCGCGACAGAGCAAGCGAGCAGAAGTTTATGAAATCCAAGAATTGCTTTCCCAACGCGCGCTTCGGGTTGAATCACACCCTGGCGCTTCATTTCATTTGACATATCTACCTCCCAAAGTTCCTGAGTCCCCCGCGGTCTTGTAAGAAGAAAATCAGGCGGTGGATTGGAGACGCCTGAGACGGACTGATTTGTGATGTCTGATTTTCACTTGCGTCATGAGAAAATTAACCGCGGAGGGACGTAGAGAACGTGGAACGGGAAAGAATGTTTCGTCCTGTTTCTTTGGCGATCTCTGCGCTCTCCACGGTGAAGATAAAGGGACGAAGGAAGGCGGAACGGTGCCGGGTTTATCCGTTTTAGTCTTCCGATGAGGGCAGAGGTCATTTGCGGCCATTCACAGGTGTACTGTCCCAAATATGCCGCGTGGTTACGCGGAAAGATCAAGATTTCGATGGCCACGCCCGCATTTGTCAGGCGGGGCCGGTCATTACGTCATCGCCCGTATCGACAAAGCCGCGCGTCGAGATATTCGCCAGCTTCGAATCGACCGGCCTATGGCAGGGCAAACACTTCGATGAGTCCTACGCCGGTCCCGCCGTTCACCCCTTGCGCGATCGCAGTGTAAGCTCCTGGCGCCAAGGTGGCAATTATCGCGGATTCCGCCGAATTACTCGGCGCCAGCCCGCTGTTCTGGATGGCGGCGGACTGGTCGCCGGTAATTATCCCGCCGATCTGCGTCGTCTGCCAATCATCGTTCATCGCTAACGTGCCATTGGCGTCGTGAAGCTCGAGCTGTGGATTAGTGAGAGCGTTATTGACTCCAAAGGGGATGAGTGATGGACCGGTGGCGCGGATAAGCGCCTTCGCGGCATTACCGGCGACAATGAAACCGCCGATCATGACGTTATCTCCGGTCTGGATAAATCCCCGGGTGCTGATATTCGCGAGGATCGCTCCGTTGTTGGGACTTAAGTCATATACTTCCGCGGTCGCTACGCCCTGGGTGCCGCCCACTCCCTGCACGATCGCGGTGTACTGTCCGGCGGGCAGCGTCGCTATGATCGCCGGCTCCGCCGGATCGGACGGCGCGACGCCGCTGTTCTGGATCGCAGCGACTTGATCGGAGGTAATCACTCCGCCGAGTTGAGTGGTTTGCCAGTTATCGTTAGTCCCGATGGTGTTATTCGCATCGTGAAGTTCCAGCCGCGGATCGCCCAAGGCTCCCGGGACACCGAATGACGACAGCGAAGGACCCGCGGAACGAATGAGCACTGTCTTGGACGCGTTCCCCTGAATGATAAAGCCGGCGAACAAGACGTTGTCCCCAGTGCCCACCTGCAGCCGCGTCGAAACGTTACCAAGAGTGCCTGACGCAGGTGTGGCTGTAGGTGTCGGTGTAGGAGTAGGTAGAGGAACCTGCAATTCAAAGGCGCCGATGTCACTGCCATCCGCATTACCTGCGTTTTTGATATCCGCGAAGTCAACCGGGCGCGGAAGTCCTCGTTGATCTGTGGGACTCGGATTTGGAACGTAGACGGAGCTGTTATCGCCTTGATCAATGGCCACACTGCCAGAAAGCAGTGCGTGCGTGAACGTAGGGCCGCCGTTGTCTTGCAGCGGACCAAGGTTTAATTGCGCAGCACTGACGCCGGACTGGTCCGAAATTCCAGGGCCACTGATGGCCGCGGGGGGAGAGGCATCGCCAAAGATGTTAAACCCTTCCGACTGCAATGGCCCTTTTACATCCGTGCCGCTGGGCGCGGTGTTCAGCGCGATGATGGTGTTACCCACCTGGAAATTCGCTCCATTCTCGCCCAGCACACCGCCGCCATTGTCCGATTTGTTCGCAGAAATCGTGCTGCTATAAATTTTCACTGTCCCGGTGTTACTATAAATGCCTCCGCCGTGATCGGTCGTGCCTCCGGTACTTACGGCCGAGTTCCCGGAAATGGTACTATTAGTCACGGTTATTGTGCCGCCGAAATTGAAGATGCCGCCGCCACTCCCCGGCACGGACGAGTCGATTTTATTGCCGGAGATGGTGGTATTAGAGACGGTCAATGCGCCGCTGGAATAAACGCCGCCGCCGTTGCCTCCAATCGCACTATTCAGTGAGACGGTGTCATTGCTGAGAGTCAGCGTCCCCGCGTTTAGAATCCCTCCGCCTTTAATCCCGGAAGTATCGCTGGGACCCGCGCCGTTGCTGATCGTCAATCCGGAGATTGCGTCTCTGAAGTTCCCGGTGATGTGAAAGATACGGAAGTTAGTGGCTGCACTAGCGCTGCGCTGAACGGTAAGCAGGTTCGCCCCGGGACCGTTGATAATAATGTTTTTGTTCAAGACTAACTCACCACTCGTCAGGTTAATCGCTCCGCGCACATTGTCGGCGAAGGTGATCGTGCTACCTCCGCAGGCGCCTGCTATGACGGCGCGCAGTGAGCCTGTGCCTGTGTCGTTTGCGTTGTTGACGATAACAGATGAACACCCGGCGGCCAGCTCGTCGGACTGGACTTCGTAAGCACCGATATCACTTCCGTCGTCCGCATTGGCAACCGGCGTGTCGACCGGTCGGGTGAATCCGCGTTGATCGAGGGTCGAGCCGCCAGAGCTACCCTTATCGATCGCGGGACTGTTCGTGAGTAACGCTTGCGTCTGCGTCGGTCCGCCATTGTCGTGGAGCGGGTCGAGCCGCGGGTCGATCGGGTTGCCGGGCGTGCCAATCTGGTCGCCCGTAGTGGCCTTCATGTTGGTATTCTGATTGTTGCCGATGAGGTTGTAACCCTGCGAAGTGACCGTGCCCACGTTGTCAATATCGGGGCCAGTCGTGGCCGTATTCTTAGCCACGATGGTGCTGAACAGCTTACAGGTGCCGCCGGAGCTATTGGAAATTCCACCGCCATTACTGTTCGCAGCGGTCGTGGTATTACCGGAAATCGTGCTGTTCGCGATCGTTACGCCGACTGTAGCGTCTGTGCTGGTATTAAAGATCGCGCCGCCGGTTGACGCAGCGGTATTGCCCGAGATCGTACAATTGTTAATCGTTAGCTTGCTAGCCCTGAACGAACCATTTTCAATGCCTCCACCGGTGGGCGCCGAATTACCGGAGATTGTGCTGTTGGTTATCGTAGCAACGGCTGCATCTCCGGAGTTACATACACCGCCTCCGCGGGCCCCGGTGTTACCTGAGATTGTGCTGCTGTTCACATTCAGGGTTCCGCTATTGAAGATCGCGCCCCCCTCCGTGTTACCCACGTTGCCGGAGATCGTGCAGCCTGTAAGGCTCAGGGTGCCGGCATTGTGAATTGCGCCGGCGCTTTCGCCCAGGTCATCGACCCCATTCGAAATCGTTACTCCCGAGATGTCGACTATCCGTCCCGCGGCGATATCGAGAATGCGAAAATGAGCGGCCGTCGAGCTGCGTGCTATGGTGAGCGAGCTCGCGCCGGGGCCGGTGATAACGACGTTGTGGTTGAGCGGCAAGGTACCACCGGTAAGCACAATGGTGCTATTTGCCGGCAGCGAAAAACTGATCTGCTCGGTCGGTATGGCATCATGCAAATTCAGAAATGCATCACGCAACGTACATTTCGTCGGCGTGCAGGCTCCGTTTCCGTCATCGGCGGTGCTGTTAACCGTCAGGGTGTCAGCCTGCGCGGAAACCGCGGCCAGCAAAAAGACCAGGGCGCCGGCAAGCCAGAAATGATTCCGATAGTGTCTCTCGTTCATAAGCAAATAATCTCCCTGTCGCAACGAACGAACCCTTCGTCCGCCTGTCATTTGCGGGAAGAAGGCAAGATGGTGGATGCTCGCAAACTTGACGCGAGAACTACCATCGACGAGATGGCGCTCCGCGTAAAGCGTAATTACGCTGCTGGAACCGCGGGTTGGTCTGGGAGCCGGGAGCTGTCGGCCTATGGCAGCGCGTAAACTTCGACGAGTCCCACGCCGGTCCCGTCGTTCACCCCTTGCGCGATCGCAGTGTAAGCTCCCGGCGCCAGGGTGGCGATGATCGCTGACTCCGCCGGGTCGCCCGGAGCCAGTCCGCTATTCTGGATGGCGGCGGACTGGTCGCTGGTAATGATCCCGCCCAGTTGCGTGGTCGGCCAATCATCGTTCCCCGCTAACGCGCCATTGGCGTCATGGAGCTCGAGCTGCGGGTTGGCCAGAGCGTTATTGATCCCGAAGGGGATTAAGGAGGGGCCGGTGGCGCGGATAAGTACTGTCGAGGCCTGGTCCACGACAATAAAGCCGCCGATCATGACGTTGTCTCCTGTCTGGATAAATCCTCGCGTACTGATGTTGGCGAGGGTGGCTCCGTTATTCGGGCTTAAGTCGTACACTTCCACGGTCGCTACGCCTTGCTTGCCGCCCACTCCCTGCACGATCGCGGTGTAACCTCCCGCAGGCAGCGTCGCTATGATGGCCGGCTCCGCCGGATCGAGTGGGGCCGCGCCGCTGTTTTGGATCGCAGCGACTTGATCGGAGGTAATCACTCCGCCGAGCTGGGTCGTCTGCCAATCGTCGTTGGTCCCGATGGTGCTGTTGGCATCGTGGAGTTCCAGCTGCGGATCGCTCAACGCGCCCGGGAGACCAAATGATGTGAGCGAAGGACCCGCGGACCGGATGAGCACGGTCTTGGAGGCGCTCCCCTGGATGATGAAGCCGGCAAATAAGACGTTGTTCCCAGTGCCTACTTGAAGCCGCGTCGAAATGTTACCCAAGCTGCCGGACGATGGTGTAGGTGTAGGTGTAGGAGTAGAGATAGGCGTGGCGGTAGGCACGGGTGTGGGATTAGGAGTAGGTGTGGTGGTAGGTACAGGTGTGGGATTAGGAATAGGTGTAGCGGTAGGTATGGGTGTGGGGTTAGGAGTAGGCGTAGTGGTTGGAGCAGGTGTCGGTGTTGGTGTCGGCAGCTGCCCAAAATTTTGGACTTCAATCGCGCCGATGTCGCTGCCATCGCCTCCGGTCGCGTTAGCGATACTTGGATTGTCCCGTATCCTGGTCAATCCGCGTTGATCGGTTGTTAGACCGAAGGACTTTCCGGCGTCGATCGCCGGGCTGTTTGATGTCAGGTTAAAGGTGTCGGTCGGTCCGCCATTGTTCGACGGCGGCCCGAGCACGCCCGCGTTCAAGACCGAGGCATCGGTGCCTTTGATGTCTCCGATGGCGGTAAAGCCCGTGCTATGGTCGGCGGTACCTAACAAGTTGTAACCACCAGAGGTGAATGCGCCGTCAACATCCGCGCCGGCGCCGCCGTTCGCGGTGTTGTTCGCGCTGATCGTGTCCCTCACGATCGCGGCGCCTCCGCTAAGGTTT
This sequence comes from Spartobacteria bacterium, assembly GCA_003134785.1. Lineage (GTDB taxonomy): Bacteria > Verrucomicrobiota > Verrucomicrobiia > Chthoniobacterales > UBA10450 > AV80. The sequence goes on from PLCN01000011.1 coordinate 47,109, forward strand.
GCGATCCCGCCACTGGCTGGACCTGGCGAACCGTTGCCACCGGGGCCGGTGCCTCCACTGCTGTTGCCGCCGGCATTGCTGCTTATCGTGCAAGCCGTCATCGTGATCTGCCCCGCGTTGCAGATAGCTCCTCCATGTGCCGCGCCACCGTTACCACCGGTGCTGCCGCCGTTGCCGCCGTTACCACCGCGAGCGATGTTCCCGAAGAAGGAACAACTGGTGAGCGTCAGAGAATGGGCTGCCTCGTTGAAGACCGCACCGCCCTGGCCCGCGCCGCCATTGCCGCCGGGCCCTCTGGTTATGCCGGCTCCGGCGTTACCGCCCGTAGCCGTATTTCCGGAAAACGTGCAGCGATTCAGGATGAGAGTGCCGGCGCTATAAATCGCGCCGCCGTTTCCCTTGGCGCCAGAGCCGCCTGGGCCGGAGCCGTTGCCGCCAGTTGCGCTATTTCCGGTGAACATGCAGTCATTCACGGTCAAGGAACTTGCGTTAAGAATCCCGCCACCCGTGCCTGCTTGCCCGGTCGCTCCCGCCGCAAATCCGTCTTGAATCGTTAGGCCAGAAATCACGCTGGTGCCGCTGGAGAAATTGAAAACGCGGACTGTGCCATTCCCGCTGACAGCCAGCGCCCGCGCACCAGGTCCAACGATGGTAACGGAATTGCTGATCGTGAGGCCGCCTAGAGTCGCCTGTAAAGTGATAACGCCCGTCACCTGGTTCTTGAAGCTAACGGTAGATCCAGAAGTAGCGTTGGCCGCATTGATAGCTTCGCGGAGCGCGCAATCGGCGAAGCTACAGGCCCCATCGTCGTGATCGTCAGTCGTTGTGACCACAAAGGCGGGCCCAGTCTGGATGGCATCCATTTCGACCGCGCCGATATCGCTGCCGTCGCCCCCACTCGCGTTGGATATGCTGGGAATATCAACTGGCCGCGGCGATCCACGTTGATCGGCGGTCAGGCTGAAGCTCTTGCCTTTGTCCCAGGCCGGACTGCCGGGAAGCAAAGCCATCGTTTGCGTTGGGCCGCCGTTGTCTTGCAGCGGGCCGAGCTTGGGATCGGTATTGATCTGGTCACCGGCAGCGGTGAGGAGACCGTTGGCATTGTCACTGCTTAAGTTGTAACCATGCGACGTGACGCTCGCGCCCGGGCCAGTACTGATAAGATTAGCGCCGGGCGTAGTGTTCGCGCTGTAGAGGATCGTATCTTCAAGGATCAAGAGACCCCGGCCGTTATTTGTCCCCTGGTTGTAGATACCTCCGCCATTGGGGGCGCTATTGTCGGAAAGCGTGCTCGTGGTAACGGTGGCGTTCCCCGTATAACCATTACCGTAGCCCTGGTTGTAGATGCCACCCCCAATGGCCGCACTATTCCCGACCAAGGTAGAGTTACGCACAGTAAGAGATCCGCTATCATTATAAACCGCGCCGCCGTTCGCTTGGGCAGTATTCTTGGCAAAGGTACAACCGACGATCGTGATCGTACTGGTTTGGCCCCAGATCGCGCCGCCTACATTACCGCTGTTTTCGTAGAAATAACTATTCTGTACCGTAACAGATGCATTCTCGAAAAAGTTGCCAATCGCTCCACCTTGACCGCCGGTGTTATTGCTAAAAGTGCAGCCATTGATCATTAACTGCGCCGTCGCTGCATTTTCGATGGCGCCCCCTGGGCCGTTGCTTGTGAAAGTGCAGGAGGTAAGTGTCGCGGGGCCCTCGTTGGTAATAGCGCCCGAACTGTTATTGCTGAAAACGCAGTCGGTGGCAGTCAGCGGGCCATCACTGAAAATCGCCCCGTATTGGCTGGCATTCGCGCTGAAACTACAGGACGCTAGGGTCAGGTTGCCATGATTTAGGATGCCCCCGGGCTGAAAATCGCCCCCCTGTCCGTTCGTGATTGAGATACCTGAAATGCTCACGGTAAGACCGCTATTGATGACAAAAAGAAGGACGGTGCCGCTATCCCGTGTCACGGTCAGTTGAGCTTGTCCTGGACCGCTTATCGTAACGTTCTTGGTAATCGTCAGAGAACTGTCCAGCTTGATTTGTCCGGTGACGGAGAACTGGATCGTGTCTCCCGCCGCCGCAGCAGCAAGCGTGTCGCGCAATGTCCCACCGCCGCTATCATTGAGACTGGTGACTGTCCGCGTCGCTGCTTGCGCAGCGCCCGGTCCAATCGCTAGACTGAACACCGCGATAGCCAGGATAAGCGGGCCCTGTTTCATGAATATCCCCGCCCTTCAGGAGCAAAGCTAAAAACCCCAAAAAGGAGGCGAGCAGAGGTTTGTGAAACCGAAGCATGCCTTTTCCCAAAGCGCGCTTGGGGTTGAATCTCCCCAGGCCGTTTCGTTTCAGTTTTTCGGTGAAGGCGGAGTGTGTTTGTGGCCATTCACAGGGGTACTGTCCCAAATATGCCGCGCGGTTACGCGGAAAGATCGAGATTTCGGCTCTTGCTACTGGAGGAAGTAAACCTGGACCACGCCGATGCCAGTGGTCTCGGGCTTGCCTCGCACCTGGGCGGTATATTGGCCGGGTTGAAGAGTGGTAACAAAAGCCGCTTCCAGATCGTTAGTCGGTTGCAGACCAGTAGCTTCGAGTTCTGCCTGCTGACTACTGCCGTCGGTGCGGACCTTCCAGTCGTCGTTCTCGACCACGATGGCGCCATTCCCGTCCCTTAGCTGAAGAGTGGTATCGGCCAGCGCATTGGTAATGCCAAAGGCGCTCAAGGAAGGTCCTATCGCGCGCACCACGGCTCTGACCGGCCCGTTCTGGATGATGAAACCCGCGATCATGAGTTTATCGCCGGGTTGAATAAGACCTCGGGTAGCGATGTTGGCAAGCTGGGCGGGAGACGAGGCGCTGAGATCGAAGGCGTCCACCACTCCTGTGCCAACGGTGTTGCCCAAGCCGCGCACGACCGCGGTGTAACTGCCTGGAGTAAGGTTCGCGATAATCGCCGACTCGAGGTCATTACTCGGTGCGAACCCGCTCGCGGCGATCTCCGCGGATTGATCGGCGATGATAAGGCCGCCTGGCTGAGTGACTCTCCAGTCGTCATTGCTCGCAACGATGGCGTTGCTGGCATCATGGATCTCCAGGGTGGGGTTAGCTAGTGCGTCCGTTATTCCAAAGGGAACGAGCGAAGGGCCAATCGCGCGCACGATGATTTTCTTGGTCGAGCCGGCCGGGCCTTGGACGATGAAACCCTCGATCAGGACATTATCATCCGTGCCAACCGGGAGGCGAGTAGAGACGTTAGCGACAAGGCCAGGTATAGCCGTAAACCAGAAGCCGACCTGCATGGAAAACTGTCCGCCGCTGAGAATTGTCCCCGCGGCGGCCTGGCCAATGGTTGCGTCCAGCGTCAGGTTTCCCGCGTCCATGCTCGTTCCGCCGCCGCCGGCAATCACGCCGGTAGAAAGATCAAGGCCGTTGCTTCTCTGTGCAATCAAAGCAAGCGCCAGCGCGAGCGATGCCAGAAGAAACCGGCAGCGATCCGCTGTAGTTGAGTTCTTCATATTAGTTCACCGATGCTTTCAGCCGTGGCTCCTTGATTGCGTGTCTGTCTCATCGCGGTCCGATAACGATGAAATGGAAAGCACCCTCGCGATTGGCACATGCAAGGGCGGAAGAATCGCTAACACCACACAAGCTTATCCCGACAGAGCTTGAGCTCGCTCCTGTAGTCAGGGCGACTACAACGCCGGTGGGGCCAAAAAAGGGCGTTACTGTTATGATTGGGGCGGCTGGGAAAGGGGTGTCAAAGGTGATCGTGTAAGTAATGGCTCCACCACCATCAACGTTGCGAGTCGCCTGAAAACCGACTCCCCTGGAAACAGTTCCGTCCGGATTGATCACGCCGCGAACAATGCGCAGATTCTCTTCCCCGCCCGGCGCGAAAAGCTGGCCCGTGCTGCCCAGCTTTACATCGCCTCTGACATCCAGTTTTGTTTGCGGCGAATCAGTGCCGACACCCACATTCCCAACCGCATCGATCTTAACCTGGTCCACTTCGCCTGCCCCTTTCGCGGCGGTGCGAAAGATGATGCCGGTATCGGAGGCAGCGCCGGGATTTGAGTGACCGATGATGAAGAGATTGTTGCCCGCCGCATCGAGGCGGAACGAGTTGTGCGGATCGCCGCCATCATTAGCGAGGAAAAGAGAATTCCCTCCCGGAGAAGCGGGATCGGCCGTCAGGCCGATGAACACGTTCCCGCGCACGTCGAGCGGCGCGAGCGGCACTGTCGTGCCAATTCCGATTTTGCTGCCGGCCGTCAGAGTTCCACTGACCTGGCCGTTGCCGGCGATGTTGAAGTTCGCCGGCTGCGGCGAGACCGTGTTCTGAATGTAGTCAGTAGAGCCGGGTGTCGGTGGCCGGGCGTCAGCGAGACGAGAATCGCTCGTCAAGACATACTGGCTTGCAGCTATCCCATTTAGCTCGGTGGAATTCGTCGCCGTGGTTGCGGTCGTGGCGTTCGTGGCGTTAGTGGCGTTAGTGGCGTTAGTGGCATTAGTAGCGTTAGTGGCATTAGTAGCGTTAGCAGCGGTCGTCGCTGTGGTCGCATTAAGGCTGTAAAGCGCATAAGGCGCCGGCGTGATCGGCTGCCGCGGATCGAGGATGGTCAACGGATTGCCGCTACCCGCAGGCGTGACTCCCACCTCCACAAACCGATCGGCGCCGGGAAACGCGGCGGCGGTGAAATCCAACTGCACGGTGAAGACTCCGCTTGTTACCTTTACGCCAGGGAGGGTGACAGTCGAGCCGATTTGCGTGCCGGTGCCTGAAGCGGCCGTATCGAAGAGCTTGAGTTGCATATCGTAATTGCCATTGGCCGGTACACCGCTGTCATTGAGCCGTCCTTGAAAAGTGAAGGCGCTGCTTTGCGCCCGCGCTCCGGGGGCAAAAAATAAAAGCCCTAGAACACAGGCGAGCAGCAGTTTATGGAACTCGAGCATTGCCTTGCCAACGCGCGCTTCCGGTTGAATCACACCCTGACGCTTCATTTTATTTAACATATCTGCCTCCTAAATTTCCCCTGGGTTTCCCGCGGTCTTGGTAAGAAGAGAGTCTGGTAATGGATTGGAGACGCCTGCGACGGACTGATTTCTGATCCCTGATCCCTGATTCTCACTCGCATCATGAGAAATTAACCGCGGAGGACGCAGAGAGGGCGGAGTTGGTGAGAGTTTTTTCGTCCTGTTTCCCCGGCGATCTCTGCGCTCTCCGAGGGGAAGATAAACGGGACGAAGGAAGGCGGAACGGTGCCGGGTTTATCCGCAAGGCTGACCGGTTCGACGCAAAGCCGTCAGCCGTTTCAGCCTTCCGGTGAGGGCAGAGGTCGTTTGTGGCCATTCACCGGGGTACTGTCCGAAATCTGGCGCGAGGTTACGCGGAAAATTTGAAAAATGTTGAATACTACGCTGTCTCGTCGCGCAGCTGCGGCACTACGGCGCGCCAGGCTTCGGGCGCGCAAAGAGAAGTGTCAGAGCGCAGCTGAGTCTTGCACGATAAGAGTTGCGTGATCTGTGCCCAAACAAAATGTCGCGCCAGAGCAACGCGGCTAGCGGCTGCGGACAGGGATTGAGTGAGTCGCTGCTACCGATCTACTGCTTCTTTCGGCGAGCTGGGCGCGACGAGTTTCTGGAATCCGGCGTGATTCCGCAGCGGATCGAACATTGGATCAAGGCGGAGCAGCGCAGGAGTGAGCGGCACGCTCTCAACCAGGGCGCCACTGTACGGGATCGAGAGCAGCTTCTGTAAAGCGGCAATCGCGCGGTCGGGCTCTCCGGCCTGCGCCGCTACCCGGGCGAGAATCTCGAGCTCTCGAGGACCAGTCATCGCGTCTTTCTCGATCGGGATCGCGGCGATCGCGCCTTCGGCCCAAGACAACGCTGCGGCTTTATTCCCAAGAAACATATTGGTCAGGGCCAAACCTTCAGTCAGGCTATTATTTTCCGGCTGCTCCTCGAGGAAAGATTCCAGTTCGCTACGCGCCTGTTGCCACGTTTCTTGGGCGCCGGCATGGTCGCCGCCCACTTCTTGCGCCCAGCCTAACCAGAAGCGCCGTTCACCATTGTAAAAACCCAACGCGGAATCAGGCTTCACCAATATTTCCTTTAACGCAGCGATGACCGGTGCAGGGTGGCGCTCCAGGATCGCCTGGTAAACTTGTGTCTTTAACACGCTGGGGTCGTCGACCGCCAGGCGGATCGGAGCAAGGAGGGCCGAAGCCCGCGGCAGGTCGCCCTCCGCTTGTGCGATAGCCGCCATTATCGCGAGCGTGTCGGGATCGTCCGGTGTAATGTTGAGAACCTGCTCAAGCTTTCGCAGCGCTTCAGGGAAATGGCGGCGTAAGATATGGGTTTGTGCGTGCTGGGTAAGCAGATAAACATTGCGCGGGTCAAGCCGCTCGGCTTCGTTGAAATACGACTCGCTCTGGTCCCACCGGCCTCTCCTCCGCGCGGCGTAGGCCAGCAATTCAGGAATCCGGCTGCTATTCGGCAGGAGCTGGCGTGCTTGCTCATAGTAACGCTCGGCACTCTTGTAATCCTTTTGACAGGCGTAATGATAATACCCTTTGGCCAGTACCGCCTCGCCGAGCTTCGGCTGAAGAGTAAGCGCAGTTTCAGCCGCCCGCCGTGTCTCCTCACGGAGGGCAAGCGTTGGTTGCAGATTTCGTGTGATGTATTCGCGCGCATCCACGTATGACAGCAACGCCCAGCTAAGGGCGAACTTCGGGTCCAACCGCACCGCTTCCCTGAGATATTTCTGTGCAGCAAGGGCGTTGGCCGGTACGTATGTAGTTCTCAGACTATAAGCCAGCCCGCGCAGGTAGGCATCGTGGGCCTCGGGGTTGCCGGTTGGTTTGTCCGCGATAACTTGCTCTTCTTGACCAGTGAGCTTCGCCCGCAACTGATCAGCGATGGCCCTGGCCACCTCAGTCTCGACTGAGAAGATGTCAATTTGTCTTCTGTCATAGGTGTCGGCCCAAAGATGAGAACCGTTGGCCGCTTTGATCAGCTGCACGTTGACGCGCACGGCCCCGCCGCTCTTCTGCACGCTTCCTTCCAGGATGTGGGCGACGCCAAGTTGCCTAGCGATGTCACGCAGGTTTTCCGGCCGGCTCTTGTAATTTTGCGTAGATGTCCGAGAAATGACTTTCAGGTCAGCAATCTTCGATAAACGCGTCAGAATCTCGTCCTGGATTCCCTCGGCCAGGTAGGCGTTGTCTTTGTCTTCACTCAGATTTTCGAAAGGCAACACGGCGATGCCAGTTGAGGGCAAAGGGCGGATGAAGTCGCTTCTCCAAATGAGGACGCCCACCGCAATCGCCAGACCGGCCAGCGAGGCCGCTGAGATGGCGGCGGCTGGATTGCGCCGCACCCACTTTCGTCCGCGCGCGAAAATGCCGGTGGGACGGGCGCGAATGGGCTCATGACGAAGCCATCTCTCGACATCCTGGGCGAGCGATTCGGCCTTCTCATAACGCTTTTTCGGATCCTTCTCCAGGCACTTGAGGCAGATCGTCGCAAGATCGACATCTACTTTTGGATTCCAAAGCCGCGGATTCCGCGGCTCGGTCTCGATGACTAATCGAATCGTTTCGTAGGTCGTGCCACCTGCGAATGGCGGCTGGCCGGTGAGCATCTGATAAAAGACCGCGCCAAGTCCGTAAACATCGGCGGCAGCTGTCAGCTCCCTGGTGCGACCCGCGGCTTGCTCCGGCGCCATGTAGCTCGGAGTGCCCATGACATCGAATGAGTTTGTGACCGTGCTTTCCTGTTCGATCAGGCGCGCCAAACCGAAATCGGTCAAATGGGGTTCGCCATGTCGATCTAACAAAATGTTGCCTGGCTTAATGTCGCGATGAAGAATTCCGCGCTCATGGGCGAATTGAACCGTCCGCGCAATCTTTACCACCAATTCCGCGGCGTGCCGGGTTGACATCCGCTCGCGCCTAACGACCTCGTCGAGCTGACCGCCTTCGACAAATTTCATACTGAAGTAACAGGAGCCATCGCGCTCGCCGATTTCGTAGATCGGAACGATTTGCGGATGCTCCAGACTGGCCGCCGCCTCCGCCTCGTGACGAAATCGTTTCAAATGGGGCGTGCTCGCCCAACGACCAAGGCCAATTACTTTCAGTGCGACTGTGCGATTGAGACTCTTCTGCCGCGCGCGATATACCACACCCTGACCACCGCGGCCGATTTCCTCGAGCAACTCATAGTCGCCGAAATCCATCTGAATGGGCGCAGCGGCTGGTTCAGGCGCCGCGTCATTTTCCTCCCCGAACCCGCCCAAGCCGGTCCTGAACAAACAAATGCTGCAAAAACCTCGCGGTTCGTCCGCGAAGACCGCCGCTCCGCACTTTGCGCAAACTCTGGCCGCGTTTATCATCCCGGTTCTCTGTCCATCTGTCGTCTCGACTTGTACTGCCCGGAATTCTTTCATTGGTTACGTTTGCAACACAGAAATGAAATGACGCAGCTCATCCTCGACATCGCCCGGCGCCGCGACGGTGTGTGCAATCTCTTCATGCAACAACTCCCGGTAACGCTGGCGCAAGCGGTGAAACGCCTGCTTCACCGCGTTCTCCGTCATTCCTAATCCAGCGGCAATGTCCGCCTGCGACGGACGGCCCGGTTCATCGGCGAGTAATTCCTTGAGCTGTTCGAACAGAGGCGCGTTACCGGCCACTCGATAGTCGTCCTCGAGACGCGCCAGCACTTGTTCAAGCAACGTCAAAGCCCAGCGGCGCTCATAAATTTTGTCGGCACTCAGAGTGTCCGCCGGCTCCAGGTCGGCGCTCTCCCGCGCCAGCAGCTCGTCCAGGGGGACAAGCGTTTGACCTTCTCCTCGCTTCACGGCCATCTCCCGGCGATGCGCTTTCGCCAGAAAATTCTTGAGCGAGACAAGCAGATAGGAACGCAAGCGCCCTTTCTCGCGCCGGACACTCTCGAAATCTCTTCGCTCCAGCAGCATCGCGAAAAAACCTTGCGTCAGATCCTGCGCTTCTTCGGGACTATGACCTTGCCGCCTGACAAATCCATAAAGCGGCCACCAATAGGTCCGGCAAAGCCTTTCCAAGGCTGCTTCCGCGGCCGGAGATCGCTCTTGTGCCGCCAGCACTACGCTCCAGTGCGTCGTGACAAAGGCGTTTTCTAAACCCGCGCAGTTGTTTCCGGACACGCACCATTCCAACGCAAACCAACCTCTAAATCAAGCTTAGAAGCGAACGGGACGTGAGGGTGGGTTCTTCTCTCCTGGCAGACCGCGCAGCGGCGTTGCAAGATCTGGCTAATTTAGCGCGTAAACTTCTACGACCGCGATGCCGGTAGAGCCATCCACACCACGCACAACCGCGGTGTAGTTGCCTGGAGTCAACGTTCGCAGAATCGCCGACTCCAGGTCGTTCGAAGGCGGGATCGTGCTATCGATGATGGCTTGCTTGTTTGGGCTATCGACCCAGTTGTCGTTGGAATCCAGCAAGCCGCCGTTACCGTCTCGCAGCTCGAGCGTCGGATCGGCCAGGGCGCCAGAGAGCGGCAGAGACGGGCCAAGGGCACGGACGATGACTCTCTGGGCCTCGCCTACGATAATCGTTCCCGCTATCAAAACACTATCGCCCGTCTGCACGAATCCGCGCGTGGAAATGTTAGCCAGTTCCGAGTTGGCCGTTTGATCCAGATCGTAGGCTTCGACTACTCCTATCCCGGTGCCATTGTTTACTCCACGAACGATGGCTGTATAAGCGCCGGGCGCTACACTTGGCACGATCGCGGACTCGAGCGGGTTACTGGGTGGAATAGTGGTATCGATAATCGCCTGCTTGTTCGGGCTATCCATCCAATTATCGTTGGATTCCAGCAAAGTATCGCCTTGATAAAGCTCCAGGGTAGGATCGGCCAGCGCACCTGCCAAAGGAAGCGATGGCCCTATGCCGCGGATAATTACCTTCTTACTTTGAGTGCCAGTAACAATAAACCCGCCGATGAGGACATTGTCGCCGCCTAGCACAGGCAGACGTGTGGAAATGTTTACCAGCTTGGCAGAAGGCGCAGTCCAGAACCCGGCCTGCATGGAAAACTGCCCACCACTAAAGGTCGTTCCCGCGACTACCTGGCCTCCTGTCGCCTCTAGCGTCGGTGCCCGGAGCAGGCGTATCGAACAGCTTGAGTTCCAGGTCGTAGTTGCCATTGGCCGGCACGCCGCTGTCGTTGAGCCGTCCTTGAAAGGTGAAGGCGCTGGTTTGCGCACGCGCTTCGCCCGCAAGAAAGAAAAGCGCGACCGAGCAGGCGAGCAGAAATTTACGCCTTCCGAGCGCAGCCTGCCAGCCCTTCGCTCTCGGTTGAATCATTGCGTTGCCACGGATCCTATTCAACATAAGCACCTCCGAATTTCCCTTTTGTTGCCTTCGCTATGCGCGAAAAGAACGGCGAGGCGCTCCGAACAAAACGCCTGATGGACTTAACGCGATCGCAGTCTGGGCAAAGGCCAGACCGCTGTAATATTTTTCTTTTGCCTTGGCAAAAAGACTCATGAGCTTGGACCAGAAGAAAAGCTTCGGGGACGAGCATTGTAGAGGCGCTCGCCGCAACGAGTCACTCTCCTTCTGGAGCGTGTCATGTTGGGAGAAGCACCCATTGGTAGGGCGAAACTCTGTCGAGCCGGGCCGGCGCTTTTCCTCCGGCTCGACAGAGTCTCGCCCTACCGGAAAGCTGTTATCAAAGTGCATCACATGCTCTAGTTCAAGGCGTACCACAGCTACACCGATGGCTCCATTCACACCGGGCACTATGTGTGTACTGCGCGGCGTTTGCCGGCAAGGTGATCACGATGGCCGATTCCAGGTCGTTGCTCGGTGGAATGGTGCTGTCGTCTTCACAAACATTATTCGGCCTTTATCTCTACCTTGATCAGGCCGCTAATGCCTTCGCGGGTCATGTCGCCGCCAGTCCAGCCATCTGAAGGATAGTAGTACTGTTCGTAACGCCATAGCAAATCCAGCTTCGCGCCCGAATGTTTCTGCCAGGTTAATTGATAGTAACGATACCGCTTCCACGACGGAGCATGCCCCGTCAAGAAGTTGAAATCGAACGGGGTCGCCCAACTAAGAAGGCTTCGGCGAACTGTAAGCAAGGCTTCGTCCGCCTTGTCCGTTCTGACCGTGAAGGTAGCGCCGGATTCTGGAGCCGAGGCCGGCACGAGTTCTCCGAGTGGAAACGACTTACCGGAAACAGAGAGGACTAACTTATTGTTAACGTCGGGCACGATACTCAACGGGACTGGACGATTATCGGGCCCCACAGAGCTGAGCATTCTGTCGCCCAAGTGGAAGATTCCACCAGTTTGAGCGCCTTCATAGCTAAGCTCGGTCACGGGTATTCGTTCCATCTCTACAGTTCCGAATCCGTCAAGAAAGAGGGCTAGGTGCCTGCCGCCAAAAATCCAGCCGAAGCCAAGTGCTCCAAGGCAAACAACGATCAGGACAACTCTAAGAATAACCCGGCGCATCAGCTAAGGTTAACAAGTCTGCTGGAAGAGCGAAGTGCCTTCAAATGCGTTGCCTCAAAGGATGGTCGTTTGTTCGGGCGGGGCGTTCGCTGCCCGCAGGGCGGTGGCGACGTCCCAATTGTTCCATCCGCTCATTATCTTGCCGTTGCGCACTTGGATCATGCACATCACGGGAACCGTTACTACCTTGCCAGTCGGTGGCAGGCCGCCAAGTGGGCCGGTGTGCTTGAGACGCAGGCTAAGACGGACAGCTACCTGGTCTTCGACCCCGAAGATATCGTCAACGGTGAAATGCGTTTCGCCGAAAGCGGCGAGCAATGTTTGCGCGGCGGCACGAAAGGCCTCGCGGCCGTAAATGGTGGCGCCAGGGCCGGCAAGATCGTATGAGACCACATCGGGAGCCAGAAGCTCGTCGATCGTTTCGAGCCGGCGCTGGTTCCACAGCTCTTCAAACCAACGGCGCACGATCGCGGTATTTTCGTTCTCAATCATTTTGCGATCATGCGCGTACCTCTGCGGAGAAGGCAAGCGTGGTGATGGACGATGGGGCGTTGGGTGGGGGGGCGAGCAAAAGCTCTTCCTTGGGGAGCGCAGGCTGCCAGCCTGCACGTCTCGTCAGCCTGCCGAGACGCATCGGTCCAGTTGCCGCTCAAAAGGATGTTTGGTTCGCAAAAGGTGTTGCCGGCAAGCTGCCGGCAACTGCAGGCTGGCAGCCTGCGCTCCCCAGAGAAGAAGCCTTTCGCATGCGCGTATCCAAAAATCACTTACCGTGGCTGACTCCATGAAGGTCCTGGTAGTAGAAGACGATCCGCGCATTTCCGATGTGCTGGAATACGCGCTCAAGGCTGATGGCTACGAGGTCCAAACCGCCCAGCGCGGACGCGAAGCAGCCGAGATAGCGCGACGTTCTTCGCCGGGCCTCATCGTCCTGGATGTCGGATTGCCCGATATCGATGGGTTCGAAGTTTGCCGGATCGTGCGCACGTTCTCCGATGTGCCGGTGATTTTTCTCACTTCTCGCGCCGACGAAATCGATCGCGTGGTCGGTCTCGAAATCGGCGGTGATGATTACGTGGTCAAGCCATTCAGTCCGCGGGAGCTGCTCGCCCGGATCAAGGCGATCTTGCGGCGCAATCATCGGCCGGCAAAGCCACCGGCAGAGGATCCAACGGAAAGTCAGTTGCGTTACGGACCGATCACGATCGATCCCGAGAAGTTTCGCATCCATTGCCAGGGACGCGAAATCGTCCTGACGGCGCAGGAGTTCAAGCTCCTCGAACTACTCGTTAGGCATCCCGGCCGCGTCTTTACCCGCGAACAGGTGCTCAACCGCGCGTGGGGCGAAGGCGGGCTGGTGACGGATCGCACCATCGACGTGCATGTGAAAAGCCTGCGCAGGAAATTTGGCAACTTCGAGTTCATCGAAACGGTTCGCGGCATCGGCTATCGAGCGCGGGAGTTATAGATGCGTTTCCCGGGGTTGCACAGCATTCACTGGAAGGTATTCGTCTTTCACCTCGCGGTGTTGATCCTGCCGCTAACCTACATTTCGTGGAAGGTTCGCACGAGCATCGAGACGAGCTATCTCCACTCGACGGAGGAGGGGATGATCGACACCGCGGCCGTGGTCAGCGAGTTCTATGCGCGCTTGTATGGACAATTCGGAGCGGATTCAGGAAAGGTCGCCGCGGAGCTGTCGCGGGTTTATTCGAATCTGAACGAGACTTATGAAATCAAGGCGCGCTTGTTTGGCTTCACCAAGGCGGAGGTGGATACGCGGCTGCTCGTTTATGATCCGAGCGGGCGCGTCATCTTCGATACCAAGGGCGTGGCGACGAGTGAGGATTTCTCGAAGTGGACAGATGTCCGTCACGCGCTTAGTGGCCAATATGGTTCGCGCTGGGAACTCGATAAGCCGCATCAGCGAGTAAACATTTATAGCACATTGCCGGTCTTCGTTGACGGGAAGATCGTCGGTGCGGTTAGTGTATCGAAGTCGACGAATCGCATTCGCAACTTCATTTCGCGCTCGCTCGAGAACCTTCTCCTGCCGGGCGCGATCGCGCTGGTCCTGGCGGCCGCGATGGCTTATGCGCTTTCGGCTTACATCACGCGCATCATCTGGGCGCTGGCCTCACAGGCTGAGCGCATCGCCGCGGGCGAGAGCAATGTGCGATTGGAAACGTGGACGCGGAGCGAGCTGGGCACGCTCGCGCGCGCGGTGGGCCGGATGCGCGAGAAACTGGAGGGAAAAGCATACGTCGAAGAGATGGCGACGAATCTTTCCCATGAGTTGAAGACGCCGCTGGCAACCATTCGCGGATCGGCCGAACTGTTGGAAGGTCCCGCCGCCGATGATCCGGTCGCGCGGGCCAGGTTCCTTACCAACATCCAGACCGAGGTCGAGCGGCTCGATCGCATCGTCAGCGAGTTGTTGAAGCTCTCGCGGATCGAAACGCAACCGGCCGCGGGTGAAGCAACGTCGATCGATGCTGGCGCCGTTGCGCGCGAGATCGCCGAAGTCTATCACCGCCGCGCCGCGGATAGTGGCATTGTCTTCCATTCGGAGATCGCGGACGAGCCGCTGCCAAGCAGAATTTCGGAGCTGCAATTGAAACAGCTTCTGACGAACTTGCTGGATAACGCCCTGCAGTTTACACCCGTAGGCCGCGAAGTGCGATTTCGCGTCCACTGTCAGGATGGTTCGATTGAATTTGAAGTCAGGGATGAAGGTGCGGGGATCGAGCTGGAATTATTGCCGAAGGTCTTCGATCGTTTCTTCACCACGGAGAACCCGCGCACGGGAAACCGCGGCACCGGGCTCGGTCTGGCGATTGCCAGGTCGATCGTGAATACAAATGGCGGTAGGATTTCTGTTCGCAGCAAGCTGGGCCAGGGCACCACCTTTACGGTAGTTTTTACCGCGGCCTAACGAATCGAAAGCATCTACCTCTGTTCTCCGTTTTGCGATTTAGAGGAAGGGGAAGAGGTAGAGGGAAGAGGTAGAGGAGGAAGACGATTGGAACTTCATCGAAGTTTCACGCGAACTTCATCAAGGCTTAACAGTCCCACACGATACAAGGGCATGGTTAAACACATTTGTGCCCAGATCGCGGCGCTCGTTTTTGGCGCGTGCGCGTTCGCGGCCGGACCCGCTACCACTCCGGATTTAGGCGACGCTCGCGTGACCTTGCCTTACGCCGAGCTAAAGACACTCTGGCAGGCCGCGCAACACGAGACACCGGAAAAACGCAAGCCACCGGTCGAAGCCACGCTCCTTGCCGCACGTTACCAACTCATCCTCAAAGGCGATCAGGCCACTGGCGTGGTCCATTACGAAACGCAGAGCTTCACGGATGAATGGACGGTCATTCCGCTTCTCGGCGCGCAAACCCAGATCGATGAAATCGAGCCGGCCGATGTGCAGTTGATCACGCGCGAAGGCCATTACGCACTGGTCACAAATCGAGCCGGTAAGCTGAAGCTGCGAATCAAGTTCGCGGTAAAATTGACTGGCACTACAGATGGCGCGCATTTCCGCCTCGCCATCTCGCCCGCGGCGATCAACACGCTCGCAGTTGCGGGGATTCCCGAAAAGCAGACGCTGCGGCTCGCGGACGCGACTCAGCTTTCCTCCGAGAAGGATCGCGCCAGTTTCCGGTTACCGGCACAAGAACAACTGGATTTCGATGTGATCCCGGAGAAGGCGCTCGTGCCGCCCACGCCGAGCCGATGGAAACTCGACGCGCAAGCGCTCGTGCAATTCGGTGATGGCAAACTAAACTACATCGCGCATCTCGCCGCGAATACCGATCACGGTTCCGGCCTGGCCATGGAGCTGGAATTTCCGGCGGGTGTCGACGTCACTAAGATCACCGGCCCCGATCTTGGAGACTGGCAGGCGACTACCGGCGAGAACCAAAGCCGCCGGGTGCATTTGCGCTGGCAAACCCGCGACGTTCTCCGGCGCGAACTGGAGATTGAATACGATTTCCCGCAGCCCTTGACCGGCGGCGAATGGAATCTGAAATCCCCACGGTTGGTCGATGGCGAAAACAATCCGCCGCTTTTTGTTGTCGTGCCGGTGGAAGGACTGGAGCTGACGGCGGCGACCCAAGCCGCCGTGCCGCGGCAGTTACCTCTCTGGCTGGTCGAGAAAGCGGACGGAAAAAATCACCTGGTCTTTCTCGGCGACGCGCCGCTCACCGCAAAGTGGCTGCCGCTCGTGGAGACGGCGCAGGCTGTCGTCGAGACCGCGATCGCGAAAACGAGAATTGTTTCGGACGGAGCGCTGCTGACCGAGATCAACTATACGATTCGGCACGAGCGCGCGTTGCGTTGGAGCGTCGATCTTCCGGAAGGTTGCGAGTTACTTGCATCGAATGTTGAGAAACAGCCCGTCAAGCCAATCGACCGAGGCGGGCACGTGATCGAGTTCTCGCTTCCAAGTGGGAAAGGAGTGACAGCAGTAGCTCTCTCTTACACCGCGAAGAAACCCGCCTTCAAGCCGATCTCAGGGCAGATCGCGGTCGAGTTGCCACAGACCGATCTGCTGGTGCACTGGATCGATTGGGAGCTGCGCATCCCCGTTGCGTATGAAATCGCGGCCTTCGAAGGCAACGTCGAATCGGCGCCTTCCGGCAAAACGGACGGCGCCTCCCGCGCCATTCAATTGCACAAGGAGCTTTGCAAGAAGGAGCACCCGCGCGCCGAGTTCTTCTACCAGAAACCACAACCTAACAAGTAATCACATGAGACTCACTCACATCGAAAAACGTCTCGAGCGTCTGCTCGCTCGCACGGGCAAGCGTCCTCGTCCCTTACCCTCCAAGAAACACAAGCTCCGTAAAAGAAAGGCTTCACGATCATGACTCTGAAACGACTTATCTGTATTGGTGGCATCATTGTTTGCACCGCTGTCGGCTGGTTCATCCTCGGATCGAGCGTGCTGGTCCGCTCGGGAGTATCCTTGAACCGCTGTGCTCCCGAAGTAACTGGCGGTTGGGGGCCCGTGATGACACAACCGCATCCGGTCATTTACTATAACTCGCCCGGCAGCGCGAACGGGCGGCATCTGATCCAACCATCCCAAAGCGATGTTGCGGTTTCCTTGCGCTACGAGCCAAAGAGGAAGGGACTTCTCTGGTATCGGACCTACCTGGTGGATTTCCACGGCGATTACAGCCTGCAGAATCCCACTCAGATCACACAGACTATCTACGTCCGTTTCGAGTTTCCCGCGGCGGATGCAAGCTACAGTGATTTCTCGTTCGTGATCGAGGGGACGCCTTCCACCGAGAACAACAAGACGGCCGAAGGCATCACGGAAGCCGTCACCCTTGCGCCCGGGCAAAGCGCGAAGTTCACCGTGGCTTACAAGTCACGCGGCACCGATCGGTGGGGTTACTCCTTTGGAGATACGACCCGTATCCGGAACTTTCGGCTGGCGATGGCGACGGACTTCTCTGAGTTCGATTTCCCCGCCGGCACCGGCTCGCCCACGGAGCGGGTGCGGACAACGAACGGATGGAATTTCATCTGGTCCTATCCGGACGTGATCAATGCCCAGGCTATTGCCATGGGCATGCCGTCAGTCGCAAACCCCGGGCCGGTGGCTTCGCGAATGTCGTTCTTTGCGCCGGTCTCGCTTTTGTTCTTCTTTGCCGTGCTGGTCCTGATGGGGATGGTCTGGGGAGTGAGCCTGCATCCTATGAACTATTTCTTCCTCGCTGCCGGCTGCTTCGCCTTCCAGCTTCTCTTCGCCTACCTGGTCGATCTGATTCCGCTTCCGATCGCGTTTGCGATCTCAGCCGCTGTGTCGCTCGCGCTGGTCTCAGGTTACTTGTTTGCTGCTGTAGGCCGGCGCTTTGCTCAACTGGCGGTGCTCGCTCAGTTCGCTTATATGGTTCTGTTCAGCTACAGCTTCTTCTTTGAAGGGCTAACAGGCCTGACCATTACCATCGGCGCGATAGTCACGCTCGCGCTACTGATGATCGCGACAGCCAAGGTGAATTGGGCCGACAAGTTCGCGTCGAAGCCAACGCTTCGCGGCTTCCCACCACCCATCCCAACTGCATGAGGTAGATTGGAGACGGCCTGCCCTCAGGCCGTTGCGCTTCGAGTCAAACTATTTGTGAGGTCCGTTTTCCGGGCTGGGGGCAGCCCGGCTCCAGTCGTTCGCCACAAAAATACGCACGCCCGCTACCTCTTCCCTCATCGTGTAGTGCTCACGCACGAAGGCCGCGAGAAGGGGAAAGCTCTCGATCCCTTGGGTAGCTCGATCTTTGTAATTGAATGCTCCAGGCGCGAAGGCGTCGACAATAACCGACGGTGGATTCGCCTTGAGATCCGACATGAACCGCTTGCGAAAATATTCGCGATAGCGAAATGATTCCACGACCTCTCCTATGCTCGGATCCCTTGTTCCCATGATAGTCTTCGTCTTGACGTAATATTCCGGTCGCCAGGCCCAAACTACCATCCGATCTCCGGGCTTCGCGTAGCGGGCGATGGCTAAGACCTCTTGGCGCATAGGAACCATGGCCTGACGACTGAAATCATTAGTGGAGGCGAGTGCGGCGTATCCGATTGGAAGGAGGAACAAGACGGCAAATAAACTCCGCGCCAACACGGTTCGACCTTTGCCCAGATTTATTTGGTGCAAGAGGCCGATTACGTTGGCGACGCAGAAGCTCACGGGAATAATGGAGAAAAGCAGATAGTGCGGGAAGGGACGATGCGCGCGGTAGATGGCAAAGAACGAGGCTAGGAGCAAGACGATGGAGCAAAGCGATGCCCAGAGAGAGAGCCGAGTCAACTTCACCCGCGAATAAAGAGCTACTCCGCCGAAGACAGTAACCACGAGCGAGGCGAGTAGGAAATAGTCATACTCTGGGACAGTAACAAAGAAGAAGGAGAGACCGACGGATTCTCCACCCCGAATGTAGAGCAACGCCCTCTTGTAGTAAGAGATCACTGCATCGTCGAACATGCCGGTTGCGCAGAGAATAATCAACGCGACCGAAGGGATGGCCACCAAGCCCGCTCCTGAAACCAAAAGCTCGGTTCTCCTCTGATTCGACGAACGGAAAGGCGTGATGAAGATGGCTGCCGCAAGGGAGGCAACTACCACCGCAGCGATAGGCATCGCCTGGAGTTTCGCCAGGACCGGAAAGGCGAGAAATAGCCCTGCTGTTGCGCAGGCTATCACGCGGGAGGACTTGGAACCGGCGCCGCGTGCGAGATAGGCCACCGCGGCCAGGGCAACGGTAGTAAGGAATATGGATAGGTGTTCGCTGGAATAGCTAAGGAAGTCGGAGGTTTTCGTTAGGGAAAACAGCAGCACCGGCGGCACAATCGATAAGCGGGCCGCCCCCTCGCCGTAGATCCATCTTACCGTGTAGTAGAGAGCGCAGATGGCTCCTGCGATCAAACAAAACCCGACGACGCGCGCGGAGAAGAATCCGATCTCCGCTCCGAAAAGAGCAGGGAGCGTGAGAACGTAGCAATTCAAGGGTCCGCTACTGCCGGCATCGAACCCACGCCAGGGAACCCAGTCGACCGTGGCTTTCATGGCGCAAGCGATAAAGGTGCCCTCATCCACGTTGAGCGGGTCGGGCCAGAGAAAAGTGGGCCAGCGGCAGGCGAAGAGCGCTACGCACGCCGAAAGAAGAAACGCGGCTTCAAGCTTCGCTCCTCCAGAAGCACGTCGGAATGGAATCGCGCCAAGCCCGACAAAGACGGTGAGTGCTGTGCCAGCGACCAGATAGTAAATGACGGGCTGCGCGCAATGGAGGGAGAGAGCCATCTGCCTAGGGACTGAACAACGAAGGGTGGTTCGAGACCTGCCCTTCCTTGCCCGAGCAGGTACAGCGCGAAACTACTTCACGGTCGCTGGGACTGGGATGACGTATTTGCCATCTTTCTCCGCGATGAAATTTTCGCTCGAACTCGAAGAACTTCCGTTGGCATCCTTTGTCTCGACCGTAATCTTCAGTTTCTTTGTCGGTTTGAGCGACAGCTGCGCCTTGGAACCGTCCGGGCCCGTTTGGACTTCCGACGCTTTCTTGACGTCATCCGGAGTGAGCTCGACCAGCTCGATCTTGGAGATTTTGCCGCCAGCTTCGGCCGTCATCATCATCTTGTAGAACTCGAGCGCCATCGGGTTCGCGTCCTTGGTATAAAGGAACGATTCGAGCGTGGCTTTGTCACCCTTTTCGAAGGCAGCTTTATATTTGTCGACGAAGTCTTTGTCCTGCGCGGGCGTGCCTGCTTGAAGGGTGATTGCGCACAGCGGCGTGAGGATGAGAGTGAGGAGCTTGATTTTCATGTGAAGTCTTTCAATTCTGGCAATGAACCGGACTGCATTCATTGCGGCCCCGCCATCGCCGCACGGAGTTAGCTTTAGTCCGTCGCGGGCGACAAGCTAAAAATTGCCAGCGTGGCGTGGCAGAGCCTGCCACGCCGTTGCCTTGCAGACGAGCGTTGGGCGTTGGAAGTTCTTCCGCCGGTGATGAGGAAGGAGTCTGTTATGAGTGAAAAATTTCGGGGGAGTTGCCTTTGCGGCGGAGTACGATTCGAAGTCGAGCCGCCTTTTATCCGGGCGAACCATTGTCATTGCGATCGCTGCCAGAAGCATTCCGGCACGGCCGTTTGCACCCAGGCCCGCGTGCGAAAAGAGCAGTTCCATTTGCTGCAAGGCGAGGAACTGATCCGCGTTTATGGAAAAGGCGAAGGCGCGGTGAAGGCTTTCTGCGTCACTTGTGGCTCGAGCTTGTTCGGCGGGGAACGGCCGGATGGCCCGCAAGTCTCCATACGCATGGGAGCATTCGATGATGATCCCGGCATCCGACTGCAATTTCATACTTACGTGGATTCGCGCGCGCCTTGGGATACAATCACGGACGCTCTGCCGCAGTTTGGCGAGGCGTGGACGGCCCAAACCTAAACATCGCAATTAACCGACTAATGCCAGCCGCTTCTCTTCGCGCTCTCCTCGAGCACTCGATTGATTACGCCGGACTATTTCCGCCGTGCGGTCTCGAACTCGAGCCCGCGCTCACGAATCAGGCCGGCTACGTTCGTTTGCCCGACAGCTGGATGCTCAATGCGTTCGTTCTGCCGGTTGGGCAGTTCGATGCCGCGAAGCAATTCCTTCCGCAGTTCGATCCGATGCGCCCCCTCCGTATATCCGCGCTCGGACCAAAGACGGAGAATGCGGCCGCATTTCGTGACGCGCTCCTAAAGACGGATGCGGCCATTCGTTCGTTATCGGCCCACAATGTCGATCTGGTCTCGATCAGCCAGCTGGAAATGTTTTTGCCCGCCGAGGTGGATTCAAGCCTTTTGGAAGAGGCGCGATCGATTGTGGGAAGTTTACCGGTGTTCTGGGAAGCGCCGGCGGAGAGGGCGGAACGAACCATTGCTTTACTCTCCGAGCACAATTCCAACGCCAGCCATCCGACCTTCGGTTACAAAATGCGCACGGGCGGAGTAACAGCGGATGCATTTCCGACATCGGCGCAGATCGCTTCGGCCCTGGTCGTGCCCGCAACGCACCTGGTGCCGATCAAGTTCACGGCCGGTCTGCATCACCCGCTTCGACAGTATCGCGAGGAAGTGCAAACGAAGATGCACGGCTTTCTCAATGTGCTCGGCGCGGCGGTGCTGGCGGCGGAACACAGGTGGGACGCCGCGCAGACGACGGCGATGCTCGCGGACGAAGCGGTGAACTCATTCAAATTCGATGACGAATTCTTCGGCTGGCGGGACTGGAAGATCGACTTCGAGCGGATAAGAGACCGGCGAAGGTTTGTGACTTCATTCGGCAGTTGTAGCTTCGATGAACCGCGCGAAGATTTGCGCGCGTTGAAACTCTTGTAGCCGCAAAGCTGAATTTTCTCCTGGTAGGGCGAGACTCCGTCGAGCCGAACCAGCGATTCCGTCGAGCCGAACCCAGCAGCTCCGCAGAGCGTCGCCCTGCCATCTTTTAGGTTGAGCGCAGTCCATTATTTGTGCGATGGCTTTAGCCCATGCCAGCCGCGCTCAAATCTTTCATCGAAGTCGCCCCTGAATCGCATTTCCCGATCCAGAATCTTCCTTACGGAATTTTCAAGCCCGCTCAGGGCGCAGCGCGCGTCGGCGTCGCGATCGGCGAGTTCGTCCTCGATCTCTCGGTTCTCGAGGAGCTCGGACATTTCGAATCCTCCGAGTTCCAGAATCGCCGCGTGTTTTCCGAGGGCGCTCTGAATGCTTTTCTCGCGCTCGGCCGGCCGGCCTGGCGCAAGGCGCGGGAAGTCCTGCAACATTTGCTCGCGGCGGAGACCGCCACGTTGCGCGATGACGCCGCACTGCGCGGCCGCGTTTTCCACGCGCGGAAAGATGTCACGATGCAACTGCCGGCGCGCATCGGCGATTACACGGATTTCTATTCGTCCTATCACCACGCGCACAATGTCGGCACGATGTTGCGCGGCCCGGAAAACGCGCTAATGCCAAATTGGAAATGGCTCCCGGTCGCTTATCACGGGCGCGCCAGTTCCATTGTAGTGAGCGATGCCGACGTTCGGCGTCCGCATGGGCAGACCAAGCCGCCGGATGCAGCGGCGCCGATTTTCGGACCCAGCCGCAGCTTCGATTACGAACTCGAAACCGCCTTTCTTATCGGACCCGGAAACGTCCTCGGCCAGCCCGTCCCGATCGATCGCGCGACCGATCACATCTTCGGTCTCGTCCTGATGAATGACTGGAGCGCTCGCGATGTGCAGGGTTGGGAATACCAGCCGCTCGGCCCTTTTCTGGCGAAGAATTTTTGCACGAGCATCTCGCCCTGGGTGGTAACCCTCGAGGCGCTGGAAGAGTTTCGGAAACCTCTTCCGCCTCAGGACCCGGAGCCGTTGCCCTACTTGCACGCGGCGAGTGATTTTACTTACGACATCCAGCTCGAAGCGCGTTTGCAAACGGCGGCGATGAATGAGTCGCACGTTATTACGCGGACGAATTTTCAAAATCTTTATTGGAGCATCGCGCAACAACTGGCGCACCACACCGTCAACGGCTGCAATCTTCAGCCCGGCGATTTGCTGGCGAGCGGCACCATCAGCGGACCGACGGAAGAGTCGCGCGGCTGCATGCTCGAGCTGACCTGGCGCGGCGCAAAGCCATTGACTCTGCCCAACGGCGAAACGCGAAAGTGGCTGGAAGACGGCGATGGCCTAACGATCACGGGCTGGGCGCAAGGCGACGGATACCGGGTCGGCTTCGGCGAAGTGGCTGGGCGCGTACTTCCGGCCTCGTAGTTGCCGTCCTCTCTGACGCGGCAGCCCGCTCTCGCGGCCTAACGATGGCGCAATCCGCGCGCACCTTTGATGGAAAATAAGGGTCGGCAGGAATGCTTTCTGCTATAATTTCCATAACTCGACGTTTTTCTCCGGGCGTCAAAACGCAGTAAAAAATTCAAAACAAACAATGAAATTCATTCCTAAACAGATCGCTAAACTCATTTGCTTGAGTGTGTTCGTAGGACTTCCGGTTCATGCCGAACCGACACCTACTCCTCATTCAGAGCCATCGGCCACCCCGACGCCAACCCCGCATCACGAACCAACGCCCACGCCAACTCCCCCTGACGACGATCACGGCGCAGTAAGTCTGCGTGGTTTCTATGGAAGCACGACACCGACTGGCTCACTCGTCGTTTTTTACATCGAGAAAAATACGCACGTGCAAATTCATCTGCTCGACATCGCGGGCCAGGCGCTCGGCTTTGCTGAAGGCGCACTGACAAACGGATCGTTCGCGCTCACTCTCACCACTGGCCAGGCTGTCATCGGCACTGCTAACGAGAACGGCATCGCTTTTACCCTTGCGGGACAGCCATTCCAAGCCTCGCGTTTCGCAACCTTCGGAACCGATTCTGGAATCGCGGGCGGCTACTTTGGAGTCGCGCATGGTTCGACAGGTGAAAGCCAGGTCATGTTCATCATCGATGCGAGCGGACACATCATTATGATTCAGCGCACCGGCACGGTTTTGAGCGGCGGCTTTGGCACGGTCACCGCGCCAGTCGCGCCTGCGACTCAATACACGTTCACCCTCGATCACGTCATCGGAAGCAACACCAACATTACCGGCAACTTTACGATCACAGACGGCGTCTTCACCGGCACCTTCCAGACCAGTGCCGGAACATTTACGGTCAACACCTTCAAGAGCTCGCTCTTCAATCGCATGGCGAATATTTCGACCCGCGCGATGGTGGGCACCGGACAAGGCCAGTTGATCGGCGGTTTCATTATCACCGGAGGCCCCAAGCTCGTCCTGATCCGCGCGCTGGGACCATCGCTCGCGGCCTTTGGCGTCTCGCCGGTCCTCGATAATCCTGCGGTCGAGCTCTTCTCGGGCTCAACTTCGCTGGCCTCGAACGATGACTGGAAGACCAATACTAACGCGGCGCAGATCGTGGCGAGTGGTATTCCGCCGAAGAATGATCTGGAATCCGCGCTGCTTCTGCGTCTCGAACCCGGCGCCTATACCACGGTGGTCACTGGCGCCGGTGGGTCGACGGGAATCGCGCTCGTGGAAGTGTACGAGATGGGTTCCGATTAACTTATTCGATTATTAATCGAAAGGCCTCGCGTCGAAAGCCGGCGCGGGGCCTTTTGCTTTTCTTCCCCGCTGCGAGACCTACAGCTTCGAAACCGCGTCGACCATGCGACGCCTTAAGTCCGGGTCAGGAAGACGGCCGACGCCCGCCTGCATGTTATCTTCGAGATGACGCGCGTTGCTCGTGGCTGGGATAACGCAGGTCACCGCGGGGTGCGCGGCGATCCATTTCAAAAGGAACTGCGCCCACGAACGACAATCGAATTCCGCGGCCCAATCTGGCAGTGGTTTCTGGCGCACGCGCGAGAAGAGGTCGCCGCCGCCAAATGGGCGATTCACGATGACAGCCACCCCGCGATCCTGCGCGAGCGGCAGAATTTCTTTCTCCGCCTCGCGTTCGAGCAGTGAGTAGTTGATCTGGACAAAATCGAGCTTCTCGGTACGCAGAAGCTTCGCCACTTCAGGGTAGGCACTGGAAACGTAGTGAGTGATCCCGAGGTAACGGACGCGGCCCTGCTGCTTCCAATCGCGCAGAGTGGCGACATGAGTCTGCGCATCCACGAGGTTATGAACCTGCATCAGGTCGATGCGCTGGCACTGAAGTTTCGCGAGCGATTTTTCCATCGACTCAATGCCTTGCTGCTTTCCCGTCGTCCAAACTTTCGTGGCGAGGAAAAGCGATTTGTGCAGATCGAGTTTCGTGGCGATGTCGCCGATCACTTGCTCGGCCCGTCCGTACATCGGCGATGAATCGACTACGCTGCCGCCGAGTTTTACAAAAAGCGCGAGCACTTCTTCGAGTGGTTGGCGCTCTGCCGCGGACGAGCCGACATCGAAGGCTTGCCATGTGCCCAGCCCGATCACGGGAAGCGATTCGCCCGAGGAAGGGATCGTGCGTTGCAAGAGCGCGAGCTTACCGGTGTTTTTTCGGTCCATCTCTTCAGCGCCTAGCGCAGCGCGGGTTAGAAGCAAGCCCGCAGCGCTTCGAGCCAGCAAACGCGCCGCCTCGCGTCTCGAAATTTTCTCGTCTCGTCCTTCACGCATGAAACCTTAGAATAGAAAAGGGTTTGCCCAAATAGAAGCAAAGAGAATGAGCGTTCCGAAATAACAGCCGCGCGCTACGTCGCATTCTTAAGAGCCGCCTTGCAGTGCGAGAGCTGGATGACTACAACGGAGACAATGCCTGCCAACGGATCCGCGGAAAGAACGGGTAGCAAGAGTGTCGCACTGATTCTCGCCGCCTGGTTTTGTCTTGCTGCCGGCAGCGGAATAGCTGGATGGCTGGAGCCGGCTTCCGCTCCAATCATTGCGATAATAGTATGGAGTTTAACGGCCCTGGCCCTGCTCTCGTGTTGGAAAGTTCCAATGCTCAAAGAGTGGACGATGAAGGTCGACCTCCGCTGGCTGGTGTTGCTGCACGTGTCACGGTTCGTTGGGTTCTATTTCTTCTACCTTTGCAGCAGGGGAGAACTGCCGTTCGACTTTGCGGCGCCGGCAGGATGGGGGGATAACGTCGTCGCGACCCTGGCTATTTTGCTCCTGGCCTTATCGGGCGCGCGGAGATGGAAAATGCTCATCGCCTGGAACACGATCGGACTTACCGATATTCTTTTTGTGGTGATGACCGCGCTCCGGCTTGGGTTGGAGGACCCGCAATCGATGCATGCTTTGCGCGAATTCCCGCTTAGCTTGCTGCCGTCTTTTCTCGTGCCGCTGATTATCGCGTCGCACGTTCTGATTTTTTTCCGAGCGGCTCGGTTGAAATCGGGCTCCTAATTCCTGTAGCCGCTTCGCTATGCGAAGCGCGGGAACACGCACCGCTCTACAAACGAGCGAAGCGGCTACAGGAGCAGGAGCACGAGTAGGAAGCCTCAGTACCGAAACTCATAGTCGGCGCGAGACAGATTGCCGACATGAGTTAGACCGCTGGGCATGATCACGTAGCCCCGCAATCTCCGGCGATCCCGTTTCTCGACGAAGATGCCTCCATCGTAGGAGAGGCCACCGGAAAATGAATGCTGCCTGATCTTTTGGGGCGCTCGATAATAGTAGCCCTTGTCGTCCACTGCATTCAGAACATAGATACCGCGCGGAAAATGGAGCGTGGACGCGGAACGCTCGGAACGCAGTTCAAGGTAAGGCGCTGCTGAAGTCGTCTCGGCGGCGCTGGTGACGCGAAAGTTGTGACCCCCGCCGCATGAGCCCAACAGTGACGACGCGATGACCAGGCCGGCCATCATCGCAATTGCCCGCAGGGGACCGTGTGTTACTTCCATCCGTGCAAGACGCCGCCTATGATCATTCCGCCGAGCGAGCCGATAATCAAAATCGGAGCGTAAGCCTTGGTTATCAACGCATCGGGAATGCTAAGAAGCAGCCCGAAGACAAGGCCGATGAGCCATCCCGGCCAGGGCAATTGAACGCAGCCGATGACCAGGCCCACGCCGAACCGGCTGATGAAGGCGGCGATCAATGCCGTCGTCTTATTCGGGAATTGCATCGGGAGCATCGTCCCCACCACGACGGCGCCGAAGATCAAACCGCTGATTAATCCACCAGTAAGATTTCCCATGCGCTGATTCCAGCGCGCTTGGTGCGAGCTAGTCAACCATAATTGCAGATGGCGGCTTCGTGACCAAGTAGCGAAGTCTGTTGTTCTCGCGATCGGCCTTCACCCCAGACCTCTCCCAATGGGAGAGGGAGGAGTGTTTTCGACATGGCTTTGACCCAAGTCTTTCCTTTGGTCGGAGACGGATGGGTTTTTGCGGTCGACCCTCACGCTAGCTCTCTCAATCGAACGGAGTTGCTTTCCAAGGAGCGGCGCTTTCCAAACCGCCGGTGGTCTCTGCCGGCGGTCTGAAGACCGCCGCTCTATCGCCGTCGAGCATCAGCGGGCACGTTCGGCGGTCATAGACCGCCGCTACAGGCAGAATCCGCAATTAGCGAGCCGGCCTGCCCTCAGGCCGGACGCATCGTGGCGTATCCACCGTTACGGTGCGAGGGCGGGGCGTCTCTAGAGTCCGAGCGTCTCCAAGACCGCATGTCATGTGGCGAGGAGGTTGCAGTCATCCCACGGTTGCGCTTCTCGAAAAGGCCGATCATGCTTCCGCTTTCCATGATATCCGCTACGAGAAGAAAATTCATCAAGCTCTCGGTTGCTGCCGGAGGAGCGTTAGGTCTTGGGTTACAAACGGCCGCAAGCGCGGGGGAAGAGACAAAGAAATCGTTGCGCCTTCTGATTCTGGGAGGCACCGGATTCACCGGGCCGTTTCAAGTCCGTTACGCACTCGAGCGCGGACACAAGGTCACGGTTTTTAATCGCGGCAAAACTCACGCGGGCGAAATGCCCAAGGAGGTCGAGCAACTCATCGGCGATCGGAATGGCCAGCTCGATGCGCTCAAGAATCGCAAGTGGGATGTAGTGATCGACAATCCAACTTCGGCGCCCGTCTGGGTGCGCGACGCGGCCCAGATTCTCAAAGGCAATGTCGATCGTTACGTTTTCATCTCCACGATTTCAGTTTACGCGGATACGAGCAAGCCGGGCACGGATGAGACGGCGCCGCTCGCGAAATACAATGGTCCGGATGCGATGAAGGAATCGCGTGAAAGCATCATCGCGTCGAAGTTCCAGCTCTATGGACCGCTAAAGGCTCTGTCCGAACAGGAGGCCGAGAAATGGTTTCCGAAACAAACGCTGATCGTCCGTCCCGGACTCATCGTGGGTCCGCGCGATGAGACTGATCGCTTCAGCTATTGGCCGGTGCGCATCGATCGCGGTGGTGAAGTCATGGCACCGGGCGAGCCGAGCGATCCCGTGCAATTTATCGACGGGCGCGATTTGGCGGAGTGGATCATTCGCATGGTCGAAAAACGCGAGACCGGCATCTACAACGCGACCGGACCCGACAAGACACTCGGGGTAGGTGCGATGCTGGAAGGCATCAAGACCGCGAACAAATCGAATGCGAACTTCACCTGGGTGAACACCGATTTTCTCGAAGCGCAGAAAGTGGCGCCTTGGTCGGACATGCCGGTGTGGGTTCCGCCGCGCGGCGAGGAAGCAGGGATGGGGCGCCTCAGCATCCAGCGTGCATTAGCGAAAGGTCTCACGTTCCGCCCGCTGGCTGATACTGCGCGGGATACGCTCGCGTGGTTCAAGTCACAGCCAGCCGAGCGGCAGGCCAAGCTCAAGGCCGGCCTGTCCCCCGAACGCGAAGCGGAAGTGCTAGCGGCATGGCACAAAAAAGCTTCCTAACCGTAGCCGTCCCGCTCTGTCGGATGCCCTGGCAAAGTAATGTGACCGGCGTTGGTCTGGCGGAAATTTACAATATCCATTGGACCTGAGCCAACGCCCTGAAGTATGAAACACGTAACTGGCATCGGTGGGATTTTCTTTAAGGCGGTGGATCCGGAAAAGCTCGGCGCTTGGTATCGCAAACATCTCGGGTTGGAGGTGGAAGAATACGGCGGCGTTACTTTTCGCGAGGGTGAAAGTCCCGTTGGCCCCAAGCGCCAGGCTTACACGGTCTGGTCGCCCTTTGCGGCCGACAGCGATTATTTTGCGCCGAGCCAGAAGCCGTTCATGATTAATTTTCGGGTGACTGATCTCGATGCATTGCTCGCGCAACTTCGACGCGACGGAGTGACCGTAGACGAGCGGACCGAGAAATCGGAGTTTGGTTACTTTGGCTGGGCGATGGATCCCGAAGGCAACCGGATCGAGCTTTGGAAGCCGCCGGAAGTTCAAACCATTTCGTAGAAGCCGGAAGAATAGATCGAGACTGGGACCGTGCCCGCCGGGACTCGCGTAACGCGAATGAGCATCAGCTCCTATCGTCCAATATCTTCATTCCATAACGCCGGCTGCTCTGCGATAAAACTTCGCATCATCTCGACGCACTCAGCCAGATCCAGATCGATAACTTCCACGCCATGAGAGCGCATGAAGTCGCGTGCGCCCGCGAAGGTGCGGCTCTCTCCCACCACTACTCTCTTGATCCCGAACTGCACCACTGCGCCGGCGCAAAGGTAGCACGGCATTAAGGTCGAATAGAGAATCGTCCGTTGGAAACCACCGATCCGTCCAGCCCGACGAAGACAGTCTATTTCGGCATGAGTCACAGGATCATTTTCCTGAACCCGCTTATTGTGCCCGACCGCAATTAATTCATCGTGCAGCACCAGCGCGGAACCAATCGGAATCCCGCCTTCCGCGCGGCTCTCTTGCGCTTGTGCGATGGCGGCGCGCATGAACTGATCGATGACTGGCATGAGAATGATGAACGAGGAAGCCGGAGCGGGTATTATTACGTAGGCGATTGGAATCGGCGCGCCATGAACCTGTGAAAGAATGGGCGGTGAGGGTTTCGAACCCCCGACCTACTGGGTGTAAACCAGCCGCTCTACCACTGAGCTAACCGCCCGCCGAAAGTGATGCACTATAACTACGCCGAAGCAGTCGTGCCTATATTTTATTTTTGATCCTCTTCTACGTTCATTCAGTAACTTTATTTTTTCTCTTAAGTTATTGTAGTATTTCGCTTGCAGTTATTCCTGACTGAGCTATCTAGGGGGCCTATGGACTTGTCTCTTAACAAACTAACGGAAGCTCTTTCAATAAGGAACCAGATCAACACGCTCGAGCGGCGGTTGTCTTCGATCTTCGGAGGCGGTGGTTCCTCAACCAGTTCAACCAGCTCGGGTGGCGCTACCACAAGACGTCGCCGCTCGCGCAAGCGCAAGCCAATGTCTCCCGCGACTCGCGCGAAGCTTGCGGCCGCAGCGAAAGCTCGCTGGGCCAGACGGAAGGGGACCACGACGAGTGCCCCAGCCGCCAAAGCCAAAGCGCCGGGCAAAAAGAGAGGCGGACTTACTGCCGCGGGCAGAAGGAAGCTTTCTGAAGCGATGAAAGCGCGCTGGGCGGCGAGACGTAAAGCTGCCGGCAAGAAATAACACAGCTTCCTAGCTGAAGCTTTTGCATTGACGCGAGCCTTCCTAACGGGAGGCTCGCGTTGATCATTTGTAGCAACTATGGAGACGGCCTGCCCCCAGGCCGCCCTTGGCTCAATCGAAATCTTTCTCGGAGACTAGGCGTAGCTGTTTGCTCGCCGCCTTAAATAAGGCGACCGTGTGCCGCTTCTACCGATTGACCAATCGCATGGCCGCGTCCGGATATCGCGGACCGGCGGCGGCATCTCGCGGCGCCATCTCGTTGATTCGCGCAAGATCATCATTGGTCAGGATGAGGCTGAGCGCTCCGATATTTTCCTGAAGATACTTCCGGCGCTTGGTGCCAGGAATGGGGATGACGTTTTCGCCTTGCGCGAGCACCCAGGCCAGTGCGAGTTGCGCGGGCGTGCATCTTTTTTCTCGCGCCATCTCACCTAGTCGCTCCACCAGGTCCAGGTTGCGCTGGAAGTTCTCGCCCAGAAAACGGGGCGACTGTCGCCGGTAGTCGTCCATCGGCAAATCTTCGTAGCGCTTTATTTGTCCGGTGAGAAAGCCGCGGCCAAGCGGACTATAAGGCACAAAGCCGATCCCAAGTTCACGACACAGCGGCAGATGCTCGTCTTCCGGATCGCGCGACCAAAGTGAATACTCGGATTGCAGCGCGGTGATGGGATGGACGGCATGCGCCCGCCGGACTGTTTCGGCCCCTGCTTCCGATAAACCGAGATAGCGCACCTTGCCTTCCCGCACCAACTCAGCCATCGCTCCCACGGTTTCTTCAATGGGGGTGTCGGGATCGACGCGATGCTGGTAGTAAAGATCGATGACTTCCACCCCGAGCCGGCGCAAGCTTCCTTCACATGATTGGCGCACGTAATCGGGCTTGCCGCTGATTCCGCGAAACGACGGTCTCTCCGGATCTCGGACGATGCCGAATTTTGTCGCGACGATGATCTGTTCGCGATGGCCTTTGAGCGCGCGGCCGAGAAGCTCTTCGTTAGTATACGGTCCGTACATGTCGGCGGTGTCGAAAAAAGTAACTCCCAAATCGAGGGCGCGATGAATCGTTGCGATGGATTCAGCATCGTCCCGCTCGCCATAGAAGTCGGACATTCCCATGCAGCCCAAGCCCAGCGCGGAAACGAGCGGACCGCCGCGTCCAAGTTTGCGCTGCTTCATGTCTGGCCGATCCAGGTCGCCGGACCAACATCATCCCAGCGCTCGCGGATCGCTGCGAAGTCGGTCTCACTTAGCAGACCGCCTTCGATGACCTTCGCATTCTGAAGCCAGCGCTCGGGTTTGGTGGTGCCAACGATAGCGGTGTGAACGCCCGGAACACTTAGCGTGAAGCGCAAGGCATGCGCGATCGATTGTTCCAGCGGACGTTCTCGAATGAATTCGTAATGGAGCTTCTTGAGCCGATCCCAATAGACGTGATGATAAGAATCGATCGGTTTGTGCGGCTCCTTCCAGGCCGCATTCGCGATGGGCCGTTTGGCGATGACGCCCATCTCTCGTTTGCGCGCGAGCGGCAAGGTCAGCTCGAGTGCCTCCTGGTCCGCGATGCTGATGGATGTTTGCAGAACATCGAATGCTCCACATTCCACCGCATACTTGGCCGCGAGACTATCTCCGCTGTAGCCAAGGTAGCGGGCCTGGCCTTTGTCTCGCGCGGTTTGGAGAGCGGCGATTGCTTCCCCTTTTCGCAGGACGGATTCCGAACAGCTATGCAGTTGAATTAAATCGAGGCGATCCGTTTTCAATCGCCGCAAGCTGCGCTCGATACTTTCAAGCAGAGAAGGAGTCGACCAATCTTCACTACCGATGCCGCGCGGGTGACCGCATTTGCTGAAGAGATAGAATTGGTCGCGACGCGCGCTGGCTGTCTTGCCGATTAGTTCCTCGCTGCTTTCATAACACTCGGCCGTGTCGATGACATTGAGCCCGGCATCGAGCGCGCTGTTGAGTAAGCGCTCCACGGTTTCCTCGGGCGCGCCTTCGTACCCGATCTCGGACCCGCCGAAGCCGAGCACCGAGACCTGCATGTCCGTTTTGCCAAGCCGCCGCTGTTCCATCTTTGAATTGTAGAGCGTTTCCGTGAAACGCCAATTGGAGAAGGTGGGCGGTTTGGAAAGCGCCCCTCCTTGATGCTCAGAACATTAGTTGCGTCTTCCCAATTCCACGCTCGATTCGGCCAATCTGTTTCGCCTTCAACTGATGCGCTACGGTTTTTGCGTCCTTTGCCGAAACGATCGCGACCATCCCGATACCCATGTTGAATACTTGATAGATCTCAGACCGAGGAACCCTTCCGTTTCGTTGCAGGATGTCGAAGATGGGTGGAACTCGCCAGCTTTTGATCTCGATTACCGCGTCACAAGTTTTCGGCAGAACGCGCGGCAGGTTATCGACCAATCCACCGCCGGTGATATGAGCCAGGCCGTGAATCGTTCCGGTGGGGATTTTTTGCAGCAACGGTTGATAGCTCCTGTGCACCCGCAAAAGCTCCTCGCCTAACGAATGCTTTATTCCGTCGATCTTGGACGAAGGCTTTAGCCGCATCTTCTCAAACAGAATTTTGCGCGCGAGCGAGTAACCGTTCGTGTGCAGACCATTCGAGGGAAGCCCAAGAATGACGTCGCCCGGTCTTATTCTGCTTCCGTCGATTATTTTCGATCGATCGACCACACCGACGATGCAGCCGGCGAGATCGTACTCGCCTTTGCGATACATTCCGGGCAGCTGTGCGGTTTCACCGCCAATCAAAGCGCAACCTGCCGCGCGGCATGCCTTCGTGAAACCCGAGAGCAATTGATCGAACACTCGCGGCTCCAATTTCTCCGCGCCGATATAATCGAGAAAAAAAAGGGGACGCGCACCCAGGACCGCGATGTCGTTCACACAATGGTTCACGAGATCGGCGCCGACGGTGTCGTGTCGGTCGAGCGCGAACGCGATCTTCAACTTTGTTCCAACGCCATCAACACTCGCGACCAGGACCGGCTCGCGCATGCCGGAAAAATTCGGCGCGAAGAGTCCCCCGAATCCTCCGATTTTTCCGAGCACCTCGGGACCATGCGTGCTTTTAACGCGGGCCTGGATTCGTTGCTTTACGAGGTTGCCAAGGTCGACGTCCACTCCAGCGCGCGCGTAGGCCTTCTTCTGTTTTGTCATGCCGGTCGGACTTTGGACATTTCTAGATGTAGAGGCGCTTGTGCCAAGCGCCTATTTATGCGGTTCGGCGCTGGGCACAAGCGCCGCGACATCGTCGGTCGCGGAACGCGCTGATCCAACAGACTTACTTCAAATCCGCGAACAGAGTCGGGTGCGCTTCCTCGGCGGCAAGAGCCTTGGATCGGCCTTCGCGTTTTTCCATGATGTATTTGTCCAGCTCTGGATCGACGGGAAGGGGATAGTTGCCGGTGAAACACGCGAGACAAAATTGGTTCACCGGTTTTCCCGTGGCGCGCACCATTCCTTCCACGTCCAGATAACCGAGACTATCGACCCCGAGATACTTGCAGATCTCTTCCATCGGCATCTGGTTGGCGATCAGCTTTTCCGGATCGGGGAAATCGATTCCGTAATGACAGGCGAAACGATGCGGCGGACAACTGACCCGCATGTGCACTTCTTTCGCGCCGGCTTCGCGCAGGTTCACCACGCGCGCGCGGGCGGTCGTGCCGCGCACGATCGAGTCGTCCACCACCACGACGCGTTTCCCTTCGACCGCTTCCTTGATCAAATTTAGTTTCACTCGCACATCGAAATCGCGAATGAGCTGGCTCGGCTGGAGAAAGGTGCGCCCGATGTAGTGATTGCGCACGAAAGCATGTTCGTAGGGAATGTTTAGCTCATGCGCGAATCCCAGCGCCGCATAGTTTCCTGAATCGGGGACCGGCACCACGATGTCTGCTTCGACGGGAAACTTTCTCGCCAGCTCGCGCCCCATTTCGGTGCGGACCTTCGCGACGTTTATGCCACCCATGATGCTGTCCGGCCGGGAAAAATAAACATACTCGAACATGCAAAAAGCCTGCTCTTCGGGCGGGAACGGCCTTTCGGACCGGATTCCGTCTTCGCTGATGATGACCACTTCGCCAGGCTCCACCTCGCGAATGAATTCCGCGTGCACGAGATCGAACGCGCACGTTTCCGACGCAAGGATGTAAGCGCCGTCGAGCTTGCCGAGAACAAGCGGCCGGAAGCCAAACGGGTCGCGCACTCCGATAATCTCGCTCTCGCTCATGATGATGAGACTGAAGGCGCCCTCCAGCCGCCGCAGCACACTCAGCGGGCTCCCGCCATTTTTCGACGGTTGCGCCAGAAGATGCGGAATGATTTCGCTGTCGGCGGTCGTTTGAAAAATCGAGCCCTTGCTTTCCAACTCATCGCGCAGCACGGCGGCATTGATCAGGTTCCCGTTGTGCGCCACCGCGATCTGCCCGCGGAAACAATCGACCACGAACGGCTGCGCGTTTTTTAACGTGCTCGAGCCGGTGGTGGAATAACGCGCATGCCCGACCGCGCGCGTCCCCTTCAAGCGCTCCAGTTCGTCGGCCCCGAAAACCTGCGAGACCAACCCCATATCGCGATGGAGTTGGAAGGTGGAGCTGGGTCCTTTGCTGGTGACGATACCGGCGCTTTCCTGCCCGCGATGTTGCAGGGCAAAGAGGCCGTAATAAGTCAGGACGGCCGCGTTCGGATGCCCGAAGACGGCGAAGATGCCGCACTCGTGCTGCGGCAACGGATCCGTCTCGGGTGTTCGAATTTGCCTCGGGAAGTCAGCAGACATCGTGAGTGGTACCATCCATCAAGCGAGCGCAGGTTCAATCACTCGTTCGCGCTCGCGATCGTCAGCAGGCCGGGACCGCGTACGACGGAGCGAGCGCAATAAAATTTCAGGCTGGCTTGAACAATAATATCCCGTTACGACAGAAGCCATGAGCCACGATTTCTCCCCGACCAAAGTGACCGCGCCCATTGTGACCGCCGGACAAAACTGCTGGCAGATCGGGAACTATTACGTGACAGCGCAGCCGACCGAAGCAGGATTGGCGGTAGCACAAAACCTCGGAATCAAATCCGTCATCTGTCTCCGGGACGCTTTGGAGACAACCTATCTTGAATTCCTGCCTTTCGATCCCGAGGAAGACAGGACGCTCACCACCTCGTTGGGAATGAGTTTCGTCAACATCCCTTTTCCTCATAGCCCCACAGATCCCGCCTTCAATATCCCGCAGGATCAATTTGACATCCGAGCCGGCGCGGTGCTCGCCGTCCTCAAACACCTTCCGCAACCGATTTTGCTGCATTGTTCCAGCGGCGATCGGGCTTCGGCATTGTGGGCCGTTCATCTTATCGTCAATTGCGGACTCACAGTCCAAAAAGCCATCGGCTACGCGACGACAAGCGGCCTCGCCGTCTTCACTCCATACGTGCAGAAGTACGCGCCGCAGTCGCCTTGATCGGCGGCAGTTTGATCGCGCATCAGTCCGCGGCGAGAGATCGTTCGATGGAATAATACCAGTCGTCGTACAACTCATCGACCGGCCAGCGGAACGATTCCTGGTTGACCTCGATCGAAAGAAATTCATCGCCGACAACGCCCAGCCGCATGGCCGGAACGCCGGATTTCTTGAGCAGGTCGAACGTAGCGGCCGCGTTGCTTTCCCCGACCGAGATCACAATGCGCGATTGCGATTCGTTGAAAAGGACCTGGTCGATTCGTGAAGGCGCGTTGCCGAAGCGAATCTCGGCGCCGAAATGTCCTGCGGGATTGAAACAACATTCCGCGAGCGCGACGGCGAGGCCGCCCTCAGAACAATCGTGCGCACTTTTGACGAAGCCTGCACGAATCAACTCGCGCACGGATTTTTGCACCGCAAGCTCACGCTGCACATCGAGCCGGGGAGGGAGCCCTTCTTTCCGGCCGTGGCATACTTTTAGAAAATGGGTTCCGCCTATTTCGTCGCCGATCTCGCCGACCAGAACGATCCCGTCCCCGGCTTCCTTGAAGAATTGCGTTGTGATGTGCCGTTCGTCTTCGATTAGTCCGACCATCGCAACCGTCGGAGTAGGATCTACGACTCCGGCGGGGCTCTCATTATATAGAGAGACATTTCCGCCGACGACTGGGGTGCCAAAGGCGCGACAGGTTTCGGCGACGCCCTCCACCGCCTCACGCAATTGCCAGAAGTTTTCCGGCTTGTAGGGATTTCCGAAATTTAGATTGTCGGTCACCGCGAGTGGCATCGCGCCGGAGCAGGTCAGATTTCGCGCGGCTTCCGCCACCGCGATCCGGCCGCCTTCGCGCGGATCGAGCCGGCAGTAGAGGGAATTGCAATCCGTCGTCGCGGCCAGAATCTTGTTCGCTTCGCGCACGCGGAAGACCGCGGCGTCCGAGCCCGGCGGGACAACCGTGCCGGTGCGAACCATGTGATCGTATTGGCGGTAGACCCAGTTCTTGGAGGCGATCGTCGGATCGCGCAGCAATTGCCGCAGCGCTTCGCGATTATCGATTTCAGGAATGCTGGCTAAATCGATCGTTGGCGTTGGCGCTGGCGCCTCGGTTTCGCGGGAATAAAGCGGCGCTTCATCGGCGAGCGGTTTCGCCGGAATTTCGGCCGCGAGTGTTCCGTTGTTGCGCACGCGCATCATGCCGTCATCAGTCACGCGACCGATCTCGGCGCAAGGCACGTCCCATTTTTCGAACACATCGCGCACGATCTTTTCCTGGCCGCGCTTCGCAATGATCAACATCCGCTCCTGCGATTCGCTGAGCAGGATCTCATACGGCGTCATACCCGGCTCACGCTTCGGCACTTTAGCCAAATCAATTTCGACGCCGGTCCCACCGCGGCTAGCCGTCTCGCACGTCGAACAGGTGAGGCCGGCGGCGCCCATATCTTGAATGCCCGCCACGGCATCGGTCGCGAGCAATTCGAGACACGCTTCGAGCAATAATTTCTCCTTGAATGGATCACCGACCTGCACAGCCGGGCGATCTTCGCGTGATTCTTCCGTCAGCTCGCGTGACGCAAACGCCGCCCCAGCCAGACCATCGCGTCCCGTCTCCGCGCCAACGTAAAAAACCGGATTGCCGACACCGCTCGCCGCGCCCCGTGCCAGTTGCTCGTGCCTCAGCACTCCAAGACAAAAAACATTGATCAGCGGATTTCCTTCGAAGCTTTCGTCGAAATAAATTTCCCCGCCAATCGTCGGCACACCGATGCAGTTGCCGTAATGCGCGATGCCCGAAATCACGCCTGTGAATAAACGGCGGTTGTTCTTAACTTCGGACTTCGGATTTCGGATCGCGGAAAGCGTTTCTTTCCGGTTTCCGGTATCCGGTATCCGCGATTCGGTGATTGGTCCGAACCGCAACGAGTTCATCAAAAACTCCGGCCGCGCGCCCATTGTAAAAATATCGCGAATGATCCCACCCACGCCAGTGGCTGCTCCCTGAAATGGCTCAATCGCGCTCGGGTGATTGTGACTTTCGATTTTGAACGCCACCGCCCAGCCGTCGCCGATATCGACCACGCCGGCGTTTTCTTCACCGGCTTTCACCAGAATGTTCGGCCCGGAGGTCGGGAATTTTTTCAGCTCTTTTCTCGAGTTCTTATAGGAGCAATGCTCGCTCCACATGACCGAGAAGATGCCAAGCTCGGTGAAGTTCGGTTCGCGGCCGAGGATTTTCTCGATGCGCTCGAATTCTTCCGGTGTCAGCCCATGTTTGGCGACCAACTCGGGAGTAATTTTCGGATCGGGCGCCGGCATTGAGATCGCACGTTAGCCGACCCGATTAGGTTGCACAATTCCGGCGACGAAAATCGGCTGTGATTGACCGAGCGCGAAATTTTCAGCGACGCCGCATGACTACGAGGTCTTGATGCCCGGCGATCACCGCATCAATCACATCGACGATTTCGAAATAGCGGCTCCAATGTTCGTAGATGTAACGCCGACTGTGGAAAACGTTTTTGTAATATTCGCTTTCCTTCATTTCCGGCATGACGTCATCGAGATCGGAGCAGCGCCCGTAGACGTAGAACCCATCTTTTTCCAGCGCGAGGAATCGCTGAAAGTCGCCGTCCGCCCGAAAAAAAGCGATCTCGCTTTGGATCGACATCAACACCGCTCCGCCCGGTTTGGTGATGCGCTGCAACTCCGCCAGCCACCGATCCTGGTCGATCTCGGCCAGGTGCGTGAAGACGGAGACTCCGTAAACCAGATCGAAAGTTTCGCCGGCAAACCGAGTCGGCGGATCGAGAGCGATATGAGCAAACTCCCCCTGCGCGATATTCTTTTGGCACCACTGGATATTGTCCGGATCAATATCGATGCCGACTAGCTTTCGCGGCCCGAATTCCGTGACGAAACGCGCCACCCGCGCACAACCGCAACCCCAATCCAGAATCGCCTGATAGTCCGTGTAGTCGCGATCGAAATATTCGCGCAACGCCCGACGCATTGCCAGGCAGACAGAGATGCCCATCGATTCGAACAGGATAGGATCGGCCGTGGCGGCGACCCGAACCCGCCGGCTAGTGTCTGCTTGCGCTCGCGGCGTCAAACGCAAATACCAATCTTGATACGGCGACAGTTCGCGGCCGGTCCCCGGGCGAAATTCGATCCGAAGATTCTCCGCTCGGCCGAGTTGATCCATCGGCATGGCGCAACGAAAGGTGTAGCGAGTTGAGGCGCCGCTCAGTCCGAAGCGTTTCACTACCAGTTCCACCGCCTCGTTCGCCGGCTGTTCTATCACCGGACATTCGATTCCATTCACAAACAATCGCAGCTGCATCGGCAGATCGCGCGGCGGAATCGCGAAGCCCTCGAAAAGAAGTTTGCCGTCCTCCTCGCGCGCAAGCCACAAAGTCCAGAGGCCGCGCGGGAGTAACGCCCATCGCGCGGCGCGGTAGGAGTCCTCGAGATCGGAAACATTGGCCAGGTCGGGCATCCCTCGCGCACGTTAGTCGCTGTGACCGAAGGCTCAACTCGCGAAAGCTTTGCTGTCCCTTCGCCAATTTTTTTCGAGCTACGGTTGGATACGGAACGGACGGTTCCCTAAGCGTGTCATCCCGAGCCGCGTTAGACGGCGAGGGACCTCACAGTTGCAATGGCGATTTGCTTGCGCCCCCACAGCCTCGAAAGCAGGGGCAACGTGTAATCCGTGCGAGCGTGCCGGGTGGCCAATTGTGAGGTCCCTCGCCGTCTGCGCGGCTCGGGATGACAGCGTCGTGCACGTTGCGTTTCGGCTCCATATCGGCTACACGATTCCCATGGCGTTTGATCTGAAGGAGATGGTGGCTGCGCGACTCGGGGAGAACTATCAACTGCACGAGCGCCACCTGAACCGCACGTTGGTGGCGGCGCAGCGCGTAATCGGTTTCGACAAGGTCTATGCCCGGGCCGAGGGCGCCTATCTGTATGATATGGATGACGCGCCGTATCTCGACTTCCTGAGCGGTTACAGCGTTTTCAATATCGGGCGCAACCATCCGGCGGTGAAAAAAGCGATTCGCGACATCCTCGATCTTGATCTGCCTAACATGGTGCAGATGGATTGTTCGCTTCTGAGCGGGCTGCTCGCCGAGGCGATTACAAAACGCACGCCGCCGCATCTCGACGCGGTTTTTTTCTGCAACTCGGGAACCGAAGCGATGGAGGGCGCGCTGAAATTCGCCCGCGCAGCGACGCAGCGAACGCGCGTTATCTCGCTCGAAAGCGCGTTCCACGGGCTAAGTCTCGGATCGCTCTCGTTGATGGGCTGCGAAAGTTTTACGGAAGGCTTCGGGCCGCTCATGGAAGGCTTCGAGACGCGCGTGGCGCTCGACGATATCGAGGCACTCGAGCGCGAGCTGTCGAAACGCGACGTGGCCGCTTTCGTGATCGAGCCGGTGCAGGGCAAAGGTTGCAAGTCGCCGAAGACCGATTTTTTCCAGCGCGCGCAGGAGCTTTGCCGGAAGCACGGAACGTTGTTGCTCTGCGACGAAATCCAGACTGGCCTCGGACGGACGGGGAAGATGTTCGGGTTTGAACATTGGAATCTCGAGCCGGACATCATCACACTCGCGAAAAGCTTGAGCGGCGGTTACGTCCCCTGCGGCGCGATCGTGACCCGGCGCGAGATTTATCAAAAGACCTTCAGCCGCATGGATCGCTGCGTGGTCCATTCAACTACCTTCGGCCGCAATAACCTGGCCATGGCTTGCGGACTCGCCGCACTCGAAGTCCTCGATGACGAGAAGCTGATCGAAAATTCGGCGCGAATGGGTGCGCTGTTGATGGAGCGAATCGACGCGCTCCGGCCGAAGCATTCCTTTATTAAAGAAGTGCGCGGCAAAGGCCTCATCATCGCGATCGAATTCCATGAGCCGACCGAGTTCAAATTGAAGATGGGTTGGAAGCTCCTCCACAAAGTCGACAAGGTCCTCTTCGCGCAAATGGTCGTGACCCAGATGCTGAGCAAGCACCGCATCCTCACGCAGGTCGCCGGCCACGCGATGGACGTGGTGAAGATTCTGCCTCCGCTCACCATCGGCGAACGAGAAGTCGAAATGTTCGTGAACGCTCTCGATGACGTCCTGACCGAATGCCGGAAATTCCCCGGCCCGATGTGGGAAATTGGGCAGAATTTTGTGCGGCACGCCCTCGGCTCGAAGCGCTCTGCTGACGATCGCCGGCCCGTTTCGGCCTGACGGGGTGGGGTTGGAACGACGGAGCCCGACTTTGCTATTGTCGGACCTT
Organism: Spartobacteria bacterium; assembly: GCA_003134785.1. Lineage (GTDB taxonomy): Bacteria > Verrucomicrobiota > Verrucomicrobiia > Chthoniobacterales > UBA10450 > AV80. The sequence goes on from PLCN01000011.1 coordinate 87,934, forward strand.
TTAGCGGGCGCTACCGTTTAGGTGAACCGAAGTCATTCTACTTCGGTCAATCGGAACCAAATGTCATGACTACCGCCACTGCCGAACAAGAAAAGACCGGAACGAAACTGAGCCAGCTCGATCAACTGAAGAAATTCACGATCGTGGTGGCCGATACGGGCGATTTCCAGAGCATCAAGGAATTCAAGCCGCGCGATGCAACCACGAACCCGAGTCTGATCTATGCGGCCACGCAGAAGGAGCAGTATTTCCATTTGCTCGATGAAGTGTTGGCCGATCGGAAATCCTCAGGCCTTTCGGGTGGGGCGCAGATCGAGGACGTCATCGATCATCTGCTGGTTAAGTTTGGCTGTGAGATTTTGAAGATTGTGCCCGGTCGTGTCTCGACCGAAACGGACGCGCGGCTCTCGTTCGACACGGAAGGCTCGATCAATAAGGGGCGGCAGTTGATTAAGCTCTATGAGGAGAAGGGGATCGACCGGCAGCGGGTGCTGATCAAGATCGCGTCGACTTGGGAGGGGATCAAAGCGGGCGAAGTCCTGGAAAAGGAAGGGATCAATTGCAACCTCACGCTGATGTTCTCGCTTCCGCAAGCTGTGCTGTGCGCGGAGGGCGGCATCGAACTCATCTCGCCTTTCGTCGGCCGAATTTACGATTGGTTTAAGGCGGCGAACAAGCGCGAGTACACCGGGGCTGAAGATCCAGGCGTGCAATCGGTGGAGGAGATTTATACCTACTACAAGAAGTTCGGCCACAAGACGGAGGTGATGGGTGCGAGCTTCCGCAACGTGAGTCAGATTATCGAGTTGGCCGGTTGCGATCTGCTCACGATCAGTCCCGATCTCCTGGAAAAATTGGCGGAATCGGATGGTCTCGTGGAGCGAAAGCTTGACCCGGAAAAAGCGAAGAGCGCCAATATCGAAAGGCTTGAGCTCGATGAGAAGAAATTCAGATATTTGTTCAACGACAATGCGATGGCCACCGAGAAAACCTCGGAAGGCATTCGCAAGTTCTCCGCTGATATCGTGAAGCTGGAAAAATTCGTCGCGGGCAAACTGGGCTAATAACTCTTCCTCTTCCGCTACCTCTTCTTCTTAGCCGGAAATCGGAGACTAAGATTCAGCGGAAGAGGTAGAGGAAGAATAGGGTGTTCAACGTCGTCCTGATTGAGCCCGAGATTCCGCCGAATACGGGGAACATCGGCCGGCTCTGTCTCGCGACCGGTTCCACGCTGCATCTGGTCAAGCCGCTCGGGTTCTCGATCGACGATCGCGAATTAAAGCGCGCCGGCCTCGACTACTGGAAGGAAGTGGACGTTCAGCTCTGGGATTCCTTCGAGGATCTACAGCGAGCGCAGGGACTGAACGGACGGCTGTTTTTTCTCACAACTAAATCAGACCGGGCCTATCACGACGTGAACTTTCGGCCCGGAGACTTTCTCGTTTTCGGGCGCGAAACCAAGGGTCTGCCCGAAGCGTTGCTAAAGAAGAATGCCCAACAACTGCTCACGATCCCCATGCGGGGAACGCGCAGTCTCAACCTGGCCACCGCGGTGGCGATCGTCTTGTTCGAAGCCATGCGCCAGCAGCGCTGAGCGGCAATCGCTTGACGGGGATGAACGCTGGGGACAGCCAAAATCGACCGAGGCACGTATTGTTACCAAAGGGTATGAATAAAGGCGTGAGGCCACGGTCTAACTCTTTCGAGTACAATTATGAAAACATTATTTCTGCTAGCCTTTTCTCTTACCACTGCCCTGACGCAGGTCGCCATGGCCGCGGATCAAGACCAGGCCAAGGCTCCGAACAAACACCCACAAGCGCCGGTGCGCCGGGTCATACAAACTCCCAGGGTGCGGCAGCCCGTGGTCACGAACCACGCTCCTCACGTCAACACGCTTCCACGCGTCAACACGGGTCCGCGCGTCAATACCTTGAGACGTTATCAGCCGGACCAGGTGCGTTCGCTGACGCCGCGGGTGCACACAAATCCTAATGTCGTTACGACACCGCGGACACCGACCACTGTGCAGTCGGATGTTAATGCGCGAAACCGCTTCGACCGGACCGATCACAACCGCTTTGACCGGACTGACCGTAACCGTTTCGACCGAAATCGTACCACCACGAACACGAACGTGAACGCAAACCGGACGCGCCAGAACTTCAATCACCTTAATTGGGCGGATGCGCGCCGGAATCGTGACCGCAACCGTCACGACCGCGGTTGGTGGAGAAGCCACTTCAACCGGTTCGTCCTCTTCGGTGGCGGATATTACTACTGGGACGGCGGCTATTGGTACCCAGCCTACGGTTATGATGACGCCTACAACTCCTATTCCTACGACGAACCGATCTATGGTTATGAAGATCAGGATCCCAGCCAGACGATCTCGAGCGTTCAGACGGAGCTTCAGCGTCTTGGATACTATAAGTACGCCGTAGACGGCACGATGGGACCGGCGACGCGCGCCGCGATTGCAAACTATCAGCGCGATAACGGCCTATCGATCACCTCGGCGATCGATGAGCCTACGCTCCAGTCGCTCGGGTTGGGCTAACAAATCGCAGTTCGTTTGAAAGCCGCACGATGGGAAACCGTCGTGCGGCTTTTTTCTGTTCCGGCGGATTGCGCGCGTCGTTTATCCGGCCAATGCTGAGAGCTCGATGACTGAACCGCAACTTGTGGCCGCTGATCTGCGCCGATCTTTTCGGATCGGACCGCGCCGGATCGAAGTGTTGCGGGGAATCTCTCTGAACGTGGCACACGGCGAAGCGGTCTTTCTTTGCGGCGCTTCGGGCGCGGGAAAAACAACGCTGCTCTATACCCTGGCAGGATTGGAGCGCCCGGAATCCGGCACGGTGGAATTCGAAGGCCGCCGGCTTTACACCGGCAGCGCTTCTTCACAGGCGCAGCTAAGAAACAAGAAAATGGGTTTTGTTTTCCAGGGGTATTTTTTGCTGCCGGAATTGACCGCGCTCGAAAACGTCATGCTGCCGGGAATGATCAGCGGAAAAAGAAAACAAGCGGCGGCGGAAGCGAGCTTGAGCGATGTAGGTCTCGCCGAACGGTTGCATCATTTGCCGGCCGAACTTTCCGGGGGCGAGCAACAGCGCGTGGCCATCGCGCGCGCCCTCACGAATGATCCGGACATCATTTTCGCGGACGAGCCAACAGGCAACTTGGACTCAAAAACGGGCGACGCCATTATCGATTTGTTGCTTGCTCTGGCGCGCGGTCGCAAAAAAACCTTGCTGGTCGTGACGCATGACTCGCGCCTGGCGGAACTGGGAGACCGGCAGTTGCGGATCGTGGATGGATTGTTGGAGTGAGCGTTAACATTTAACTCTTTTGCTTGAATTGCCTTCCGAACCACCGAACGTTTTTCCCGTGCTCACAAAAACTTCGACAGCTGGCGCTGGTGCATTGGTGATGGATGAACCGAAACGGAGCGGCGCAACTCCGAAGGCCGCGGTCAAGCCCGCGATTGATAGCGATTCCATTTCGTCGAAAGCAGAGACGAAGGAATTGACGATTTACCTCGACGGGAAATTTGTTCCGGAAGCCGACGCGAAGGTGTCGGTCTTCGATCACGGTCTGCTTTATGGCGACGGAGTTTTCGAAGGGATCCGATTTTATAACGGGCGCGTTTTCCGATTGGAAGAGCATCTTGAGCGGCTATGGGATTCCGCTCGCTCGATTTGTCTCGAGATTCCGATTGGCTGCGCCGAGATGACCGAAGCGCTGCTGGAAACGATCCGGCGAAATGATTTGCGCGAAGGCTACATTCGCCTCGTCGTCACGCGCGGCGTCGGCAACCTGGGCCTGAATCCGACCCAGTGTAAGCGGCCGAGCGTCTTTATTATTGCCACCACCATCGCGCTCTATTCGAAAGAGGTTTGTGAGACTGGTTTGACGGTGGTGACTTGCGCGACGCGCCGGACCGGAGCGGCCGCGCTCAATCCGGCCGTGAAGTCGCTCAATTATTTGAATAACGTGATGGCGCGGATCGAAGCGAATCTCGCCGGCGCGGATGAAGCGCTGATGCTGAACGACGCCGGGAACGTGGCCGAGTGCACGGCGGACAACGTGTTCATCATCAAACGCGGTCAGATTTTTACGCCACCGATTGCAGCGGGGGCCTTGCGCGGTATTACTCGTTCAGTCGCTTTCGATATCGCGGCAGAATTGGGGGTCAAGATCACCGAGACGGACATCACGCGACACGATGTCTTTGTCGCCGACGAATGTTTCCTGACCGGTACAGCGGCCGAAGTGATTCCAGTAGTCAAAGCGGACGGGCGCGTTATTGGAAACGGAAAGCCAGGGTCGATCACGGTGAGAATGATCGGGCGCTTCCGGGAAATGACGCGCGAAACCGGCACTCCGATTTTTGGGTAACTCTGAGCGAATGCGCATTCGGCGCAGAAGGTGCTTGGCTAACTCCGGGGTTGAATTTTTCCGGCGTTTCGAGGTCTAATTCTACACAGATGTTGTGCGACGTTTGCAAATGCAATGAAGCGACAGTTTTCCTGACCCAAATTCTTGAAGGCAAGATGCAGAAGGTGAATCTCTGCGACGCCTGCTCGAAAGAAAAAGGGGTGCAGGATCCGACTGGCTTTGCGCTGGCCGATCTGCTTCTCGGCATCGGCGCCGCGGAGGAAATCGAAAAGGGCGCGCCGTCGCAGAAATGTCCGGTTTGCGGTTTTACCCAAGCGGATTTCAAGAAAACGGGCCGGCTCGGTTGCAGCGGATGCTACGTTACTTTTGCGGAAGGGTTGGGGAGTTTGCTCAAGGCGATGCACAAAGGAACCGAGCATGTCGGCAAACTTCCACAGCGCGCTCATCGCGAAATCGAACTCGGTGATCGCATGCGCGCCTTAACTGAAGATCTCGAGAAGGCGGTCGCGGACGAAAACTACGAGAGCGCCGCGGCGTTGCGCGATAAGATCAAACAGCTCGCACACGAGAAGGCGATCTAGACGATGAAATTTGAAAATGTTATGGCGACCGGCGGCGAATGGCTGCGCGGCGAGGGGCCGCACCACCAGATCGTGATCAGCAGCCGTGTGCGGCTCGCTCGCAATCTCAGGCAGCGCGCGTTTCCCGGCTGGGCGAAGAAAGCGGAGCGAACACAGATCCTCGAGTTGATCAAGCCGCGCGTGGAAGAGCTGACGGAAATGCAGGACTCGTTCTCGGAGTTGTTGCAGGATCTTTCGGCGCTGGAGAAGCAGGTGCTGGTCGAGCGCCATCTCATCAGCCGCGAGCATGCGGCGAAGAGTGTGGGCAGCGCGGTCATTATGAATCGCCGGCAGACGTTGAGCATCATGGTGAATGAAGAGGACCATCTGCGGATGCAATCGATCCGCTCGGGTCTTCAGTTGAAGAGCGCGTTCAAGCTCGTCGACAAAGTCGACAGCACGCTCGAGGGGAAACTCGATTTCGCCTACGACGCGCGCCTCGGTTACCTGACTGCGTGCCCGACTAACGTCGGCACCGGCATGCGCGCGTCGGCGATGCTGCATCTTCCCGGTCTCGTTTTGAGCGAAATGATCAACCAGGTCATCCAGGCGGTGAATAAAATCGGTCTCGCGGTTCGCGGTCTTTACGGCGAAGGCACCGAAGCGATGGGAAATCTTTTTCAGATTTCGAATCAGACCACGCTGGGAGAAAAAGAAGACGAGATCGTCAGCCGTCTTAGCAAAGTGATCGAGACGATCATCGAGAAGGAACACGACGCGCGGCAGATGTTGATCCAGAAAAAATCCAACACGCTCTGGGACCAGATCGGACGCGCCTATGGCGTGCTGACCTTCGCGCACGCGATGACGTCAAAGGAAGCGCTAAATTTGCTTTCGATCATCAAGCTGGGTGTCGACCTCGGCGCGTTCCCGGAAGATCGGCGGCTGCCGATCGACGAACTGTTCATCGATACGCAACCGGCGCATTTGCAAAAGAGCTCTCAGCAAAAGTTGAATGCGGAGGAACGCGATCATTTGCGTGCGCAAATAATTCGCGAGCGTTTGCGGGTGTTCCCTAAACCTGATATCAGTAAAGTGGCACGGGAATCGGAGAACGGATCGACGCCCGAGCCGCAAAACAATGAATAATTTCACACCGCGAGCTCAGCAGGTTTTGGCGCTGGCCCGCAAGGAAGCTGATCGCTTCAACCATAACTACGTCGGGACCGAGCATCTGTTGCTCGGCCTGATCAAGCTCGGGCAGGGCGTTGCCGTCAATGTGCTGCAGAAAATGGGTCTCGATCTCGAAACCGTGCGGATGGAAGTCGAGAAGCAAGTTGGCTCGGGACCGGAGACGAAGATGGTCGGCAACATTCCCTACACGCCGCGCGTGAAAAAAGTTCTCGCGCTGGCGGGCAAGGAGGCGAAGGCGCTCAATCATTCTTATGTCGGCACCGAGCATATTTTGCTGGGTCTGTTGCGCGAAGGCGAAGGTGTCGCGGCGCGCGTGCTCAAGAGTCTCGAGGTCGATATCGAGCGGACTCGCAACGAAATTCTCAAGGAGCTGGATCCTAATTTCACACCTCCGGAATCGGAACAGGAAATGGGAGGCGAGCCGTCCTCCGGCAAAAAGGATGTCAAGACGCCGGCCTTGCGTGCCTTTGGTCGCGACCTCACGGAATTGGCGAAGAAGAACGAGCTTGATCCGGTCATCGGCCGCCACAACGAAATCGAGCGCGTGATCCAGGTGCTCTGCCGCCGGACCAAGAACAATCCAGTTTTGCTTGGAGAAGCCGGCGTCGGAAAGACCGCGATCGCGGAAGGGCTGGCGCAGGAGATCGCGAACGGGAACGTGCCGGAATTATTGCGCGACAAAAAAGTGATCACGCTCGATCTGGCGCTGATGGTGGCGGGCACGAAATATCGCGGGCAGTTCGAAGAGCGAATCAAAGCGGTCATGGACGAGATCCGCCGCTCGAAGAACGTCATCCTTTTTATCGACGAACTGCACACGATCGTCGGTGCGGGTTCGGCGGAAGGCGCGATGGACGCTTCCAATATTATCAAGCCGGCCTTGAGCCGCGGTGAGTTGCAATGTGTCGGCGCGACAACACTAAATGAATATCGCAAGTACATCGAGAAAGACGCCGCGCTGGAACGCCGTTTCCAGACGGTGAAAGTCGAGGCACCGACAATCGACGAAACAATTTTGATCCTGAAAGGGCTGCGCCCGAAATACGAAGCGCACCATAAGGCGAAGCTCACTGACGAAGCGCTCGAGACCGCGGTGAAACTTTCCGAGCGTTATATCACTGGCCGTTTTCTTCCCGATAAAGCGATCGACGTCATGGATGAAGCTGGCGCGCGGGCACGGATCAATGCGATGACGCGGCCGCCGAACGTGAAGGAGATCGAAAAAGAGATCGAGGAAATCCGGATCGAAAAAGAAGCGGCGATCAAAGCTCAGGATTTCGAGAAAGCCGCCGCGCTCCGCGACAAAGAGAAGCAAACCAAAGAGAAACTCGATGGAATTCTCGCGCGCTGGCGCGAGGAGCGGGAAGAGAAGGAAGTGCTCGTCACGGCCGATGACATGATGCACATCATCTCGAAGGTGACCGGCGTTCCGCTCCAAAGAATGGAGCAGAAGGAAACGCAGAAGCTGCTCGCGATGGAAGGGGAATTGAGGCAGCGGGTGATTGGCCAGGAGGAAGCGGTCACCGCGATCAGCAAAGCGCTGCGACGGTCGCGCGCCGATCTGAAAGATCCGAAGCGGCCGATCGGTTCATTTGTTTTCCTAGGGCCCACGGGCGTGGGCAAGACATTTTTGGCGCGCACGCTCGCGGAATTCATGTTCGGCGATTCGGACGCGCTCATCCAGATCGACATGTCGGAGTACATGGAGAAATTCACCGCTTCGCGGCTGATCGGGTCGCCTCCGGGATATGTCGGTTACGAAGAGGGCGGACAACTTTCCGAAGCAGTGCGACGCCGGCCTTATTCGGTCGTGCTTTTCGATGAAGTGGAGAAAGCGCATCCGGATGTGATGCATCTGCTCCTTCAAATCCTGGAGGATGGCAAAGTGACGGACTCGTTAGGCCGGAAGATCGATTTCCGAAACACGATTATCATCATGACGTCGAACGCCGGTGCGGAGTTGATTCGGCGTCAGACCACGATGGGGTTCGGGGCGCCGAAGGACTCGCAGGATTATGAGACGATGCGGGACAAGATTCTTGAGGAAACCAAGCGGGTCTTTAAGCCGGAGTTCCTGAATCGGCTCGATGAGATCATTGTCTTCCATACGCTGAGCAAGCCGGATCTGCTGAAGATCGTCGACCTGGAAGTCGACAAGGTGAAGCGGCGATTGAAGCTGAAGGAAATCGAGATCGTGCTCGATGAGCCTGCGCATGAATTCGTGATCAACAAGGGATACGATCCGACCTACGGAGCGCGTCCGATGCGGCGCGCGGTGGAGCGCTATCTCGAAGATCCGCTCGCGGAAGAGCTGCTCAAGGGAACGGTGAAAGCGGGCGACATCGTGGAAGTCACGGTGGCGGGTGATGACAAGTTAGCGTTCCATGTCGCGGAGCCGCACGGCAGCGCCGCGGCGAGCGCGAGTTGAGCTTGACCGCGCTAGCGGTGGCCGCGGGCTGTCATCCCGAGCCGCGCAGACGGCGAGGGACCTCACAATTGCAGATCGATTCACTCAATACATATGCGCGTGGCTTGACGTAAATGCGTGATGTAACGCGGGAGCGTAAGACCGCTTGCGAGGTCCCTCGCCGTCTGCGCGGCTCGGGATGACACGCAAGTTTTGGCGGGCGGATCAAATTACGCGCGCGGATGGGCGTCGCCGTAGGCTTTCTTCAAGCGCTCGACGGTGACGTGGGTGTAGATCTGCGTGGTCGATAGGCTGGCGTGGCCGAGTAACGCCTGCACGCTCCGCAAATCGGCGCCGCTATCGAGCATGTGCGTGGCGAAACTGTGCCGCAATTTATGCGGACTAAGCGCGATCGGGATCGAGGTGTAACGCAGATAGCGCTTTAAGATCAGCCAGACCGAGCGCGGCGAAATCCGCCGGCGCGATTTGTTGATGAAGAGCGGTCCACTTTCAATTCTCGCCGCGAAGCGATAACGCGAAACCGCTTCCAACGCGGGTGCTCCCACCGGACAGACGCGCTCCTTTCGTCCCTTGCCGAGGACGCGGACCGACTCCGTGTAGATGTCCAGATCGGAAACGTTCAGGGACGCCAGCTCGCCCAGGCGCAACCCGCTGCTGTAAAACATTTCCATGATCGCTACGTCGCGCTCCCGCATCCAGGCCGGCGATTGCCGCTCGATCTTCACTTTCATCGGCGCGGCGAGCAGCTCGTCGATTTGCTGGCGCGTCAGAACGAGCGGTAATTTTTTCTCCGGCTTCGGCAGTTGGAGCTCGCGTACCGGATCTTTTGGGAAATTTCTTCGTTCGACCAAAAAGCGATAGAAGGTGCGGAAGGCGGAAAATTGAAGGCGGATATAAGAGCGGGCCTGTTTCTTTTTCATCAGCTCGAACAGGTAATCGCGGAAATCATCCGCCCGGCAGTTCCGCCAGGAGCGAACATCTTTTTGAGCGCGGAAATCTCCCAGCGCCTGCCGGTAGGCGACAAGCGTGCGCGGCGAAACGTTCCGCTCGACTTCGAGATAGCGCAGAAATTCCTCCGCGAGCGGATCCCGGGAGTGACGCGCAGACACAGCGGCTACTCGGGTTTTTCTATTTGAGTGCGTTTCATCGCGGCGCGAGCGCGATCGCTATACTGGCTTTTAAAAATCGGCGCCGGATTGGTGGAAATGAGTTCGTATTTCTTCAGGACGAACTCCGGAAAGAAATTATTGCTGCCCGATTCGTAAACTTTGTCGCCGCTGAAATTGCCCCAGAGTTTGTATTCGTAATTGTTGTCGCCGCCGAAATTGAGCGCTTCGCGATCTGGCGCCAGTTTTTGCTTTTCGTTGAAGACGACCAGCTGCGCCGTGCTCCACGGCTGACCGGGACGGCGCACGTAGCCCCAGAACTTGAACTCCGGGATTTTGAAATAGCGGCGCCCGATGAAATAATCGCCGGGCTCTTCCGTTTGAATATGTTGCGCGGCGGTGATGCGGGCCTGCTGAATTCCCGGTGAAACGGTGTCGCAGCCGGCGAGGAAGATAGCGGCGAGAAAAAGGTCGATTGTCAGGGCGAAGCGAAGCGCGCGATTGGTCATGACAAGTTCCTTTATCGCAGACCAGTCCCGCGCGCAATCGTATCTGTAGATTCGTGTCGTTCGAAGAACCTGTAGCCGCTTCGCTATGCGAAGCGCAAACTCGACCACGTCACGTCACGGCGCCGCCCATAGGGCGGCGGCTACAGGAACAACTGCTACAGCGATTCAAGTTTTGCATCGTGATCGTGTCGCTCCTAAAATACCGGGCGTGCTCGAATTGGAAGTCTATGCGGCCGGTGTTCGCGATTTGAACAAGATCCTCGAATTGGAACATGAGATCGAGGCCGTGCCGGGATTGCGTTACAAAGTCGATCGCAACCACGACATTGGCGACATGGAGTTCAAGGAACGCGCGGTGACTTTCCGAGAAATTCGATCGATGTTTCGCAAACCCGGCCTTGAACCGAAATTCCACGGCGCGATTCCGCCGGAGCTTCAGCCGAAAACAAAGACGCAACTCCTGGAGGCCTAGCGCCTCGAACACCGTCGCCGAGGCGCTGCCAGGCCCAATGTTCACTCGACTCTTCACGGCCTTTGGCGCCCCGGTCGTTTCGTTCTTCAACCACGTCGGTGAAGTCGTGCTGCTGGCGACTGAAACTTTCGCGTCGATCATCATGCAGAAAATTCGGTGGCGATTATTTCTTCACCAAATTGTCGAGATCGGATTGCGCTCGCAGCTCGTGGTCGTGATCACCGGTGCGTTTACGGGAGCGGTCTTTGCCGCCCAGACATTTTTCCAATTCAACAAGCTCGGGATGGGATCGGCCGTGGGTGCGGTGGTTTCCGTTTCCATTTGCCGCGAGCTGGGACCAGTTCTCACGGCGCTAATGGTGACGGGGCGGGTGGGCGCATCGATGTCGGCTGAGATCGGAACGATGAAGGTGACGGAACAGATCGATGCCTTGCGCGCGCTCGCGGTGCATCCGATCGATTATCTGGTGGTGCCGCGCACGCTCGCGATGATGCTTTCGATGCCGCTGCTGGTGGCGGAATGCATCGGCATCGGAATCCTGGCCGGATATTTCGTGGCGATTTTTCTCCTGGAGGTGAACGGCACTTATTACATGGCGAACATGGTGCGCTGGACGCAAATGCGCGACATCATCATGGGTCTCTCGAAGGCGTTTTGCTTCGCGCTCTTGATCGTCTTCATCAGTTGCCACAAGGGTTTGACCAGTCGCGAGGGCGCGGTCGGGGTAGGAAAGGCGACGACTGAAGCCGTGGTGGACTCGTCGCTCGCGGTCCTGATTTTCAATTTCTTTCTTACGATGGCGCTCAACATCATTTTTCCGGCGGGGTATCAATAACCGCGTAAACTCGGCGGCCGACGTTTTTCAATCCGGGCGACGGGCGTGGAACTGAGTTAATCCGGCCGCTGCCTCATCCTCGAACGGGGTTACTTCGTAGCCACTATCGCGCAATATCCGTTCGGCCGTGCCCGGCTCGATTCCGAGCGACGCCATCTTGCCCGAGTTTTCTTCGTACATGATGTGGGCGATGCGACGTCTCTGCAGTAGTTGGCGTGCTCCTTCCAAAACCCAGGTGTCCGCGCCTTCCACGTCGATTTTCAGGACGGCAATTTCCTTCTCATCGAGGAATACCTCGTCCAGTGTCGTGACCGTTACTTCAATGCCTTTCCAAAACGGCTCTTTGCTCAACCCGCCCCAGCCCGTTTGTTCGTCCGGGCCAACGTCGAAGCGCATCACACCGCTTTCGCGCCCGAGCGCCTGGCTTTCCGCCGCGATACGATTCGCGAGGCCATTCCGCTCCACATTGCGAATGAGCGCGGCGTGATTTCGCGGCGAAGCCTCGAATGCGATCACGGTATTTTGCGGATTCATTGCGGCCCACAGGAGACTGAAATATCCGTAGTTTGCGCCGACATCTACGAGCAGGCCGCCGCCCTTCGCCAGCGCGACGATCATTTTCGTGAGCGGCAACTCGTAAAATCCCGTGAAAGCAATGTGCGAGTGGCCTTCGTCGGTAGGAAGCAGCTCCATCCGAATCTTCGGCGCAAAGTGCAGAGCCGCGTTCTCGTAAAGTGCGCGCGCCTCGGCGGAATGGTTTCGATAAAACCTATAGAACACCGGCATGCGCAACGCGGTTGGAAGAAGGCGCAGCAGAAGAGGCGGCCGAAAATTCATTGTGACTACGGTAGCGAAGAGAGAGCGCAAAGAACTGCAATTTCAAGAGACATTATTCAGTAAAAAGACAAAAAAGTTCTTTCACTGGAAAGGAAATCGCGTAACGGTCGCTGGCATGCGCTCACTTGAATTTCCTGATCGCGAGTTTTTACAACGCAACTGGGGGAAAACCGCCGCTTTCTGCATCTTTGTTCTGGTCGCCAGCTTTTCACCAGCAAACGCCCAGACTCAGTACTCCATCGGCAGTCCCACGAACGAGCAGCAATACATGCTCGAGCTGATCAACCGCGCGCGCGCCGATGGCGGCGCCGAAGCGGCACGTCTCGGTTTGAGCGGGCTTCAGGAAGGCCCGCCCTCCGTGAACAATGAGCCTTGGACGATTCAGAATTCTGTCCAACCGCTTTCTTGGAACCCGCTTCTCTTTAACGCCGCGCAGGGTCAGGCCGATATCTTGAATAATGGCGACCAATTCTTTTCCGGCCAGTCACCCCATACCTATCCAAATGGAACATCGAGCCCGCAACAGCGGATCGCCGCCGCCGGCTACTCAGCGGCGCAATACAATGGCCCGACGACCGCTCAAGGATTTTTCCCCGGGCCGGAAAACGTCGCCGAAGCTATAAGCCAGGGAAGCGGACCATACACAGGCGCGAAGTTGATTGCGGCGGTCTTGGATGCTCACAACGGACTGTTCACCGACCAGACCACGCAAGGTCGCGGCCATCGCGACACGACTATGCTGGCGTTCTTCCGCGAGATTGGCATTGGGGTCAGCACCGGGACAGACAATGACGGGCAGGGCACCATTTGGGATTCGCTTTACATCGTGCAGGATTTCGGCACGCAGACCAATTCGACGCCGTTCGTTACTGGCGTTGTTTACCAGGATACTAACGGAAACGGATTTTATGATCCGGGTGAAGGCATCGGCGGCGTGCGGGTCGACGTTTCGGGCTCGAACTTCTTTGCGGTGACCTCTTCTTCCGGCGGCTATTCTGTTCCAGTGGCCGGAAATGGTTCCTACACCGTCATGTTCGGCGGCGGAGGAGTAACCACGGCGCAACGCAATGTCACCGTGGCGAACTCGTTGAATGCGAAGATCGATTTCATCACGAATGCGCCTACGACACCGACTGTCCTCGCTAACATCTCCACGCGCCTTCGCGTGGACACGGGCGACAACGCTTTGATCGCCGGGTTCATTCTCACCGGAACGCAATCGAAAAAAGTAATCATCCGCGGGATCGGGCCTTCCTTGAACGTTCCGGATAAACTGGCCAATCCCGTCCTGGAGCTTCGTGACTCCAATGGCGGTTTGCTTGACTCAAACGACGACTGGCAACAGTCACCTAACAAACAGGCTATCATCGATAGCACCATCCCGCCCACTAACGACCTTGAATCCGCCATCGTCCAAACGCTCCCTGCTAGCACGAACGGTACGGCTTACACGGCGATCCTTCGGGGAGTGAATAACACTGCCGGCATCGGAGTTATCCAGGTCTACGATCTGGATACCTCAGCCAATTCGAAGCTCGCGAACATCTCTACGCGGGGATCCGTCCAGACCGGCGACAATGTTTTATTCGCCGGAATGATCGTCGTCGGCCAGACTCCACAAAAAGTCATCATCCGCGCGACTGGTCCCTCGCTTTCCGTTCCGGGGAAAATGGAGAATCCGACTCTTGAGTTGCGCGACAACAACGGGACGCTCCTGGAGGCGAACGATGACTGGGTTAACAGTCCAAACAAACAAGCCATTATCGATAGCTCGATTCCGCCGACAAATGATCTGGAATCCGCCATCGTGCGCACCTTGCCCGCGGGCGGGGCCACCTACACCGCCATTGTGCGGGGCGTGAATAACACGACTGGCATTGCCGTGGTGGAAGTGTTTGCGCTGAATTGATGGAGCGGGCTCGAGCTGAGTTTGCCCATCGGGGCAAGAAGGTGATGAGTTACCTGTCCGAATACGGGCGACGGAATCCTTTATGAAAACAAAGTGCTCCTTTCAATCCGGTTTCTACCGTCCGCGTATCCTTCTTGGTTTTTTTCTTTGCTCGGTCGGCGTCCTATTGGCCCTGATTGGGTTTGGTGTGTCCTCCGGCACGTCGGTCTTAGCCCAAAGCGTGAGGCAGAACCAAGAGGATGGCAGCAAGATTGCGCCGCAAGCGCTGGCCGAAACAGCCGACGGCGCGATTGCCTCAGTCGTCATTCTTCTCGCCGATCAAGCCGATGTAAGCGCGGCTTATGAGATGAAGGATCAGGACGCCCGCGGCTGGTTCGTTTACAACACGCTGACTCAACATGCGGCCCGCACCCAGGTTGACCTCAAAGCCTTCCTCGAAGCGCAAGGCGTTAGCTACCAATCATTCTGGGCGGCTAACATGATTGTCGCCGCGGCCGATCGTTCGCTGGTCGAAACTCTGGCCTCTCGCGCAGACGTAGCTCGCGTCGATTCCAATAAGCCTGCGCGTTGGATCGAAGACCCGGAGGTTGCCAATTTCGAAGTTACGCGGAACAGCCCCAATGTTCCCAATACGGTGGAGTGGGGCGTGAACAATGTTAACGCTCCGTCAGTCTGGGCGTTGGGGTTCACCGGCCAGGGCATGGTTGTTGGTGATCAAGATACAGGGCAGCGTTGGACCCATAACGCGCTCAAGCCCAAATATCGCGGCTGGAACGGTGTCGCTGCCGACCACAATTACAATTGGCACGACGCCATTCACTCCGGTGGCGGCGTATGCGGTCCGGATACGCTCGCGCCTTGCGACGACGACACCAAGTATACTCACGGCACGCACACCGCCGGCACGACCGTGGGCGACGACGGCTTGGGCAACCAGATCGGGGTCGCTCCCGGTGCGAAATGGATTGGCTGCCGGAACATGGATCAGGGTAACGGCACGCCTGCGACTTACACCGAGTGCTTTCAGTTCATGATCGCGCCCACCGATTTGAATGGAAACAATGCGAACCCTGTGCTCCGCCCGCACGTGCTCAACAACTCCTGGGGATGTCCTTCGAGCGAAGGTTGTACTACCCGAGCCGAGCTAGAGACGATCGTAAACAACACGGAAACAGCGGGCATTTTTGTCGAAGTTTCAGCTGGGAACGATGGGCAAAACGGCTGCTCTTCGGTGGATGACGTGCCGGCGATCTATAGTGCTTCGTTTTCGACCGGCGCGATCGACATTAGCAACGCGCTGGCGAGTTTTAGTAGCCGCGGCCCCAGCACCTTTTACACTCCAAACCTGCTTAAGCCGAATGTTTCAGCGCCGGGTGTAAACGTACGCTCGAGCCAAGCCTTCAGCGATAGCAGCTTCGGCAACTTGAGCGGCACCTCGATGGCGGGACCTCACGTCGTCGGCGTGGTGGCGCTGCTTTGGTCGGCCCGCCCGGAGTTGGTGCGCGACATCGCTGCGACCAAGTCGATTTTGCAGAATACAGCCAACCCGGGAGTAACTGTTGCTCCGGTGGAGAATTGTGGTGGAACTTCCTCGGCCCAGATCCCCAACAATTCTTTCGGTTATGGCCGCGTCGATGCCCTCGCCGCCGTCAACGCCACTCCCACCCCAACGCCCACACCTACAGCGACACCTAGCGCTACTCCAACAGCTACACCTGCTTCAACACCTACTCCGACCGCAACGGCAACCCCCACGGTAACTCCTGGTGCTACATCAACACCTACCCCGACTCCTGCGTCGACAACAACCCCGTCGACTCTCGCTAACATCTCGACCCGTCTTCGAGTCGAGACAGGTGATAACGCGATGATCGGCGGATTCATCGTCACCGGCCCACAGGCGAAAAAGGTTATAATTCGTGCGATTGGCCCATCGCTTGGGCTAGCGGACAAGCTGGCCAATCCGACTCTTGAGTTGCGCGACTCATCCGGCACATTGCTCGATCAGAATGACGATTGGAAACAATCGGCCAACAAGCAGGCGATCATCGATAGCGGCATTGCACCAACGAACGATTTGGAATCGGCCATCGTGGCGACGCTGCCAGCCAACGGCGCATCCTACACAGCCATCATGCGTGGTGTGGGCAACACGACCGGGATCGGAGTCGTGCAGATCTACGATTTGGACAGCTCCGTCGATTCCAAGCTGGCGAATATCTCAACGCGCGGACTGGTGCAAACGGGCGATAATGTGCTGATCGCGGGAACGATCGTGCTCGGCCAGACGCCGCAGAGAGTCATCATTCGGGCGCTTGGCCCATCTTTGAACGTCGCTGGGAAACTGATGGATCCGACCTTGCAGTTAGTCGATGCCAACGGTGCGCAATTGGCCTTCAACGATAATTGGCGGAGTGATCAGGAAGCGGAAATCATGGCGACGGCCATTCCGCCTCCGAACGACGCGGAAGCGGCCATTGTCCGGACTTTACCGGCCAACGGCGCATCCTACACGGCGATAGTGCGCGGCGTGAATGACACGACGGGCGTCGCCGTGGTGGAGATTTACGCGCTTAACTGACCAGCCCGGACAACGTTCGCCAAGGCGTTAAGGACTCTTGTCCGCCTTTGTGTTCTTGGTTGCAGCCTTTCCCGGATCATCCCTGTTGTTTCCCGATTCCCGGCAAATCTCGGCACCATTATTGCTAATTTTTATGGGGTGGAAGGCCTCAACCCGGCACAGACACGTACATTGCGCCATCGCTTTGGTCCATTCTGGGGCGTGGCCTCTCTAGCCTTCGGGTCGATCTGCGGCCTTTCGTTCGCGCAAGTCGCACCGCCTCCTGCGCCACCCATCATTACGCAACCAGCCGCGACGTCGTCTCCCGAAAAAGCGGCATCGGCAACGTTCTCGCTCTATTCGATCGGCGATCCGACGTACGAAGAGCAGCTCTATCTGGAACTGATCAATCGCGCGCGAGCGAACCCTATTCTGGAAGGGGTTCGTCTGGCGACTACGACCGATTCCAATGTGTTGGGCGCTTACGTCAGCTTCGGCGTGAATCTCGTTCTGATGCAGGCGCAGTTCGCCCTGATCCAACCTGCGCCTCCGCTCTCGATGAATTTGGTGCTGAGTTCCGCCGCCAGAGCGCACAGTCAGAACATGCTCCAGAATAATTATCAGGGGCATGACGGACCGGATGGCTCTCTTGTCACTCGCCTGCAAAGCTATACCTCCGGCGCGAATGGCTGGTCGTTAGGCGAAAATGTTTATGCCTATTCCAAATTAGTCTTCTACGGACACGCCGGGTTTGAAGTGGATTGGGGTGGAATTATCGCGACTGGTGGTATGCAGTCGCCACCCGGACACCGGATTAACATTCACAGCGCACAGTTCCGCGAGGTGGGAATTGGAGTGGTGCTCGGAAGCAACGGTGGTTCCGGTGGCGTTGGGCCACAACTGGTCACGCAGGATTTCGGCAGCCGCGGAGATCTGCAGCCATTCATAACGGGCGTCGTTTATCGCGACCTCAATGGCAACGGCTTTTACGATTCAGGCGAAGGACTGGGCGGCGTCACAGTAAATGTGACTGGCGCCAGCTCTTACGCTGTCACCGCAAACTCTGGAGGTTACTCGGTCCCCGTTTCCGGTGATGGCTCTTATGTCGTTATCTTTAGCGGCGGATCAGTCGTGACGAATCAAAAGAACGTTAGCGTTGCCGGTGGCCAAAATGTAAAAGCGGATTACATCGCGACCGGGTTTACCTCTCCTACTCCGTCTCCCACCGCCTCGCCCAGCGCGTCTCCCGGCGCGACTCCGGCCAACTCGTTGGGAAATATCTCGACGCGTTCGATGGTGGGCACGGGAGAAAATGTTTTGATCGGCGGGTTCATCGTCACAGGCACACAGCCGAAAAAAGTAATCGTCCGCGCCATTGGTCCATCGTTGCCGTTGCCGGACAAGGTGCTCGATCCCACGCTCGAGCTGCATGATTCTTCGGGCGGCGTGATCGCATTCAATGACAACTGGCCCCAAAGCGCAAACCAGCAGGAATTCATCGACAGCTCGCTCGCGCCGCCGAATCCGAATGAGTCAGCGATCCTTCTGAGCCTCGCTCCCGGTTCTTACACGGCCGTCGTGCGCGGCGCGAATCAATCGATCGGGACCGCCGTGGTGGAAGTTTACGATCTCGATCCGGCGGCGGACTCAAAGCTCGCGAATATTTCCACACGCGCCTCGGTCCTGGGTGGTGACAATGTTTTGATCGGCGGGTTGATCGTAGTGGGACAATCACCCACGAACGTGATCATCCGCGCCATTGGACCATCGCTTACGGTCCCTGGCGCGATGGCCGATCCGACGCTGGAATTGTATGATGGGAATGGCGACGTGATCGGCTCGAATGACAACTGGCGGACGACCCAGCAAACGCAGATTATCGCCACGGGAGTGGCGCCAACGCAAGACGCAGAGTCAGCCATCGTCATTTCTTTGCCACCCGGCGCGTACACCGCAATTCTTCGCGGAGCGGACGGAACGGCCGGCGTCGCCGTCATCGAAGCGTATCAGTTGAATTAGCGTTATTGGAGCCGACGCGCCCTCGCGTCGGTTCGATCCGCTCCATGGCGTTTGACACCGCGAGCGTTTCCCGTTTTGCTGGAGGCATGAACGGCAAACAAACTTTACTCTTCAGCTTCCTCTGTCTCGGGATCGCGGCCACGTCGCGCGCAGAATTGACCTGGGAAAAAACCGAACTGGATCTTCACCCTGCGCTCACCGCCCCCACAGCCGTGGGCGTTTTCAAGTACGAGAACAAGGGAGACAAGCCGATTCATTTCAAATCCGTGCACGCTTCGTGCGGCTGCACAACGGCTGCGCTGCAGAAGAATGACGTCGCCCCGGGGGAGAAGGGCGAGATCACCGCTACGTTCACGATCGGCGATCGCACTGGGTTGCAGGTGAAGACCGTCACGGTCGACACCGATGACGCACAGAAGCCGCAAACCATTCTCACCTTGAAGGCAACGATTTCGCAATTGCTCGAGTTGCAGCCGGCCCTGGTTTTTTGGCAGAGCGGCGAAGAGCCGAAACCAAAAACGATTGTGGCGAAGGCGGGGCAGGGGGTGACGGTCAAGAACCTCGAAGTCACTTCGTCGAGTCCGGACTTCACCACGAAAGTCGAGCCGGGACCTGCTGGAGAATTCAAGATTTCCGTTCAACCTCGCGACACCAGCCATCCACTAAACGCGGTCTTGACCATCAAGCCGGATAGTTCCGCCGGTGCGGCGAAGATTTACTCGGCGACCGCGCGGGTGATTCCCGCCACCACGGCCGCGCACTAGCTCGTGAGATCGCTGCTTCGGCAGAGCCTGGTGATCCTCGGTCTGGCGCTATTGCCTGCCGGCGGTGAGGCTCTGTATTTGCGCGATAAGATTTCGTGGCACTCCCGCGTCGCGGAGTCGGACATGGTCTCAGTGGATCTGGCGCGGAACTGGGGCGCCAGCGTTATCTGGGTGGATGCGCGACCGGACGCTGAGTTTGAGCGCGACCATGTCCCCGGCGCGATCTTGTTAAACGAAGATCGCTGGAACGAATTGCTTCCACAGTTTCTCCAGCAGCAATGGTCGCCGGAAAAGAAGATTGTCGTTTATTGCAGCTCGCAAAGCTGCAATCTGGCCGGAGATGTCGCACGCCGGTTGCGCGAGGAAGCCAAGCTCCCAAACGAGATTCGCGTTTTGAAAGGCGGCTGGGAAGAATGGCTCAGCACGCGCAAATGAAAGTGGCCTGGCGCATTGTCGCTTTGCTTGTCGGAGTCGTTTTTGTCTTCGCGGGCCTGACCAAAATTGTCGATCTCCAGCCCTTTCGATTCCTCGATCCCATGGATTTCGCTCGCGACATCGACAACTACAAGATTTTGCCGTGGACGTTTAGCGTCTGGTTCGCATTCTATTTGCCCTGGCTCGAAGTAATTTGCGGGATTGCGTTGATCTTCCGGCGTTGGTACTCAGGGGCTCTTGCGATTCTGCTCGCTCTCCTGCTCACCTTCATCGGCGCGACCATCGCCGCGAAGGTGCGCGGGATCGATATCAGTTGCGGTTGCTTCGGCCACTTTAGCGATCAACTCAGCTTCGCCTGGCACCTGGCACTTGATTGCGTGATCCTTGCCGGCCTCTGCGGCCTCGTTGTGCGAAATCGCGCGCTGTCGGGCTGAGCGTAGCCCGGCCCCTTATGAGTCTCGTGGAGACGGCCTGCCCCTCAGGCGGTTTTTGATTGTATTCGTTAGGCGCACTTTCTTATGCTGACAAATAGCCTCCCGTTATTCCATGAACGTCTTCATAGTGTTGGTGATTGGCGTGGCGATTGGCGTGTTAGATGGAGTCGGCATTTTCTTCGCCCCGGGCGAGCCTTACAAACTTGAAATTTTTTCGCCGCGATCTGGAAGGAATGTTGGTCAGCCTCATTACCGGCCTTTCTTTGAAGAGGGACAGTCGATGGTGGCACGGAGCAGGTTATGGATCGCTCTATGGTTTCGCTTTTGCCCTGGTCGTGTTTCTGGCGAAGGGCGCATTCAAATCCATGGTCGCTCCCTATGTCGTGCCGTCCGGTGTGGTCATGGGTTTGATCACGGGCGTGCTGGTCGCGAAATTCGCTGTTAGGGAATCTTGATCGAAAAGAAACGCGCTAGAGATCAGTGAACGGGTCGCGTTTTGCGATCGTGCCGCCGGTACCCTGCTGCTCGATCAATTTTGCGATGAGACCGGTCCAGCCAGTTTGGTGGCTCGCGCCCAATCCCGCGCCGCTGTCGCCGTGGAAATATTCGTGGAACCAATACAAGTCGCGATCGTGTTCGGCCTCGAGGGCATCGCCACTAGCCCGCGCGAACGGACGTGCTCCGTTCCCATCGCGCAGCCAGAGCTTGATCAAACGATTCGATAATTGGTTCGCGATTCCATCGAGCGTTTCGTAGTGCCCGGACCCCGTCGGGCATTCCACTTTGAAATCGTCACCGTAGTAATGGTGAAACTTCTGGAGCGACTCGATCAGGAGATAATTGATCGGCAGCCAGATCGGCCCGCGCCAATTGGAATTGCCGCCGAAGATATTCGTTTGCGATTCGCCCGGATCGTAACTGACCACGCGATCGCCGCCCTCCTCATGCAGAACGTACGGATGCGCCCCGTGATATTTGCTGACGGAGCGAATGCCGTAATCGCTCAGAAATTCATCCGGATGAAGCATCCGGCGGAGCAGGCATTTCATGCGATGGCCGCGCGTCAATGAAATGAGGCGGCGCTCGCCGGCGCCGGGTTCCTGCCAGCGCGAGATGAGGCTCGCGAGATCGGGACGATCGTTCAAATACCATTCGAGGCGCTCCTTGAAGCCGGGCATCGCATCGAGCAGCTCGGGCTCGATCGTCTCCACCGCGAGCAGCGGCATCAATCCGACCAGCGAACGCACGCGCAACGGCAGGTAGCGATCGCCCGGCAGATGAAGCACGTCGTAATAAAATTCATCCGGTTCGTCCCACAGGCCGATGCCTTTTCCGCCGAGATTATTCATGGCGCCGGCGATCCCGAGAAAATGCTCGAAGAATTTCGTGGCGATATTTTCGTAAACCGGATTGGCGCGCGCGAGCTCCAGCGCTATCCGCATCATGTTCAGGCAAAACATTCCCATCCAGCTAGTCCCGTCGCTTTGCTCGAGGTGTCCGCCATTCGGCAGCGGCGCGCTCCGGTCGAAAACTCCGATGTTATCGAGACCGAGAAAGCCGCCCTCGAAAATATTCTTGCCCCCGAAATCTTTTCGATTCACCCACCAGGTGAAGCCGATCAGCAACTTGTGGAAAACGGTCTCGAGAAAATCGCGATCGCCTTTGCCCGACTGCTTCTCCTCGATCTTGTAGACACGCCACGCGGCCCAGCCGATCACCGGCGGATTCACGTCGCCGAAGTTCCATTCGTACGCGGGCACCTGGCCGTTCGGATGCTGATACCATTCGCGCAAAATAATATCGAGCTGGGTTTTGGCGAAATCCGGATCAACCAGCGCGAGCGGCAGGCAATGGAACGCGAGATCCCACGCCGCATACCAGGGGTATTCCCACTTGTCCGGCATCGACATGACGCGCTCGTTGTAGAGATGGCGCCACTGGGAGTTGCGGCCGTGCTGGCGCTCCGGCGGCGGAGCCGGCTGGCCCGGATCGCCATCGAGCCAATGGTCGATGACGTAGTGATAAAATTGTTTCGACCAAAGCATGCCTGCCAGTGCCTGCCGATGGATGAGGCGGTGTTCCTCGCTCAAACAGGACGCTTCATGCGCCGCGTAGAATTGATCCGCCTCGCGCTTCCTTTCTCTGAAGACGGAATCGAAATGCTCGAATGCCTCCTGGTCCAGGATCGAAACGCAAGTTGGCCGGGGCCTAATTCCAGGTTCGCCCGAAGTGTCCTCTTCGACCGCCTCTCCCACGCGGCCGAACCAGAGGCGCACCACGGCGCTCGCACCAGGCTCAATCGTGAAGGGGTAATGCGCGGCGGCCTTTGTTCCAACGCGTTCCGGATTCACCGCGCCAGTTCGGCCATCGACAATGAAGTCGTTTATGCCGTCTTTGACGAATGGGCTTTTGTTCGGTGACGAGAAGAGCCGTTCGGTGTTGGTTTCGTTTTCGGTGAAGAGAAGATCGCGCGCGTCTTCGCAGTGAAGCTTATATTCACCGAGCCCTGTATGACTGGCCTGGATCGTGAGACAATGGCCGGCCAGATCGGAACTCGCTCGAAGAGCCGGCCGCCGATCGTCCCGTCCCCAGGACCAGGTATTCCGAAACCACAGCGTGGGCAGGATGTGAAGTTCCGCGGCTTCGGGGCCGCGATTCGTTGCGGTCACGCGGATAAAAAAATCGTCCGGATCCACCTTGGCGTATTCGAGTGAGATATCGAAGTAGCGGTGATCGCCCAGAATACCTGTGTCCCACAATTCAAATTCCGGCATCTGCTTCGGCCGGCCGTGATTTGCCGCCACCAGTTCTTCGTAGGGAAAGCGCGCTTGCGGATAGCGGTAGAGCATCCGCATGTAGCTGTGCGTAGGGGTGCTATCCGTGTAGAAATAAACTTCTTTCACATCTTCGCCGTGAGAACCCTGCGGACCGGTCACGCCGAAGAGGCGTTCTTTCAAGATCGGGTCGCGGCCGTTCCAGAAGGCGAAGGCCAGGCAAAGTCGCTCCTTAAAATCCGAGATGCCGCCGATCCCATCTTCGCCCCAGCGGAAGGCGCGCGAACGCGCGTGATCGTGCGGAAAATAATTCCACGCGTCGCCGTTTGCGCTGTAATCCTCGCGGACCGTGCCCCAGGCCCGCTCTGCCAGATAAGGGCCCCACAGATGCCACCGCGCATCCACGCGATTCTCGGCCAGGCGCTCTAGTTCCGCGTTCATTTCAGCCGAAGGGATAACGAACCGGGCTCAGCCTGTCGAACAGGAAGTCGCGGAATCGCGGTCGATGTGCCGACGAAATTTTGGATTAGGATTTCTTCGCCCGATACTTCACCGCGTCGAAGCGTTTGAAATCAGCATCTTGCGTCCAAACGACCGCATGTTCGCTGCGGGCCGTTGCGATAATAATGCTGTCTGCCATCGGTAGTTTTTCGGAATCGCTTATTTTGGCCGCGTTGAAAGCAAGCCCGGCCGTCAGATCAATGATTCTCCCACGGTAAAGGATTGCCGAAGCCGCCAGAGCGGCCCTGTCATCCCGCTGTTGCCGGACGCGCTTGTAAACTTCGAAGAGCACGATGGTTGGCACGATCAACTCGCGCTGGTTTTCGATCGCGGCCGCGAAGAAAGAGGCGTTGGGCCCATCGGCGAAGTACTCCAGCCACGCGGAGGAATCGACGAGATTCACACGCGATCATTCTCGCGCGGAACATTGGTATCGATGCCCGTGAGAAATCCTCGCATTTGCCGGGCCGTGCGTACCGGCAGCAGCTCGATATGTCCATCATGCTCAATGACGTTGAAGACGTTGCCCGGTTTTAGCTTCATCGACGATCGAACTGCTTTCGGAATAACGACCTGGAATTTTGGAGAGAGTGTTGTCCGTGTCATAGATCGATAGGTCAGTCGTAAAACGGTAGCACGATCGATACCCCAAACAAGGCTGTGCGGCGTGAATCGAAAAGTTGAATCACTCCCACTCGATTGTGCTCGGCGGCTTGCTCGAGATGTCGTAGCAGACGCGGTTAACGCCTTTGACTTCGTTGATGATGCGGCTGGAAATCCGCGCGAGCAATTCGTAGGGCAACCGGACCCAATCCGCCGTCATGCCGTCCTGACTTTCCACCACCCGGAGCGCGATCGTGTTTTCATACGTGCGCTGATCGCCCATCACGCCGACCGAGCGCACCGGCAGCAGAACCGCGAACGATTGCCAGACGCGATAATACCAGTCGGACGCTTTCATTTCGCTCACGACGATGGTATCGGCATCGCGCAAAATCCGGAGCCGTTCCGGCGTCACTTCGCCCAGGATTCGCACCGCCAGTCCCGGACCGGGGAACGGCTGGCGATAAACGATCTCTTTCGGCAACCCAAGCTGTAATCCCGCCTGCCGCACTTCGTCTTTGAATAATTGCCGAACTGGTTCGACCAGCTCGAAGTGCATCTTCTCCGGCAACCCGCCGACGTTGTGATGGCTTTTGATCACGTGCGCCGGGTTTCCTCCGATCGCGACGCTCTCGATCACGTCCGGATAAAGCGTGCCTTGCGCGAGGAAGTGGTAGCCGCCGTGTTCGGCCGATCCGTTGGCCTTGTCTTCCGCGAGTAGTTCCTCCGTTGCGTGCTCGAACACTTTTACGAATTCGTTGCCGATAATTTTCCGTTTCGTCTCCGGATCGGTCACGCCTTCCAGCAATTTGAGAAACCGATCCGCCGCTTCCACGTATTTGAGCCGCACGTGAAAGTTCTCCTCGAAAACTCGCTGGACCATTTCTTCTTCGCGCGAGCGCAGCAGTCCGTTGTTGACGAAGATGCAGGTGAGCTGGTCGCCGATCGCCTTGTGCAAAAGGGCTGCCGTGACCGACGAATCGACGCCGCCGCTGAGCCCGAGCACCACTTTTTGATCGCCCACTTGTCGCCGCACTCGTTCGCACGCTTCCTCGATGAACGAGCCCATCGTCCAATCCATCGCGCAGCCGCAAATGTGAAAAACGAAATTCTGGAGGATCTCTTTCCCGCGCGGTGTGTGCGCGACTTCAGGATGAAATTGCAGTCCGTAAAGTTTTCGCTCGGCATCTTCGATCGCGGCGAAGGCTGAGTTTTCCGTATGCGCCGCCGTCCGAAATCCTTTCGGCATGGCCGTGACCTTGTCGCCGTGGCTGCTCCAGATGTCGATCTGTTCGCCGATGCCGTCGAAAAGTTTCGACCCATTCGAGACGTGCAGCATACCGGCGCCGTATTCGCGTCGCGCGCTGAATTCCACCTGGCCGCCGAGATGATGTGCCATCAACTGCATCCCGTAGCAAATTCCCAGCACGGGAATGCCGAGGGAAAAAATCTTCGGGTCGACCTGCGGCGCGCGCTCGTCGTAGACACTCGCCGGCCCGCCCGAGAGCACGATGCCTTTCGGTTTTAGCTCCGCGACTTCCTCGGCCCCGATATCGAAGTGAACGATCTCCGAGTAAACCTGGCACTCGCGAATGCGCCGCGCGATGACCTGCGTGTACTGCGACCCGAAATCGAGGATGAGAATCTTGGAATGAGCGGAGGGCGCGGCAGTCTTCACGGGTCAGGGATGCGAATCCGATACCGAAGGTTTGATGTAGGGATCGTCAGTGTGATCCATCGGGCCGAGTGTTCCTTCTCCTCGTATGCCGCGCTGGAATTTTTCACTCGCTTCCTGCGCGGGCGGTTTCTCGAGTGGATCGGCGCAAGCACCCAACAGGATCGCGCTCGCGATGCAAAAGGCGGCGGAGAGGGCTTTCAAGCATTGAGAATAAGGGGAGCGGCAATCCTTGGCAAGCGAGGAGTGACGAGTGACCAGTGACTATTGACGAGTTTTGAAATGCGACGCCGTGGGATCTCTCTTTACTTGTCAGGCGCCACACGTGACTCGTCACTTCCCCAATGATTGATTCCGAAGTCTTGCTCCAGGGATACCGGCTCGGCGTCTTTCCCATGGCGATGGATGACGGCGAGATCGAATGGTTCTCGCCCGACCCGCGTGCGATTCTTCCGCTCGATGGATTCCATGTGCCGCACACATTGGAGCGGATCGTGCGCAAGAAGAGTTTCGAAATCCGAATCAACAGTTCGTTCGCCGAAGTGATGAAAGAGTGCGCGCAGCGCGCCGAGACCTGGATCAACGCCGAGATCATCGAAAGCTACACGCGCTTGCATCAGCACGGCCACGCCCACTCCGTCGAAGCCTGGCAGAATGATCAGCTCGCCGGCGGTCTTTACGGCGTCGCGATCGGCGGCGCATTTTTTGGCGAGTCGATGTTTCATCATGTGCGCGACGCCTCCAAGATTGCGCTGCTCGGCCTCGTGGAAAGATTGCGGCAGCGACGCTTCACGCTCCTCGACACTCAATGGCTCACGCCGCACCTGGCGAAATTCGGTGCCATCGAAATCCCGCGTGCCCGATATCTCCACCTTCTGAACACCGCCGCGAATCTTTCGCGACGTTTTATAGAATGATCCTACCAAGGAGGGGCGGTTACAAACCGCCCTTTTCGAACCTGTGGGCGGTTTGTAAACTGCCCCTCCTTGATCTCGCAATCGACGCGGTCTAAACAGCAGGCGCGCGATCAACGACTCCGTTTCTCCCTTGCCCCTTCGACGTATTTTTGCATAGTGCACGCGCGCGGCTGGGTAGCTCAGTTGGTAGAGCAGAGGACTGAAAATCCTCGTGTCGGGGGTTCAATTCCCTCCCCAGCCACCACTTTTTCTGGAGCGGAAGGCGTGCTCGCCACTCCGAAACACAGCGAAGGCGATCGCCTGCGTTCGCTCGTCACCGTCCGAGAAGTCGCGGATCGAATTCGTAATCGATCGGTGCCGCAATGCGGATGCGTTTGAAGTCCGGATGCTCCGGATTCAACAGGAAGTTTCTGTCATCAGGGCTGATTGCACTCGGCACGGCGAGAATCGCGGAGCGCTGCTCTCGGACCCAGCGATCGCCGATCGCGACCGTCTCCTCAGGCGGAGGAGAGGTTCTCCAGTTCCTCGGCCATTTCTTAATCGGAAGGTCTTCCATGAGACTATCGGGCCATTCCAAGCGAAAGGCTTTGTATTTCTCCGAGAGAAGCAACGGAACGGTGTGAACGAAAATCTCTAGCGCGGCCGTTGATTGGTGTTCGCTGACGTAAACGATGCGGACTCCGACGGAACTCCAGCGCCCACCATTGCGCCAGGCGCCTTCGCCGGAAAAGGCGGTGTTTGCTCGAGTCGCTCGGACAATCCGCCAAGCCGACACCATCAGGAATAAACGCCGTAGTCGATGCGTCCCAATAATTTCTCGACTTCACGCGCGCCAATTTCCGTCTCGGCGTAATCCAGCGGAATGGCGCCGCCGAGTCCCCGCTGCGGGTGTTTCAACCACGCCCTGGCTTTGTCGATGTTGCCAAATATTTCCACCGCCTGCTGGAGCAATCGAGCGAAGCGCGTCACTTTATCTGATTCAACCGGTGACAATCGTCCTGAGACCTTGCGCCGTTGCAGGGTCGATCGCGAGATCGAAAGTTTTCCGGCCAACTGCTCGAGCGGCAGGTCGATGCTGGTTCGCAACGTCTCGAGTTCACGGAAAGGAAATCCATTCTGAATGCGACGAATTACTTCATGCGGATGGTTTTTTTTGGGCGAGACAGGCTTCTTTTCCAAGATTGGAGTCTTCATACGTTTAGCTCCACCGGTTTCAATTGACACAATATGATGCTTCAAGTGAACAGTGTCAATTCCCAATCGGATAGTGCGGTTGACGCAGTCCGTGCCGCAAACCCAAAGTGAAACGACGCTTGGCACAACCGCCACGCAACCTTTATTGATCGTTAACACCCGTGAGCATTGAACCAGTTCAGATTCGAAATTTTATCGACGACCGATTTGTTGAGCCGGTTGGTGGAAAGTATCTCGACAACATCGAGCCGGCGACGGGAAAGGCATATTCGCAGGTTCCGGACAGCGACAGTCGCGATGTCGAGTTGGCCGTTGCTGCCGCCGAGAAGGCGTTCGGGGATTGGTCTCGGACACCGGCGATGGATCGATCTGGCATCCTGCTGCGCATCTCCGACCTGATCGAGCGCGATCTCGAGAAGTTCGCGCGAGCGGAGTCGATCGACACCGGCAAGCCGCTCTCTCTCGCGCGCGGGCTCGACATTCCGCGGGCCGCGAGCAATTTCCGCTTTTTCGCGACCGCGATTCTGCACACCGAAAACGAAGCGCACGTCACCGATGGCATCGCCTTCAACTACACGCTGCGGCAACCGCGCGGCATCGCCGGATTGATTTCGCCGTGGAACCTGCCGCTCTACCTGTTGAGCTGGAAGATCGCGCCCGCGATCGCGTGCGGAAACACGGCCGTTGCCAAACCGAGCGAGCTGACGCCGATGACGGCCCACTTGTTGTGCGAAATTTGTCGGGAAGCCGGGCTGCCAAACGGCGTGCTCAATGTTGTACACGGCACGGGACCGAATGTCGGCGCCGCAATCACCGCGCATCCGAAGATCGGCACCATTTCATTCACCGGCGGGACAGTCACGGGACGCAAAGTGGCCGAAACCTGCGCGCCGATGTTCAAGAAAGTTTCGCTGGAGCTGGGCGGGAAGAATCCGAATATCGTCTTCGCGGACGCCGATCAGAACGCGGCCATCGCCGGCAGTTTGCGATCATCGTTCGCAAATCAGGGACAGGTCTGTCTCTGCGGTTCGCGCGTTTTTGTCGAACGTTCGGCCTATCCCGAATTCGTCGAGCGTTTCGTTGCGGCAGCGTCGAAGCTGAAAATCGGCGACCCGCTCGAAGCCGCGACCGATCAAGGCGCGATCGTATCGAAGACGCAGCTCGACAAGGTGAAGTTTTATGTCGATCTCGCGAAGCAGGAAGGCGGAAAGATCGTGCTGGGCGGCTCGACGCCGAAGTCGATTAATGAGCGTTGCGAGACAGGTTATTTTTTCCCGCCGACGGTCATCACCGATTTGCCGGTCTCATGCCGCGTCAACCGCGAAGAAATCTTCGGCCCGGTCGTCACCATCACTCCCTTCGACAACGAAGAAGAAGTCATCGGCTACGCTAACGACAACGAATACGGTCTGGCCTCGAGCGTATGGACTCAGAACCTGAATCGCGCGCATCGGGTCGCGGAGAAAATTCACACTGGAACAGTATGGGTAAACTGTTGGCTCGTGCGCGATCTGCGCGTTCCTTTCGGCGGCATGAAACAAAGCGGGGTCGGCCGCGAAGGCGGCGACGAAGCGCTCCGCTTCTTCACCGAGCCAAAGAACGTCTGCATTGCGAAGTAAGGTTAGCGCGAACCTTCAGCCTCATTTCTTTGCGGGATGCTGGCGAAAAAACTCTACGGCCGCTGCGCGCACTTCGGTCATGGCGGCGGCACTGAAGACGTGTCCTTCTCCTGGAAAGAACCGAGTTTTGACGATCCCGCCGCGCTGATGCAAGACCGCCAGCAGCGGCCGTGCGTATTTCTGGAATGGCACGCGGGCGTCCTCTTCTCCATGCACTATCAAAACGGGCGGCATCTGTTTGATGCGTTCGGTTTTGCCATTCCAAATTCCTCCGGCGTGTTCGACCTCCGCGCCGACCGCTGGATTGTCTGAGGCCGCGGCCAGCGCCAGGAAACCGCCGAGGGAGTAGCCATAAATTCCGATGGGCAATCCGTTCGCGTTGTCCTGCTGCACGAACTTGATCGCGTCACGGACGGTTTCGAGCCAGGCCGGGAAGTTCTTTTGCATGCCGGCGTCGAAGCCAAAGATCGTGCCGGTCCGGTTGAAATAATGGAGGAGATAAACCGTGTGGCCGGACTCCGCCAATTGACGAGCGACGCGACGCATTTCAGGTCCGTCCAGCAGAGTTCCTCCGGCGCCATGCAGAACCAGAATCGCGGGCCGCTTGGCGGTTTGCGACGCTTCGTACTTATCGATGCGGATGCGATGGCCACCGCTTTGCATCGAGATTTTTGAAACTGTTAGATGATTGGAATCCGCGGCAAATGTCATACAGGGGCCGAAACAGAGAAGAAGGAGCGCGATAGCCGCGAGGCTGGGTTTCGTCATGGAAACGCGACGTTCGTGTGTCGTAAAACGGAAGCAACCCACCCGCGGAAATTTGTCGTGCGGGATGGTCCTGCTTTTGGGGGCGCAGGCTGCCAGCCTGCTCGTCTCGGCAGCTTGCCGAGACGTCTGGGCTCGTTAAATCGCCCGAGCGCTCGTTAGGTGCGGCCGGCAAGCTGCCGGCTGCTGCAGGCTGGCCGCCTGCGCTCCCCGGAAAAGAAAGAAGAAACCGCCGCGACGCGTTAGATTTCTGAATCCAATCATGGTAGCGATGGCATCTCATCCCATATGGTCCATGACATAAAGTTCGCGCTCCGGCAGCTGTGGAAGGCTCCGGGATTCACCATCGCGGCTGTGATCGTTCTCGCGCTCGGCATTGGCGCGAATACCGCCGTCTTCAGTCTCGTGCACACAATGTTGTTCGCGCCGCCCGGCTATGCGCGGCCTAACGAAGTCGTGCAGGTCTTTTCGCAGGACAAGAAGAATCCAAAAACCTTCCGCGGGTTTTCGTATCCGACCTATCGCGATATCCGGGAACAAAACAGCGTCTTTACCGAGGTGATGGCCTACAACCTGGCCATGATCGGCCTCGGGCAAAAAGGCGACACCCGCCGCGCGTTCGCGGCCACGGTGACCTCGAATTATTTCTCCGTGCTCGGCGTTCCGCTCGCCCAGGGTCGCGCCTTTTCGGCGGAAGAGGAAACTCCCGGCCACGCTGCGCCGGTGGCGATTGTCAGTTATGGTTACTGGGCGAAGCACTCCTTCGATCCGGCATTGCTCGGCTCGCCCTTGCTTATCAACGGCCACCCCTTCACGATCGTCGGGATCGCGCCGCGAGGATTCACCGGCCTGATGCAGGTGATCTCGCCTGAAGTGTGGCTGCCGCTCGGAGTTTACGATCAGGTGGCAAACGATTTTGCGAGCGAGAACACCACGAAGCTGGGCGACCGCGCCGGACACCAACTTCTTATTGTCGGACGGCTAAAACCGGGACTGACAGCCGCGACCGCGGAGCCTTCATTAAAGGGGTTGGCGGCCAATTTGGAAAAAGCATTCCCAGTCGAGCAGAAGGATCAAACCTTCCAGACGACGCCGATCTCGCGCTTTTCCACCAGCACCAGTCCGTCGGGTGAAGGCGGAATATCGAAGCTCGCACCGATGCTTCTCGGCATGTCAATCGTGGTTCTGCTGGTGGCATGTCTCAACCTCGCGAACATGTTGCTGGCGCGGGGCACCGCCCGTCGCAAAGAAATTGCGATTCGTCTCGCGCTCGGCGGCAGCCGTGGCCGCATCGTCCGCCAGCTTCTCACCGAAGGGCTGGTCCTGTCCCTTCTCGGGGGCGCCTGCGGACTCGTTCTCGGCCTTTGGTCGTCCGATCTTCTCGTGACATCGCTGGGGAAAATGCTCCCGCTCGACATAACCTGGCTGGGCGGACCGAATGCCGCCATTCTGGCCGCGACTTTCGGTTTTTGCGTGCTCGGCACGATTGGTTTTGCGCTTGGGCCCGCGCTCAAACTTTCGCGCAGTGCTGTCGTGGCGGATCTGAAGGAACAAGCGGGTGAGGACGTAATCCGGCGCCGCTGGAAATTTCTGCCGCGCAATCCGCTCGTCGTCGTCCAAATAGCGTTTTCACTCGCCCTGCTCACAGCGGCCGCGCTTTTCATCCGGGGTGCCGGCAAAGCCGCCTCGGTCGACACCGGTCTTCATCCGGGCGCAAGTTTTCTCATCGAAACCGACGCGAGCCTGGCCGGTTACGAACCGAAACGCGGGCAGGAACTCTATCGAAATCTGAACGAGCGGCTGGCTGCGTTGCCAGGGGTGGAGCGGACGAGCGTTTCCGCCACGATCCCTTTTGGAATGATCTCGCTGAGCAAAAATGTGCAGCGAGCCGGCTTGCAACCCGCACCCGATGCGAAGCCGGCCACGGCCGCCGAAGGTTTGGCCTTTAGCGCGGCTTGGAACAGCGTCGGTGCGGACTACTTCACCACGGTTGGATTGCCGATCTTGCGCGGCCGCGCCTTTAATGAAGCCGAGGGGACGCAATCCGGTGGTGCGGCCGTGGCGATCATTGACGAAGTGCTCGCAAAAAAACTTTGGCCCGAGGGCGACGCGCTCGGACAATTTGTTCAATTTGCGAGTGACAAAGCGCCCAGCGCGAAAGGGAACGACTCCCGCGTGGGAATGAGCGAAGACCTTAGCGGTGAAATCAAACCCGGTGAAACCATCGAGATTGTTGGCGTTGTGCCCACCACGCGTCAGGGCCTTTTCGAAAGCGATTCGAACGGTGCAATCTACGTTCCGTTCGGTCGCGGCTTCCAAAGCAACGTTTCCTTCTTCGTCCGGTTTCGCACACTTGCTCCCGGCAGTGAGACCGCGACCGCCGACTTATTGCGACGCACCGTGCGCGAGGTCGACTCCGCACTCCCGATTCTTTCGCTCAAGACTTTTGCGCAACATCTCGACAGCAATTTCCAACTCTGGATCGTGCGCGCGGGCGCGGCGATGTTCTCCGTCTTCGGCGCACTCGCGCTAGGTCTTGCGGTCGTCGGGCTCTATGGCGTGAAGGCCTATTCGGTCGCGCGCCGCACCCGCGAGATCGGCATTCGCATGGCGCTGGGCGCACAACGCGGCACGGTTCTGCGGATGTTTCTGCGGGAAGGTTCGGTCATGCTCGTTTGCGGACTCGTCCTTGGCTTGCTTCTGGCCGCGGGAACCGGAAAAATTCTGAGCGGAATGCTCTACGAAGTCGGCGCGCTGGATCCGGTCGCGTTCACGGTCGCGCCTGCTCTGCTTGCGGCCGCGGCGATTCTGGCGACGTGGCTTCCCGCCCGACGCGCCACGCGCATCAGCCCGATGGCGGCATTGCGCACTGAGTAGGCATCGCCAAAAGCTCCGACAATTGCGCAGGTCTCTTCAGAGGGTCGATTTACCCGCTGAATAGGACAAGGGGTGGCACTTTTCTCGCTATGTCTGGAAGGGCTGTGCGCTGCGCATCGTCCATTCTCATTTTGGCTCTTGGCCTCGCTGCTGGATCCGCTCGGGCCCAGGTCGTAATCGAAGGCACCGTCACGCTGCCAAAACCGAGCTTCGATCGCGGGCTTAACCAGCGCTATTCGACCACCTCGGACGTGGCGATGGCCCCGACCAATCCGCCGGCGGCGGTGGTCTATCTCGAAGGCGATTTTCGTCCAAAGCCGACCGACGTTCCAAAATCGCCGGCGCAAGTGGCGCAGAAGAACATCGCGTTCGCGCCCGATCTTCTGCCGGTCCTGGTCGGCACCGCAGTCGAGTTCCCGAACATGGACGACACTTACCACAATGTTTTTTCCTACTCGAAGACGAAACGGTTCGACCTCGGCCGCTATCGCAAAGACGAAAAATCTACGACGGTCGTTTTCGACAAACCGGGGGCGGTCACGATTCACTGCGAAATTCATGAGAGAATGCGCGGGACCATTCTCGTCCTCGAGACGCCGCATTTTCAGAAAACGGACACTGCGGGCCGATACCGTCTCGAACATCTCCCGGCCGGCAATTACGTGCTGAAAGCGTGGGTGGCCGGCGACGACATCCGTCAGCGTCCCGTGGAGTTGAAAACCGGCATGACTCTGCATGTCGATTTTCCAGCGAGGTAACCACCCATTAATTTCAAATATAGTGTTACGGGAGCGCGCAGCTTCCGGGCGAAGTTGCTCTTAGCGATGATGCTCGTGGTCCTCGCGGTGACGACTGCGACCGTCTACCTCGCGGAAAAAAATCGGCGCGCGAATCATCAGCTCCTGCTCGATGCGCAATTTCAAAATCGCGTCCAATCGTTCCTGAAAATTCAGGAGGCGCAATCAGAGGTCATCACCGAGAAATGTCTCGCGCTTTCACATGCGGTCAGGCTCCGCGCGGCGCTCGAGGAACGAGACGTTGATGACTTGTATCGAAACGCGCTGACGGAACTCGAAGGAATATTGGACCGCTCCGGCACGTCGACCGAGTCCACACCCGACGGCATGCGCGCGTCGTTCTTTCGGTTCCTGGATGCGGACGGCCTCGTCTTGTCGCCTGAAAATCTTCCGGTCGGGATGACGGACCAGACGTCAATTCAGGAGGCGCTGTCCAGCATGGGCAAAGTGCTGCGCGAAGAGGATGATCAGGCGGTCGGCTTCATCGCTCTCGCTCGCGGAAATCGGCCCTCGGCTTTGTGCAAAGTGGTGCTGACAAAAATTCGCGATCGGTCCGGTAAGAGTTTGGGCGCGCTGGTGGTCGGCTTCCCCGTCAGCCATCTCGAGGACACGGAAAGCGATCGCGCGGGCGCGATCAAGAGCGGCATCTGGCTTAGCCCGCGCCTCTACATCGACACTTTGACCTCGGCAGACCGGCGTCTCGTGGGTGAACGGGTCCGCGTAGCGTCCATCACGGAAACCGCCGGGCATTTTCCGATCGAGCTCGAAAGCGGTCCGCATCTTCTTTATTTCAAAGCGCTCGATCCGGAAACGCAATTCGCGCCGGCTTATCAGGTCTGCCTCTATCCTCTGGTCACATCGATTCGCGAGGAACAGGCGCTGCGCTGGAAAATCATCGCCTTCGGGTTCGTCGTTCTTTCCTTCGGGTTTGCGGCCAGTTTGTTCGTGGCCAAAGGGCTGGCCAAGCCGGTCGAGAAAATCGTGGCCGGTTCGGTGGAGAATCTGACCCGCCGCAAGCAGGCGGAAGATGATTTGCGGGAGAGCAATCGGGAGCTGGAGAAAGCGCTCGCCGAATTGAAGGCCACGCAACAACAGGTCATTCAGCAGGAGCGTCTCAGCGCCATCGGACAAATGGCCAGCGGCATCGCCCACGATTTCAACAATACGCTCACGCCGATTTTGGGATTCTCGGAGTTGCTCCTGGAAAATGACGCGTTGCTCGATAACAAGAAAGAGACGCGCCGCTGCCTCGAAATGCTGCGCACTTCGGCCAAGGACGCCGCCAACGTCGTCAGCCGTCTCCGCGAATTTTATCGCCCCGCCGACACGGATGAGGAATTTCCCGTTGTCGATCTGGCCAAGATCGTCCAACAAGCCGTTTCATTGACCGAACCGAAGTGGCGCAGCCAGACGCAGGCGAGAGGATTAACTGTCGAGGTCATCGCGGTAGCGAAAGCGTCTCCCTTTGTCGCCGGCCAGGAATCCGCGCTGCGCGAGGTGCTGACCAATCTCATTTTCAACGCCGTTGATGCGATGCCGGCAGGCGGCCGCATTTCACTCGAGACCTCGGCCGAAGGCGACGACGCCGTCATTCGCGTCCGCGATACCGGGACCGGCATGACGGAAAGTGTCCGCCAGCGTTGCCTCGAGCCGTTCTTCTCCACGAAAGGCGAGCGCGGCACCGGGCTCGGGCTTTCCATGGTTTACGGCATCGTCGAGCGGCATCGCGGCAAATTGGAAATTGAATCCACCGCGGGGGAGGGGACCACCTTCATCATTCGGCTGCCGCAGGCGGAATCTTCGCCGCTCCAAGCCGCGATCATTCCGGGCCTGAGATCGAAGTCGTCGCTGAATGTTCTCGTGGTGGATGACGAACCTCGCGTCCTCGAGGTGGTTTCGGCTTATCTGCGCTGCGACGGACATTCCGTTTCCACCGCGTCGAGTGGTCGTGAGGCTCTGGAGAAATTTCGGCGGAACCAGTTCGATCTCGTCGTTCTCGATCGCGTCATGCCCGAGATGACGGGTGATCAAACGGCGCGTTTTATCAAACAACTGAATCAGGACATCCCGGTCATCATGCTCACGGGCTTCGGCGCTTTGATCGAAGTTACGGGATCACAACCGGAAGCCGTCGATGTCGTCCTCAGCAAACCGGTCACGCTCGACGCGTTGCGCCAGACCATCGGCAAACTTCTCCATGCGGCGTAATTCTGCCATCTTCGTTCGCCTCTTCCGCTGGCCCGCGCCGATCCTTGCCTTAATTCTGACGAGCTGCGTCATCGCCCGCGCTGATTCCATCGAAAAAATTCACGACGCGCTTTCCGTAAGTGATCCGCAGAATCGTTTTAATCTGCAGTTCAGCGGACTGGTCGATCTTGAAGGCTATTTCATCGATCAACCCACAGCCGCCCTCATTTTCAGCGAAAGGAATTTTCTCTTTAATCCGCGACTGACTTTGTTCGTCGATGCTCAGATCGGGACGAAGATATACGTCTTCGCCCAAACACGCGTGGACCGCGGCTTCGATCCGAGCGACGACGGCGCCCAGATCAGGTTGGATGAGTATTTTGTCCGCTACAGTCCGGCGAAGACAGTCAACGTTCAGATCGGACAATTCGCCACCGTCGTCGGCAACTGGGTCTCGCGGCATGACTCATGGCAAAACCCGTTCATCAATGCGCCGTTGCCTTACGAAAATCTGACCGGCCTTTGGGACACCGGTGCGCCGGACGACGCCGACGACGTTCTGGAATGGGGCCACGTCGGGGAATACGACAACGGCGACTACTCCGACAAGTACGCGCGCATCCCGATCATCTGGGGACCGAGCTACGCCAGCGGGATCGCGGTCTCCGGTTCTGTCGGTCGATTCGATTACGCCGCGGAAATGAAAAACGCGGCGCTCGCCTCGCGACCTGATTCCTGGAGCATCACTCAAACCGGTTTCGAATATCCCACGTTCAACAGCCGCGTCGGATTTCGTCCGAATGAAATGTGGAACGTCGGCTTTTCCACCAGCGCCGGTCCCTATCTCGTCTCCGAAGCCGCGCCGAGTCTGCCGGTCGGCCGGAACATCGGCGACTATCGTGAGTTCGTGCTGGCGCAGGATCTTGCCTTCGCCTGGCATCATGTCCAATTGTGGGCGGAGTTTTTCGAGACACGCTTTCAGGTGCCTCGCATCGGCAATGCCGATGTTTTTTCCTACTACTTCGAGGCGAAATACAAAATCACTCCGCAACTTTTCGGGGCGTTGCGCTGGAACCAGCAGATTTTCGGAACCATTCGCGATGAGGATGAACGCACGAAATGGGGCAATGATATCTGGCGGATCGACGCCGCGCTCGGCTATCGTTTCACCGATTACTTACAGGGGAAGGTGCAATACAGTTTCAGCCATCAAGGCTCTTCTCCGGAAGCCGGACACCTGGTTGGCGTTCAGCTCACGGTGAAGTTCTAGCGAAGAGGCGATGCTGCCGGGAACTAACGCGGACCCGATTGCATGATGGCCTTTCGAATCGGAGCGAGCGGCGCTCGGTCGTTGAATTCAACCTTGCCATTCCGGCGCACGATCCCGAGCTCGCTCCACAACGCTGGCAGATCGACCGGCGCGGGCGCGGCTTTCATTTTATCGTAAAGCTCGCGCAACACCGTGACGCCCGTTGCGCGATCGCCGATCTCGATCGTCCGCGCGAGCGGCCAATCCGACTCAATTGTTCCGCCGGCCTTGAGAATGGCACGGAGCGCGTCTTCGAGACCTTTCTTGTTTCCGGTGCGCTTGCGGATTTCGATATCGGCCAGGAAACAAAAGAGCGCTCCGCCCCAATACGTCCGGCCCCAGGTCGGCG
Source organism: Spartobacteria bacterium (assembly GCA_003134785.1). Lineage (GTDB taxonomy): Bacteria > Verrucomicrobiota > Verrucomicrobiia > Chthoniobacterales > UBA10450 > AV80. Next base: position 125,964 of record PLCN01000011.1, read on the forward strand.
TGAAATCGAGACCGCGATCGCCGGACTGCGGCAATCCTTGCGGGAGCCCTTCGACCAGATCGCCCCAAACTTTCTCGGCGGTCAATGCGCCGGCCCGAACGCGCGCGATCGGCTCGACGTAGGTCGCCGAGCCTTCTTCGATCCAATGGTGTTCTTCGGGCACGGAGGGAAACGCCAGGTGCACCATCTCATGCGTGAGCACCCAGTCCTCGTTGAAATCTGAAGCCGTGCTTGATTGGCCGACTGCAATCGAAATCGCCGGGCCGTCCCAACCCGTCGTTCGACCACCGCGCACGCCGCGGCCGTCGTAAAATCGAATCCGCAATCGCAAATTCGGAACCGGAAATTTCTCGTAGTAAACCGTGACCGCGCGCGCAGATGACGAGACCCATTCGAGCACGAGCTTACGCAACGGGTCTGCGGGAGCCGCTGAGAAATCGACGTCGATCCTGCCGCCGTCGATCTGTAGTTGAGCGTTATCTTGAGCGACAATGCCGGATGCAAACGACAGCAATGTCATCGCGAAAATGAGCGGGAAGAGCCGCATCATTTTTTCGTCGCGAGGATCGAGATTCTTGCCGGATCAAAAATCGGCGCGGAGCATCTGCGATCCGTACAGATAAACGCGCCTGCTTTCTCGAATTTTGGATACTGCACATCTGGATTCGGCATTGCGCCTTCGCGCTCGTCCCACCATTCGACGCGTTTGTAGCTCGCCGGCAAGATGATTGCCGCCATGAAAAGCGAACGCGCCGCAGGATCGTCCTTCTTGCCGACAACCGTGACGTGCAGCGGCGGCGCACCCAGTTCCTGGTCGGCCAGCAGAATTCCGCCGACCGCATAGCCATGATGTTCGCCAATCGCGGGCGCGGCGAGATAGTGCATCGCATGCTGCGCGGCCTTCTCGTAGACCTCCTTGCCGGTATAGTGGCGAAGGAGATTCATCGTGCGGGCGACTGCAACATTTTCGTCCACTTGAGGTCTTGGTTTCAGGGTTCCGGCCAGCGGTTGCACGAATGCACTGTAGCCGATGTCGCTCTTGAATTTCGTTTCGACGAACTGCGCCGCGTTCTCCGCGCGACGCAACCATTTCCGATCGGCCGTCACCGCATACAGTTTCAAAAATGCGCGTCCCATATAAACGGAATCGCCGAGGTAAGGTCCGCCGGCGTCTTGGGCGTCGTGTCGGAATCCGTCGCCCGGAAGCGAGCGATTTGCGATGACCCACTCGGCCGCGCGCATTGCATCGGCTAGCGCGCTCTCATCGCCGGCAACGCCGTAAAGCGTCGCGAGCGCGTTGATCGCCCAGCCGTTTTCACGGGCGTAAATATGCTGGTCGATGCGCGGGATGCCGCGCTTGCGCCGATCTGCGTCGGAAAGCGCGAAGTATTCGGCGGAATGTTCGCCCTGCACGAGATCGGCATCCTGACTCGTATAGAAAGCGCCGTCGGGGCTAGTCAGGAAGTTGCGCAGATAATCGCGAATCTTTTTCGCAGCGTCGAGATACGCCGGATCTTTCCCGAGTGCGTAAGCTTGCGCATAGCTTCGCAAATTCTCCGACTGCATCTGCATGATCTTTTCGAAATGCGGATGTTTCCAGTCGCCGTCAGTCGAGTATTGATAAACACCGCCCCAGACCGGATCGATCAACTGGCGTTGCGCCTCGAGCGTTTCGTGCGCCATGCGCTCCAGCTCGTGATCGCCGCGCATCGCTTCGCTCAGGCAAAACTCGATGATGTCCCAGTCGAGAAACTTTTGCACCGTGCCCCATCCGCGGTTTTTCGGATCGTAATTGTCGCGTAAAATCCTGCGCAGCTTTTCCCGCTGCTCCGGCTTCAAGCCCCCGTCGCTGGCTTGCTCGAGCAGCGGTTCCCCCGCCACAATCGACGGGCCGGGGGACGGATCGTCGATGATCGCCTGGAGCATCGAAGCCATCGGCTTTGGCGGGATGTAGCCCTGACGTTTGACGATCTCGCTGCCGTCGGAGTTGAACACGACCGTAGCCGGCCATCCGTAATCTTCGTAGCGATTCGAGAGATCGGGGCGCGCATCCTGGTCCACCCGCACCGCGATGTAGCGTTGTTTTATCAACGCGATCACTTTCGGATCGCGATACGTGATCTCCTCCATCACGTGGCACCAGTGACACCAGACCGCGCCGAGATCGAGCAAGACGAAGCGATGCTCCTTTTGCGCTTTTTCGAAGATGGAATCCGACCACGGCTGCCAGTCGATCTTTGCTGGTTCGCCGGCGCGTGCGACCGCGCAGAGGAAAAACAAAAACGCGGCCGCGCGAAACTTTTTCAATTCGACCTACGCGTTTCCCGAAGGAGGAGAAACCTTGCGCTTGATCAGCCAGTCGATCGAGAATTTTCCGGGCCCGAAGACAAAAACGAGCACGACGACGAACAAGAAGAGGAATTCATCGGCGGTCAGAAACTTGTCGGGATCGCTGAAGATCATCTTCGCCCGGTCGAGATCCGCGGTGAGGTACGCGACGGTCAGCAAGATCGTCAGCGGAATCGAAATGAGACGAGAGCAAAAACCGGCGAGGAGGAGCAGACCGCCGACGCATTCGGTCGTGCCGGCTAGGATCGCCTGCGCGTGCGGAAGAGGAATCCCGAGGCTCTGGAAAAACTCGGTCAGTTTTTCCAAATTCATCAGCTTGCCTTTGCCCGTGAGAAAAAATGCCCAGCCCCAGTAAAGGCGGGTGACGAGAAGCACCAACGATTGCAGGATTGTGGCCGGCGGAACAAACCAGTGGAAATACTTCGCGAGGATCCCCGACGTCGTATTCACTTTTTCGAGAACCGGCAAAACCAGCCGAGCGACGCCCAGTTATTGAAGTAGTCCTTGATCTCCTCACTCCAATCGATACCGATGCGTTTGGTGGAAGAGAGGCCGCGCAAACAAGCGTCCTCGACGCTCGCGCCCTCGCGCAACGCCGTAAGAATGACGAAGCCTTCCGGATCGAGACGTTTGTAATAAAGCATGTTGTCGTGGCGGTGAACGGCGAGGTGAATGCGTTTGCGCTTCGGCAGGCGAATGCGCTTTTCCGGCCCTGAGGCGTGGGGCATCGCTTCGAAGGTGTTGCTCGCTTCGCTACGCAACACAGCGGACTCGCTTTTTTTCACGGCCACAAGGAACTCATCCACTTCGTAATTCAATTCGAGCAGCGAGAGATAGGGCTGTAATCCGAGCCGCAACTTCTCGGGCCGCGCGTCGAGGATGTCGTCGGGTGTGATCGCGGGCCTGGCCCCGTCGTCAAAAGCAACGACCTGCGCCCATTCGAACCGGATCATGTCGAGCGCCAGTTCCGGTCGCGGGGCGACCCAGCGCGGCTCATCACGCAGGAATGTTTCGAGCCGGCTTCCCAGGTTGCGCAGGGTAAACGAAGCCGACGGATACTTCGCGAGATACGCGGTGATCAGCTTCATGAATTTGCGCTCGCCCAAAATGGCGCGGAGTCCGGGATAATCGTCGTAGAGGCAATCGAGGACGCGAAACCAATAGACGCGATTGTAGATTTCCAGCCGGTCGAACGAGGTCAACCGGTCGTTAGGCTTGATGAAGGTCGACGCCAGGTCGCTGGTTTTGCCGCCATCGATCCAGCGCGGCTGCATTCCATCTTGCGCGGTCAGGGGACGGAAGACAGCGGTCGCCATCAGGCTTTGCAGCGCTTTGAGTTCCGCGCGGGAACGCACGTCAAGCCGGGGCGTTTTCAAGCTTTTCGACGAACTGATTGGCTTTGAGCGCTTCATTATGCACTTCGTCAAAGGTCGGAATGCTGTCGTCCCATTCGAGGAGCGTAGCGGTGCGGCCCACGAGTTTCACGGCGTGCGCGTACATTTTCCAAACTGGATCGAGCACCGGATGATCGTGCGTATCGAGAATGTATTTCTCGAACTTCGAATGCCCTGCGATGTGGATCTGGCCGACGCGATCTGGCGGGACGTTGTTGAGATAATCGTAGGGATCGAAATTGTGATTCTGCGACGAGACGTAAATGTTGTTCACGTCGAGAAGGATTCCGCAGTCGGCCCGTTCGACCACTTCGCTCAGAAATTCCCACTCGGTCATTTCCGAGGCGTGGAATTCCGCGTAGCTGCTTACGTTTTCGACGCAGATCGGCACCTCGAGAAAATCGCGCGCCTCGCGAATGTTGTCCGCCGTCGCCTTGGCCGCGGCGAAAGTATAAGGCATCGGCAGAAGGTCATGGGTGTAACGCCCATCGACGCTACCCCAGCAGAGATGATCGGAAAGCCAGGGCGTCTTCGTGCGCTTGACCAGCCGCTTGAGCTTTTTCAAATGCTCGCGACTCAGACGATCGGCCGAACCGAAGTACATCGCCACGCCATGCTGAACCACGCGGTATTGTTCGAGGATTGAATCGAGCACTTCGAGCGGACGGCCGCCATCGACCATGAAATTTTCCGAGATGATCTCGAACCAATCGACCACCGGTTTCTGCGAGAGAATGTGCCGATAATGCGGCACGCGCAGGCCGATGCCGATTCCGTATTCGGTGAAATTGTTAAACGAATTTGCCGGCACGGTGGGAAATTATTTTTGCCTGTTCGTTATGCTTGAGAGCCGGGGAATGGAACCCCGGCTCTCGATAAACCGCTATTATTTAGCGGGCGATTCTGCTGGCTTGCTGCCGTCGGTCGCGCAGCCGCCTTTGCCTTTGCAGGAGTTCTTGCCTTTGCAGGAGTTGTCTCCGGTCTTGCAACCGCCCTTGCCTTTACACGAGTTCTTGCCTTTGCACGCGTGCTTGTCGGCGTCGGCTTTTTTGCCCATCTCGAGCGAGACGCCAGCTTTTGAGCTGGTTTGGACGGCGTGCGCGGTCGCGACGAACGAGCCGCCCATCAAACCGGCAATCGCGGCGCCGGCAATCATTGTTTTCTTTGTCATGTAACCTTTCTTTTCTCTGGTTGGTTTTTGCTCGGCTTCCAAACGGCACCATGCCGCCGGGAGCCACGCAAAGGGTTAAAAACGCTCCGGGTTTCGAATTATCCGCTGGCCTGAAGAGATCGGATGCATAGAGGGGGAAATGTTTGATATCCGACTCTCCCGGGCGTGTGAAGTCGAAAATTGCGGTTGGCGTAACTTCGGAGGGACATGCTTCTCTCCGCCGCCGAAGCGGCTTTGGCGCGCAAGACGCCGGAGGTCCCTTTCGTCGAGGGCGCGATTGACGTTACGCGCGGAAGGAAATAGCATCCGTCATGGCCAATCTCGCTGAGCCTCCACCACCAACGTCGGAGAGTCCGGTCGCTGCCGGCGTGCAGTCTCCGATCGATCTGACGGCTTGGATCGAAGAGAACCGGCACCTCTTCAAGCCGCCGGTGAGCAACCGTTATCTCTACGACGGGCGCGACTTCTTTGTCATGATCATCATGGGCCCCAACGCGCGGAACGACTTTCACCAGGTCGATTCCGAAGAATTTTTCTACCAGCTCAAGGGTGATATCAAAGTGCGCATCCGCGAAGGCGACAAGATCGTGGACCACCTCGTGCGCGAAGGCGAAACGTTCTTCATTCCGCCGAACGTCCCGCACGCGCCCGTGCGCCCGCCGAACACCCTCGGCATGGTGGTCGAGCGCCGGCGCCCGGCCGGAGAAACCGAACACGTCATTTTCTATTGCGAAAATTGCGAAGCGCTCGTGGAAGACATTCACTTCGATTGCGGCGACATCGTCCAGCACTTCAGCCAGGCGATGCTCGATTTCTGGAACGACGACGCGCGGCGAACCTGCAAGAACTGCGGCAAGAAAGTCGAGCAGCCCGGGCCGACCAAGCCGTTTTAGTGGTCAATGGCGCGGTCGCCTTCTTATGGTAGGGACAGCGCGCTACGCTGTCCGAGGTGCATGACCCGATCTGATGTTTCCTTGTCTGCGCCCATCGTCTGCCACGCTGTCGGACGTCCCAGCGCGGCCTCCCTGCCAACCGCCTAGATGAAGATCGACCTGCACACGCACATCCTCCCGCGCGAGTGGCCCGACCTCGACGCGAAATACGGCTACACCGGATTCGTTAGGCTGGAACACTACCAGCCTTGCTGCGCGCGGATGATGATCGGCAAGCGCGCGTTCCGCGAGATCACCGACAACGTTTGGGAGCCCACGCGCCGCCTCGAAGAGATGGACCGCGCCGGCGTTACCATGCAGGTCCTTTCCACCGTGCCGGTGATGTTCAGCTATTGGGCCAAACCGGCCGACGCGCTGGATCTTTCCCGGCGTTTGAACGATCACATCGCCGAAGTGGTGCGCGACCATCCGACGAGGTTCGTGGGTCTCGCGACCATCCCGTTGCAAGATCCGGGTCTGGCGGCGCAGGAACTGGAACGTTGCGTCAACGAGCTGGGGCTGCGTGGAGCGCAGATCGGGACGCATGTGGATGCGAATGCGCATTTCGGGCGCATTGACACCTTGAATCTCGACAACGCATCACTCCAGCCGGTCTGGAGCGCGGCCGAGCAACTTGGCGCTGCAATCTTCGTTCATCCATGGGACATGCTCGGCAAAGAACGCATGCCGAAATACTGGTTGCCCTGGCTCGTTGGCATGCCGGCTGAGACTTCGCTGGCGATCTGCTCGATGATGTTTGGCGGCGTGTTCGATCGATTCCCGAAATTGCGCGTCGCTTTCGCGCACGGAGGCGGCGCTTTCCCGATCACGGCTGGCCGCATCGAACACGGCTTTAGTGTTCGGCCAGATTTGTGTGCAACGGACAACGCCACAAGTCCGCGAAATTATCTCGCTCACGACGACACGCCGGCTCGATTCTACGTCGACTCGTTAGTCCACGATCCCGACGCGTTGGGCCTGCTGATCAAACTCTTCGGCGCCCGCCGCGTCGCGCTCGGTTCCGATTATCCGTTCCCGCTCGGCGAAGCGCATCCCGGTGAACTCATCGAATCGATGAAGGATGTCTCGTCGAAGGAGCAGACTCAATTGCTCTCCGAAACCGCGCGAGAATTCCTCGGAGTCTAATTTGGGTCGACGTTATCGGGTTTTCGCCGCGAGCAGCTCAAGATATTGATCGATCAACCCGGGTCCGTGAATGGGTGACCAATGTCCGGCCACGATCGTGGTGAAGCCAAGATCAAGCCGCTTCAATTTCTCGAGAGTTTTCGGATACTCCGTGCGGTTAGCGAAGTCGAGGTTCCCAAGCTGTTCTTTGAGAATGCAATTGCCGTAGAGGACCTTCTCTTCGGGGAAAAATACAAAGATGCCGTCTGGCGTGTGGGCAGGGCCGAGATAAATGGCCTTAACCCGGCCGGCTTGTAGTTCAAAGTCACCCGCAAACGTCTTATCCGGCATGACCAGCGGAAGCGTTGGATAGCTCGGAATTCCTTTCTGCACGTAACGAACCATTTCATCCCAGTGAGCCGCCAGCAGATCGCGCGTCATCCTGGTTGAGATAATTTTCGCTCCGATGCTCTTGAAGAATGCGTTACCGCCGGCGCGATCGGGATGGTAGTTCGTATCAATCACTTCCGTGATCGGCTTTTTCGTAATCTTTGCGATCTCTGTTGCCAGTAGCTTCGCTGTTTCGGGACTCCATGTCGCGCCCACGACCGTGACGAAACCTTCGCCCACATAAACAACGGAATTCTCTTTCGAATAAAAATAATCTTCGGCGACGTAGACATGCCCGCGAAGAGGAGTGAGAACGACAGTTGGATTCTCCGCGAAAGCGATAGGCGCGAGCAGAACAAGCAACACTGGAGTTAGTTTCATGCTCGGGATATGCCACCGGCTCATTGATCGTTAGCGCATCCTTCGCAGGTATTCGCGATCCCACGCGGCGGGGATACTTTCGCGCGGTGAGTACGGCCCAGGTTGATAGGCACGCGATGCAATGCCTTGCTGGCTTAGTTCGCAGACGTGCCAGTCCTGCTTGTTCGTCATATCCCAAAATTCGATCGCATCGTTCGGATGAAAGTCGGACCGGTCGAAGGCCTCCGGATGGAAAAACCAGTCACAATGGATAAGTGTCCGCTCGGGCGATTGCGGCCGGAGTTGATGCACCATGACAAAGTCGGGATGCATGCTTAGGAGCATGTTCGGGAAGACGGAGTAATAGAAGACACGATCATGATCTTCGGCTTTGATGTCGCCCACGGGCAAAGCGCAAGCGTTGCCGGTCATGGTAAGACTATGTCCTTTAGTGATCGGCATGAAGCCACCCAGGAAAGGCCCTTCGCACAGGTCGTTCTCCGCCAGGTCGTAGGGTGTCAGTTTCTGTAGTGCAGGATGCACCCCAGGGCAGTGATAACACTCCGAATAATTCTCGATGATCAACTTCCAGTTAGCCCGGACGTCATATTCAATCCGTTTAGCCGACCGCAGTTGCGGGAGATTCCAGTGAGTGAATTTTCCGGCCAAAGGCGCAAAGACTTCCTCCAGCGGAGTGGGAGCATCCGCCAGATTGACGAAGATGAACCCTTCCCATAACGCTAACTCTACTGCGTGTAAGGAAAGCTCGGCCTTATCGAAGCCTTGCACCTTGTCCATGTGCGGGGCGCCAACGAGCCGCCCGTCGAGACCATAGGTCCAGGCGTGATAAGGGCATTGAATCGTCGAGGAATGTCCAAACTGACCTTCGCATAACCGCGTCCCGCGATGGCGGCAGACGTTATAGAAGCCGTGCAATTCTCCCCTTTGGTCGCGCACGATAATGACGCTTTCGCGTGCCACCTCCCGGACGAAATAATCTCCCGCCTTCGCGATCTGACTCTGATGCCCGGCGAGCACCCACTGCTTGGAAAAAATTAGCTCTTGTTCCTTTCCGAAAACTTCCAGTGAAACGAAGTAGCGCTGCGGCAAGGTCTTCGCCCCCACGCGGTAAATCTCAGTGGTCTTGCGAAAGGCGGGCGTTACTGCGGTTTGAGACATAATTCAAAACCTCCCGATCCTTCAATTCCCAGCACGTTAATAACTAAGCCGCCGCAAACGGTTGGTCCGCTTGTTTCGCTCCTAAAGAATGCGTTGGGAAACTATGACCATATCGGAGGCGGCTTCTCCGATGCTGAAGGTTTCTTCCACCAGCGGTGTGTTAAAGGATGCCTGCAACTCGAGGCGGAAGAGCGATTCAGTCAAAGCCTGCCGCACTTCATAGAAGAGGCCGTCAAAGAGCTGGCTGAATTCGGCATCCAAACGTTCGTGGAACTGCTGCTTGGAATCGCCCAGCCTCTGCTGGTAATCGCGCAAGACGCTTGATCTGCGCCAAAGCAGTCCGGCTATTACTAGAAAAATGCCGGTAGCCAGGAATATTCCTCCGGTGATATCGAGCCATAGAATAGGCGAGAGCGCTGCGATGACTATTCCCAGTCCCGCGAGCAAGGTCCCAGCCAGAGCTAGCTTTCTTACATTCGTGGTCTCCGCGACCTTGCCCTTCATAATGTCTTCATCCACCCTTATGCCTTCCAACTTCGATCGTAACTGCTGAAGCATGGCTATGTGGTGATCGGCCTGGGGTAGCTTGGCATTTTCTCTGGTGCGCTCCTGCCTCTGCTCGATGCTCTCGGTCAGTTCATCGATTAGACTTCGCACCTCTTCCAAAAGGTCCTTCGACACTCCCGCCACTTCGACGCGGATCTGCTCCTGGGCAGATTCGTGAAAACGCCCCTTTAAATCCTGGAGCCAGGCCGTGGTGTCTTTGTCCCGCAAGAATGGAATAGTTCGCCTGAGCAGGCTTCCCATCCGGAGACCTTTGGCAAACTCCTCCTCCGATTGTCTGGCCAGGTTATCGTAGGTAGCGGAAAGCTTATCGACAATAGCTTGCTTCAGCGAGCTGGCTGTGGCTTCACGCGCTTCTACTTTCCGCACCAGCTCTTGGTAGAACGCGCGCTCTTCATCGATCGATGCCTTCTCGGCGCGAAGATGAGTAAGCAACCGGCCCATTACAGCTCGGATCATCTGATACGAGCCTTCAATCTTCATCCGCCATACTTCTCCGCAGGCGATGGCGTTCTGCAGGTAGTTACGAAACTCGGCGAATCCGCTCTCCGGTATTCCTTCCAGCTCGCGCTTGGCCGAGAGAGTGAAGATCATTGGGTTCTCGACCTGCCGCTCACGGGCATATTGGTTCACATTCTCTCGATTTGCTGTCAGCTCCTTCTCGCTCGCTCGGTCGGATTGTTGAAGGACAAACACCATCTTCCGGTGCCAATCCTTCTTGATCAGGGTAAGTAGCTCCCACGCCGACTTCGTATGCGGGTTAACGGCCGAGAAGACAAAGACCACCAGATCGCTTTGCGGAATATAGTTCTCCGTGATCGTCTGATGATCCCGGATGATCGAGTTAGTCCCCGGCGTATCAACGATGGTTATTTCCCGGAGCACTTCCTCAGGCAAATAGATCCGTTGCCAGGCATCGCCCAGGCTGTCTACCTTCCGCTCCGTTCCATAAACCAATTCCTGGATGCGCACGGTGCACGGCCCCGGCGCCACCTCGCAGACGTCTTCGCGGACCAGTGCGTTAATGAAGCTGCTCTTGCCGGCCTTCACTTCGCCCACGATCACGATCAAAGCCGCCGCCTGCAAATTTTCCAGCCGCGCTCGCAGGATTTGGACCCCTCCAATATCGGCGCACCTTTCCGCCAGCCACAAAGCGCGCTGCAGCAAACTCCTGAGCGCCTCAAACTGCTTCTTTAATTCCGGGCTTAAAATTTGAGGCGTCATCGCTGGGTCCAGGCCGTTGGCGTCCGGCTGTCGCTGCTCCATTTGGCTCATCGACCGCCGATAATATCGCCCGAACTCTTTTCTGCCTATGGGAAAATTCTTGCCGTTTCCTTGCGGCGTTTCCCTGTAGCCGCTTTGCTGCGAGAAGCGCGTGGCTGCCCCCGCCAACGCTTCCAAATCTGCACCTGGTTTTCGACCTCGATCTCACGCCGCCCATAGGGCGGCGGCTACAGGCTCGTCACTCGTCTTGTCGCTTGTCACAGGGCGCTAGCTTTGGAAGATTCGAACATGACGACGACCGATTTCACCTGCGATCCACGACTGATGCGAAGGAGCAACCGATGAGCGCCGTCCGCCTCCTCGTCGGCACCCGCAAGGGCGCGTTCGTCCTGACCTCGGACGGCAAGCGCGACCAATGGAAGATCGACGGCCCGCACTTTGCCGGCTGGGAGATCTATCACCTCAAGGGTTCGCCCGTCGATCCGAACCGGATCTATGCCTCGCAATCCAGCGGTTGGTTCGGACAGTTGATTCAGCGCTCGCAGGACGGCGGCAAAACATGGGAGCCGGTCGGGAACGAGTTCGTCTACGACGGTACCCCAGGCACTCATCAGTGGTACGACGGCACTCAGCACCCATGGGAATTCAAGCGCGTCTGGCATCTCGAACCGTCGCTCACCGATCCTGATATCGCCTATGCGGGCGTGGAAGACGCCGCGCTGTTCCGCACCAAGGACGGCGGCAAATCCTGGCAGGAATTGCCCGGGCTGCGCGGCGCCAAAGGCAACCTTTGGCAACCGGGCGCCGGCGGTATGTGCCTTCACACCATTCTCCTCGACCCGAGCAACTCCGAGCGGATCTTCGTCGCCATCTCCGCGGCCGGCGCCTTCCGAAGCGACGACGCCGGCCAAACGTGGCGCCCGATCAACCAGGGATTGCGGTCCGAGCAAATCCCCGACCCGGAGGCCGAGGTTGGCCACTGCGTTCACCGCATCGCGATGCATTCATCGCGTCCCGGCGTTCTCTTCATGCAAAAACACTGGGACGTCATGCGGAGCGAGAACGCGGGCGATTCCTGGAACGAAGTCAGCGGCAATTTGCCCTCCGATTTTGGATTCCCGATCGACGTTCACGCGCACGAGCCCGAGACCATTTACGTCGTCCCGATCAAGAGCGACTCCGAGCATTTCCCGCCCGACGGCAAACTGCGCGTTTACCGCAGCCGCTCCGGCGGAAACGAATGGGAAGCGCTCACGAACGGCCTCCCGCAAAGCGATTGCTACGTCAACGTCCTGCGCGACGCCATGTGCATCGACTCGCTCGATAAGTGCGGCGTTTATTTCGGCACCACCGGCGGACAAGTCTACGGATCGGCCGATGCCGGCGACACTTGGAAACCGATCGTCCGCGATCTTCCCGCCGTCCTCTCCGTTGAAGTACAGACGCTCGCATGATTCGCGTCGCGCTCCCGTTCCATCTCCGCAAGCTCGCGAAGGTAGAGGGCGAGGTAGAGCTGGACATCACCGGCCCCGTCACCCAGTGCTCTATCTTGAATGCCCTCGAGGCGCGCTATCCGGTATTGCGCGGGACCATCCGCGATCACGTTACTTTCAAGCGTCGCGCCTTCGTCCGTTTTTTCGCCTGCGAACAAGACTTATCCCACGACCCACCCGACACTCCGCTCCCCGACGCCGTCGCCACTGGCGCCGAATCCTTTGTCGTTCTCGGCGCCATGGCAGGAGGCTAGGCGCGAGTCCCTAAGCTGTAGCGGCGGTCTATGACCGCCGAAGATTTGAGCGATGCTGCGGGTGGTTTGTCGATCAACCCTCAACCATCAACGCTCAACCGTCCCTTATTTAAGCACCATCTGGTGAAATTCGTACCAATCGTCCAGGTTGTTCAGGTTCACCGCGTCCTTTGGCGCTGAAGCGTCATCGGCCATGCCGCACGCCCCCAGCACGCCTTTACGCGTGTCGTCATCGTGATTATAACCGCGCACCGCGGCGTTATGCTTCTCGATGGCCTCCGGCGTAAGCGATTTCGCGTTCTCCTTTACCCACGCCTCAAATTCGGGATAGGTCGGCTTCCTCTGCTTGATGTAATCCTTTACCGCCTGTTCATCGAGCCCGAGCGCCGCACAGGTCATCGCATCGAATCCTCTCCCGATGCCCGGATAGCCAGCAGCAAGTTTACCCGCTGTTTCTAGTGAGACCCTTTGCCGGAGCCGTGGGAGGTGCAAAACGCCGAGTGGTCCGGCCGTGCCGGAGCTGATCAATGGAACGTAGGTGTCGCTCATAATGATGATGATTGTTTATGTTTTGGTTGCCCAGCCGGAGCAGGCGAATGCTTGAAGATTACGATTTCGACCAAGGCTAATGAGCCAGAGGCGCGAAGACAATCCGATTTCTACCTTGGCCTTTTCTACCTTCTCCTTTCGGAGCCGCCTCGCTACTTATGCTCCTTCTTCTCGCTGGGCCAGGGGCGAACATCCGCTTTCATCTCAGCGACTCCGATTGACTCGCCGTTCTTTTGTCCAAGGAGACAAGATTGCGACGCAGCCCAGCCAAACGCTAAAAGGCCACTGAGGAGATTGGATAACGCAGGCGGCATACCCGATTCAGTTGCCCTGGCTCCAATTCGTCACTTTGACCGTCTGTCCGTTCTTCACCGAAACCCGGGCGTAAATCCATTGGGAAATCTCCTGCGTGCCCTCTACCGGCATGTAATTGTTGTCGTCCGCTGACCCCACTAACCTAAGGTCGGTATAATTGTGAATCCAACTAACCTTGGTCACCACATAATAATCTCCCGGCGGGATGTGACGGAATTCGAAATTGCCATGCTCGTCCGTCTGGGTGGAGTGCAAATATTGGGAATAGCGCGGATCGGCGGGTCCGAGATTCTCTCCACCTTCGAATCTTCTCTTTACGAACTCAGTCGTGTAAGCATTGACGGGAGCAAGGTCGACCTCAATCTTCTGCGCAAATCGCGGCGAGCCATCTTCGACGGTGGAAGCCCGGCCCACCACAGACCCGGAACCGGTCCCGCGGGTCCGCGTGAAATCCGCTTCATTAAACGTCACCTGTCGCGGAACGATCGCCTCCGCGCACGAAGAGAGCGCTAAGGCCGCTGCAACAAGAAGAGACACGGCTCCATCCCGTGCGAAGAGGAGTGCGGCGCGGTTCATATGCCTTTTGCGCCAACTCTTCACTCTCACGGTCTGTCCGGTTCTGATCGCGAAGACTACCGAGTGGAGAAGTGAGAGAAGTTTCATGATAGAAAACTGATAGAGAAGGCGCGCATCTGCTCTGTGTCATCAATTTGTTTGCCGCTTGGAGAGATCGTTCGCGTTCAATCGGTGGTGGTAGCCGGCGGAGGCGTCCAACATCATTGTTGAACAACATTGTGCGGCAAGTACGCCCGGATTTCGACGCCTTTGACGCCGCGAGTGTCAACGAGCAGTTTGCCCTGTTCGTCGACCAACGTTAAGCGCTGAGTCCGAATCTCGGTGGCGTTGATGATGGCATCGGAGTGTTTCGTCGCCGCGATTAACGCGACGCCGCACATGACGCAAAGCGTCGTGATCAGAGTGCGATTTTGCCGTTCAAGGCGGTGGATGCGGGCTTGGATGTCGGAGAGCGCAGGCTTCATATACGGTCTGACGAGATTGAGCTGACATTTTGCAGTTTAGTTCTGCCCTTTGTGGCGTTGAGACGGGCAAAGGCTTCTTATTCTCGTATCTCTCTACTTTCAGAGACCTTTTTACTTCCTCCACGGCTGCTTCGCTGATTGGAGTGGGGGCGATTCATTCGGTTAGGCGAGTTAGTTGCAGCCAGCGGGTCACTCACAATCCGGGTGCACGGTTGGCAATTTTGTCCATTCTACTGGCGATGCTATACGTCCGCGAGCAAATCAACGAAGGGCGTAGGCCAGTCGCGTCCGTAAACTTCCTCCACCATCTGTATGTGCTCCGAGGGTGCGTCAGCCTCAATGCATCGAAGGTATTCAATGAAATCGGCCTTCTCGTTCTTCCGAAGAGAGAAAAAAAGCGCTGTCCCCGCCAATTCCTGCTGCAACTCTCTTTGCCTTGTGAAATGTGAGATTTCCTTATCAACAAACATCGCGTCGCAAAATGGTGAGTATTGAGCCACGGCATCAATGTCGTTGTACATGCTGGCTTTCGGAAAGCGGTCCGATTTGCGGCCAGCATTGATGTCCCTAGCAATTGTTGCCCAGAGCAAAGCTGAAATCCGTACACCAGAAACCGCTCGGAAATGTTCAGAGATGAAGAACTCTCGGATACGCGCGATCCGTTCGTCCATGTTCGGGAAAGTCGGCGCCAGCTTTGTCATCATGCGCGTCACCAACACTAAGGCGGCAGGAGGGAAGCAGACTTCGTCATCGAAGGGTGCATATCCCAGGTGCACTGCGGCGAAGCGCGCAGTGTAACGGGCGAACTGCTCCAAAATTTGCCTCCAATGCCCGGCCAATTCATTCTCGAACGTTTCTCTAAAACTGAAAGTCGGGTCCTCGCGCCATTCCTTGCAAACCTCGCGCAGTCGCTGCGTGACAACAATATTCTTGGTTCTCAACGCCGCGGCAAAGCCCGGCAAGATGCAATTTAGTTCGATGCGATATCGATCCCGCCAGACATGCGGATTTCTTGTTAATGCAAAGTCCCAGCTGGAATCCGCTAGGCAGGGCTCACCGCCCATCCAACAATCGAATGCGCGCATAATCTGAGCGTGAAGCATAGTCCTAGGGTCTCGGAAACTGACATCGTGAGAAAGCTGGCGGAATACGGCGCGAATCTTCTCGTAGCGAGTGTCCACGACTGATTCATGATCATGGAGAGGCGAGTCCGGACAGACGATAAGTTGTAGCTTCGATAGACGATCTAGCGTTTTGAAAAGCGTTAGATAGAACCCGTCAGAGCCAGTGTTTACAACGCCAACGTTGGCGGGATCCAATTCCTTCATCATGTTGCTAAAGACGAATTGATCTAAATAGATAATGCGTTTCTTCACCGGTGGCAGCGCCAAGCGCTGGTCAAACCAACAATGAATGCAGCGTCGGACGTAGTGACGGTCACATATCATCAGGACGCCGAACGTTCCTTCAGTGCTACAATCGGGACACGCCCAGAACGGAGCGTGTACGAACTCTTTGACCTTCGGCGTTCTCGTCGGGCGGAGGTTCACTCCAATAAGTCGAGGTTTAACGATGCCACGTCAACGTGAACAAAGCAAATGAGGTCGGCGTAGACGATGCGGTTGTGGCAGCGCACGGGGACGAATTCGGCGTAGGCAATGTGCGTGGTAATGTGAACAATGCACTTCTCATCGGTTAACCGCGTGATCTCAGAAGGGGCTTATAGCACTTTCGCGCGAGAGTATTCACTGGTAGGCTCTGGAATTACCATGGCGCGGCAACCGTTTCTGCAATTCTACAAACCGGGCATGCATTACGCCATCGGAGTAGGCGCCGTAAAGGAAAGGCCTGAACTTGCGTCATTGGTAGGTCAATGTAATCGGTAAAGAAAACGTTTTCGCGAAAGCCAGTAGGCAATCACGCTGACAACCGCGAAGATGGCGAGCAGCAGGTTAACCATGTTGGGATCGTTCAGGTGGTAAGGGTTCGTCAGCCAGCCGCCGGTGATGAGATAGTAATAGAGCGCCGTGGCCGCGATCACGTGCACGACCGAAATCAACGCCGCTCTTAACAATGACGGCAGCGGCTCCGTTTTTTCAGGTTGTTCCATGGCACAGTGTGACGGGAGCGCATGGAGCCGCGCAATCTCAGAACGCCTAACGTCTAACGCTCAACATCCAATCTCAGGCAGTTTAACTCCGCAAGGCTTGGACGGGGTCGATCCGCGTGGCGCGCCAGGCAGGAAGGAAGCACGCAGCCAATGCGACGAGCGTGAGAATGACGAAGGCAGAGCCAAATGCGAGTGGGTCGCGAGGACTAACCTGATAGAGAAGGCTGCCCATCAGCCGGGTGAGTAACAACGCTACCACCGCGCCGAGGACGACGCCGCCAGCTAAGAGGATAAGGCCGCGCGACATGACAAGTCGCAATAGATCAGCCGCGCCGGCGCCCAGGGCCATCCGCAAGCCTAGCTCGCGGGTGCCTTGCGAGACGGCGTAAGACATCACGGCGTATAGACCGATCGCAGCCAGAAAGAGTGCCATTCCTCCGAACACAGCGAGTAACGTAACGGCGAGCCGTTGGTTGTAGCTCATGCGGTCGATTTGTTCCTGCATAGTGATAGTGTCGAGCGGCGAGAGATTGGGATCGAGCGCGTGAATCTCTTGCGTGAGCGCGGTCATCATGGCCCCGGGAGTTAGCCGGGTGCGAATGACAAGGCAGCAGTTCACAAACGGGTTCTGCCGCATCGGCACGTAGAAGAACGGCATCGGCGCCTCCAGTTTCGTGCGGTAGTTCGAAAGCTTCGCGACGCCGACGACCTGCATCCATTTGTCTTTGACCTGGAGACGCTGGCCGATCGGATCTTTCCCGGGCCAGTATTTCTCCGCCAACGTTTCGTTAATGATGGCGACGGGCGGCGCGTTCTCGTCGTCGTTGCGAGTGAATTCCCGGCCGGAGAGAATCGGGACGCCGATGGTGGCGAAGTATCCTTCGCTTACCGCGACGTAGTCAGCACTGGGTATCTCGTCGGGCGCGGCCTGGTAGCCATCGGTGGCGATGGTGGCGGTGGAGTAATTGCTGTAACTGAATGGCCGGACGCGCGCGATGGCGACGGACTCGATCCCTGGCAGGGAACGCACGCGCTCGAGGAGCTGGTCCTTGAAAGTCTTCGCGCGATCGAGTTTGTAGCCGGCGGAAAAGAGATCGATGCCAGCGGTGATGACATCGCGCGTGGCAAAACCGGGACTGGCGTTTTGGATTCGTTGAAGGCTTTGCAAAAGCAAACCCGCGCCGGCGAGCAAAACGAAACTGAGCGAGACCTGGAGGAGCACCAGGCCCGAGCGCAACCGCGAGCGGCCGTGGCCGCCCACGACGCCGCCGGATTCGGTCTTGAGCGCGCCGACGAGATCGACCTTGCTCGCCTGAAGGGCGGGAACGACCGCGAAGAACAAAGTGGAGAGGACGCAAACACCGGCGCTCAAGGCGAGCACGCGCCAATCGATCGCGCCGGGATAATTAATGATGATCCCGGGCGCGGGCGTTGGGAACGCGAGCACGAGCGCGTTCCGGCACCAGTGCGCGACGGCGACGCCGCCGGCGGTGGCGATGGCGGCGAGGATGAGACCCTCCGTGAAAAGCTGCTGCACCAGACGGCCGCGGCAGGCGCCGAGTGCCAGGCGCACTGTCATCTCCTGCCGGCGCAGGAGAGACCTAACGAGCAGAAGGTTGCTGACGTTGGCACAGGCGATAAGGAGCACGAACACGACCACGGCCAGCGCGATCGAGAGCGTAGGTAGAATCCCAGCCGCGCCGTTGAAAGGAGTCTTCCACAAAGGCAGGAGTTGGAAGCCATGACCGCGGTTTGTCTCGGGAAAATCTTTCTCGAGCCGCTTCGACGCGGCTGTGATCTCGTCTTGCGCCTGTTGCATGGAGACGCCGGGTTTGAGAAAGACATAGGCTTCAATCCAGCGCGAGCCGCGGTCCTCGAGCTTGTAGCCGGTGGAGTCGAAGGTCTCCTGCATCGAGGTCGGGACCCAGAACTGGAAAGCATAGCCTACAAACGTGCCGTAAAAATTTTCCGGCGCGACGCCGATGATGGTATGTTGCACGCCATTGAGGTATTGCGTTTTGCCGATGATGCCGGAATCGCCTTTGTAACGGTTCTGCCACGTCTCGTAACTAATCACGGTGACGGGGTGGGCGTTGCGTCCCGTGCCTTCTTCGGGGTTGAAGCCGCGGCCGAGAATCGGCCGCACCCCAAGCGCATCGAAATAATTCGCGGAGACGATGCCGCCGGTCGCGCGCTCGGCCCGGTCGCCGATGCTAAGTGTCGTGCCCATGATCCGGTCGACGATGAAGGAGTCGATGAGCGTGGAGTTTTTTTGCAGGTCGAGAAAGTCGGGATAGGAGAGTCCGTCGAAACCAGCCGCGCCGCGGGTCGTGCCAGTGAGAGCAAACATCCGCTCCTCGTACTGGACCAACGGATAGGGATGGAACAGGATTCCTTCGATCCAGCTTAACACGGCCGCGTTAGTCCCAATGCCAAGGGTGAGGCATAGAATCGCAAGGAAGGAAAAGCTGGGATTGCGCCAAAGCATCCGGACACCGAAGCGGAGGTCCTGCCAGAGCTGGTCGGCCGAAAGCCAGACCCGCTCGTCGCGCGCCGCTTCCTTGATTTGTTCGACGCCCCCAAATTCTTTCAGCGCCGCGTTTCGCGCATCTCCTGGCGACATGCCGTCAGCGATGTGGCGCTCGATCAAGCCCTCGAGATGCTGCCTTAACTCCTCGGCCATTTCAGCCTCGCCGTTCTTCTTGCGAAAGAGTCCGAATAACCGGGAGAACCAGGAATGAAGTTCAGCCATAAGAGCTAGGTGGCGGAGAGCACGAGATCGATTCCACTGGTAATGCGGGACCAATGCTCGGTTTCCGCGGAGAGTTGTTTTCGGCCGGCGGCTGTCAGCTTGTAGTAGCGCGCTTTGCGATTGTTCTCGGAAACGTCCCACTCGCCCTTGATCCAGCCTTGCGCCTCGAGGCGATAAAGCGCGGGATAAAGCGAGCCTTGTTCCACCTTCAGAATCTCTTTCGACATCTGCCGAATGCGGTCGGCGATTTCGAGTCCATGCCTCGGCTCGTGCTGAAGCGATTTCAGAATCAGCATGTCGAGCGTGCCGTAAACGAGATCGGGTTTGTCTCTAGCCATAACGCTTTGCTTCTTAATTGGGTTTAGTAAACAGCGAATCGTCCACCGGGACATTGAATTCAACTTTGTCGATCTTGCGTGTCGACGTGGGATTTTGAGTATCGACTGCTGCGAAACGAACCGTGCCGGGGAGCTTGACGTCATCAACCGCGCGATAGTCTTCGAAGTCGATTTGCTCTGGGATGATACCGATCATGGTGCTGGTGTCCGCGACGCGTCGTAAGAGGAGTCCGCTTTCTGAATCGAAATAAAGATGCTCCCGTTTTTGATCGGCCCGGGTCGCATTGAGGACATAGACATCGCGATTGTTGATTTTCTCTTTGGCGGCCACCTCGAACTTCGAAAATTGCTCTCTTAAGTTCAGGTTACCAAACAAGGCCAGCGACAGCTTCAGATCTTCCAACTGCTGCCCAGACAGTTCGTTTACGCCATAAGCATTCTTTTCCCAGCCTCTCGGTTCGTTCACGATTCGAACGCGCGTCCCACGCTGAGTAGTAACGCTGTCGTAGCCTTTGTCCGGAGCGACTTGATCGGCTTCGAAGGTGCCAGTCGATCCACTAGCGTTTTCGACCGTGCCCGTAATCACGGCGCTCTTGATCCTGGCGATCGCCGCCTGGCCGCCAATGGCTGCGGCGTATTTACTTAGGATTTCGTCAGCCGTTGGTAGTGCCGGCGTCGCCGTGGCAGTCGGCTGCGGTCCGGCGGCTGGTGGCGACATTGTTTTGAGGGCTACCGGGAAATTGGAAAATTTTGGGACCACTGCCTGGCCTCGATGACATGTATAACAACTAATCTGCGGCTCGTTGTGAAACGTCGTCGCGTTCGCCTCCAAGACCATCTTGATCATCCCGCGCGCGATCCGCTTTGTTTCCTTGTCGTCGGCCGCCGTGTCCATTTTTCCGTCTTTGCTCATGACGTGGCAGTAAGTGCAGCTTACTCCGAGCGATACAGTGAAAAATTTCATCGTCGGGATCAGCTGATACTCGGGCATGCCGGTCAACACCTTGATGTTCTTATTGCCTTGCTCGACCGTGGGACCCGACGGTGCCACAGCCTTTTCGTTGGTCGAAGCGCGCGCATCACTACGTTTCAGGATCAGGGCTAGAGCAGCGACCACCGCCAGAATGGTCACCGTCGATTCAAGAATACGAAGCGATCGATTCTTCGTCGGGAAACAACGCATCCAGCTTGCTCGCATAGGTGAAGTACGCTGGCGTCGATTAAGGAGCCTTTGTCCAAACGTCCTCGCCCGTGACGATGTGCGCCCAATCGTAGGCGGTATTCGGTCGGACGTTGTGCCACATGGCAAAAATCTTGTTGTCCTTCAGATAGCCAGTCTCACTCGAAATGCTTCCGTAGGTGGAGAGACTAACCGTGAATGAAACCGTAATGACGTTGTCGGCTTTCTCCTGCGGCGGCGCCGAGCTTACCCATCCGGTGACCTCAAACTCCTTCCCGCCAGCGGGGCCTGAAGGCGGGATGTACTTTCCGGTGATGCGACCCGTGCTCGCATCGACGGCAGTAATGTTGATAATTGCGCCTCCCGTTCGAGCTCCGATCATTTCCTGAGTCCATTTGCCCACGAGTTTACTTCCGAGCGACGTGTCCTGAGGTTCGGCGATCGCCGCTGAATCGAGAAATGGGATCACGGCCAGCCAGAGAAAGCGCGGAAAGCGAATGGAATTTTTCATGGGTAAATAATCGTTGTATATGCCTAGACAGTCTTGGTGGGCACACTGTTCAAATATTTGCCTAGACTGTCAAGGCGAGATTGTTGGCCGCGCTATTTTGTCGTTACGCAGCGAGGGATTCTATCGTTCGGTCATTCTCGCACAAGAGTTCTGCCTGGCCCGGCCGGGAGGCCGCTCAGAGCGCCTTTGGCCGCGCAAATAAGAAGAATTTCCATCAGCGTGTCCGTTTTGGGGCCGGTTTTGCGCATTACTTCTATGAGTGGAAGATTTTTTGTGAGAGCGTGTTGTGGCGGTGAACTAAAGAGTATTTATGAAAAGAAAACGATTGAAAGGATGGTCGGTCGTCTTGGGCGGGATTTATCTGCTGGCAATGACCTCCAAGGTTTTCGCCCAGGCTAATTTTGCCCCGTCGACTTGCGCTAAGAAGTATTCCTTTTACCCGCAAGGCGGGAACTTCTTCGGAGACCTTTTCCCGAATAACTTCGTCGACCTCGACAACTCTTCGGGCATTCTGGATTGGCACTGCGGTAACTATACCTATGACGGCCACCTGGGCATTGACACCGAGATCCTCGGCTTTCCAGCCCAGGCGGTAGGCGTGCCGATCTTCGCGGTCCTGGATGGAACGGTCCTGGAAGCGCACGACGGCGAACCAGACATGAACACGACCGCTGCAAACGTGCCCGTAAATTATGTGAAACTCGATCACGGCGATGGTCAAACCACGACCTATTTTCACATGAAGAAAGACAGCGTGGCTGTTTCCATCGGCCAGTCGGTCAAGGCAGGCCAACAGATTGGCTTGACCGGAAGCAGTGGATCAAGCACGGCGCCGCATTTGCATTTGCAATCGGAGCTGAACGGCGTCGTCTTTGAGCCGTTCGCCGGATCATGCCGCGGTGGTGTGAGTAGCTGGATCGCGCAGCCTGCCTTTCGAACTGATCTCTATCTGCGTGAGCTCGTTCTAACCAATGACAATCTTTTCAACTGGAAGGGCTTTCCGTTTGATACGAGCCGCACCGGGACCTTTCTTACCGGGAGCCAAAGCGTCGGCTTTTGGTGTGTCTTGGGGAATGGAGACTCGCTCAGGAAAGTCAGCTTGCGTTATTTGCGTCCTGACAGCTCGGTCGCACTCGCTCCTACTCCTTACACGACCAGTTCTTTTTTCCGTAATGGCGTAGTGGACTTCTTTTACACCCTCAATCTCGACGTGACGGGGCTTTGGCACCTCGAAATTTCGATCAACGATCAAGTCGTTGCCAACGCGCCTTTCACGGTGATCGATTCGGGTTCGCCAGTGAATCGGCCTCCAGCAGGCGTAGAGGCTGCCTTCGATCCGCCCGCGCCCACCGCCAATGATGTCCTCTTTTGCCGGATCACTTCGTCGACCCTTCTTCTGGATCCCGATTACGATCTGCCGCGTTTCCGTTACCTGTGGAAGGTGAATGGTGTCACGGTGCGCGATGTCATTAGCGCTGGCCTGGCGGACGCTATTGCGCGAAATAGCGCCGCGGCCGGCGACACTGTCACCTGCACGGTGACCCCTTCGGATGGAACTCTCGACGGTCCCTCGACTGTGGTGTCATCGTCTGTCGCCGTTCCCGCTTCGGTTTCCGATCATCTGTTGAATATCTCGACGCGTCTGCCTGTCCGGACTGGCGATGACGTATTGATCGGCGGCATGATTGCGACTGGGTCGGAACCGAAGAAAGTTATCATCCGCGCGATCGGCCCCTCGCTCGGGGCGGCAGGCGTGCAAGGTGTGCTGCCCGATCCGGTGCTCGAGTTGCATGATGATACCGGAGCGATTGTTGCGAGTAACGACGATTGGAAGACGAGCGCACAAGCTGCGGATATTCAAGCTACCGGGATCGCTCCTGCGAGCGATCTCGAAGCCGCGATCATCGCGACCTTGAACCCGAACCATGGTTACACGGCGGTCGTGCGCGGCAAAGGGGCGGCGACGGGAATTGCGGTGGTGGAAGCATACGATCTGGCACAAGGCGCAAACTCGAAACTAGCTAACATCAGCACGCGCGGATTCGTCGACACCGGCGACAATGTCTTGATCGGGGGTTTCATCATTGGTGGAGCAGGACAGGGGAGTGCGGGTGTCGTCGTGCGTGCCATCGGGCCGTCGCTCGCTGGCGCCGGAATCGCAAATCCCCTGGCAGATCCCCTGCTGGAAATCCACGATGGCAACGGCGTTCTCGCCACCTTTAACGACGATTGGAAAGATTGTCAGGCGGCGGAGATCCAAGCGACCAGCTTGCAGCCCTCGGATGACAACGAATCCGCCGTGGTCGCGACGCTGCGACCAGGCAATTACACAGCCATCATCCGGGGAAAAAATAACTCCACCGGGATAGGCCTAATGGAAGTTTATAACATTCAGTGAGCACGCTCGCGAACGCGCGCGGGACCATCTGCGTTGGCCAATTCAACCGCGCCAGACTGAGTTCTTTCACTAAGGCATCGCGCGATACTTAGCTGCGAGGTCAGGCTTATGTCACTTCTCGTAAAAACTCTAGGAGGCGCTGAAGCGCGAGTCTTCTTCGCGGATTGTTTGGGCCGTGCGAATTCTTTAGACTTTCATAGCTTCCGATTAGGAGCGGCTCGGCTTCGTTGTAACGCTGCTCTATGGTCAAGCATTCGCCCAGCGCACTCTGAGCAGAGCGACCCAGTAAGGTTCCTTCGGCAAGGACTCAGTGCGAAGTTTGACAGCTTCGCGCAAGATTGTTTCGCCTTCCTTGACTTGACCTGTTTTAGCCTCGTTCAAGCCTTGGATAATCAAAGCGGTCGGTTATTGGTCGTAATGCGGCCGAAAGTATCCGGGTAATCGCTCCCGGTCGCGGGCGTCTTGGCCGATCCGACGCTCGAACTGCATGACGGCAGCAGTCAGGAAACCTCCGATCTGGAACCAAATGGTTTAGGGCGAACTGTTCGCGGCGGTCAGTTGTTTGATTGCTTCCTGGCAATCCGACATGCGTCGGGCGAATTCTTTCGGCTGCTCCGCCGCATCGGCTGGCGTTAAGGTGCCGTGAGCCTGAAGGTCGGAGAAGATCTCCTGGGCTTTTTCATAGGAACTCCGCGCCTCCGACCAGGCACGGAGGCGTTCCGTCATAGAAGCATTCTTGTCCGCGCCAGAGCGCGCAAAAACGTCTCCAAGCGTGTCGTGGTAGACCGCGAGATTGCGCGAGTAGATCGCGTTAGTGGGATCAGCCGCGAGGAGCGCGGTGACGATCGCGATGCTCTGGCGCGCGTGGGCCACCGCCTGCACCGCATCACCCGTGGCGGAGAGGGCGTCCGCGAGATCGGCGTGCGTGCCGGCAAGATCGAAGCTCGCCTGGGCATTTTGCGGATCCGCCGCCGCAGATCTCTCTCGAATCGCCAGCGATTTTTGGAGGCTATCGACCGCGCCGGGATAATCTTCCGCGGCTATGAGCATGTCGCCCAGTTTGAAGTAACCCCAGCCCATTTCGCGACGGGCGCTGGCATTATCCGGAGCGGCCGCCGCCAGAGACTCGAGGATGACCACTCCTTTCCGGATAGACAAGATTGCGTCGGGCTGGTGTGGATCAGAAGCGATGCCGATTTTAATCAGTTTGATCGCGACGGCGCGTTGCCGCTTTGCGTTCGAGTTATCCTGCCGCAACAACTCTTCGGAAATGGTTAGCGATTTTTTATAAGTCGTTAGGCGTTCCGCGTCGGCGTTGGCCGTCCGGCCGAGCCCGTCGGCCAGCGTCTCATAGGCGCGGGCCAGCTCGTCCTGGACAGCAAGATTCTTTGGCTGGTTCTGAGCCAGTTGGGCGAAGATCTGCAACGAGCGCCGGTACTCACGAATCATCTGCTCGATGTCACCTTTCTGTTCCATGATGTCGCCGAGCGCGCCATGGATGCGGCCGAGTTCCATTTGCGTATCGATAGTGGCGGCAGCCGGCTTGAAGCTTTCGCGAATCTGGAGTGCTTTCCGATAACTCGTTAGGGCGCCGTCGGTGTCGCCGATGTTAGCGGAATAGGGATTGCCCTGGATGTCGCCGATTTTTTCGTAGGCAGTGGCGAGCTCGCGTTGCAGCGCAATATTCCCGCCGGCGTCATGGGCCAGACTATCGAGATATTCGAGAGCACGGCTGACAATAAGGCGGCGCGTCGGCGTGGAACCGGCCAGATCTCTCACCGAATCGTGAATTTCAAACATCAAGGAATTGGCCAGCCGGCGGACTTGTCCGAACCGCCGCTCGGCCAGGATGCGCTGCTCGACCGCATAACCGAGAGCGATTGCGGCCAGAACGAGGAGGCCGGCGAAAGCAGCGGCCAGCTTGCGAATGCGGGAAAGCTTGCGGCGCATCTCCGCCACGCGCGCGGCGGCCAGCTCCACCTGCTTGCGCTGGTAATGTTCGGCCCGGTCCGCGCGAACGACGTCGGCCAGGGTATCGTGAGTTAGCTCCAGCCACTTCACGTTGCCGGTCGTTTCGCGCTGCACGATCCGGCGATCGATTAGAGTGGTAACAATCTCCGGCGACATCCCGCGCTTGGTCAGCGCGTCTTCTTCCGCGATCCGGTTTCGCGCGCCGGAAGATGTAAGCAGGCAATCCTCGATGAACTCGCGGACGGTCCCGTCCATGCCTTGGAGGCCGCGCCGATAAAAATCCTGGAAGATTTCCGCGGCTTGTGCGTTACCTACCAGCTCGGCCGTAATCTTATCCTGACCCGCCTGGATGCGCCGGTTGTTAAGTTCCTGGAGAATAACGCTGAGCAAGGCAGGCTCGATGGCGCGTTTGCCGACCTTGGCGCGAGTTACTTCAGTTTGGAGGCGGGACCTTTCCGAGGAGGAAACAAAGTCAACGATGCGCAGCGCCACCTGCTCCTCCACGAGATGGCCGCCCGGTTTCAGGATAACCTCCATGGCTTGCTCGCCATTGAGGGGGAGAAGCCGAAAGCGATTGAACATGATCGTGCGCAAGCGCTCGCGCAGTCCTTCGAGATCCGGCAGGAAATCTTCGCGCAAGGTCAGGACAACGCGGTAATCGGTCCGCTCCAGATCGTAATTGCGGGCCACGGCGCGGTCGGCATCGAAACGTTTCAGGAGCGCGGCCGGCGGCCGGTTCTCGACCAGGTCTTCCAGCTCAGCCAGGAAGGAGCTAGTCCGAGCGGCGCGGACAGGATTAGACTGGCCCACCGTCAACAGCTCCTCGAACTGGTCGAAGATAAGGATCGGCCTAACGAGTCGATTCTGACTGTCCCACCAGTCGCTATCCTTCTTGTGGAAGTATTCCCATAACGTTTCGGCGCGGACAGGCTTGGGCGCTTCGATTTCTTCCTCGGCCAGGACTTCCTCAATGCGGACTTCGACCTGGTCTTCGAGCGGCGGCGCTTCCTCGGCGTGGTTCAACCGGATGTAGACCGGGATGAAGTGCGACTCCCGCAGCAGAGGCGAAACGCCCGCGCGAAGAATGGAACTTTTCCCAAGGCCCGATTTGCCGAAAAAAACGGTGACCGTTTCCTGACGGATAACGCGCGCCAGTTCCGTTACTTCGCGTTCCCGGCCAAAGAAGAAGGAATGATCGGCCTCGGTGAAGCTAATGAGCCCTGGCCAGGGATGGTCCTTATCGAGATGAATCTCGTCGCGTTCCCGGCCGCTCGCTTCTGTGACCATAGACCTTTAGCTCCCGGCTGTCTTTGCCTTCTCGTAAAGCGTTTGGAGGCGATCGAGTAACTCCGCGTCCGGCGTTTCCGAAAGCATCTTAGTACACTGGATGCGTTTGAATTCGTCAGGGATCTTCGCCTGAGCGGGATCGAGGTTATCGATCAAGATCGGAAAGAGAAATTGCCGGTCCGAGCCGGTGAAATGCGGCAACCGTTCCAAAGCCCAACTCCATTCCATCCGAAAGAAACCGTCCGGCCGGGACTCCGTGGTTTGCGAGAGGAGCGGCAGAAAAACCGAGCAGGTATTGATGTAACGCCGGATCTTCTTCGAATAATCGTCGCCGCCTTCGAGCGCGCGCTGGTCGAGCCAGACGTCTACGTCGCGCGCGACCAAAGCATCGCGAATGGCGAGGGCCACGTCCTGATCGCGCGACACAGCGCCGGTGGCGTCAGTCCTACAGTAACTAATGAAGACCGCATTCTGCGCCATGGGTCTGCCATCCGTCGGCATGGCGGCGGGCTTCACCTCCTGCTTGCCGAAGCGTTCCTGCCAGCGTTCCGCCAGCTCGAGGACAAACTGGGTCGGACCCAGCTCGTCGATCACTTCCGTATTGATGGTGAAGTTCCTGAGGAAGAAACGCAGTTGCGGGTCGTTCTTCGCCTCGGAGATGTATTGCTTCGCTTCTCCCTGGTGGAGTGATTTCTGCCGGGACATCCGCAAAAAAATGCGCGTGAGCCAGTCGGGAAAGCTGTTGCCGAGCATGAGCAGGGGACGGTCATATAGCTCGCTGAAAATCCGCTTCGGCCGGTACTCGGCGGTCTGGAGCGCGTGGAGATATTCGACGATGTCGCCTTCGGTCAAGGCAAACTGCAAAGGCGTCTTGTAGTTGCCGAAGCACTGGAAGACAACCGGCCGACCCGTCGCCAGTTGATCGGTAATCTGCGATTCGGTTGGAACATTCTTCGGCGAGTAAGCGATCACCTCAGTCCGCTGTTTCATTCCCTGAAAGCGTTCTTCGTTCAGGGCGCGCTCCATGAGATCGTCAAAGGTGGTGCTGACAAAAAGATTCAGGTGCGTGATTTTCGCCAGCGCGCGCAAAGCATTGGGGATGGCGGGATTCCACTGTTCGTATTCCTTGCCGAGATCGTCGTAGACATTAAAAGGGCTGTCGCGGAAATCGGGATGCCTTCGCACCGTCGCGCTCAAGTTTCCCTGCAAGGATTCTTCGAGTTCGATGCCGCAGGAGTCGGCGTAGCGCCTCGCCAAGGCGCCATAGAGGGTGGTGCCTTCGGGTTCGCCGGGAAGCTGGAGCAATTCCTCGCCGACAATGGGCACGACATTGCCTTTTGAGATCAGGTCGAGAAGCTGATTCCAAAAGCGATCCTTCTTGCGGACTTCAATGGCGCTCATACGGACGCTGCCGTTGTGCGGCGTTGCGACATAGGGGAATCTAAAAAAAACCGGGCCGCGGCGAAAGGAAATTCGACCGAGCCCGTTTGCCCTCGCGCTGGGAATCGTGATTTATCTCTTCTGGCAATCGACGACCGCCTGCGCAACATGTGGAGCAGATGAAAAACGCAGCGCTTTTATCGCTTCTGTTCGTGGCGGCTTTTTTCTCCCGCGCGCAAGCCTTTGACGCTAACAGTGTGCGCGCCGCCGCGGCTTTTTCGGCCGGGCAGGGGGGGGACGTCGTTTCTCGCGATCCAGCACGGGCAGACGCTGCTCGAACAAGGAGCACGCGAGCCGCACAAAATTTATAGCGGGACGAAAGCATTCTGGGGATTGGCTGCGCTTGCCGCGGCCGAAGATGGCTTGCTCAGTCTCGACGAGCAGGTGGCCGACGTCATTCCCGCGTGGCGAAACGATCCGCGCAAAGCCCGGGTCACGATTCGGCAGCTCCTGGATTTTTCTAGCGGACTCGAGCCGGTCTTCTCTTTGCACAACAACGATCCGGGAGATCGCGACAGCATCGCGATTCGGTCACCACTCATTGCCAGTCCCGGTTCGTCTTTTATTTACGGGCCGAGCGCGCTTCAGGTTTTTCATCAAATGCTGAAGGAAAGATTGCGCGGGGATTCGTCGACACCGGCGACAATGTCTTGATCGGGGGTTTCATCATTGGTGGAGCAGGACAGGGGAGTGCGGGTGTCGTCGTGCGTGCCATCGGGCCGTCGCTCGCTGGCGCCGGAATCGCAAATCCCCTGGCTAATCCCCTGCTGGAAATCCACGATGGCAACGGCGTTCTCGCCACCTTTAACGACGATTGGAAAGATTGTCAGGCGGCGGAGATCCAAGCGACCAGTTTGCAGCCCTCGGATGACAACGAATCCGCCGTGGTCGCGACGCTGCGACCGGGCAATTACACGGCGATCATCCGGGGAAAGAATAACTCCACCGGGATCGGCCTAATGGAGGTTTATAACATTCAGTGAGCACGCTCGCGAACGCGCGCGGGGCCATCTGCGTTGGCCAATTCAACCGCGCCAGCTGAGTTCTTTCACTAAGGCATCGCGCGATACTTGGCCGCGAGGTCAGGCTTCTGCCACTTCCCGTAAAGCTCGACGAGCCGCTGAAGCGCGAGTCTTGTTCGCGGATTGTTCGCGCCCTGCGAAGTTTTCAAGCTTTCATAGCTTCCGACCAAGAGTGGCTCAGCTTCGTTGTAACGCTGTTGTATCGTCAAACATTCGCCGAGCGCGCTATTGGCGAGGGCGACCCAGTAATGTTCCTTGGGCAAGGACTCAGTGCGAATCTTGACCGCCTCGCGCAAAATGTTTTCGCCTTCGTTGAGTTGGCCCGTTTTAGCCAGGATCAAACCCTTCGTTATTAGCGCAGTCGGGTAGTTGTCGTAATGAGGACCGAAAGTCTCCAGGTAGATTTTCAGCGTCTCAGTTACTTTACTGAGCGACTCAGCGTACCTTGCTTGTTGATAGAGCGAGATGGCTTGATTGCGGAGGTTATCGCCGAGCCAAAGATTAGAGGGGGAAAGAAGTTTGCGGAGAATCGCTTCAGCGTCGCGCAGGTTCGCATCGGCTTCGGCATACTCACCTTTTTCGGTGAGAAACCCTTCGAGGATCGTTAGAGCAAAGCCGAAATTGACTGAGTCAGTCTCTCCCCGCTGGCGATACTCTGTCACCGCGTCACGAGCGGTCTGGAGCGCTTCCTCGAACTTTCCCTGGTCGGCGAGCGTCGAAGCCAAAGTGCTGCGAGTCGGTCCGATGACATAAAGGGACTCTTTCGAGAGCTCCGACCTCAACGCGAGGCTTTCCCGGAACGAGAGTTCGGCTTCTTTGGAATCGCCCTGTGTGCGCCGCAAGTAGCCGAATGCGTTAAGGGCGCCCACCAGGACCTCAGCCTTGATGTTTCCTTTCCGTTTTTCGCTCCGCATCAAGGGCAAAATCTGACGATAATTTTTTTCCGATTCCGTCAGGTTCCCGTGATCGAAAAGCCAGTATGCACGCGTTTCCGACGCAAGCAGCGTTTTGACATCATTTTCACCGTAGAGTTTGCGATGGAGATCGAGATACTCTTGCGTCCACTTTCTGGCCAACGCGGAGTTACCCTCTCCGTCGTAGCAGGACGCAATGATCTGCTCTAACTCAACTTTGATTTCCGGTTGGTCGGCGAACTCTCCATTTTCGAGTCTGTTCGCGGCTTCATCCAAAATCTCCTTCACAGTTTTTTGACCGGTGCTCTGAGGCGAATTCGCTATCGGGGTTGAGTAATTGAGCATTCGCACGAGAGCATTCTTCACCTCTTCGGCTTTGACTTTTTCGTGCCGCGCCGCCTGTGCCTGCCAGGCAGTTGTCATCATCCCGCCGACCAGACTCAGCAGAATCAAAGCTGCGGTGGCGACTCTAAAGGGATGGCGTTTGATGAACTTCGACGTCCGATAAGCGAAAGTGTCTTTGCGTGCGACGACGGGTCGTCTCTCGAGGTGTCGCTGAATATCTGCGGAGAACTGCGC
The DNA here is from genome assembly GCA_003134785.1 of Spartobacteria bacterium. Taxonomy (GTDB): domain Bacteria; phylum Verrucomicrobiota; class Verrucomicrobiia; order Chthoniobacterales; family UBA10450; genus AV80. The sequence goes on from PLCN01000011.1 coordinate 156,805, forward strand.
GGCCGATTCGTAACGCCGCGATGGCTCTTTGCGCATTGCCATTAGAATGATGTTGTCGAGATCGCCGCGTAATGACTTCGGATTTTGGATTTTGGTTTTTGAGTCTTCAGCACCGCTCTTAGCGAGTGCGGTGCTCGGACGTTCCGGAGCTTGATCGGTAATCGCTCTCGTGATTTCGTCTGGTCGATTCGTCTTCGTCCGATAGGGACTTTGCCCGGTGAGTAATTTGTAAAGGACGACACCGAGACTGTAGATGTCACTGGACGTCGTCATGGTCTCGCCGCGCACCTGCTCGGGGCTGGCGTATTCCGGCGTCATCGCGTTGGCAAAGGTCATCGTCACTTCGCTGCTCGGCGATCTCGCGGGATCAAGCAGCTTGGCGATTCCGAAATCGAGCAGCTTCGGCTCACCTTCCGCCGTCACCCGAATATTCGCCGGCTT
>PLCN01000017.1 GCA_003134785.1 Spartobacteria bacterium
GCACGCGACGCGCACACAGCGACCTTGCTGCCCAACGGCAAGGTGCTGGTTGCAGGAGGAAGGGATAGCAGTGGATATTCTTCCGCGAGCGCGGAACTGTACGATCCGGCGACTGGGACCTGGACTGCTACCGGCAGTCTTAACACCGCGCGCGTTTACCACACAGCGACCTTGCTGCCCAACGGCATGGTACTGGTTGCGGGAGGAGAAGTCAGCATTATCAATGGTACTATCTCCGCGAGTGCGGAACTGTACGATCCGGCGAGCGGGACCTGGACTGCTACGGGCAACCTCAACAACGCACACGAGTTGCACACAGCGACTTTGCTGCCCAACGGCAAGGTGCTGGTTGCAGGAGGATTGGATAACAGAGTCATCGATTCCGCGAGCGCGGAACTGTACGATCCGGCCAACGGGACCTGGACTGCTACCGGCAATCTTAACACTGCGCGCGTTGCGCACACGGCGACTTTGCTGCCCAATGGCCAGGTACTGGTGGCGGGAGGAGGATCGGATAACGTCATCGATTCCGCGAGCGCGGAACTGTACGATCCGGCCAACGGGACCTGGACTGCTACCGGCAGTCTTAACACCTCACGCGAGTTGCACACAGCGACTTTGCTGCCCAAAGGCCAGGTACTGGTTGTAGGGGGAAACGTCAGCGGTGGCAATCCTTCCGCGAGTGCGGAACTGTACGGCGTGCCTGCCCCGCCTACCTTGCTCAACATTTCCACGCGCATGCGCGTTCTGGCGGGTGAACAGGTGCTCATCGCTGGATTCATCATCACCGGGACTGATCCAAAGCAGGTGATTATTCGCGGGATCGGTCCTTCCCTGAATGGTGTTGGCGTTACGTTGGCTGATCCGACCTTGGAACTGCATCAGGGCAATACGACGTTAGCTACGAATGATGACTGGAAGATCGACGATCAGACGCAGCAGTCTCAGGAAGCTGACATCCGGGCGACGACAATTCCGCCAACGAACGATTTGGAATCAGCGATAGTGGCGATGCTTAGTCCGGGGGCATACACCGCAATCCTGGCGGGTAAGAATGGAGGGACCGGCGTGGGGTTGGTCGAGGTTTACGATCTGGCGCAAGGCGCGAACTCCAAGCTGGCTAACATCAGCACGCGTGGGTTTGTAGACGCGGACGATAACGTCATGATCGGTGGCCTGATTATCGGGGGCGGAGAAAGCGGCGGCATGGCCAAAGTGATGGTGCGCGCACTCGGCCCGTCGCTCAGCGGCTCAGGTATCCAGGGAACATTGAACGATCCGACCCTGGAACTGCACGACGGAAATGGAACTCCGATCGCGACCAACGACAACTGGAAGATCAACGATCAGACCGGCCAGTCTCAGGAGGCTGACATCCGTGCCACAACGATTCCGCCTACAAACGATTTGGAATCGGCCCTTGTCGCAAATCTTGCTCCTGGCAACTACACCGCAATCGTGCGGGGCAAGAACAACACGACTGGGGTGGGGTTGGTAGAGGTTTACAACCTTCAATGAAGCCAGCTCGAAGATGAAAGGAGATACTATGAGATGCAAAATTGATCCTATTATTGAATGGCGAATCGTAAAGAGGCGAGTTCCTCCTGCCTGCACCGCAATCACTTTCCGGCTGCTTTGCGCGGCGGTCGGTCTGACTCTTGTCCAGGTATGCATAGGAGCGGACCTTGTCTTCAGCAACACCGGTGATCTCAATACTGGCCGATACGTTCATACCGCGACGTTGCTACCCAATGGCACGGTGCTCGTTGCCGGGGGCTTTTACGGCAGCACTTTCGCGAGCGCCGAGCTTTACGGCCCAGCAAGTGGACAATGGACGCCGACCGGCAACCTCAATAACGCGCGCTATGGCCACAGCGCGACTTTGCTGCCCAACGGGAAAGTGCTCGTCGCAGGAGGTGGTAATGACGACAGCAACCATGCCAAGCTATCCAGTGCCGAACTTTTTGATCAGTCCAGCGGAACATGGACGATAACCGGGAATCTCACCACCGCCCGCAGCGGCCAGACGGCGACATTGTTGCCTAATGGCAAGGTGCTCGTCGCAGGAGGAGTTATCACAGGCGGCCAGACAGGGAGTGCGGAGTTATACGATCCCGCGAGCGGGACGTGGACCACAACAGGCAGCCTTGCTGTGGCGCGCTATAATCACACCGCGACACTGCTGCCAAACGGAAAGGTGCTCGTCACGGGAGGCTACGACGGAAATAACGTTTTCGCCAACGCCGAGCTTTACGATTCGGCCAGTGGGGCCTGGACGGCAACCGGCAGCCTCGCTACCGCACGCTACGGTCACACGGCGACGTTGCTGCCCAACGGCAAGGTGCTCGTCGCAGGCGGAATTAACTTCAGCGGCGTACTCCCGAGCGCGGAACTGTACGATCCGGCAAGCGGGACCTGGAAGGGGACGGGCAGCCTCGCTACCGCACGCTACGGTCACACAGCGACGTTGCTGCCCAACGGCCAGGTGCTCGTCGCAGGAGGTGCGAGCGCGGAACTGTACGATCCGGCGACCGGGACATGGCCGGCGAATGGGAATCTCAACCACGGACACGACGGGCATACTGCGACATTGCTATCCGATGGCAGCGTCCTCGTCGCAGGGTCGAACCAGCTCGGCTCTGCGAGGAGCGCCGAGCTTTACCACTCAACAAGTCCATCGCAGCTCCTCAACATCTCCACCCGCATGCGCGTCCTTACGGGTGAAGAGGTGCTCATCGCTGGATTCATCATTACAGGGTCCGACCAGAAGAAGGTAATCATTCGAGGGATAGGTCCTTCGCTCAATGGTGTTGGTGTTACCTTAGCTGACCCGACCTTGGAGCTACATCAAGGCAACACGACGCTAGCCACCAACGACAACTGGAAGATCAACGATCAGACCGGCCAATCACAGGAAGCTGACATTCGCGCCACGACCATTCCGCCGACGAACGACTTGGAATCAGCGCTTGTAGCTACCCTTAATCCGGGGGCTTACACGGCCATTCTTGCCGGCAAGAATGGAGGAACAGGCGTGGGCTTGGTCGAGGTTTACGATCTGGCGCAAGCGGCGAACTCCAAGCTGGCGAACATCAGCACGCGTGGATTTGTGGATACGGGCAATAACGTCATGATCGGCGGGCTGATCGTCGGTGGGGGAAGCGGCGGCGGGACCGCCAAAGTGATTGTGCGCGCACTGGGGCCATCGCTCACTGGTTCCGGTATCGCCGGCGCGTTGGGCGATCCAACTCTTGAGCTGCACGACGGAAGTGGGACTACGCTCGCCACCAATGACAACTGGAAGATCAACGATCAGACCGGCCAGTCTCAGCAAGCCGAGATCGAAGCGACCACAATTCCTCCGACGAACGATTTGGAATCGGCCTTAGTAGCGATTCTAGCTCCCGGCAACTACACCGCGATCGTCCGAGGCGCGGGGGATACAACCGGCGTCGGCTTGGTCGAAGTCTATAATTTGCAATAGCAGAGGGATCTCGCTTCGAACCTTCGCTGACCATCCGCTCGAAGAGGGATGACGGGTCATCACTTATCTGAGTCCAAAACCGGAAAATTATTTTCGGGTGCGATGTCCGTTTTCGTGGCCGTTTTTCCGCATTGCTTGGTGAAGGGCAAAACTATGAACAAGTTTCATCCATCTTCGGTTTTCGTGGCTTGCGTCTTGTCGGCTGCCTCGATTCTTGCGCGGAGGGTCGCATTCCCGCTGCTTTTTCTCGGCGCGGGGCTGGTGCTCGTGCAGCCGAGCGCGAGCGCCATCGTTTCTTTCAATAACACCGGCAGCCTGGCAACCGCACGCCAGGATCACACGGCGACGTTGTTACCCAACGGCAAGGTGCTCGTGGCGGGAGGTTATACAGGAGGTAATAACGGCATCGATCTCGCGAGCGCGGAGCTGTACGATCCGGCAACCGGGACCTGGACGGCGACCGGTAGCCTCGCCCTCGCACGCTCTCTTCACACGGCGACGTTGCTGCTTAACGGCAAGGTGCTCGTGGTGGGAGGTTACAGCGAGATCAGCAGCGCGGAACTGTACGATCCGGCGAGCGGAACCTGGACCGCGACCGGCAGCCTTGCCACCGGACGCGATGGCCACACGGCGACGTTGCTGCCCAACGGCAAGGTGCTCGTCACAGGAGGTTTTAGTGGCACGAATTTCGATGCCCTCTCGAGCGCGGAACTGTACGATCCGGACAGCGGGACCTGGACGGCCACCGGCAGCCTCGCCGCCGCACGCGCGTTTCACACGGCGACGTTGCTGCCCAACGGGACGGTGCTCGTCGCAGGCGGAAATACCACCAGCAGCGGCTCTCTCGCGAGCACGGAGATGTACGATCCGGCGATTGGGACTTGGACTGCGACCGGCAGCCTCAACTTCGCACGTGCGTATCACACAGCGACGTTGCTGCCCAACGGCAACGTGCTTGTCGCAGGAGGTAGTAACGGTTTCGATAATCCCGAGAGCGCGGAAGTTTACCATCCTGCGAGCGGGACCTGGACGAACACCAACAGCCTTTTCCCCGCACGCGGCTCTCACACGGCGACGTTGCTGCCCAACGGCACTGTGCTTATCGCCGGAGGTTATAACAACGACACCACGACCACTTTCGCGAACGCGCAGCTGTACAATCTAGCGGATGGGAGTTGGACGGCCACCGGCGACCTCGGTGCCGCACGCACCAATCAAACGGCGACGTTGCTGTCTGACGGCAAGGTGCTTGTCGCAGGAGGTGTGAACATCGCCAACGACACACAGTCGGGGACAAAATACACGCCTCTCGCGAGCGCGGAACTCTACGATTCGGCGAGCGGCACCTGGGCGGCTACCGGGAGCCTCGGCGCTGCGCGCGATAGTCACACGGCAACCTTGCTGCCGAACGGCAAGGTGCTTGTCGCAGGAGGTTATAATGGCAGTGATCTCGCAAGCGCAGAACTGTACGATCCGGCGAGCGGGACCTGGACGGCCACCGGCAGCCTCACCACCGCACGCGATACTCACACGGCGACATTGCTGCCCAACGGCAAGGTGCTCGTCGCAGGCGGTTTTAGCGGCTTCAGCTTTCCCGCGAGCGAGGAGCTGTACGATCCGGCGAGCGGGACCTGGATGGCGACCGGCAGCCTTGCCACCGAACGCGGTTATCACACGGCGACGTTGCTGCCCAGCGGCAAGGTGCTCGTCGCGGGAGGAGATGACAACGGCGGCAACGCTCTCGCGAGCGCGGAACTGTACGATCCGGCGAGCGGGACCTGGACGGCCACCGGCAGCCTCGGCACCGCACGTGCTCAGCACACGGCGACGTTACTGTCCAACGGCAAGGTGCTTCTCACAGGAGGTTTTGACAGCAGCGGCGACTCTTCCGCGAGCGCGGAACTGTACGATCCGGCCAGCGGGACCTGGACTGGGACCGGCAGCCTCGCCACCGCTCGCCAACTTCACACGGCCACGCTGCTAGCCAACGGCAAGGTGCTTGTCGCAGGAGGTCAGAATATAACTGGCGGTGCTTTCACTCCTCTCGCGAACGCAGAACTGTACGATCCGGCGAATGGGACCTGGACGACTACCGGCAGCCTCGCCACCGCACGCGGTCATCACACGGAGACGTTGCTGCCTAACGGCAAGGTGCTCGTCGTAGGAGGAACTTTCGACCTTTTTAATAAAGACGTTCTCGCGAGCGCAGAACTGTACGATCCGGCGAGCGGGGCCTGGGGGGCGGCCGGACGTCTCGTCACCGCACGCAATCTTCACACGGCGACGTTGCTGCCCAACGGCAAGGTGCTTGTCGCGGGAGGTTATGACGGCAGCAGCTATCTCGCGAGTGCGGAACTCTTCGGCGTGCCTGCCCCGCCTGCCTTGCTCAACATTTCCACGCGCATGCGCGTTCTAGTGGGTGAACAGGTGCTCATCGCTGGATTCATCATCACCGGGACTGATCCAAAGCAGGTGATTATTCGCGGGATCGGTCCTTCCCTGAATGGTGTTGGCGTTACGTTGGCTGATCCGACCTTGGAACTGCATCAGGGCAGTACGACGTTAGCTACGAATGATAACTGGAAGATCAACGATCAGACCGGGCAGTCGCAGCAAGCGGAGATTGAGGCGACCACAATTCCGCCGAAGAACGATTTGGAATCAGCGATAGTGGCGACGCTTACTCCGGGAGCATACACTGCGATCCTTGCGGGTAAGAATGGAGGAACGGGTGTGGGCTTGGTAGAGGTTTACGATCTGGCGCAAGGCGCGAACTCCAAGCTGGCGAACATCAGCACGCGTGGATTTGTAGACGCGGACGATAACGTCATGATCGGTGGCCTGATTGTCGGGGGCGGAGAAAGCGGCGGCATGGCCAAAGTGATGGTGCGCGCACTCGGCCCGTCGCTCAGCGGCTCAGGGATCCAGGGTGCATTGAACGATCCGACCCTGGAACTGCACGACGGAAATGGAACTCCGATCGCGACCAACGACAACTGGAAGATGCGGTCTGACGGCAGCAGCCAACAAGCGGAGATTGCGGCAACGACTATCCCACCACTCAACGATTTGGAATCGGCCCTTGTCGTCACTCTTGCTCCCGGTAACTACACTGCCATTGTGCGCGGTAAGAACAACACAACTGGCGTAGGACTGGTGGAAGTTTACAACGTGCAGTGATCGGAGCCGGCTTGGTGGAGATTTACGACCTCGCGCGCTGCCGTCCGGAAACTACGCTGCGGTTGTGCGCGGCAAGAGCAACACGACCGGCATTGGCCTCGTCGAAGTTTATCCTGTACTGTAGTTTCATAAGTTGATCCTTCCGGCTTCCACCAACGCGTCTGCTCGCGACAAAGTCACCGCCAACGGCGACCTAACGAGACTCAATATCAGCTTCTGACTCTTCCGCATCGAAATCCTGGTTACCTGTTTCGCTTATGCCAGCTTGTGCGAGCAGCGTTCGCGGAGCGACCAGTCGGTAAGCTTCGGTAATAACTCCTTCTACCTCGTCCCAATCGATCTTCGGCAGGTCGAGCCAGAGACCTAGCCAGCCGCGATGTCCGACGTATTTGGGAATGTAAAAGCGATCCGGAGCAGCAGCGGCGAGAGTCTCATTCACGCCGGGAGCGGTCTTACAATTCAAGGCCACGCGGCCGTCGCCATGATGGTTGTCGAGGAAGTAACCGAAGCGCTTGCCGCGGACTGTGAGGCTCAGGTGACCGTCGCCGCCAGGAATAGCCGAGGCTTCCGGCAGGGACTCGACCAGAGCGACGACGCGACGGCGGCGCTGTTCGAGGACAGACCTGGAGGGTTTTGCATGCGAGGAGGAGACGGTTTTCTTCACGGAGTCCACTTTGGAATACCTAACGATAAGAGATCAGCCTTTGGCCATGAGAAAAATGCTGAGAGCTGCAAAACTAATGCCGAAGACCTTGCGCATCGTGACCGGTTCGTGCAAAAAAAGAATCCCCAGAATCGCCCCGCCCACGATGAACATCCCGTAGACAGGGACGACGATACTGGCGGGCCCGAGCGAGAGCGCACGGAACAGGGACATCACGGCCACGGTGAGCGCGATTCCGGTCGCATAAGCAAACCACGCGCTCGAACTCAGGAAGTCCTTCCCACTGACCTGCTGCAAATCGCCTCGGACGATGATGATGCAAAACGCGCTGAGAAGAGTGATGACGCAAGCGATGGCGAGAACGAGGAAACTGGAAAACTGTCCGCTCCGGGTGGCAAACTTCACCAGCAACGTAGTCAACGAGTAACCGACCATTCCAATCAAGGCCCAAGTGATGTGATTCATAGTTGTGGTGGCATTCAACGAGACACACGCGAGACGCGCCCGATACACACTCCGCGGCACGTTCATGTCCACAACAACGTTTTTCAGCGCGCTGTCACGCACAAACGAAAGCAGTCGAGATGGCGAGTGCCTCGCGTTTCCCGGCGCTTCTTCTTGAGCGGACGCGAGATCACTAACACGCCGGCCGGCAGGTCCTCACGAACGACTTGCAGTCAATCGCGGGTTACCAGCCTGCTTACGGCGTCGGCGACGGATTCGAACTATTCGAACGGTCCAGGGTTTCGGTTTGTTCTTCTCCATGCCGGTGCCGGTTGCGATGTTGGCGAGGCGTATCGTCATCGTTGGCGCAGGCGTAGCTAAACAGCGCGCATCCGAGAAGAAGGAGGACCAGTTTACCCTTCCTGAATCTCGAGCGGTGGCCGCGCGGGTCTTCGCTGACTGAAAATTCCGATCGCACCAATTGCGAATCGCCATCGCACTCCGAATCAGGAACGCATTCATGCATATAAAACAACCCTCCGGTTAATGACCGTTCCTTTGCGGAACTCCGGCCTTTCCAAATTAGAGACCGCGCGAACCCGGCGGCGGTTACGTATTTTTTTATTGCGTAACCAAACCGCTCAGCTCGCGGTTAAATGAAGAAGCGATGGATACATTTTGGAATGCCTGGTCCGCGCTACTGATGTGGATGCCCTGGCTGCGAGCGGGATGGCGTCACGATCAATCAGCCCATTCTTCCCGCCCCACACGCCGCCCAAAACGAACGAAGGCGAAAGCGAGAGCCAGACCCGGGCATCCCGAGCCGACGATTAGGAATTTACGCGGAGGAGTTCATCTGGCTCCGTGAGTGTGCTCCGGCGCAGAAATTCCGTCTTAAAAAACAAACATTCCGATAGCGGCCGCAAACATTAACACTGTCGTCAGTCCGACGGACAAGAGGCCCAGGCGGGAACTTGGCTGATTGCACATGATCTTTCGGTCGGACGCGACCAGCCAAACGCCGACTAACAGAAAGGGCGCGAGAAGACCATTGATGATCGCGGTCCAATAGAGCGCCTTGACTGGGTTTACTCCCGCATAATCCAGCACGATGCCCATCACGGTCGATAGAATAACCACGGCATAGAAGGAGCGGGCGGCTTTGAACTTGGAATCAAGGCCTTGTCGCCAGTGGAATGTTTCGGCGAAGGCATAGGCAGCCGAACCGGAGAGAGTCGGGATGGCAAGAAAGCCGACCCCGATGATGCCGACCGTAAAAAGAAGATAGGCAAATTAGCCGGCGAGAGGCAGCAACGCCTCGGCTGCCTGTTTGGTCGTCTCGATGTTCGTCGTGCCATGCGCGTGCAAGGTCAGCGCCGTGCTCAAAATGATGAAATACATGACCAGGTTTGAAAAAAACGTGCCGACCCCAACGTCCATCTTGCGCGTTCCGATCTCGCGCCGGGTGGCGCCTCGCCGCCAGGCCATCATCCGCCGGCCGATGGCCTTTTCTTCTTCAACTTCCTGGGAGCTCTGCCAAAAGAAAAGATATGGACTAATGGTCGTCCCGAGAATCGCCACGAGCATTGCCCAGCCTTCATAGCTTTTTGGCAAGGAGGGAACAAAAGTGTCGTGAGCGATCTTGCTCCAATCGGGTCCGATCACGAAACCCGTGATGACGTAGGCAAAGAGTGTGAGGGCCAGCCATTTCAAGACGCTGGCGATCTGGTGGTACCGGAATTGGATGGTGGCCACGGCGATAGCGAGCCCGAAGACAATGACGAAGTAGTGCGAGTTGATGCCGGAAAGCATTTCGGCTGCGTCCGCCATCCCGGCCAGATCGGCGCCGATGTTGATGGTGTTGGCGACGAGCAAGGCCAAAGCCGCGATGATGATGAGAGGTTTTGGGAATTTCTTGCGGAGCGCGCCACCGAGTCCCTCGCCGGTAACCATTCCGATACGCGCACACATCATTTGCACGCTCGCCATCAGCGGCCAGGTGATAAGCGCAGTCCAAAGCTGACCGGTTCCCAGAAGAGCGCCTGCCGTCGAATAGGTCGCGATTCCCGATGGATCATCGTCCGCCGCGCCGGTGATCAACCCTGGCCCAAGGTTGGCAAAGAACCGGACGATCGGATTGCGGCTTTCTTTGTGGGAGTGCCGGTGCTGCTCAGTCATGTCGTTTCACATTGGGCGTCCGGAGTGTGCCAGACATTATTTCCCTTCGAGCGTTTTGCGATTTCGTGCAAGGCATTCGCGAAACGTGCGACAGTAACGTATGGCGCGTCCGTATTGCGACCGCTGCCGCAGAGTCAGTCGAGCGATTCCATCACCTTGGTTAGGATCCAAACGTCTTTAGATCGCCGCTTCCATTGAACACGATTTTGAATGTCATCAAAGCGCGGGAACTTCACCGCGGTGATCGGATCGGCTGGTTGCGAGCGGCTGTCCTCGGCGCCAATGACGGCGTCCTCTCAACCGCCAGCCTTATTGCCGGCGTCGCCGCGGCTCATGTCGCGCCCCGGAATATTTTGGTAGCCGGCATTGCCGGCCTCGTCGCTGGTGCGATGTCGATGGCGGCCGGTGAATACGTTTCGGTCAGCTCTCAGGCAGACACTGAAAGGGCTGACATCGATCTCGAGCGAAAAGAGCTCGCTGAGGATGAAACCGGCGAGAAAGCAGAGTTGGCCGCTATTTATGTCAAGCGGGGCCTCACGGCTCCGCTCGCGGCCGAAGTCGCCGTGCAGCTTATGGCTCATGACGCACTGGGTGCTCACTCGCGGGACGAGTTGGGTTTTTCCGAAGCACTCAAAGCCCGCCCCATTCAGGCGGCCTTGGCTTCGGCCGCAACGTTTGCGATCGGGGCCGCGTTTCCTCTTTTCGTCGCCATCATCTCGCCGGTGCCTTGGGTGATTCCGACCGTCATCGTCTGCTCGCTCGTGTTTTTAGCAGTCTTGGGCGGAGTTGCCGCTCGCGTTGGGGGCGCCTCCACGGTGGCGGGCGCAATACGTGTGACGTTTTGGGGTGCGCTTGCGATGGGTTTAACGGCAGGAGTCGGCGCGCTGTTCGGCACCGCCGTGTGAGAAACATTTCGGGGCGACCCTGTGGCGCTATCGCTTGACAGACAACGCGCCCACGATCCTCGCAAGCAGTCCGTCGCAAAGCACGGACAGATCCCGGACGGACTGCTCAGAAATTGGCTCGCCGGATCTCGCAACGAGAGTTCTCATTTGCTGGAGGCCTTCGCGCATTTTCGCAACGTTGGCATTCGGGCGCATCTGACTGAGCTGCTTTTCGAAACGGTCTATCAACGCAGTTTGCCTCAGCATTTCCGCATCGTCGGCCGAATAGCGCTGCAGGATCAGCGCGGTGAGCGCGCGCGTGCCACGTAGCCAACCGCCCAGGCTGACGAGCTGCGAAAGCTGTTCGCTCTTGAGCTGCTTCATGCCCTCCTGGACGTCGGGGAGCACGGCGTCCCATTCCTTGCGGACCGCAGGCCAATCATTCTTGTCGGCGAGATCCACGATACTCTGGCTGCGCCGCATCACGGCCGGCTGAACACCAAGCGCTCTCGCGAGCCGAAGCACAGCAGCCCCTACGTCCTTCACTTCGGCCGCGTCGTGCGCTTCAACTGCGATGAATCCCTCGCCGATCGAGACCCCGAGGAGTAAGGCAATCTGTACGTCGTCGCCGTGCGACTTCGCATGGGCAAGCCCGTCAACCTGCACCAGTCGCCAATTCGAGTTGGAAAATTTGTCGAGCGACCCAAACACCTCAGCAGGTATCGGCACGACCACTTCAGCGATTGGTTTCGCCTGGGGCGGCAGCTCGCCGGCACCGGGCGGAGAAGGTGTCTGAGCGCAAGTAAGTCGCACAACCACCATGGCCGACAGAAGCGCGACGAGCGCTATTTTTGATGTGATCACACGCCGCAAGAATCAAACACCGCGATGAGCGGATCGCGACCCGGGCTTGCGCGTCGTTCAGCGCGAAAGCATTTCATACAGGAATAGAGCCAGACCCACCGCGGCGACTGCTGCTGGTATCGCCCATTTGAGATCGAGAATTTTTTGCCGCCCAACCGCGGGCCTCGCCCCAACACAGTTCCGGCAGTGTGCTCCGACGATCGAGAGAGCGCGACCGCATGTATCGCAAGACTGTAAGGACATTCAACGTCGCCCCCGCTAAGCGTTGTTTTGGCGTGAATCGTCTCGCCAGGCGATCTCCGCTTCGTTCGCTGCCCGCACCCGTGAAGCCATCATGTGGCTGCGCCGATCGTTCTGAAAAATTCCGGTCACCAGGAGGCCGCTCGGGTGCGTGCCGACTGAATCAAATTGGAAAAAGTCACTCGCCACCAGTGGCTCACCTTCGGCGCGGCGAATGATCATGAGCTTGCCGGTATGTGCTCGCCGATAAGCGACCGCGTTCGTCTCTTCGTGCAATGTTGCGATCGGGGAAAGCGTCATCTGCAACGATACGCCGCTTCTGAGCGAATGGTATGTCGAATTGCTATGCCGAGTCTGGCGCACCGCAAACTTTGTGCGCGCCTGCGCTTCCCGCACAATGTCCGATCACGGAATCGCCAGGGCCCATTTCCCGCGGATACACCGAAAAGAAGAGCATCGGTTGAAATCGGGTTTACATTGAATGCGCGGATCGCCCGGCGGCAGACTTCGAAATCGCGACGTTTAAACCCGGGACCGAGCTTCCTTATGTTACAAAGCCTTCAACAACGGTTCGGAGAGAAATTACGCGCGTCGGACGGCGAAATCGGGCACGTCAGAGACTTCTACTTCGACGACAAGAACTGGAACGTTCGCTATCTGGTAGCGGACACTGGTCATTGGCTCGCAGGGCGTCTGGTGCTCATTTCTCCTCAGGCCTTTGGTCATCTTTATCCGGAAGGGAAGGTTCTTCTCGTCAACCTGACACGACAGCAGATCGAGGACAGCCCCTCAATCGACCGGCACAAGCCGGTGTCTCGCCAGCATGAAGAGGAGTACCATCGATACTACGGATACAATTACTACGCGGAAGGAATGCCGTTGTGGGGCTTGGCCAGCTACCCGGTGATAGTTCCTCCTCCACCAGCGAAAACGAATAAACAAAGCGCCGGCGATTCGCATCTGCGCAGCGCGATGGAACTAACTGAATACAGCGTGGAGGCAAATGACGGGACAGTCGGGGAAATCATCGACTTTCTGATCGACGGCAGGACGTGGATGATCCGCGAGGTCGTAGTGGAATGCGGACATTGGTACGCGGGCAACAAGGTGATAGTACCGACAGAGAAGATTTCGCGGATCAACTACGAGTTACGCACGGTTCACGTAGATTCGACGAAGCAGGCGTTCAGCACAGCTTCGGAACAACACCATCAAACCAAGACGAGTCCTCGCTAGCGCAGGAATCAAGCGCGATCCTCGATTGTCTGATTGCCATTATCAAGGCGACTATCCGATCCAATCCGCCGGCCCCGCCGATGTGATGCAGGCGCTAACGTATCTCGGGCCAGGCTGGCGCGCCTTGGAGGAAAAACCGAAGCCGCTCATTCAGTCGGCGACAGATGCCATCGTCCGAGTAACGGCGACGACGATTTGCGGAACCGATCTCCATATCCTGAAAGGTGACGTTCCTACCGTCTCCCCCGGACGGATACTGGGACACGAAGGCGTGGGAATCATCGAAGAAGTGGGAGCCAGTGTGTCCAACTTCCAGGTCGGCGCGCATGTCCTTATTTCCTGCATCACCTCTTGTGGGAGATGCGCGAACTGCAAGAAAGGCATGTACTCACATTGCGAGAACGGCGGAGGATGGATTCTGGGCAATGTCATTGATGGCACTCAAGCGGAGTACGTTCGAATCCCGTACGCGGATAATAGTTTGTATCCGATTCCCGCTGGAGTTGATGAGGAAGCGCTCGTCATGTTGAGTGATATCCTGCCGACCGGTTTCGAGTGCGGCGTGCTAAATGGCAGCGTCAAACCCGGCGATACGGTGGCGATTGTAGGAGCCGGCCCAATCGGTTTGGCCGCTCTGCTGACCGCACAATTCTATGCGCCCGCAGAAATCATCATGATCGACGGGGATAAGAATCGGCTGGAAGTTTCCAAGAGGTTCGGTGCGACTAAAGTGGTAAGCAGGATCGATGGCAAGGCTGTCGAAGAAGTGATGGCGCTGACCGGAAACAGAGGCGTCGACGTTGCCATCGAAGCAGTGGGATTACCGGAGAGCTTCGATACCTGCCAGAGGATCGTTGCCGCCGGCGGCCATATTGCGAACGTCGGTGTCCACGGAAAACCGGTGCAACTTAACCTGGATAAGCTTTGGTCGCATAACATCACCCTAACGACAGGGCTGGTTGATACCGTTACCACGCCAATGCTTCTGAAGACGGTGATTTCACGGAAGCTTCAGCCGGAACAGCTCATAACGCATCACTTCACCTTGAAGGAAGTAATGAAGGCCTACGATACTTTCGCTGATGCTACTAACGAACGCGCACTGAAGGTAATAATTACGAACGCCTAGCCGTCCTTTGCGTGCCAAACGTCCTAGTGGTGCTTCAGAACAGTTAGGCCTGGAAGTATTTTAGAAGCTTTGTTCAAGACACGCCGGAGGTGCTCATTGAACAGAGACTTTACCAGCCTGCTTACGGCGTCGGCGACGGATTCGGACTATTCGAACGGTCCAGGGTTTCGGTTTGTTCTTCTCCATGGCGGTGCCGGTGCCGATGTTCCCGAGGTGTATCGTCATCGTTGGCGCAGGCGTAGCTAAACAGCGCGCATCCGAGAAGAAGGAGGACCAGTTTACGCTCCCTGAACCTCGAGCGGCAGCCGCGCCTGTTTTCGCTGACTGAAAATTCCGATCGCACCAATTGCGAATCGCCATCGCACTCCGAGCCAGGAACGCATTCATGCATATAAAACAACCCTCCGGTGAATGACCGTTCCTTTGCGGAATTCCGGCCCTTTCCGAAATAGATGACCGGCCGCGACCCGAGATGGTTATGGAAATTTTTTTGGCCCCCGCAGCGTGGGGGAATACCCCGATTAGACGAGCTTTCGGCACATCGGCTGGCCGGCATTCCGGCGATCTTCGTGCCGGGTCCTTGTCTACGACCAGCTAGACACTGTGGTCCGGCGGTCCGGAGCCGTGGCGGTGGAACAATCGCTCGGCGAGACGCTCGATGGGCCGACCCAGGAGCAATGCGAACACGGTGAAACCTACCGCGATACCCAGGATGACCCAGTGACCGAGCCCGCACACGGTCCCCAGCACGGCACAAATCCAAATCGTCGCTGCCGTGGTCAGTCCCGTCACGTGGCCAAGGGGGTCCCGCAGAATGACCCCGGCGCCCAAAAATCCAACGCCAGTCAGGATACCCTGGACAACTCTTCCGATTGCATTTTGGTCGGCCGCCAAAGAACCGTCGGCGGATTTGAGCACAATAATCGTGGCCACGGCCGCTCCGAGACTCACCAGGGCATGAGTGCGCAAGCCGGCCGGCTTCCCATGCAGCTCGCGGTTCAAGCCGAGAATGCCTCCTACGATCAGCGCGGCGCCGATCCGCAGGGCTGTCTCTTCATTTCCGTTTAACACCATAGGAGACATTGAGCAGGAACTCTGCGACTGAACGCAAGCTTTTTTGCGGCGGTTTAAAGGCGTGACAGCGCCACCCGCGGCCTGCTACCGTGCGCGAGATGATCGGCAGTCTACTCTCTTGACGCCCGTCCCCTAACGAGTCAATACTCGCCGCCTAACGGAGGATAACCATGTTACATCTCGATACTGGGAATACCGCGTTCATGCTCTTGTGCGCGAGTTTAGTGATGCTGATGACGCCGGGGCTGGCATTTTTTTATGGCGGGCTCGTGGGACGAAAGAACGTGCTCGCCATCATGATGCAGAGTTTCGTCTCGATGGGCTGGACCACGGTCTTGTGGTGGGCCTTCGGATTCTCACTCTGCTTCTCCGGCGATCAGAAAAGCGGCACCGATTTTTTCGGCGTCGTCGGCAACCTGAATTGGATGGGCCTGCGCGGCATTACCCTGGCCACGCCCTCGCCTAACGAGACCATTCCCATGCTCGTCTTCTGCGCCTATCAGATGATGTTTGCGATCATCACTCCGGCGCTGATCACGGGCGCGTTCACCAACCGGATCACCTTCAAGGCTTACATGCTTTTTCTGACGGCGTGGCTGATCCTGGTTTACTTTCCGTTTGTCCACATGGTGTGGGGCGGCGGCATCCTGGCGCAGTGGGGCGTAAAGGATTTCGCCGGCGGAATCGTCGTGCACAACATCGCGGGAATCGCCGCTCTCGCTTCCATTCTCTACGTTGGTAAACGCAAGGTCGTGGACCGCGGTCCGCACAGCATTCCGCTCGTTGCGCTGGGCACTGGCCTGCTCTGGTTCGGTTGGTACGGCTTCAATGCCGGCTCCGAGTTCCGCGTCGACTCGATCACCGCCGTAGCATTTATCAACACAGATATCTCCGCTTCGTTCGCCGCCATCGCGTGGCTGCTGGTCGATTGGCGAGTTTCGAAGAAACCGAAGTTCCTGGGATTGCTGACTGGCGCCGTGGCTGGGTTGGCCACGATCACTCCAGCGGCGGGCTACGTGTCGCCGGCCACCGCTGCCATTATCGGAACGGTGGCGGGCGTTGTTTGCTACTACGCCTGCGCGTTGAAGAACAAACTGGGGTGGGATGACGCCCTCGATGTGTGGGGCGTGCATGGAGTGGGCGGCCTTCTCGGTATCATTCTCCTCGGCGTGTTCGCCTCGACGGCATGGAATCCCGCAGCGAACGGCGGCGTGGACGGATTGCTCGCCGGCGGTTCGAGCTTTTTCCTTAAACAACTCTGTGCCGGACTGTTTTCGTCGCTGTGGGCGTTCGCCTTCACGCTCGGGATGCTTTGGATCATTGACCGCATCACGATCGTGCGGGTGGAAGAGGCGCACGAAGAACTTGGTCTCGACGAGGCGATTCATGGCGAGGCCGCGTACGTGGAAGTGGACATAGCGGTGGTCCGGCCCGGGCAACCGCTATGATCGCGGCCGCGGCGCCTTTGCTTTCTTTTTGATGCGCCCCGTTCCGTTTCCAGACGGCTCCCGGATAAACGCCCTGCGACTGCGCCGGCTCCTGAAGCGCGATTAAATAATGGAACAGATCGTCCTGCTCTTCCGCGCAAGATTTACCTCGTTCGTTGCCGCCGTTTTCTTTTCGATTGCAGCAAGCCAGGCAGGCGCGCAAACACTCACTCCGGCGGAGGAGGCCGTGAAGAACCAGATGCTCGAGCAGGAAGAGGCGAAATCGCGCCTCGCCATTTACGGTTGGGTCGAGAGCGGCTTCACCGGGAACGTCGACGGACCAAAAGATAATCAGAACTTCGGCCGACTCTTCGACGACCGAAGCAACGAGTTCGTGATGAACCAGGCCGTGATCACGGCCGAACGCGCGCTCGATCCGAAAATTGGTTTCGATTTGGGATTCAAATTGCAACTCCTGTTCGGCACTGATGCGCATTTTATCCAGTCGCTGGGAATGCGCAATCACAGCACGGGAACCGGCCTCTACCGCGCGGACATTCCCGAAGCCTATCTGAACGTACACCTTCCCATCTTTACCGAAGGCGGCGTTGATCTGAAGCTCGGCAAGTTCGTGACCTTGGAAGGCGCGGAAACGATCGACCCCCGCACCAATCCCTTTTACTCGCACACTTATATCTTCAATTTCGGCATCCCGTTCAACCACACCGGCGCGCTGTTTACTCTTTACGCGACCAAGCAGCTTAACCTGGTCGCCGGCGTGACGCGCGGCGTGAACACCAGTATCGACGACAACAACGACGCGGCCGCATTCCATGGCGGGATCGGGCTGCATCTCAATGAAGAGAAGCTTGTCATCTCCGCTGCGACGCATATTGGTCCCGAAACGCCACACAACGACAGCGATCTTCGTTATCTCAATACGATCACCACGACGTGGAAGATCACCGACAAACTCACTTCCATCACCGATCTCAACTACACCCACGATGACGGTGCGGATGCCAGCGCGTATGGCGTAGCGCAATATCTGACTTACGCGATCAACGACAAAATCACGGCCAAGATCCGCGGCGAAATCTGGCGTGATGACAAAGGCTTCTTTGTCGCACAATTTGCCGACCCGGGTGATCCGATGCGCGCGCTCAGCGGTGAGTCGACGATCGATCCGCGCACCGTCGGCGGCGGGCGGACAACTTATGGCGCTCTCACGATCGGCCTCGACATCAAGCCGCCGGTACCAAAACCGCTCACCGGCCTGACCATTCGCCCCGAGTTGCGCGTCGATTATTCCTTCAGCGATACGCGGCCCTTCAACGACTCGAACGACGACACCATGTTTACTGCCGCGCTCGACGTCATCGTCACTTTTTAATGTGAGGCGAGCGCGGGGGTGAGGACTCAGTCGATTCGTTCCGGGCGATTCAATTTCCAGGTGCGATAGCTCCACACATTCGCGTAGAAGAGATAGAGCAGGTAGGGGAAGAGGCACCACGCGGCGATGCGGTCGAGCCGGAGCAGGAGCAAGAGAAAAAGGGAAATCGCGAGCGCGCCATAAGGCAGTCCAAGCAGATAGGCGTGGAAGAGGTTACGAGTGCGGAAAAAGAAGTAATCCCAAAGCGCGTTGACGAACATGATCGCACCGATCATAGCGAAAGCGGCGGTTCTCCCAGGAGAGGACGGCAGCAGAAAGAGCCGGTAAAGAACGGAGAAGCAGATCACATAATAGAGCGCGCCGATCACCATCCAACCCCAGAATGGAATGGCATAAGATGGCAGACGAAGACTGGCGAGCCGCTTCCTGATGCCGCTTCCCGCGAAGAGACCTTCGAGCACCGCGCCGAGTAGGCAGAGCGCAAGAGAATAGATAATCGGGCGCAGCAGCGTTCCCCCTCGCTACAATAGTAGAGCTATCACGAAAAGAAGAATGCCGGAGGTAGGAATGTTCCAAACCAGAGAGCGAACCAGCGGAAACCCAGCCACCGATGCCGAAACGTAGGCGATGCGCCCCCAAAAATAAAAGTGCGCGCCAAGAATGGTGAGCGTGTTGTGGCAACCGGCGAGATGGGCCACGAGAACAGCGGCGGCAAAGAACGGAAAGGTTTCCAGAAAATTTGTCGAAGCACGGTCTACACGGCCAGCCAGGCCTTGCAGCGGAGGCATTTCTTCTTCTCGATTACCGGCGGTCCAGCGGTATCCGTATTGATGGCTGATGAAATGGGAGGCGGCGACCAAATGAGCAATTCCCAGGACGACGCTGCAGATTAAGAATCGAAGTTCGGTCGTCAACAACGCGCCGACTTACCTGGCCTTGTTCGCCGCCGCTCTCGGACTTCACGGTCTGGACATCAACGACTCGTCGGATATCGCGAGGTTCCTTTCCGATAACGGCGGCGCATTAATCGCGATTTCATTGGGAGCCAGTTTTTTTGGCGCGCTGACTTACATCGGCAACGCGCCCAATCTTCTCATCAAAGCGATCGCCGAAGATGCGCGCGTCCCTACGCCGACTTTGCTCGGCTATATCTGGAAGTTCGCGCTTCCCATTCTCATCCCGATCTTCGCGCTGATCTCGATCCTATTTTTCTCGCGATGATGCGTGAGGATGGCGTCACGCGTAGACGATCAGGTCGATTTCCTCGGGAAGAAGGTCGGAGACTTCCCGAACCATGTTTCCGCGCAAAATATTGACCAGCGCGTTGCGTCTTGGGGCGCCGAGAATGAGGCGCGACGCGCCGAGAGTGGCGGCGATATCGACGATGGTTGCCGGAGCGGACTCGCTCACGGCATAACAAAAAAGTGGCGGACGATCGCCCGTTTTTTCTTTGGCGGCGGCAAAGATCTCGGCAGCTTCGGGATCTTCCTGCCATTTGCGCTTGCTGTCCTGGTCGGTCATGAAGCGTTGCTCGCGCACAAAGAGAAGGTAAAGCCGGCAGCCGGTCTCGCGCGCTTCGCGCAAGGCGAAGTCGAGCGTGCGACCGGTGCCGCGAATGGCGCAAAGAATGGATTCGGCGCTCGTGAATTCCAACGCCGGTTCCGAGGCGGCCGGCGCGACCTGGACGGGTAACGCAGCGGGCTTGGCGGGCGGCGCGGCGTCCCTCTTCATCCGGCGTTCCTGTACGAGCCCGCGCAAGATTAATCCGACCGCGAGAATGGTGACCGCGAAATAGCGCGCGTTGGGTTTGTCGATCAGCAGCGACATTTCGATCGCGGCCATGACGATGAAGGTTCCGAACATCAACGTCCGTTCCCAGGTTTTGATCGGGAGCTTCCAGTCGGTGGCGGTTGCGCCAAGATTTGTCGCGATCGCGCCGACGACGCCCACCGCATAAAGATCGGCCAGGCCGGCCATGTCTTTGACCAGAACGACGAGAAGCATGGGGACAACGGTGGCGAGCAACATGCCGATGCTCGGCACGCCCCATTTGTTGAGACGCTGAAAGATCGACGGCAGCTCGCGGTCGCGGGCCATGAGGAATTGGATCGTGATCAGGTCGACGATCGCGGTATTAACGGCGGAGAGGAGGAGAAAGCCAAAGGTGATGCTGACGGCAAAGCCAAAGGCATGTCCAATGGCCGGTCCGAGTGCGCCGCCAACAAACGTCTCACCCATATAACGCAGCATGTAGTCGCGCACGCCTTCGGCGCCGGGCGCATTCACGTCGCCGTTCGCGATCTGCAAGCCGCCGAGCGCATGCATCGCGAGCCCGAGGAGCGCCGTAAAAATGCAGACTTCGATCATCACCCACAACAGCGCGGGCGTGGATGTCTTGCGCACTGATGGCTTGGCATCGGTACTGCCGGGATCGAGCCGCATCACGCCCGTGGCGTTCGCGATGGCCTCCACGCCGGAGAGTGCGAGCACGATACCGACGAAGCCGCCCCAGTTTCCCCAGAACCCGCCGTGCAGCGGTTGGAGATGGCCGATCGCAGTTCCGAGATGCGGGATACTGAAGAGTCCAAGCGTAATGACAACGATCAGAGTTGGCACAGAAATCAGAAACGCGAGACCGCCCGTATGTTTGGGACCGAGCAGATTAAGCAGGCCAATGACGAGGATGGCCGCAGCCGCGAATTTCTCCGGATGCGGCACGCCGAGATATTGAAACGCGGAAAGCGCGCTGATCGCCGCGGTGACCAGGTAATCTGCGATAAGGAGAAACGCGCCAACGATGGAAATGATTTCAGAGCGATGGCGCACGCTGGCGTAAACACCGCCGCCATCGGGATAAAGCCGGCAGATGATGATGTAGTTGATCCCGACGAGCGCGGTGAGAACGCACATCGCGGCGATCAGCCAGAACGAAGCGTAGCCGCCGACCGCGAACGCGAGACCGATGACGTAGGCTTTGCTCGTGCCCCAGTCTCCGTACAGGATCGCGGCCGCGCGCGGGACGTTGACGTTCCGGGGCCGTTTAACGGTTGTGATCATCGTTGATGTCGGTTGCCGATAAGCTATGACCGAGTAGCCCCGGCCGGGGCGGTTTCGACATTAATGGTATTCTTATACGTTTCGCTAGTCGTTTAAATTCACGCTGTCGTGGCCGCCATTCTTCAAGCTCCTCCCCAAAAGGTGCCAATACTTGTGGCCTACCCGGAGCAAAACGATGCTTCGTCTCCGAGACCGCCTACCCCGAAGGGCTGTAGCCAGCGACCGCACTCTGGATTTCCGGAAGAGTCGCATCTCAGACCAGTTCAAGTAATCTGAGGGCGATGCGAGCGCTGATCGTTGACGACGAAAAGAACATTCGACGCGCCCTCACCATGGCGCTGGAATCGATGGAGCATGCAGTGACGTGTGCTTCGAACAGTGCTACGGCGCTGGCGGAGTTACGCGCCGCTTCGTTCGATGTCGTGCTCCTGGACTTAAAGTTAAGCCAGGAAAACGGGCTTGATGTCCTCGAGGAAATCCTGCGCATCTCGCCGCAAACGGCGGTCGTGATGGTGACGGCTTATGCGTCGATCGAGACAGCGGTGGAGGCGATGCGACGCGGCGCGTTTGATTATCTGCCAAAACCCTGCACGCCGGATCAGGTGCGACAGGTTCTCGCGAGGATCGAGAAAACCAGAAAGCTGGAACGACGGCTCGTTGAGCTGGAGTCGCGTTTAGGGTCGGACGGACCGGAGAGTGATCTCACGTCGCGATCGCCCGCGATGCAGAAAGTGCTCGATGTTGCATTCAAGGCGGCAGAGAGCGAAGCGATCGTCCTTCTTCTCGGCGAGAGCGGCACAGGCAAGAGCGTGCTCGCGCGAGCGATGCACCGACGAAGTCCGCGGCGCGGCGGAGCGTTTGTGACGGTGAGCTGTCCAAGCCTTTCGCGAGAACTGTTGGAAAGCGATCTGTTCGGTCACGTGAAAGGCTCCTTCACCGGCGCGCATGCGGACACCCAGGGGAAGGTCGCGTCAGCGGACGGCGGCACGTTATTTCTCGACGAGATCGGTGACCTCCCGCTGGAGATTCAGGCGAAACTGCTGCGCCTTTTACAGGAGCGTGAATACGAGCGCGTCGGCGAGACGACACCGCGCCGAGCCAACGTGCGCGTGATCTCAGCCACGAACCGCGATCTCGCGCAGGCGGTCGCAGATGGAAAATTTCGCGAGGATCTTTTCTACCGGCTGAACGTCATCTCGCTCTGCTTGCCGCCGCTACGCGATCGCCTGGACGATCTCGAGAAGATTGCGCTCAGCCATCTGACTTTTCTTGCCGGACATGCTGGCAAAAATCTGCGCGGCTTCTCGCCCGACGCGCTGGCCGCGATGCGGCAATACGCCTGGCCGGGCAATCTCCGCGAACTCCATAACGTGGTCGAGCGCGCGGTGATTTTGGGCAACGGCGAAGTGATCGAAGCGGACGATCTTTCCGAGACGATTCAGACCACGTCGGAGTTACGGCTCGGGGGAAAACTCAGCGTCGAAGAGATCGAGGCCGAACACATTCGACGGGTGATAGCGAACACGCGGACACTGGATGAAGCCGCGTCAATTCTCGGCATCGATCCCGCCACTCTTTACCGCAAACGCAAAAAGCTGTGATCGCCGGTCCGGCGTTTTTTCGCGTCGGGCAAAATGCAATCTGCGAGACCGTTGAATCGTGCATGATGCACGAGCCAGGTTTGAACGTCACGCGCGCCGAAAATTGTAAAACGCTGACGCAGTTACGTTAGCGATCGCTCTCCGGCTCGTGGCACGGCGAGAGCTAAGGCGAGGACTGCTATGAAAACGCAATCCCGAACGCACCTCACCCGCAGCTGTTGCCAGAACTGTTTCACAACGCTTGGCGGCTAGCTCGAACGCGAGTTCACGTTCAGGCTGGGTAGCATGAAACGACGAATCTTCTTCGGGCTCGCTCCTCTCTTCCTCCTGCTCCTGGCCATGGGCATCTACGCCGTCACTCTCTTCGCCAAACTTGGCAGTCGTGTCGACGTCATCCTCCGCGAAAATTTCCGTAGCGTCCTCGCCGGCCAGCAAATGAAAGAGACCGCCGAACGGATGGATTCCGCTCTTCTCTTTGCTCTCGCAGGCGAGGAAGAACGCGGTCGCGCGCTCTACGCGGAGAACCAACCGCTCTTCCGCGCGGGACTTCGAACGGAGCTCGGCAACATCACTCTGCCGGGAGAAGCGGAACTGGCGCAGGAGCTGAAGGAATCGCACGAAAGATACAGCGCTCGCGCGGAAACTTTTTGGACGACTCCCGATTCAGCCGCGCGTCGGGAAATGTACTTCAACGAAATGCTGCCGCTCTTCACCAAAATCAAAAACACGGCGCAAGAAATCATCCGCATCAATCAGGAGAACATGTCGCAAGCCGATCGGGAGGCGCGGAAGTTGGCTGCGGAATCGACGCGTTACATGATCTTCGCGATCGTCGCCGGCATCGGAGGCGCGATCTTTTTTGCCGTGCGGCTTCAGGACTCGATCCTCCGGCCGATCCGCGCGCTTACCGCAGTCTCGAAGGAACTCGGCGAAGGGAAGCTCGATCAAGTGGTGCCAGTGACTTCGCAGGATGAATTGGGCCAGCTGGCCGACACCTTCAATAAGATGGCGACCAAGCTACGCGCTTATCGCCAGGTCATGGGCGACCAGATTCTACAGGCGCGACAGATGACGGAGATCACTTTCTCGGCGTTCCCCGATCCAATCATCGCGCTCACCTCCGATGGGCGCATCGATTTTACCAATCCCGCAGCGACCAAATTCCTGCACGAATGCGGGCGGATGGATGCCCTGCCGCCAAGTGTGCAGGCGGAAGTGGATCGCATCTTCAAAGGCGCCCCGGATTTCCTTCCGACGAGCTTCGAGCGCGTGATCGTTTTTCGCGTCGGCGACCACGAAGTCTTCATGCTGCCACGCGTGATCGGGATGCGGGATGAAGCGGGTAACATCTTCGGCGCGGCCGTGATTCTCCAGGACGTGACGCGTCTTCGCCTCCTTGATGAGGTGAAGACAAATCTCGTCTCGACCGTTAGCCACGAGTTGAAGACTCCGCTGACCAGTGTGCGCATGGGCCTGCATCTTCTCCTCGAAGAACGCATCGGCGCGCTCAACAACAAGCAAACGGAACTGCTCCTCGCGGCACGGGAGGATTCCGAGCGGTTGCTGCGGATGATCAATGACCTGCTCGATCTCGCGAAGTTGGAGTCGGGGAAAGCGGTGCTGCCGAGCGAGGTGATGGACCCGAGTGAATTGGTGGAAAGTGCGAGTCAGGACTTGCGTGCGATCGTCGAGTCGCGCGGCTCCCGGCTCGTGACCAAGATCGAACCGGGGTTGCCCAAAGTTTTCGTAGATGCGCCCCAGATCGCGCACGTCTTTTCCAACTTCGTCTCGAATGCCGTAAAGCACACCAAAGCCGGCGAGGCGATCATGCTGGCTGCAAAAAACCAGGACGGCAACATCCGCTTTTCGGTCATCGACCAAGGTTCTGGCATTCCTTCGCAATACCAGGCGCAGCTCTTCGACCGGTTCTTTCGCGTGCCGGGCTCGGAGGTAACAGGCGCGGGTCTCGGTTTGGCCATTGCCAAGGAAATAGTCCTGGCGCAGGGCGGAACCATCGGCGTCAACAGCACCCCCGGGCACGGCAGCGAATTCTATTTTGATCTGCCACCCGCCAACAAGGAAACAACCTCATGAGCAAGAAAATTCTAGTGGTAGACGACGAGCCAAACGTCCGCCTCGGGTACCGATTGACGTTGGAGACTGAGGGCTATGCCGTCACCGAAGCGCACTGCGGGGCGAAGGCACTCGACGACCTTGCCGCCGGCTCCTTCGATCTCGCGATTCTGGATTTGCGCATGCCGGATATGGATGGCCTCGAACTTCTTGGCCAGATGCGCAACCGCGGCTACGCGACGCCATCGGTCATCATCACCGCGCACGGCGACGTGCCGCACGCGGTGCACGCGATGAAGCTCGGCGCGATCGATTTTCTGCAGAAGCCGCTCACACCGGAGCAACTGCGCAACGTCGTCGCGGATGTCCTCGCGCGTCATGGCAGCGCGACAACACCTCCGGCGCCGCCGCGGGACGATTTCGACAGCCACATCGTGACGGCTCAACGCCTCTTAAATCTGCGGGATTTTGCCCGCGCCCAGAAGCATCTCGTGCGCGCCCTCGAGCTGAATGACAAATCAGCCGAAGCCTTCAACCTCACCGGCGTGCTCTTCGAGATGAAGGAAGACTACGATCGGGCGAAGAAATATTACGGCCAGGCAATCAAGCTCGATAAGCGCTACGAGCCGGCGCAGCAAAACATGCGGCGCATCTTCGAGCTGTTCCAGTTCGGCTCCAGCAAGGAACCAGTCGCGTTAGGGGAGGACTAACTAACATGAACAAGCGAATCCTTATCGTGGATGACGAGCCTAACGTGAGGCTTAGTTATCGGGCGGTCTTGGAGGCGGAAGGTTACATCGTTGACGAAGCTAAGTCTGCCGCTACCGGATTGGAGAAGCTGGTCGCAGGTCACTTTGATCTCGCGATTCTTGATATGCGCATGCCGGAGATGGATGGCCTAGAGTTACTCGCCAGGATACGCGAGCGCGGACTCTCGACCCCGACGGTCATGATCACGGCCTACGGCGACCTGCCCCACGCCGTTAGGGCGGTGAAGCTGGGTGCGATCGACTTTCTGCAAAAGCCACTGAAACCCGATGAGCTTCGACACATCGTCGCAGAAGTCGTGACGCGGCACGACGACAAGCGACTGAACGGGGTGGAAGAGAAAGATTACGCCTACCACCTTCGTTCCGCGAAACGAGCGATTAACCTTCGCGACTTTGAAGCAGCGAAACGGAGTCTGAAAAACGCGCTCCATCTAGACGATCGTTCCGCGGAGGGCTTTAACCTGGCGGGGGTGGTAGCTGAGCTATCTGGCGACCTTAAAATCGCCGCGCGCTGCTACGAACAAGCCTTGCGGATCAACAAGGACTTCGCACCCGCACAGCAAAACGCGAAACGAATCAACGAGCTCTCTCAGCGGGGGACGAGCAGAGAACCTTTCGCCCTCGGAGCCGAGAAACTTGCCGAGACGAACTGATCGCACCGGACTTCAAGAAAAATTCCAAAACAACAAACAACAAAACATTATGCCTAGAGCCATCATCCCGTCGTTGTCGCGGCTTGCCGCTCTCTGCGGACTCGCCTTTGTCATCGCGATATCGACCGGCCCCGCTTTCGCGCAGGACGCCTCCAACCCAAACCTCAAACCGAAAGCGAAAACGAAGGCCGAGATCAAAGAGGAAGAAACGAAAGCCGAGGCCGCCGCAAAGAAAATGCGCGAACCATTTTTCCAACGTTTGACTGAAGCATACCTGGAGCAACTGGGCACGCCCGCTTATGTCCCGCCTCCACCGGATGCTCCAAACACGCGTCGCATTCCGCCAGCGCCATTCGATTCACCGCCGTTTCCCGCGGGTGATTGGCAAATCGGCGGTAGTCCCGTCATTGGCGATCCGGGCCAACTCGCTCCTTATCCTTTGATGCAAGCGCTTTACGACGGCTCGAACGGCGACGCTTGGAAGAAAAGCAAGATTCAGCTCTACGGCTGGATCAATTTCTCCGGCAACATCAGCACTTCGCATTCTTCGAGCACGAGCCAGAACGGAAACTTCCCGCTGATTTACGACCTGCGTCCGAACCGGATGGAGTTGAACCAATTCGTCGTCTACGTCGAGCGGATGCCGGATGAAAACCAGCAGGACCACGTTGATTGGGGTTTCCGGATTTCAACGCTCTACGGGCTCGATTACCGTTTCACCACGACGTACGGATTCCTCAGCGATCAACTGTTGAAGCACAACAGTTACAGCGGTTTCGACATGCCGATGATTTATCTAGATCTCTACGTGCCGCAGGTCTTTCAGGGAATGAATATCAGAATTGGCCGCATTATCTCCGAGCCGGACATCGAAGCGCAGTTGGCGCCGAATAATCTCATGGCCACTCACTCGCTCCTTTATAGCTTCGATGACTATTGCCATGAAGGAATTTTTACGACCACGAAGATCAACGATCAGTGGACGATTCAGCTCGGAATAGATGGCGGCACTGACGTCGCTCTGTGGCAGAAAGATCCGGGCCGCCAGGTAACCGGAGATATCATGATTCAATGGACCGCACCCAACCAAAAAGATTCGATCTATGCAGGAGCCAACAGTTTCAACAACGGCACGTTCGGCTACAACAACCTGCAACAATTTGTCGCGACCTGGACGCACAAGTTCAATGACAAGATCTATACCGCGACGGAAGCCTGGTACATGTACATGAACGACGCCACGACTCAGCCGACAAAAGAGGTGCCGTTCCAAAACGGTTTTTTCCCTGTGCGACCCGGGTATGCGCCCGAGTGGGCGGTTGTGAACTACACCATGTTCCGGCTGTCACCGGGCGCCTTCTTGACCGTTCGAAACGAATATTTCAACGACAAGGTTGGCAGCCGGACCGGATTCGCCACGCAATACACGGAACATGCCATCGGTCTGACCTGGTGGCCGGACAAGATCATCACCATTCGTCCCGAAATCCGCTTCGATCATTCCTACGACACGCGTGCGTATAATAATGGAACGCGTCAGAACCAAGTCGCCTTCGTCACCGACTTCATCTACCACTTCTAAGTTCGACCGTTTCAGGAATAATCGAGGACAATGGGCATGCAAGCGACCATGACTTCACCACGCGGGTTGCGCAAAGCGACTGCGACCAAGTTACTGGTTGTGCTCGGAATTGTTATTGTGCTGGCAAAGGACGTGCACCTATATGCGCTCAGCGCGACACGGGTTCACGCGCGCGCCGTGCTCGCGCAGACGCTAGATGGCATTACTGCTTCGGACGCTAAGACTGTGACGGCGGCGCTCGATGCCTTTGACCGGATGACGGGGGACATCTTTTTCGCCGCTACCGGACCGTATCTTGTGCTCGCAATCCTCATTCCCTCCCTGCTCGTCAGTCTCGTTCGTTTGCACAACAATCTCACCGCGACGGAAGACGTTCTTAGAAGGATCATCGAGAACGGCGGAGCGCGAACGGATGTCGCTACGGCACGACTCGCTTCGACCAAAGTTAACTACCCACGGAACAATAGCCTATGATGGACTTTTTCTTTATCGCACTCACCTTCGGTTTCTTTGCACTCATGCTCGCTTTCATCCTGGCCTGCGAAAAGGTCTAACCACCTCAATCCCATGGAAAATACCATCGTCGGAATCATCGCTCTCGGGCTGATCGTCTATCTCATCTTTACGATCGTCCGTCCGGAGAAATTTTAGCTAACACTCCTCATGAATAGCTCAGGTTGGATTCAACTCATCCTCTATGTCGGCATCCTGCTGGCGATCACCAAACCGCTCGGCCTTTACCTCTGCAAGGTGCTGGACGTGGACGGCCAGACCTTTCTCGATCCCGTCGTCAAACCACTGGAACGGCTGACTTACAAATTGATCGGTGTCGATCCGAAGGAGGAACACGACTGGAAGCGCTACGCCACCGCGATGCTGCTTTTCAGTCTCGTCTCAATGCTGTTCACCTACGCCATCCTGCGCTTGCAGGCGGTGCTCCCGTTCCAGTCGCTCTTCAATTCGCAGAAGCTCAGCGCCGTGAGCGAGCACCTTTCGTTCAATACCGCGGCAAGCTTCACCACGAATACGAACTGGCAGAGCTACAGCGGCGAAGGGACGATGTCCTACTTTTCACAAATGGTCGCACTGGCCATCCATAACTTCGCCTCGGCTGCCGTTGGTATCGGCATTGCGGCGGCGCTGGTTCGCGGCATCGCGCGGCATACGGCAAAGACGATTGGCAATTTCTGGGTAGATCTCACCCGCGTCACTTACTATCTGCTCCTGCCAATCTGCATCGTCTTTGCGGTTGTTCTCGTGTCGCAGGGCATGATCCAAAACTTCAAGCCGTTCGACACCGCGGCGCTGACTGAGCCCGTCCACGCGCAAGTCGAGAAGAAGAACGACAAAGGCGAGACCGTGAAAGGTTCCGACGGCAAGACCGTCATGGAGGATCAGGTCACGGACACCCAGACGATCGTGCAAGGGCCTATGGCTTCACAGATCGCGATCAAAATGCTGGGCACTAACGGTGGCGGTTACACAAACGCGAACGCCGCACAGCCCTTCGAGAACCCGACGCCGCTCTCAAACTTCCTGCAAATGCTCTCAATCTTCGCGATCCCGAGCGCACTGACTTATTTCCTCGGCCGCACAGTTAAGAACCAGGGGCACGGCTGGGCGGTGTGGGCGGCGATGTTTGTCCTCTTCTTTGCCGGCGTCATGGTAGCAGCTCATTATGAAGCGGCCGGCAATCCTAACCTTACTGCGCTCGGCGTGGATCCGGCCGATGGCAACATGGAAGGCAAGGAGGTCCGCTTCGGCATCTTTAATTCCGCGCTCTTCGCCACTATCACGACGGATGCTTCGTGCGGCGCGGTTAACTCGATGCACGATTCTTTCACTCCGCTCGGGGGATTGGTGCCCTTACTTAACATTCAGCTCGGGGAAGTCGTCTTCGGCGGCGTGGGCGCGGGCCTTTATGGAATGCTGATCTATGTCATCATCGCGGTTTTTATCGCGGGTCTGATGGTAGGTCGCACGCCGGAATACCTCGGGAAAAAGATCGAGCCGAAAGACGTTAAGATGGCTTCGTTCGTTATCCTCATCCTGGCTTTCTCCATTCTCGGTTTCTCGGCCTGGGCCAGTGTCAGCAAGATGGGAGCGCCGGATCCGCTGACAAACCAACTCACCGATGGCACCAACAACAGCGGGCCGCATGGCTTCAGCGAAATTCTTTACGCTTACAGCTCCGCCACCGGCAACAACGGCAGCGCATTCGCGGGCCTCACGGCGAACGCGCCCTGGTACGACACCACCCTGGGTCTCGCGACGCTCTTCGGACGCTTCGCCATGATCGTGCCGATCCTCGCGCTCGCCGGCTCACTCGCGCGCAAGAAGTTAATCGCGGAAAGCGCTGGTACCTTCCCGGTCTCCGGCCCGCTCTTCACCAGTCTGCTGGTGGGCACCGTTCTACTCGTCGGCGCACTTACCTTTGTTCCGGCACTGGTGCTCGGACCGGTGGTCGAGCACTTCCTCATGCACGCGGGTAATTGGTTCTAGGCCGCTCTCAACTAAAAACTCTCAACTATCAACTCACCCATGGCCGCTAAAACTCATTCCATCTTCGATCCGGCGATCATCATTCCGGCAATCGGCGCTTCGTTCAAAAAGCTCAACCCCGCCCACATGGTCGGTAACCCTGTGATGTTTGTTACTGAGGTGGGCGCGCTGATTACAACCGTGCTGCTCATTACCGGCGGGCAAGGCGCATCCGTTGGCTTCCTCCTTCAGATCACTCTCTGGCTCTGGTTCACTGTGGTCTTCGCGAACTTCGCCGAGGCGATGGCGGAAGGTCGCGGCAAAGCCCAGGCCGAAACGCTTCGGAAAGCCAAGACCGAGACTAAGGCCAATCGCCTTCGCGATGATGGAACTCTGGAGGAAGTTCCATCGAACAACCTCAGGAAAGATGATTTCGTTCTCGTTAAAGCCGGCGAGTTCATCCCGGGCGATGGCGAGATTATCGAAGGCGCCGCGACCGTGGACGAATCGGCCATCACCGGCGAATCAGCACCTGTTGTTCGCGAAGCTGGCGGCGACCGCAGCGCTGTCACCGGCGGCACGCGCGTGCTTTCCGACGTCATCAAGGTCCGCATCACGGCGAACCCCGGTGAAACCTTTCTCGATCGGATGATCGGGCTAGTTGAAGGCGCGAAACGTCAGAAGACGCCGAACGAAATCGCGCTCACCATCCTCCTCTCCGCGCTCACGATCATCTTTCTCATCGTGCTCATGTCGATGAAAGCGTTTGGCATCTACAATGGTGTTGACTTCTCCATCACTGTTCTTGCCGCGCTGCTCGTCTGTCTCATTCCTACGACGATCGGCGGATTGCTCAGCGCCATCGGCATCGCGGGGATCGATCGTCTCGTGCAGAAAAACGTGCTCGCCATGAGTGGGCGCGCGGTCGAAGCGGCCGGCGACGTCGATGTGCTGCTGCTGGACAAGACCGGCACGATCACGCTCGGCAACCGTCAGGCCGCGGAGTTCATGCCCGCTCCAGGTGTGACGAGAGAAGCGATGGCCGAAGCTGCGCAACTCGCTTCGCTGGCCGACGAAACTCCGGAAGGCCGGAGCATTGTCGTGCTGGCCAAGGAAAAATACGGACTGCGCGGACGCGAGCTCAATGAGCTGCCGCATGCCACCTTTGTTCCGTTCACTGCACAAACCCGCATGAGCGGCGTGGACATCAACGGAACGAAATATCGCAAAGGCGCGGCCGAGCAGGTGAAGGCTTTTGCGGGCGGCAACCTACCCGCCGCTGTCCAATCGGACGTCGACAAGATCTCTGGCCTTGGGGGCACACCGCTGGTCGTGGCCTCGAATGAGAAAGTGCTCGGCACGATCTACCTCAAGGACATCGTGAAAGGCGGACTGGCGGATCGTTTCGAGCGCTTCCGCGCCATGGGCATCCGCACGATCATGATCACGGGCGACAATCCGCGCACCGCTGCGGCCATCGCGAAAGAAGCAGGCGTCGACGATTTTCTCGCCGAAGCAACGCCGGAGCAGAAACTTTCACTGATTCGCAAAGAACAGGAAGGTGGTCATCTCGTGGCCATGACGGGCGACGGCACGAACGACGCCCCCGCGCTCGCGCAGGCGGACGTCGGCGTGGCGATGAACACCGGCACGCAAGCCGCCAAGGAAGCGGGCAACATGGTCGATCTCGATTCAAACCCGACGAAGCTCATCGAGGTGGTCGAGATCGGAAAGCAACTCCTCATCACTCGCGGCGCGCTCACTACTTTCAGCATCGCAAACGACGTGGCGAAATATTTCGCCATCATCCCAGCGATGCTGCTCCGCAGCTTTCCGTCCATCGCGCCGCTCAACGTCATGAAGCTAGTCTCACCGGAAAGCGCCATTCTGAGCGCGGTCATTTTCAACGCCATTATCATCATTCTGCTCATTCCTCTCGCATTGCGCGGTGTGAAATTCCGCCCGCTCGGCGCGGCCAAAATCCTGCAGCGCAACCTGCTCATCTACGGCGTGGGCGGCGTCATCATTCCGTTCATTGGCATTAAGGCAATCGACATGGTCGTTAACGCCCTTCATCTCGCCTAACGCAAAACAATACCCTATGAATACCATCGTTAAAGAAACCACCAGGGCGATCCTCGCGACGCTTCTTTTCGCAATCGTTCTCTGCGGCGTCTATCCAGTCATCATCTGGGGAGCCAGCCAACTGCTCTTCCCGCACCAGGCCAACGGCAGCCTGATCGAAGGCCGCGATCGCAAGATCGTCGGTTCGGAATGGCTCGGACAGAATTTCACCGGCGCGAAATATTTTCACCCACGGCCATCCGCCGCGGGTGCGAATGGTTACGATGCGGCCAACTCGAGCGGCTCAAATCTCGGACCCACCTCGAAAAAGTTAATCGATTCGCTGAGGCAACGCGCGACTGACTATCGCAAGGAGAATGGACTCGCCTCGGATAGTCTTGTTCCCGGCGATGCCGTGACGGCGAGCGGAAGCGGGCTTGATCCGCACATCAGCCCGAAGAATGCGGCGTTACAAGCGTCCCGCGTCGCGAAGGAGCGTGGCCTCAGCCTCGACGATGTGAAATCGGAAATCGCGAAAGCCACCGACCGCCCGTCGTTCGGCATTCTTGGTGAAGCCGGCGTGAACGTGCTCAAACTTAATCTTGCGCTCGACGCAGTGGCTCCCAAAAAATAATCCCTTCGCATGCCCGACGCCGACTCTGCCGTACGTCCGAGCGCGGATGATTTCCTTTCGATCATTCGCCAACAGCAGGCCGGAAAGCTGAAGATCTATCTCGGCCCCTGCCCCGGTGTCGGCAAAACTTATTCGATGTTGAATGAGGGACGCCGCTTGAAGCAGCGTGGAGTGGATGTCGTCATCGGCTATGTCGAGCCGCACGATCGCCCCGAAACCACCGCGCAGATCGGCGATCTCGAGATCGTTCCCCCGCGCCTAACGAGTTATCATGGAATCACACTTCGGGAAATGGACGTGGACGCCGTCATCGCGCGCAAGCCGACTGTCGCCCTGGTCGATGAACTCGCGCACACGAATGCGCCCGACAGCAAGAACCGCAAACGCTACGAGGACGTGGAGGATCTGCTCCGCGCGGGCGTCAACGTCATCAGCACGGTCAACATTCAGCACCTCGAATCGCTCTATAACTTCGTCGAAGAGTCAACCGGCGTCCGCGTGAAAGAACGAGTGCCCGACGAGGTCCTCACCAAAGCCGACCAGATCGTGAACATCGACTTGCCCGCCGAAGATTTGCAGGAGCGGCTGCAGTCCGGAAAAATCTATCCGAAAGAACGGATCGAAGCCGCGCTCGCAAATTTCTTCACCCAGAAAAACCTCACCCGCTTGCGCGAAATGACGCTGACCGAGACGGCGAACTTTCTCGACCGCAAGCAACGCGACACAGCCGAGAGCGCGGAGAACGTCAGTGCGCTTGGACAGGTGATGGTCGCGATCAGCAGTCAGGGACCGGATCCCGGACGGCTGCTTCGCAAAACCGCGCGCCTGGCTTCGCAGCTCAACGCCCAATGGTATGCGGTCTATGTGCGCACACCCGAGGAGTCGGCCATAAAAATCGATGCCACCGCGCAGCGCCGCGTCACCGACACCCTCGAAACCGCCCAGAAAATGGGCGGTTTGGTCTTCTCCATGAAAGGCGAAGACGTCGCGCAGGCCCTGATCTCTTTCGCTCGCGAATACGGCATTACCCACATCGTCGTCGGCCGCCCCGGGAGCAAAAGGCTGAAGCGGCTATTCAAAAAGACGCTGCACGAAAAACTTTTGCAGGCATTGCCGGACGTCGATCTCGTCGTCGTCTGAGCAGCGCGCAAACAAAGTAAGGCCGCTTGGCCGGAGCCTCCGCGCGGGAAAAAGACCCAGCTGGATGAATTTCTAATTCTAAGAAAGAGCTTGTCACTGGTGGAGCACGCGAGAAAAGTCGCCAAGCGCGATGGCTGATCTAATTCTCACGGAGACCACGGCGCATCGGCCCCGCAACGTCGACTGGAAGCGTGCCGCCGCACTTCTCTACGGCGATTGGGGTACCAGCAAGGCCTACGTCATCGGCCTGGCTTTCGTTGCGGCGGGCTTCGCGTCGCTCCCGATTATTCTGGCGGTCTGCGCGCTGACCGGTCTGGTCGGAATCAATTACGCGGTGATTTGCCGCTATTTTCCGGACGGAGGCGGTGTTTACTCGGCTGCGAAATCGCAGGGGCGATTGCTCGCGGTCGTGGGCGCGCTGCTTCTCGTCGCCGACCTCACCGTGACCGCCGCGCTGAGCGGATGGTCCGCGCTCACCTATGTCATCTCGGGAGCAGAACACATCGTCTGGCTCAAGTTTCTCAAGGACCATATCGCGATTACCACCATCGTGGTGCTCTTCTTCATCGGCTTCATCAACTGGTTTGGACCCAAGCATTCCGGGACTCTCGCGATGGCGCTCGCTTTGCCGACCGTCATCGTTGTCATCGTTCTAATTGGACTGGCCGCCCCACATTTGACGACGCATTTTCTCGAGCCACGTCACGAGAGTCTGAGCAAGCTCTGGGTGCAATTCGTGGGTGTGATCCTGGCGCTTTCCGGCGTCGAGGCGATCGCAAATCTCACGGGAGTGATGAAGCTCGACCCGGGTTCGACTCCGGACAAGCCGAGCGTCCATCGCGAATCGATCAAGGCGATCCTGCCCGTTGCGATCGAAGTGGTTGTGGGCACGGCGCTTCTCGGTTGGGCCATGCTCTCCTTGCCCCACGTGATGGAAAAGACCATGGGGCCGCTCAGTCGCAATGAAATCACCACCGTCCTGATGCACCGGAACGAGGACATGCTGCGATTTATCGGGGAGCAATTTGGGAGCGCCTCTTTCGGCCCATCGTTCGGAGAGATTTTCGGTTGGGTCGTCGGTATCGTTTTTCTTCTTCTCCTGTTGAGCGCCGCCAATACTGCCATCGTTGCCATGGTCGGTCTGCTCTACATGACCGCGCGCGATGGTGAAATGCCACGGCAGTTCAAGCAGTTGAACAAGCATGGCGTGCCTCTTTTCCCGCTCGCGATTGCGGTCGGTCTCCCGTGCATTGTCCTCCTCGCGGCCACGAGTTTCGAATCGTTGGCGGGCCTTTATGCCATCGGTGTCGTCGGCGCCATTACCGTGAATCTGGGGTCGTGCACGATGAATCGCACGATCGGTTTCACCTGGTATGACCGCGCACTTTTTGGTCTGACGTTTGCGATTTTATTATTCGTGGAGTTGACGCTCGCCCACACCAAGCCCGACGCGCTCTTCTTCGTGATGTGCATTCTCGGAGTTGGCCTGGCGGTGCGCGCCTATACGCAAAAACGGCAAGGCCTGACCACAATGACAGTGACCCGTCAGGTTGCCGCGATGGTTTCGCCCGACCTGGTTGCGACCATGCAACCACGCATGCAAGAGGGTCAAAAAATCATGGTGGCAGCGCGTGGGATTACCTCGGTGCTAAGCTTCGCGCTCGACGAGGCCCAACTGCGGAAGGCCACCCTCTGCGTGCTCTACGTGAAAGAGATAGCAGTCTTTTACGGAGGCGGCGGGCCACTTGGCCGAGCTCGCTGGCAGGATAATCCCGAGGCCAATACGATCATGTCGCTCATGATGAAGATCGGCGAAGAGCGTGGCATTTGCGTGCTGCCGGTTTACGCCGTGAGCGAGGACGCTGCCGCCACCATCCTCGATCTTTCGGCTACGATGGGCGTGGATTATCTCATCATCGGCGCGTCGCAGCGAAACACGCTGGCCAAGCTTCTCGGAGGCAGCATCGTCACCACCGTGGCGCAGCAATTGCCCGATACGATTCGGCTCGTCATCTTCGGATAGCCCTATACTCTCGTCATTTCCTCCTGCGAGGGACTTGCCGTGACCGCGCCCAGCCAGATCGATGATTGCCTGGAGCTGATGCAAAAGCTGATCGAGTACCGTTATCAAAAGGCTTTGCATCATCAGCTCATGAAAGCTGCCGATCATTCCATGCTCGGTATCGATGTGCTGGTCCTGATCTACCATTTTGCCAGGATCGCTGACGGTGACATTCTCGAGATCGGTTCCTTTGTGGGCGGATCAACGATCGCCGCGGGCTTGGGCGTACGTGATTCGGGCAGACCAAGGAAAATCATCAGCATCGAAGTCGGCGGCCGGCTCGATGATCATCGCATGGCGACGAAGGATATTTGCAAAGACCTCAAAAGGAATCTTTCGCGCGTGGGATTGCTCGAGGCGGTTGCCTTAATCAACGGATCGTCTTTCGATGAGAGGACGATCGCGTCCGTTCGGGAACTGACATCACCGGGCCAGACCGGTCTGTTTATCTTCGACGCGGACGCGAATGTCCGCCGCGATATCGACTGCTACAGCGACAGGTTTGCAAAGGGTTGCTGGATCGTGATCGATGATTATTTCAGCGCGACGGAGAAGGGCGGCCCGACCCGAATTCAAGTAGACGAGCTGGTGACCGCGGGTCGATTGGAGCCACTGGGATTTTACGGGTGGGGCACCTGGATCGGCCGTTGGCTGGGTGCCGCGATGATTTTTTTTGGCGTGCAAACAACAGGCGCGGAGTCATTTATGAGCTGGGCGTGGGCCGCGATCGTTGACATTTGAAAGCTCGATGGAATCTTTTCGTCGCGTTAAGATTGTTCAGGCCAGCTTTAAGAAGGCGCCTGCCATTCTTCCGCGGTTAAAAGCCTATCGTTTAGTTTTCAACTAAGAATTAACTCTCCGGCACATCGCCGGCCGGAAGCTCTTCGAGGAGCTTCTTCAGTAAACCCGCTGCCCGCGCATGGCTTCCATGCATGCAGCTCATGAATTTCGCAGTGCTCGAACTCTGCCCACCAATATATGAAACCTAGCTCCCAAATATCACGACAACCTAGCCGCCTCGATAAGGAAATTTCTCCATCGCGGCTGCATCCAAACCATCCCTCGACGGACTACGCCTTCCACGCTCCCGCCAGCGAGATGCGATCGAATGCAGCGGGCAGCGCCCTTAAACGGTCGCGACCAGTCTTTGCTCCTGGCTTCCGCGACCTCAGCAATGAGTTCCTCGGCGCGGAAACGAAACGCAACTATGTGGCTGAAGTTCTTTTCTTCGCCGTCATCGTGGGCGTTTCGGCCTGGCCAATCGTTTCGATGGTCCAGGCTCTGGCCCAGTTGATGAAGTAATCAATCGCTCGATCCGCCAATAACGGACGCTTTACAAAAACAAGGAGGGGCGCTTTCCAACTCGCCCACCCTTCCGGTCGGCGTTTGAAAAACGCCGCTCCTTGTTTTCCCATCGAGCGCCCGAAAACGAACGCTTCACAATGTGATGCGGCCAAATTACTTTGCGCCCATGCATCACCCACCGCTGTCGTTCATTAAGACGATTTCACTGCTTCTGGCATCCGCGACTTTCGCGCTGGCCGCGCCGTCGCCGATCCAGGAGCGTGCGGATCGCTTCCTCGCGCTCGCCAATGCCGGATACAAGGGTCTCTTCCGCGTCAACAGCGAAGCTCAATGGGCCGCCGTCACCGACGTCACTCCCGCCCACGACGCTGCTTCTGAAACGGCCGGCAAAGCCTTCGCCGCCTTCAATGGCAATCCCGCTCTCATCAATGAAGCGCGCGATCTTCTCACCCATCGAGCGGAACTGAATGACCTCACCATTCGCCAGCTAAACCAACTCCTCCTCAACGCCGCCGAAGGACCAATGACCAATCCATCGCTCGTGGCCGCGCGCGTCGAAGCCGAAACCAAACAGGCTTCCATGCTGAACAGCTTCGAGTTCCGGCTCGATGGGAAACCGATCACCGCGAACCAAATCGACGACACGCTCGATAAGAGCGTGAATCTGGATGAGCGGCGAAAAGTTTGGGAAGCATCCAAAGCGTCCGGCCCGGCTTTGAAACCTGGCCTAATCAAGTTGCGGGATCTCCGGAATGGTTGCGCCAAAGAGCTGGGACATCACGATTACTTCGCTCTCCAGGTCGCTGCCTATGGCATGACCACTGACGAAATGATAAAACTGCACGACGATTTCCTGACGCAGCTTCGTCCTCTTTACCTTCAGTTGCATACCTGGACGAAATACAAGTTGGCTGAGAAGTATCATCAGCCTGTCCCGAAACGCATTCCAGCTCATTGGATTAATAACCGCTGGAGCCAGGAATGGGGCGGCCTGGTCGAAGCCGCTAACATCGACGATCGCTTCAAGGACCGCACTCCTGAATGGATCATCAAGACCGCGGAGCAGTTCTACAACGGCCTCGGCTTTGGTCCGCTGCCTGCGAGCTTCTGGGCCAAGTCCGATCTTTATCCAGTGAAGCCGGGCGATCCGCGGAAGAAGAACACCCATGCCTCCTGCTGGCATGTCGATCTCGAGAACGATATTCGCTCGCTCCAGAGCATCGAGTCGAACTCGCGCTGGTTTTACACCGCGCACCACGAGCTAGGCCATGGTTACTACTTCATGGCTTATACGCGTCCCGAAGTTCCACCTCTCCTTCGCACCGGCGCAAACCCTGGCTATCACGAAGGCATGGGCGAACTGATCTCCCTGGCCTCAAGCCAGGTACCTTATCTCCAATCCAAGACCGTCCTGCCGGCTGATTTCAAAGCGGATGCTACTGCTTTTCTTCTCGACGACGCACTCGCCCGCTCGCTTCCCTTCATGTTCTGGGCCTCAGGGACAATGACGCATTGGGAAGCCGATGTTTACGCGAAGGACCTTCCCGCTGATCAGTGGAACGCGCGCTGGTGGCAATACGTTCGCGACCTGCAAGGGGTCGAGCCTCCCAGCCCGCGCAGTGAAGAATGGTGCGACGCCGCGACCAAGACTCATATCAACGACACGCCCTGTTACTACCACAGTTATGCCTTTGCGACCGTTCTAAAGTTCCAGCTCCACGACTACATTGCGCGCAAAATTCTTCACCAGCCACCCCAGGCCTGTAACTACGCCGATAACAAAGAAGTAGGCGCTTTCCTCAAACGTATCATGGAGAAAGGTGGAACCGAAGACTGGCGCAAGGTCTTGAAAGACGCCACTGGGGAGGACCTCTCGACTAAAGCCATGGTCGAATACTTCAAGCCACTTCAATCGTGGCTCGAAGCTCAGAACAAGGGACGGCAGATTGGATGGGACT
Source organism: Spartobacteria bacterium (assembly GCA_003134785.1). Taxonomy (GTDB): domain Bacteria; phylum Verrucomicrobiota; class Verrucomicrobiia; order Chthoniobacterales; family UBA10450; genus AV80. The sequence continues at coordinate 39,578 of PLCN01000017.1, forward strand.
GAAAGAGATAAACACTGCTGCGTCTTTCATAAAGGAAGGCCTTTCTGCGGCGCCCATACCTGTGAAAAGAATAACTAAATGAGCCGATATCTCATTACTTCAGCGCTTCCGTATATCAACGGCGTAAAGCATCTCGGTAATCTTGTAGGCTCGATGCTTCCTGCTGATGCCTACGCCCGCTTCCATCGGGCCCGCGGGCGCGAAGTTTTGTTCGTTTGCGCGACAGATGAGCATGGCACGCCGGCAGAACTCGCCGCGCATGAGGCTGGTCTGCCGGTCGCTGAATACTGCGCGAAGATGCATACCCTACAGAAGGGACTCGGAGAACGGTTCGGCTTGTCCTTCGATTCATTTGGTCGCTCTCACTCCGCCCAAAATCACGAGATCACTCAGCACTTCTATCATCAGCTGGATAAGAATGGGTTCCTCGAAGAACGAGTTACCCGACAGGTCTATTCCATCGACGACGGTCGCTTCCTACCGGATCGTTATGTCGTTGGCACATGCAAGTATTGCGGCTACGAGAAAGCCCGCGGCGATCAATGTGAGAACTGCACCCGCGTGCTGGACCCAACCGATCTCATCAATCCGCATTCCGCCATCTCCGGATCCACAAACATCGAAACGCGCGATTCGAAGCATCTCTTCCTCAAGCAATCGCAGATGGTTGGCCGCTTGCGTGAGTGGATCGACTCGAAGAAGGACTGGCCCTTGCTTGTCACTTCGATCGCACGCAAGTGGTTGGACGAAGGGTTGAACGATCGCAGCATTACCCGTGACCTGAGTTGGGGCATTCCCGTGACCTACAAAGGAGAAGTGCGCCCCGGCTTCGAGGGCAAAGTCTTCTATGTCTGGTTTGACGCGCCGATCGAATATATCGGCGCAACGATGGAGTGGGCCGATGCCACCGAGAATAACTGGAAGCGCTGGTGGCGGGAGGATGAAGGCGCCACCGATGTTCGCTACGTCCAGGTCATGGGCAAGGACAATGTCCCCTTCCACACCGTAGGCTTCCCGGTAACTCTGTTCGGATCGCAGGAGCCTTGGAAAGTAGTAGATTACATCAAGGGTCTTAACTGGATGAACTACTATGGAGGAAAGTTCTCTACCTCCGGCAACCGCGGGGTCTTTATGGATCAGGCGCTGGAGCTGCTGCCTGCCGACTATTGGCGTTGGTATCTCCTGGCTAACGCTCCCGAATCCGATGACTCAAATTTCACCTGGGAGCACTTTCAAGCTACCGTAAATCACGACCTCGCGGACGTGCTCGGTAACTTCGTCAACCGCATTGCGAAATTCTGCACGACGCGCTTTGAAGGACGGATCCCAGAGCAAGGAGAATACGGCGCCCTCGAGACCGAGACGACTGCTGCTCTCGACCAAAGGCTGGCGACGCTGACTCGCTATATGGAAGCCTTGGAGTTTCGCAAATCCGCCACGGAGCTACGGTCGATGTGGGTGATCGGAAATGAATACCTTCAGAAGGCCGAACCCTGGATGAAAATCAAATTAAACCCAGTCGCGGCTGGCGTATCGATCCGCTACGCTCTCAACCTCGCACTGGCGTTCGCGGCGCTCGCCCAACCATTCATACCTGAAACGTCAGCGAAGATCTCCTATGCGCTGGCCAACACGGATTCGGCTCTTACCTGGCCAAAGACTCTGACGGACCGGTTATCCCAACTTACTCCTGGAGCGCCGATCACTGTTCCTGAAGTTCTCTTCGCAAAGATCAAAGACACTCAAGTGGCAGAGTGGGCTAAACGGTTCGGCGGCGTCGATCCATGAGTCGGTTTACGCGTTGGTTCCTGTTCGCTGTTTTCTTTTTGTCCGGCTCCTGCGCGCTGATCTATCAGGTCGTTTGGACCCGGCTTGCTTTCGCCTCGTTTGGAATTATTGCCCCGGTCCTTTCGGTCGTTATTTCGATTTTCATGCTGGGACTCGCTATTGGAGCCTGGGCCGCGGGCCGGTGGGTGGGTCCTCTGGTTAGGAGAACAAGATGTTCCGCGCTCCTTTTCTATGCCTTGGCGGAACTCATGATTGCGGTTGGCGGCATCTCCGTCCCGAAGTCATTTTCGGTAGGCGAGCAGCTTTTGCTTTCCAGCGGGCAGACCGATTCTTTTCGGTACCTTGCCCTTTCCGGTTTGCTCCTGGGCCTTTCCATTCTGCCTTGGTGCATTTTCATGGGAGCTACCTTTCCTTTCATGATGGCTTACGTGCGGGAGCAAGACCAGCGAAGCGCGCATAGTTTCAGTTATCTTTACCTGGCTAATGTGCTCGGAGCGATGACCGGGTGCTTGCTCACGGCGGTAATGTTTGTGGAACTTCTCGGCTTCAAACACACATTATGGCTGGCGGCGACGGTCAATTTCACCATCGCCGTAATCAGTGGATGTTTGGCCTGGAAACGCTCACGTTTCGCCGCCGAAGCTGCTCCTCAAACTAGACAGTCAATCAAGCCCACGGGAAGGCCAAACCCGTCCGCCAGTGGCCGCGCGGTGATTAAATGGATCTTATTTTCAACCGGCTTCAGCGCCATGGCCATGGAAGTGATATGGGCCCGCGCTTTTACGCCAATCATGACTACGCAGGTCTATTCCTTTGCCCTGATCCTCTTCGCGTACCTTGGCGCCACGTTCCTGGGATCGTTGCTCTATCGCCGCGATCTGCGGAACGCTTCCGTGCGTTCAACAGCCAGTCTGATTTCCCTTGTTTCGATCGCGGCCTTTCTCCCCATTGTCTGCAATGATCTGCGGTTTCTCACTAACACACAGGATTCTGCCGGTTATCTAAGCGCAACTATCTTGCTCCTCAGTATCTGCCCGCTCTGTGCCGCTCTAGGGTATCTCACGCCCAGTTTGATCGATGAATATTCTCTCGGTGATCCCGCGGGCGCGGGCCGCGCTTATGCCATGAATGTAGCCGGTTGTATCCTGGGGCCTATCTTTGCTTCCTATCTCTTGTTACCCTTGTCGGGGGAACGCTATGGACTCATCCTCCTCGGCTTGCCTTTCCTTGCCTTCAGTCTCTTCGCGATAGGTTCCCTTCCCGCGTGGTATCGCTGGAGTTCCCGAATAGCTGCCACTGCAATTCTAATTTGGTCGCTGTTCTATTCGGTGGATCTCGCCGGTCTAGTCCGGATGAAGTCCGCGAAGATGGAGATCAGGCGCGATTACGCCGCGTCTGTTATCTCCGCGGGTGAAGGTCTTTCCAAAGCACTTATGGTGAACGGAGTGGGCGTGACCGGCTTGGTACCTATCACCAAGTTCATGGCGCACCTTCCGCTCGCTTATCACACGGGCGAACCGGAATCGGCGCTAGTGATTTGTTTTGGCATGGGCACAACTTATCGCTCGGTCCTGAGTTGGGGTATCAAGACCACCGCCGTGGAACTCGTGCCCAGCGTGCGGGATGCCTTTCCCTTTTACCATGCCGATGCCGAGCAAGTTCTAACTAATCCAAAAGGAAGCATCATAATCGATGACGGCCGGCGATACCTCAATCGCACGGCTGACAAGTACGATGTTATTGTGATCGATCCGCCGCCTCCAGTGGAAGCTGCGGGTTCCAGCCTTCTCTACTCGGAGCAATTCTATCAACTGGCGAAAGAGCATTTGCGGCCGAACGGAATTCTCCAAGCCTGGTTTCCGGGGGGAAACGTCAAGACGGGCCAAGCTTTCCTCAGGTCGCTCCGCGAATCATTTCCTCACCTGCGATGCTTCAAGTCGCCGGGAGGCTCGGGCATGCTAATCCTGGCTTCGCTCGATCCTATTGAGCGTCTGACCCCGAGCCAAGTCGCTATGGCCATGCCCAACTCAGCGGTAGATGATCTATTAGAATGGAGTCCTTCCCGTGATTTGCCCGCCTACTTGGGGCAGATTCTATTAAAGGAGTTTTCGATTGAGGAAGCGCTTAATCCCGATCCTCGCATCCGAATCACCGATGACCAGCCCTACAACGAATACTTTTTGTTGCGAAGGTGGGGATGGCTTTAGCGCGGCCTTGCATCAAATGCTCGAGCGCTTGGCCGGACTGACGGCCATTCCCGAGCTAGGTTAATGACCTATCACCCGAACCGAAGGATCCGCGATCAAAGCTCCTCGCGTCGTCTGACGTCCTGTTCCGTCGATTTCGTGACGATCGATGACGCGGACCGGTGAAACGGTCGCGGTGCCGATACGTTTCAGTTTTACTCGTTGCGGGATCAGCGAACCCGTCACAAAGACCGCTTCCTCGGTGACTTGTTTCTTATTTCCCGAAGATTGGTCAACCGGTTTACCGGCGAGCGCGGCTCCGGCAAGCACGCCCGTCGCGATGACGCTCGCCACGAGGCAAGAGAGCAGCGTTTTCATAAGTGACTCTACAACCATCGAGCCATCGTGCTAAGCGCGAATGTCCCGGAAGGACGCGCTTCTGCGCGTCCGGGCACATGCGGAACCATGTCCAGGCCGTTCATCTCAACTAGACTAGTCAGCTTAGAACTTCTTGGTCACGCGGACATAAACGAACCGGCCGGTGGCATCGTAAGTAAAGCTGGGATAACCGACCGCGTTGCCGCCTTCCCCAAAGGCTTGCGGGGGATCTCGATCGAAGACGTTGTTACACCCTACTGTGATGCGCAAACCATTCAGCGCCCTCTGCCAACCCGATAGACTGGAGCTACCGCTCAAGGAGGAGATCCTTTCCGAATTCTTGCCATCCTTGGAGTAGTTGGAGACAGGCTGGTTCTCGTCTTTGTAGCTAAACTCGTAGGAAGCTTGCAGATCCAGGGTGAAGGTCTGTTTGACGTAGTGAGGTATAAGGATGTCTCCCATGGCGTCAGTCTTTTGTTCGTCGAATCCGTCGATGTAGCGCAGGGTGCCGTTTAAATCGAAACCCTTCCAGGCCCAGTCGAGCCGAGTATCGGCTTTCCACTTATAGTAACCTTCATCCGACGCGCCTTCATTGGTAGTTCTGCCGGCCAGGTCTAGGACAGGATCAAACAATGTTTGTTGGAACAGGAACTCATCCAGGTAGGTCGCCTGAGTGAGCGAGGTAAAGATGCCAAAGGATGTCTGCAACTGGTATTGAAGGCCGAAGTCAATGCCGCGAGCCCTCTCATAACCAGCGTTCTGATTCGCAAGAGTTATCCGGGTAATGAATCCCCCTGATCGCGTTCGACCCGCTCGCCCGGCAGGAGCGTGCCCGCAAATTCACGCGCCAGCACTTGATCGGGGGTCGGTGCATTCACTACGCCAGTCCTTTCGATGCTCCAGAAATCCAGCGACAGGGTCAAACCCGGCACATATTTCGGGGTGTAAACCGCGCCAGCGCTCCAGGTGCGATCACGGTGCCATTTTCATTGTAAGCCACGACTTCCGTTGTCGGCGTGGGGGTAATGTCTTGCGCCAGGGCGCTGACTGTCATGAGAAAGGGCATCGCCACGTCGGCTGTAAGGGCGGTCCCGAAAAATCCAAACTTTGCCAGTCCAGATCCGATCATAATAATATCTCCTTCGGTTAGGGGTTCGTTAGGGCTCCCGAAGGGATTAGCAAAAAGCGCCGGAGACGTTCAAGACCTTTTTCGATTATTTGGTTAGGCCCCTAACGGATGCATCATCGCTTAGGAGAAAATGGGAGGACAACCTAACGAGAAGTCGCTGCTAAAGGTCAAAGTGGACGAAAAAGACGAAAGAGATCAGGAACTCTTCGTCTTTCCGCTTCCATTTCTTCTTCTTCGGCGGACAAACCAGCGAGCTACTTCTCGATCGTTACCTTGATAGTCTCCTCGAGCACATCGTCGACATAGAATTCGAGGCGATACTTTCCCTCGGCCCAACCGTCGGGTGGCCGGCCCAGGGTGAAGCGGGCGCTGGCGTCGGGGACAGAGGCTGTGCTCTCCGTTTCGTCGATGATGAAATTCGGGTCCACGATGTCGCCGACATCTTCCGCGACCCAGGCGACTCGGATCGTGGCGCCTTGGGGCAGGTCGTGGCCGTGCCATCGCACGTAGAGGTTCGCTACGTCGGATTTGAAGGTAGTTCGCAACCCGCCGGCCGGATCGCTCGACACTTCCACGGTAAGTTTCTTGGTCGGGGTGGCCGGCTTGCTCTCATCCTTCGTCGCAACCGATGCCGTCGGAGAAGAAGTGGCTGCGGACGACGGCGGCGAGGTTGCGGGTTTGGCTGCGACTGTCGGTTGCGGCGCCTCGGGCTTGGTCGCGGCCGGTGACGGCGAGGGTTGAGGTTTGGAGATGACTTCGGTCAGCTTTTTCAATTCCAGAGTCACACGCTGAAGCACGCCGGGGCCTCTCACCACGGCGATTTCCTTGACCAATCCAGTCCCGGGAACAAACCAGCGATCGAGCTTGATGGACATGAGTGACGAATCTTCACATTGGAGATGAAAAGCGCGGAAGCTGTCGGCCGGGACAGTGACATTCTCTTCAGCCACAACGGTGAAGTGTTGATGCATTTTGTTCCCCAACACTTCGCCCTCCGAATCCCATGTGGCACCAACCTTCAAAGGCGCGGGGACAAAGGTTTCCGGCGGATTTAGTTTCGCGATTTTTCCATCCTTTCCGCTGCGAGCGAGGCAGACGATGCCGCGCTCGGTTACGTTCACCAGCTCGGTTTTTGTGACCACGTTGCCGGAAAGCGTCTCAAGTTTTACGAGCTCTTTCCCCTCGAAGAGCTGTTTGCCGACGCGAATGGTGACGGACGAACGCACCGGCGCGGCGCCGGTAAGCGTTTCGGTGGAATCATATTCCCAGGTAGTTCCCTCCGTGGTCGGCAGCAGCGGCTCGGCGTGGGTGGCGATAGCCGCAAGAAGAAGCCCAGCCGCTAGAAATGATTTTCTCATGCGGCCTCAACTCTTATCTACTCGGTTCCGCTTGGCGAGTCGTGAGATGGGCTCCCCAGAAATTCCTGCTCCTGATCCTGATCTTACTCTTGATCTGATCGAGCAGGATCAGGAGCAAGATCAAGATCAGGAGGAAGAAAAGTCCGGAGTCTACGGGGCTCGAACCCGCAACCTCCGCCGTGACAGGGCGGCGCTCTAACCAATTGAGCTAAGACTCCCTCGCAAAAAGCGATGCAGGTTAGGTCGCGCCCTCCGCGCCTTCAACCTCTTTTTCGGCGGATTGAAGATTGCCTGCTCCCCGGACGGCAGGTACAAAAGCCGGACCTCCCGCTGTATGGCGCACGATGTTTTCATCTCTCATTCCACGCGGGACAAACCCGTCTCCGATGCGGTTTGCGCGGCACTGGAAAATGCCGGGATCCGCTGCTGGGTCGCGCCTCGCGATGTGCAGCCCGGCCGCTCATTTGCCGGGGAAATCACCCGCGCGATCCAGCAAAGCAAAGCGATGGTGCTGATCTTCTCCGCGAATTCAAACACCTCGGAACAGGTGCTTCGCGAAGTGCAGCTCGCGGTCGATTCGCAATTGCACATCCTCCAATTCCGAATCGAGGAGGTGCTGCTGAACGACGATCTTAAATACTATCTCAGCACTCCGCACTGGCTCGACGCGTTGACCCCGCCGCTGGAGCAGCATCTCGAGCGTCTTTCAAACTCCATCAGGACATTGCTCGGAAAACCGGAGACGCGGGCTGAGGTTTCAGAAACGGCGCCTGCGGCCGAGAAAATCAGAGCAAAGGCGACTGTCACCCGCGTCGCAAATGGAACTCACTTGGTTCCGGCTGCAGCGCCGTCAAAACGGTTTACGAAAAACTTTGGGCTGCCGGCAGTGGTGGGAGCGCTCGTTCTCGGCGGCATTGTTCTTGGAATAATTGTTCTTCGGCGAAGCGAACCGCCAAAAAGCGAAGTCGAACCACAAACGACCGCAACGTCCCCGAGCATTGCTCCTGAGACGCCGGCAAAATCGCCGGTGGCCAGCGACGAGAGTAGTCCAGCCGAGCCGACCCCCTCCGCAAAGGGAGCGCTGCTTTTCAGCGACAACTTCACCAGCGCAGCGCCAATTGTGAGGCCCCTCTTCGGTCCGAACGCGATGACCGTGGTGAACGCCAAGGGAGAAGGACAGATCACAGGAAGGATTGCGGGAATTCTCCCCGCGATGTTCGACAAATTTCTCCTGGACGATTTCACTTTGGAGTGTGGGATGTGGGCCGAGGCCGTTCCACCCGGTGCGCGATACGGTTTCATTGTTCGCGCAGCCGATGTGACGAACGGTGGGATCGCGAAATACTACGCGCTTCTGCTCGACCCGAACGGCCACGTCGCGCAGATGAGCTGGTGGGATGAGCGCTGGATGATGAACCCGGAACAGACGCTGCCGGCCGGCTTGCTGCGGGTGGGCCGAAAGAGTCGCGTGACGCTCGAAGCGCTTGGCCAGCGGTTCCGCGTTTTTATCAATGGCCGGTTCGCTGCTGAATTTTCCATGGAAGGGCTGAATGAAGGCCGAATAGGTCTCTGCCTTTCCGGCGCCGACTCAAAACCATGGACCGTCCACTTCGATAATTTCCAAATCTTTCTTCCGCCCGGGAAAGAAACGACCGAGGCGACTTCACTAGCTGCATCCGCTCCCACTGCCGATCCGCGTAAACCTTTCCAGCGGTCCTGGGATTTTTCGGCAGGAATGTTGCACGATGTTCGCATGGAAGGCGTCGAGTTGGTCGACGCCAGCATGTGGAAGATGACGGGAGGAAAACATCTGCGCTTTCTCACCGGCGGCCGGAGTTTCCTGGAAGCGACCTTTGATGTTCCCGAGGGCGCAGAACCACCGACGCACCTCAGTGTTCGCCATCTTTCTTCATCGCCGGATGGCAAGAAACCCGGTTTTTCCCCGGTTCGAATTACGCTGAATGGCGGCGAAATTTTTCGCGCGAGTCCGGCCAAGAGCGGTTGGACCGACGATGAAATCGACTTGGGCCGCTATGTGCAGCCGGGAATAAACACATTGCTCTTTGAATACCTTGATGGCGCTCAGACCCATTACTGGCTCAAGTCATTCCGCGTGAGCAGCGGGAAACAGTGAATCGAAGTTCGCGCTCGAACTGCCCCTTCAGTTTGCGGCACGTCACGCTAGGCTTATAATCGAACAGCTTCCGAATGAACGACGAGCGCAGCAAGAAATTCGAAACCCCGGACGATCGTCCGGGAAAGCGCGAGCTTAGTTTGCTCCAAGCCTTCGATCTGGTTCTCGCTTCTTTTCCCCCGGACGACCGAAATCTTCCCGAGTTGTTTCTGATCCGCTCGGAGATTGCCGCACAGGAGGAGACGATCGGTGAAGCACAGCAAATGATTGAGAAGCTTGAGGAAGTCATCAAGAAGGTGACCTCGCCGGCGAATCGCATCGGCACTTATCTCAGCAATCCAGCGCGCGACACGGCGCACATTGTCGTCGGCGGCGCGGATTATTATTGCAACGTCGATCCGCGCATCAGTCTGGCGAAGCTGAAGAAAGGGACGCGTGTTCTGGTCAACGAAGCCTACGTCATCGTGGGCGATCTTGGTTTCGAAACCGCCGGGCCCGTGACGAAAATCACGGAGGTGCTCGGCGCCGACCGGCTCCGAGTCGGCTCGGAACACGGATTGCAATCGCTGATCCTCCAGCGTTCCGCCGAGCTGATGAAGGCGACACTCAAATCCGGCGATGAAGTTCGGGTCGACCCAAATTATCGCGTGGCGCTGGAAGTTCTGGCCCACCCGCAATCGCGGGAGCATTACCTCGACGACGTGCCGGAATTGCCCTGGGAAAAAGTGGGCGGGCAGGACCAGGCGCTGCAAGCGATCAAGGACGCGATCGAATTGCCGCTCATCCACGGCGAGCTTTTCCAAAAATTCCAGCACGCGACGCCGAAAGGATTTTTGCTCTACGGCCCGCCCGGCTGCGGCAAAACGCTCATCGGCAAAGCCACCGCTTACAACCTGACGAAGCAGCTTCGCGAGAAAACGGGCGACGAGATGAAGGAATATTTCATGCACGTCAAAGGCCCGGAGATTTTGAATATGTGGGTGGGCGAATCGGAACGGATCGTGCGCGAGATTTTTTCGACCGCGCGCGAGAAACGCCGCGAGGGTTTCCTTCCATTTCTCTTTATCGACGAAGCGGAAAGCATTTTGGGCACACGCCGCGCCTCTCGCTATTCAAACATTCTCTCTACGCTCGTGCCGATGTTCTGCTCGGAGATGGATGGGATCGACTCGCTCCACGATGTGGTAATCATTCTCGCGTCGAATCGTGCCGACTTGATCGACCCGGCGATTCTTCGACCCGGCCGCATCGATCGGAAGATCAAGGTCAACCGGCCGAACAAGGAGGGCGCGCGCGAGATCTACCGGATTTATCTCACGAACGATCTTCCTTACGACGGCGCGCTGGCCAAGGAAGCCGGCAACATTGGGTCCGCGATCGATCGGCTGATCGAGCGCATCCTGGAAGTGCAGTTCGCACGGCGCGATGAAAATAAGTTTCTCGAGATTACGTTGCGGAGCGGACGAAAGGAAATTCTTTACCGGAGCGATCTCCTGAGCGGAGCTATCATCGCGTCGATTGTCGAGCGGGCGAAAGGGATGGCGATCAAACGCGCGATTGCGACGCAGGAAGATCAGGGAATCAGCGAGAGTGATTTGCAGCTTTCATTCATCGCCGAGTTCACCGAGAACGATATTTTTCCGCCGACCGACATGACGGAAGATTGGTTCAAGCTGATCGATTACGATCCGGAGAACGTCGTCAAACTTTCGCCGGTGCGCCGGGATGAGCAGTCGAGACCGCCGGCGCGCGGCGGAGTGATCTAGTCTGTAGCCGCTTCGCTGTGCGAAGCGTGGGGACTGCGGGTCACTGCAAAACAGGCGCCGCCCACAGGGCGGCGGCTACAGGAAATCGCTTCCGCTTCCTGGGACGAATCGGTTAGCATCGATGGCATGACGTCGATCGTTCGTTTCCTTTCTCTGGCGATAATCTTCGCGGCGCTGAACCTAGTCTTACATGCCCAGCCGACCCCAGAACCAAGAAGCGACGTTTCGAACAAGGCGCTCATCACGAAAGAAACGCCCGCAGTTAAACCAGTCTTGGTTAAAACAGGCCCGGCAGACATCGCCGCGCTCCACAAGATGGCGGACGAGTACTACGCGTGGCGAAATGAAAACTACCCGGTCGCCAGCAGCGACGCTGGCCTTCATACTTGGGATAATCGGCTGACCGATTACTCCGACGTGAAGATCGCGGAACGCGCCCAACACGTTCGGAAGCTGCTCGATCAGGTGCGCGCCATGGCCACTTCGAATTGGCCCAAGGACGATCGCATCGATTGGATGCTGTTCCGCTCGCAGCTCGACGGCGTCGACTTCAACAGCCGCGTGTTGCAATCGGAAAAGACAGACCCGCAGCTTTACGTGGGCGAATGCAGTAACGGGATTTTTTCCCTTTTGAAAAAAGAGTACGACGCGCCGCGCAATCGCGCGCTTGCGGCGACCGCGCGCCTCAAACAGATGCCGGCCATGCTGGCGCAGGGCGGACACAATTTGCAAAAGCCGGTAAAACTTTTCGCGCAGCTCACGATCGCTTCCGCGCGCGCGATCGATCCTCTCTTCAACGACAGCCTGATGACGCTGGCGCGCGATCTCGCGCCTAACGAACGCGACGAGCTGGTGAAGGCGCGCGACGCCGCGCTCGTGGCGATCCACGGATTTGCCGACGGCCTCGAGAAAAAGCTGTCCTCTATGGTGGCCTTCGCGCCGATGGGCACGGCGAACTACAATTATTATCTCAAGCATGTCCTTATGCTCCCGCTCGACGCGGAACAGGTCGAGATGCTCGGCCGCGCGGAGTTGGCTCGTTATCGCGCGCTCGAATCGCTGCTCCCCGATCCGTCGCTGGCCGATCCGAACCCGGCTCGGAGCAAAAATATTCCGCCGGACCAGGCTTCGTTTCTCAAAGCCTATGAAAGCCGCGAGCAGGAGATGATCAATTTCCTGAAAGAACATCAGCTCGTGACCATTCCCGATTATCTCGGCCGCTTCGAAATCCGCCAATTGCCCGAGGCATTCAAACCGACCAGTCCCGGCGGCTTCATGAATCCGCCCGGGGTCTACGATAAAGACCCGGCCGGTTTTTATTTCATTCCGACCTACAACCCGCAATCGAAGAACTTCTACATCCGCGCGGCGATCGAAGATCCGAGGCCGATCCTCGGGCATGAAGGGATTCCCGGCCATTTCATGCAGCTCTCGATCGCGAATCATCTTACCGACGAAATCCGCCGGCAAAACGGGGACGGCGTTTTTATCGAGGGGTGGGCACTTTACGGCGAGGAGATGCTGATGCGGACCGGGCTCTACCCGGACAATTCCGTAGCGCAGGGGCAGATCCTGCGGCTCTCGCGCTATCGTTCCGCGCGCATCGGGGTCGATGTAAATCTGCACACGGGCAAATGGACGTTCGAGCAGGCCGTAGCGTATTTTATGGAAGCAGGCGGACTCGATCGCGAGGCGGCGGAAGGCGAAGCCGCGGGCGCGGCCTCGAGTCCCACGCAAAAGATTAGCTACATCGTGGGCAAATGGCAGATCATGAATCTGCTCGGGCGGTATCGCGACAAGGCCGGCGCCAATTTCCGGCTCGGCCAATTCCATGACGACCTGATCAAGAACGGCAGTCTGCCGCTCTCGATTGTCGAGTGGATCCTGCTCGATGATCCGGCATCGGTGGAGCAGGTGATGCGGTAAACGAGTTCCCGGGCGAGCGACTCACGTCCGACTGCGATCGCACGTTCCTAAGCGTGTCATCCTAAGGCTGGCGAAGCGCGCCGAAGGACCTCACAACTGAAAATGACGCCCACTCTCCGTTAGAACGCATCGATTGCAGGTGCGAGGTCAGCGCTCCTCCCCTGGTCGCGGTCCCGTCCGCGCGGCTCGGGATGACACCTTAGACGAACACCTGAACAAGAAACGCGGATGTTGCTACCATCGCACTTTGAGTAGCTCTACGTTTGCGAATGTCGATTGAAACGAACTCCGTCCTGATCATTGGCGGCGGTCCTGCGGGATTACGCGCGGCGGAAGTTGCCAACGCCGCCGGCGCGCAGGTCATCGTCGCTGATGCACAGCGTTCCGTGGGCCGGAAATTTCTGGTGGCCGGCCGGGGCGGACTCAACCTCACGCATGCCGAGCCAGTGGAAAGCTTTCCCGCGCGCTACCTTGACGAACCGGAACGCTGGCGCGATTTGCTCCGCGAATTCGGGCCCGATGACCTTCGCGCTTGGGCTACGACGCTCGGCGTCGAGACCTATGTCGGCACGAGTGGACGCGTTTTTCCGCGCGGACAAAAAGCCGCGGGCCTTTTGCGCGCGTGGCTTCGGCGTCTCCGCGCGAGCGGAGTGCAATTTCGCACCGGTTCGCGCTTTTCCGGTCTGACACGAGAAGCCGGACGTTGGCGCGCCCAATTCGAACCCCAAGGAACGGCTCCCATGGTAACGATTCCGGACAACAAGTCTTCTCTCCCCGCCGACGCGATTGTTCTCGCGCTCGGCGGCGCTTCGTGGCCGGAAACCGGTTCGGATGGAACATGGCCTGCGATTCTCGCTACGCACGGAGTCGAGATCGCTCCGTGGCAGCCGGCGAATTGCGGTTGGGAAGTCGACTGGCCTGCCAAGCTTCTGGCGCGAGCGGAAGGAATGCCGCTAAAAAATCTCACCGTGCGCGCCGGAAACGAATCAGTCTCCGGCGAATTGCTCATCACCCGCCACGGACTCGAGGGCGGCGCAATTTATCGTCTCGGCCGCATGCTCCGTTCGATGAGCGCTCCGTGTCTCGTGATCGATTTCAAACCGCAGCTCGCTATTGAAGCCTTGCGAGAACGAGCCGTGAATCTGTCCGACCCACACGATTTATTTCGCGCCTGGAAACTGAGTGCCGTCGCCATCGCCCTGCTCGAAACAGTTTCTCCCGACGAACACCGCGATCTGGCCCGGCTGATCGAGCGTGTAAAGAGTTTCAGTTTGTCGCTTCGCGGACCGCGCCCGGTCGCGGAGGCGATTTCCTCAGCCGGCGGCATCCGTTGGAGAGAACTCGACGACAACCTCATGGTGCGGAAGCTTCCCGGAATTTTTGTGGCAGGCGAGATGATCGATTGGGAAGCGCCGACCGGCGGTTATCTGCTTCAGGGTTGCTTCGCCACTGGCACTCGCGCGGGCCGTGCCGCAGCCGGGCACAATCACGCCGAGCATTAATAGGTAGCGTGAAACCTCACCGAGTCCAAATCCCGGGACCTAGGCGTTCCGGCGTGTCCCGAGGACAAAACTGGCCGCGGCTGTGCGATTATCGACGCCGAGCTTTGGGAAAATTCGTTCGAGGTATTTCCCGATGGTCGAGGTTTTCAAGCTCAGGATTTCTGCGATCTCAGCGTTCGTCTTTCCCTGCGCCACCCACGAGAGCACTTCGATCTCGCGCTCGGTTAGCGCGCTGCGCGCGGCGCGAGTGGCACCGGGTTTGGGATTACGTTCCAGAAGCAAACAAAGTGATTTCGTTTCGCGAAAAAGCAGTTGCAGGCTCAGCCGCGTGCCCGGCTGATCCACGATGAACCTCGATGGCTGCCTCCCGGAGACTCCGTCAGCGAGCCAACGGATTAGCGCCTCCGGGAGGCGATCTGGGGTTGAAGCCGTCGGCACGAGATCGTTTAACCAAAGACGGGCTCGCGCCGTGGCGAATTGAACTCGGCCGTTGGGCGTCACCACAAGAAGCGCTCGCAGCGTCGTCGCGGTGTCGAAGCCGTCTAGATTAATCGATGGATCAAGAGACATGGGTCTAACAACGCACTACGAGGTCTGCGGGTGGAAGTTGGCAAATTTTTCAAAAACTTTTTCCGAAAGCATGTGCGTCCGAGGTGGAACTGCCGCGCATTTCGGCTCGAGCATGGCCTTTGTTACCTTTCGCCGCTTGCGAGGGGTGTAGGAATTCTCCTACTTTACGAATTCCCGATTTTGCTGAAAGAATCCGGGCGAACGGGTCACAACGACAAAAAATCGAACCGATCTCCCCAGAGAAATCTACCCTCAACGATCCCACCCTCCATGGCGCTCTATAAGTATTCCCATTATCTCACGAATGTGGCCGATCCCCGGTTTGATCCCGCGTTCGCACCGGGCATCACCGCGCCGTACTCCGGGATTTATAAGTGCCAAGGATGTGGCGAGGAGGTCCTCTCCAATACCGGCGATCCCCTGCCGCCCCAAAATCATCATCAGCATGCGCTCGAGCAAGGCGCCATCGCCTGGCGGCTCATCGTTGCTGCGGGCTGACGCCGATCGCCGGCCACGAGTCGAGTTTCGCCTCTCCGGCGTCGTGCGGTATGTTGATGCGCGATGACGAGGGTGTTTGGGATCGAGACGGAATACGGAATCACGATTCAGGGCGCGGAATCGATCGATGTGGTGGCGGAATCGATCGAGTTGGTGCGCTCCTACACCGAGCACGGCGCGCATATGAAATGGGATTATGCGCTCGAAGATCCGCATCGTGACGCGCGCGGATTCCGGGCGGCGGAGCTGCTCCAGGACACGGACGAATCGGCCTACTACGAGATCGACAAGAGCCGGCCGCTGAGTTTCGAGGAGATCAAGAGCGACCTGGTGTTATCGAATGGCGCCCGGTTCTACAACGATCATGCGCACCCGGAATATTCGACGCCGGAATGCACGACGTTGCGGCAGCTGGTCGCGCACGAGAAAGCGGGCGAGCGGATCCTGGCGGAGTGCGCCCGCCGGAGAAGTTTGAAGTTACCGGCGGACCACGAGGTGCGGTTATACAAGAACAACACCGATTTCGTCGGTCACAGCTATGGGTGCCACGATAATTATCTGATGCGGCGCGAAGTGCCGTGGGACCGACTGGTCGCCGGCGTGCTTCCGTTCTTGATCACGCGCCAAATATTCGCCGGCGCCGGCAAAATCGGGATTGAGGCGGAAAGCGCGGCTGGTCAGCCCGGAGTGTTTCAAATTTCGCAACGCGCCGATTTCTTCCACGTCCTCGTCAGCATCGATACGATGAACAAGCGTCCTCTGGTCAACACGCGTGATGAACCGCACGCGGACGCGAGCATCTACCGCCGCTTTCACGTAATCCTCGGCGATTCGAATATGAGCGAGTGGGCGACGGCGTTGAAAGTCGGAACGACCGCGCTCGTTCTGGCCTTGATCGAGCGCGGGGAAGCGCCCCAGATCGAGATCGCGCAGCCGGTTAACGCCATGAAATCAATCAGCCGCGATCAGAATTACGATTGGATTCTCGAGCTGAGTGACGGGCGGAAGATTTCCGCGATCGATGTCCAGCGGCTTTACTTGAAAGCCGCCCAGAAAATCGCCGCCAAAGATACGGAAACGATTTGGCTGCTGCGCGAATGGGAGGCGGTGCTGAATGATCTCGAGCGGGACGCCGAGTTGACGCGTGATCGCGTCGATTGGGTAGCGAAGAAACTCTTGCTCGGTGCGTTTCGCGACGAGGAGAAACTTTCGTGGACCGATCCCTGGCTTCAGGCCATCGACCTCGAATATCACAACATTCTCCCGGACCAGGGCCTGTCTTACGAATTGCTGCGACAGGGCTCGATGCGCAGCATCGTGAGTGAGGAGGAAATCAAGAGCGCTATCTTCGCGCCGCCGGAAACGACGCGCGCGTATTTTCGCGGCCGGTCTGTAGCACGATTCAACGACACGATCACATCGATTCAATGGGACGAGATTGCCTTCACGAATGGCACGCGTTCGCAACTGGTGACGCTGCCGGAGCCGGCGGGCGATGCGCGTCTTGAGACACTAAATGGGCTTGTCCGCGAAGAGACGGACTTCGAGGAATTTTTTTGCGGCTTGGCGCGTTATTAAATTGTCATCCCGAGTCGCGTAAGACGACGAGGAACCTCGCAACTGTAATCGTCGTTTTCTTGCTAGCAGACGCGTGGAGTCCCATTGCGAGGCCCCTCGTCGTCTTCGCGACTCGGGTGATAGCATTAGTGCGCCCCAGAAGAAGGGGTGATCAGTTCAACTCCACGTGATCAGACGCAACTCGTGCGTTTGCATGAGATGGGGATGGATCGGGACGACGCGAACGCTGAAGCCGTAGGTCCCGCTGTCCGAGGCTGGGACCAAACCCTGGTAAATGTAATTCCCCTCGCCTTCTGTGGGCGAACTTCCGTCGAGAACCGTCACCGCGGGATTTTTGATTCCTCCATTATCGGCTTCGCCGTGGTAAACCTCCACCCGCACGTGGTCCGGCGCGACGGCGCCGAGATGAACTCTGGCGGCGACCTGAAGCGCTTCGCCCACTTGAATATTCTGGCGATCGTTATTGCCGACCTGAACATCGACAATTCCCACTTGCGGCCAATCCTTGCGCATCTTCGCTTTCCATTTGCTAAGGTTGGTCGCGGCCGCGCAATCATCGCGCGCAAATTCACGGTGGGCCTGGGCCGCCGGCGTGTAGAGACGCTCGGTGTATTCCTTCACCATGCGGTGCGTGTTGAAAACCGGCGTAACGCTGCGGATCGATTCGCGCATCAATTGCAGCCAGGCCAGCGGCAGTTTCCCGTCCGGCTTCGCGTAATAAAGCGGGATGATCTGGTTCTCGAGAACTTGATAGAGACTGCCCGCATCCACTTCGCTTTGGAAATCGACGGTCCCACCCTTGATCTCCGCGCCAATGGCCCAGCCGTTGTTGCCATTGAAGCTCTCGCACCACCAGCCATCGAGCACGCTCAAATTCAATCCGCCGTTAGGCGGCAATTTCATTCCGCTGGTGCCGCTTGCCTCCAGCGGACGCAACGGATTGTTCAACCAAAGATCGACGCCCTGCACGAGCCGGCGCGCGATATAGGTGTCGTAATCTTCCACGAAGACCATGCGATTTTCGAAACCGCGTTCGCGGCTGAATTTGTAAACCTGTTGGATCAGCGCCTTGCCGCCTTCATCCTGGGGATGCGATTTCCCGGCAAAGATGAATTGCACCGGCCGCGTGTCGTCGTTGAGCAGCCGTTTCAACCGCTCTTGATCGCTGAATAACAACGCGCCGCGTTTGTAAGTCGCGAAACGTCGCGCGAAACCGATCGTCAAAATTTCCGGATCGAGAATACGATTGACGCTGCGGATTGATTCGGGCGATTCGCCCGACCGCTCTCGTGCCACCCGCACACGCTCGCGCACGAACTCCACCAGACGCAGCTTCAGTTTCTGGTGCGTGTCCCAAAGCTGCGCATCTGGGATATCGGTCACGCGCCGCCAGAAATCCGGATCAGTCAGATGCTCTTCCCAATCGCCCAAATATTTTTGGTAGAGCGCGGAAAACTCGGGCGCCATCCACGTTTTAGTGTGCACGCCGTTAGTGATGCTGGTGATCGGCACTTCGTGTCCCGGCACGCCGGCCCAGACATCTTTCCAGAGTGACCGGCTGACCTCGCCGTGCAATTTGCTCACGCCGTTTGAATGCCGGCTGACACGCAGCGCGAGAACCGTCATGCTGAATGCGTCCTGCGGATTCACGCTCGTCTGACCCAGACGGAAAAATTCGTCGAACGGGATTTGTAACTGCGCGGCGAAGTCGCCGAAATATTTTCGCATCATTTCCCGAGGGAAGGCATCATTGCCGGCAGGTACGGGCGTGTGCGTCGTGAAAACATTCGCGGAAGCGACGACCTGCAAGGCGGAATAGAAATCGAGTTTTTTCTCCGCGACCTGAAGACGAATGCGCTCGAGCGAGAGGAAGGCCGAGTGGCCTTCGTTCATGTGAAAAACTTCCGCTTCAATCCCGAGGGCCGTGAGCGCTTTTACGCCGCCGATGCCAAGAACGATTTCCTGACGGATGCGCATTTCGAGATCGCCGCCGTAAAGCTCGGCCGTGATGCGGCGATCTTCCGCTTTGTTCTCCGCGATGTCGGTGTCGAGCAGGTAAAGGCTGACGCGGCCCACATGCAGTTCCCAGATCTTCGCAAAGACCTCCCGGTCCAGGAGGCGCACGGAAATCAGAAGATTGCTGTCGCCGCTCCGCACTTCCTTGATCGGCAGGTGATGGAAATTCTGGTTGAGGCTGACCGCGTGCTGGATGCCTTCCTTGTCGATCTCCTGTTTGAAATAGCCATGCCGGTAGAGCAATCCGATCGCGACGAAATTCAGATCGAGATCGCTGGCGGACTTGCAATGATCTCCCGCGAGAATGCCGAGCCCGCCGGAGTAATTCGGGATCGATTCGTGGAAGCCGAACTCAGCGGAAAAATAGGCGACCGGTTTTTCGATCGCGCTGCCTTTGCCGGTCTTTCCGTAAGTGTCCTTTCGCGTGAGATAATGGCGGAACGCGTTGTGCACTTCTTTGAGTTCGCGCAGGAAATTCTTGTCCTGCGAGACCTCCTCGAGCCGGGCCTGCCGCGAGAGTTGCAGCATTCGGACCGGGTTGTGGTTCGTGCGATTCCAGAGCTCCGGGTCGAGGTGGCGAAAAAGCCGGCGTGCGGACGGTTCCCAAGTCCACCACAAATTGAAAACCATTTCACGCAACGGCTCGAGCGCGACCGGGAGCGTGGGAATCACATTATAGGTGTGGTAGGTCGGCATGGAGCGGGTGCAGCCTTATAGAAAACGAAGCGTGAATCTGGCAGGAAAAGCTTGAGCATCAAGCGTTCCATCCTGTAGCGGCGGCCGACGTCTGTGATTGCGCGAGCGGCGGTCATAGACCGCCGCTACAGGTTCATCTCACACCCGGAAAGAACGTGGCGCGAGAATCAATCCGAGCACCACGCCCGTGATGAGGCCGCTCATGTGCGCCGCCATGCTGATTTGTGGCGTGGAGAGATCGAACGCGGTCTGGATCGCGACGATCACGAGAATATTTTTCAGGCGCCGTCCGGCCATCGGCGCATCGCGCTGCCGCAAAAGCAAACCGGCCCACACTCCAACCAAACCCATGACGCAACCAGACGCGCCCACCAGCTGTTCGGCGCGGTTCCAGCCAATCAGGCACAAGAGCAGAACGCCGGCGCTCGAGCCCAATCCGGAGAGAAGGTAACAAAAACCGAAACGAACCGAGCCGATCGCGTCCTCCAATCCAGGACCGATGATGAAGAGCGCGTAGAGATTGAAAACGAGATGGAGCGGGCCATAGTGCAAAAAGAGCGAAGCAAGAAGACGCCAATATTCTCCCCCGAACCGCACGGCCAAGAACTCGAGGGCGCCCAGCCGATGCAAGGTCAACGGATTGGTCGAGCCACCCAGCGCCGACTCCGCGACGAACATCGCGATATTCAGCCCGATGAGAACGAACACGACCGTAGCGGGCCGTGCTGATTGTGAAGCGAAAGTCCGCGGCGATGTCCGGTCGCTTTGCTCGATGCGCCGAAGCAGCGCGTCGGTCACGGGCGAAAGAGATGGGTGCACAATTTCGTCAGCGTGCTTGAGACGGTAGGCAGCTTCAGCTCGGGCCAAGCCATCATTGGTCCTGGCCCGCAGATTTTCCAAGCGCGCTCGGCCGGCTTCCTTCTCACCTGCCACGATCTCACCCGTCGCAATCCAAAACTCTTTCGTATCGGGCGAAATTTTGCGCAGGTTCGTTTCCAGGAGATTCGAGAGTGCGCGAAGGCGCCCGCCAAAAGCCAGGACCGGCAGCAAGCTTACATCGTAAAGCCAGACCTGTTGCGGCGCGGCTATCATGCTCCTGGCGTTCGTCGTGAATTCGAGGAGAAGTTCGTCGCGCCCACCGGTCTCGCCGAGGGCTCGCAGGTAAAGTGGCTGCAACGCAAAATCGGTCTGCATGATTCCCGGCGGCAGCTCGCCGCGAAGCCAACCGAGCAGACCAGCCCAATCGCCTCGGATTCGAAAGGATTGGGCGATCGCCTGGCGGCCGACGTTCGTATGGCTGTTGCGCAACGGCCCCAGAATCGCGAGTGCGGAAGTGAAGTCTCCTCGTTGTGCGATCTCGAGCGCTCGAAGCATTTCGGATTGTTCGAGCAATCCGTCAGCTGGATGCAGAAAGCGCAGCAAGCGCGCGAGTCGCCAGGCCGAAGCGTAGCGTTGTTGCGCAACAAGTTCCGCCGCCTTTCGCAATCCGAGCGAGGGCACGAGCATCAGCGCGAGCCAGGCGCCGCCTCCGATATATCCCGCCATGTCCGGCTTCACGATCCACGACACTCCCGCGACCACCAGCACCGCGAAAGCCGCCATGCGCCAGCCGCGATTCAATCCGCCGCGCTTCCAGGTTTGAGCAAGCAGCACCAGCGGCGAAACGCACGCGATGAAAAGAAGGATATGGTTGAGGTCGAGCACGGCGGAAATTGAAAAGGCGTTCAGACTTAGCTTAACGTCAAACCCGACGCCGGCGGTGACCGGTGATCAGTGAATCGTGCTTGGCCATTTCCATTTCATTGATCACCAGTCACTATTCACTTTCCAAGAACTGCTGAGCCGTTACACCAAAGAGAGACATGAGAATAAAGACAACGCTTTATCTCGAAGTGATTTCGTCCTGGTGCTTCTGGGCGCTGCCGGCGTGGACCGAATTGCAAAAGCGGTATGCGGGCCGCGTCGATTTCGATTGGAAGATCGCGCTGATGGATCCGACTGGTCTTCCGGCGACCCGCGAGCAGTCGGAATGGTTTTATCGCCGCAGCGGCACGCTGATGCGGTCTCCGTTCATGTTGAACGCGGGATGGTTCGAGTCGGGCCTGGCCGAATATCTCGCGCCGAATCTTGTCACGGAAGCGGCGCGGGATTTTGGCGTTAAGGATGATCGCGTCTGGACAGCGATCGCGAACGCCGCTTTGCGCGAAGGACAACAGGTCGGCAAATGGGAAATAGCGGCAGCAGTTGGCGCTAAGGCGGGAGATCTCGATCAAGCAAAGTTACTCGAACGCGCGAGGGCCTCGGAAGTGGAAGCGCGAGCCCGCGCCAGCACAGCCGAATTTCATGCCATGCAAGTGACGCAGCGGCCGACCTTCGCGATCGAGAGCGAGATCGGAGATCGCGCGATTTTTTCCGGTATGGCTACTTTGCCGCCGGTCGTCGCAACCATCGATTCGATGCTGGAAGATCTCGCGGCGTACGATTCGCACGCCGCGCATTTCGGCGCGCCGCCCCCGACCTAACGAGTGATAAGAGTCCTCTCCTGTAGCGGCGGTCTATGACCGCCGAACGCGACCAGGCAAAACGACGGCGCTCATAGAGCGCCGCTACAGCAGATTAACCTTGCCTCCGAAGAAATGTTGCCTACATCTTCCAGTCGGCTTGCGAAAAAGCGCGGGCCCGTCACCGCGATGTCCGCAGCCGCGGTGAGGCAGAAGTGTTTCGGGCGTCAGCGATGGCGTGCGAAAAGATGCGGTGAAATAATACGACGACGCGGTTCACTTCCCTCTTCGCCGGCCAGGAGCTTTGACTTAATCTGCAATCACAAATTCGTGTAAACGGTCGGATTCGCGCTCGAGAAGTCCGGGTCATCCTCTCATCCACCAGCGAACAACTCGGCGTCATGAAGCTTTCGGACGCCCTGCGCAAAGCTCAAAGCCTCGGCCTGGATTTGGTCGAAGTCGCGCCCACGGCCAACCCGCCGGTGTGCAAGATCGTCGATTTCGGAAAGTTCCGTTATGACATTTCCAAGCAGGAGAAGGAGAAGAAAACCTCCGGGACGAAGCTGAAGGAAATCAAGTTCCGGGTAAATATCGACGATCACGATTACCTGACGAAAATCCGGCACGGCGAAGCGTTTCTCGACAAGGGGAATAAGGTGCGCGTGCAGTTACAATTCCGCGGCCGCGAAATGGCCCATCAGGAATTCGGCATGCAATTGATGGAGAAGGTGCGTGACGATCTCGCCGGGATGTCGCAAGTGGAGATGGAACCGAAGATCGCCGGCCGCAATGTCACGATGACGCTTTCACCGTTGCCCGCCGCGCGGAGAAAACGGCGGTTCTCGGTGCAGGCGGATGATGTGGAAGAGAACGCGGCGGAAAAGGCCGCGGCCGCGACTCCGGAATAATCTAATTTCTGTAGCCGCTTCGCTATGCGAACCGCGAGCCGAAGACTGATATTGCGCGGACACTCACGCCGCCCCTAGGGTGGCGGCTAGAGAGGTGCCACTGGCGCCGGCGCCGCCGACTGCTCGGAGATCAGTTCGTTAATGCGCGCGATCTGAACGGCGCGGCCTGTCATTTCATCGATCGAAATCACCACGCCGCAAATCCGCACGTCGCCACGCGCGACCGGAAAAAGCGCGGGCAGATTCGAGATGAAGCGGTTCACGATCGGATCGATCGCGCGACCGAGGATTGAATTCGCCGGACCGCACATTCCAGCATCACAGAGAAAAGCAGTGCCTCCTGGGAAAATCTGTTCGTCGGCCGTTTGGACATGCGTGTGGGTGCCGATGACCGCTGAAACTTTTCCATCGAGAAAACGTCCGATGGCGATTTTCTCGCTCGTCGTCTCCGCGTGGGCATCCACGAAAATGGTCGACGTTTGCTGCCGCATTTGTTCGACCGCGATCTGCACCGCATGAAACGGATTTTCGAGGATCGGCTGCATGAAAGTTCTGCCCTGCACATTGATCACACCCACCGGGCCCTTCGCGGTTTCGAGCACAATCGAACCGGAGCCGGGCGCACCATCCGGGTAATTCACCGGGCGCAACAAACGCGGCTCCGTATCGATAAAAGAGAAAATTTCTTTTTGGTCCCAAATATGATCGCCGGTCGTTATCACAGAGACACCGGCGCGCAGAAGATCGATGGTGATCTTCGGCGTGATTCCCCGGCCGCCCGCGGCGTTCTCGCCGTTGACGATGATGAAATCGAGCGCGTACAATTCCTTCAAGCGCGGCAGTTGCGCGATCACGGCGCTACGGCCTGGCTCGCCGACAACGTCGCCGAGAAAAAGAATCGTCAGCATCCGGCGAGCATCGTATTGAACAGACCGAAATCCAAACCGTGATCTCTCCTCATTTTCGTCCGCGAATCTTCCAATTTCTCTTCCTCTCCCTCTTCCTTTTCCTCTTCCTCCGGCCCCTTTCCGCGACCGCAGCGGATCACCTCAGCAATCCTTTGGCCGATCCACCGAAGTGGAAAGCCCTTGAGAAATATCAAAGGACCATCACGCATGACGAGTTCGAGCGGCTGCTGCGCGGTGTGTATGCCCCACACGGAATCAGCGACGACTTCATTCGCATCGATCAAGATTTCGCCCGCGTCCTCATGAATCGCGACGCGCAAACATGGTTCACACTGCAGTTCGCCAAAGACGACACGAGCCGCGAATCGCCGAAACACAACTGGCGCACAGCGAAATCTTTGCCACGTCGAAAGCGAACCGGCATCCTCGCGGGATTGAAAATCGCACTCGATCCTGGCCACATCGGTGGCGAGTGGGCGAAGATGGAGGAACGCTGGTTCAAACTGGGTGACGCACCGCCCGTGGAAGAAGGCGAGATGACTTTGCGCGTGGCGAAACTGCTCGCGGTAAAACTTCGCACTCTCGGCGCGCGCGTTTCTTTCGTGCGCAAGAAGAACACTCCTGTCACACCGTTTCGTCCGGATGATTTCAAGGGCGCGGCGCGCGAAGTTCTAAAGGCGGCCGGCACGGAAAATCCACGCGAAAATTTCGATGCACGAGACGATCCTCTGCGGGAGCAAACCATTCGATGGCAGAGCGAAATTCTTTTTTACCGCGGCAGCGAGATCCGTCAGCGAGCGCGTCTTGTTAATTCCCGGCTGCATCCCGACCTCGTTCTGTGTCTCCATTTCAATGCGGAAGCCTGGGGCGATGAGCGCAATCCTACCTTTATCGACAAGAATCATCTGCATCTCCTCGTGAACGGTTCCTACCTCGAATCGGAACTCGCGTTTGATGACGAACGTTTCGAGATGATGCGACGGCTCTTGAGCCGCGCCTACGATGAAGAGATCAAGATCGCCGACACGGTGGCGGCGGTCATGGCGAAGAAAACGCAACTGCCGCCGTATGAATATACGACCGACAACGTCAAGAAAGTCGGCACGAGCGGTTACGTTTACGCGCGTAATCTCGTGGCGACACGGCTTTATCAATGTCCGGTGGTTTACTTCGAGCCCTACGTCATGAACAACAGCGACGTCTTCGCGCGGGTTCAAGCGGGAGATTACGAGGGAACACGTCCCATCAACGGAATCGAACGCCCGAGCATTTATCGCGAGTACGCGGACAGCGTGGCGGATGGCTTGGTCGAATATTATCGCGAGGCGCGGAAGTGATTTTCTGTTGGTAAGGCGACGCTCTGCGGAGCCGTCAACGCAGGCGGCTCGACGGAGTCTCGCCCTACCAATTAAAGTTCCGCGATTGCTATGCGAATGTCATTGATCGTCACATCGGTGGCGACACGCGCCGAGCCGATCGCGGGCGTAACGACGAAGCGCACTTCCTGGCGCTCGAATTTCTTGTCGAATCGAATTGCTTCGAGAATCTTTTCGCGAGGGAAATCTGCCGGCAATCGCGTCGGCAAATCAAAATCCACAAGCGTGCTGAGAATTCGATCTCGCTCCATTTCGGCCAGGCCTGCCTTTCGCACGGAGATCTCACATGCGGCAACGATCCCGAGACTGACCGCTTCACCATGCATTAAATCGAGGAGATCCCCCGCCCGCTCGATCGCGTGACCGATGGTGTGCCCAAAATTGAGCAGCGCCCGTTCGCCTTTCGTCTCGCGTTCGTCGGCCGCGACGATCGCAGCCTTGATCGCAACATTTCGGCGGACAAGCGCCGCGAGATCCTGTCCATCGAAATGCTGAAGCATTTCGAACATCTTCGCATCCCGGATGATGGCGTGTTTGACGATCTCGGCGAATCCCTGCTTCCGCTCGCGCGGCGGCAAGGTCGCAAGCGTGTCCACATCGGAAATGACGAGCGCGGGCTGATGCCAGGCGCCGATCAAATTCTTGCCTGCGGCAATATTCACCGCGGTCTTCCCACCGATCGAGCTATCTACTTGTGCGAGCAGCGTCGTCGGCACCTGCACGCATGGAATCCCGCGATGATAAATTGCCGCGGCAAATCCACCGAGATCGCCCACCATCCCGCCGCCCAGCGCGATGAGAAAGGACGACCGGTCCAATCCCGCCTCGCTCATCTGCTGGCAAATCTCCTCAGCCCGGCCTAACGACTTGGATCTTTCGCCGGCGGGAACCGTAATCAATGCGGGCTGGAAACCAGCACTCGTTAGGCTTCGCAAGACCGTCTGGGCGAAGAGCGGGGCGACATTCTCATCCGAAACGACGGCACATCGCGGCCTCCGGAGTTTTTGCGCGACCAACGATCCTATTTCTTCGAGCAACTGCGAACCGACCAGCGCCTCGTACTCCTGGTTGCCTGCTTGAATCAAGATTGGTGTCACGTGCAAATGGAGTCGGAATTCACCGAGCGACCAATCGTATGGACTCCGACTTACCTTGACAAGCGACCCCCGAGGTCTCCTAAACTAGTCGTATGCCCGATCCCGTCGATCCCACGCCGTCGCCCGCTCCCACGCCACCTGCCGAACCGATCGGAAAACCGACCTCAACCGGTTTGCCTTCGAATGTTGCGGCGGCCCTCGCCTGTATTCCACTCCTGGGAGGTTTGGTTTTTTACATTTGGGAAAAGCACGATCAATTCGTTCGATTTTACGCGATGCAATCGATCATCTTTGGCGGCATCTGGTTTCTCTTCTCCATCGTCACCAATATTCTTTGGCATATTTTTTGGTCGCTGCCCGTGATCGGGCATTTTTTCGCCGGACTTTGGATCTTCGCTACGGACCTGATCTATTTGGGTTTCCTCGTCATCACGGTCATCGCGATGGTGAAAGCGTTCAGCGGCGTGCGCTGGGACATTCCCTGGGTGGGCCCGCTCGCGCGCAAGCAGATGGGCGAAACGGTTTAACCCCACCATGCCCCGAGCTTCCGCTCGCTTGGACTTGCTACTGAGAATCTTTTGGTAGGGCGACGCTCCGCGGAGCCGTTAACACGCGCGGCTCGACGGAGTCTCGCCCTATCAACAATTAGCAAGCGAGCAGCTTGACCACGATCTCCGTTAGCACCAATTCGTGATCGAGCTGACTGGTGACCAACCGCAGATTCGCCTCGAGGCAGGCTTCCAGACCGGCAATGAGCTTCGCTGTCTCAAATCGATGCGCCTGCTGCGCCGCCAGGCCGAGCGCGTAACCATTGATCGAACCATCTTTTTTTCGCGGCAAATGCTCCGTCGCTTCCGCAGGCAAACGGTTCAGCGCGGAGATGAAAGTGAAGGGAGCGGGCGGGCGCGGAATCCGGTTCCGCTCCATCAGATCTTTCGCGAGCAGCAAATTTCGAATGGTCGGCAGGATGGCGACGAGCAGGATGCCGATTGCGGTTTCCCCCTGGTCGAGCAACCGCTTGACCAGCGTGAGCGCGCGTTCGAGGTCGCAGGCGGCCAGCGCATTTCCCAGTTCGAAAATGACTCCGGCTCGTGAGAGTGGCACCAGCTCCCGCACCTGCTCGACCCCCACCCCACGCTCGCCAGCCAAATAAAGATCGATCTTTTCCAACTCGTTCTCGATCTGGCGCGTGTCGCCGCCGGTCAACAGCACGAAAAGATCGAGCGCTTCCTCTTCGAACCGCAAGCCGCGCGCTTTCGCCCGCCGCCGCACAATCTCGGTGGCTTCTTCTTCCCAACCAACGCGCGATGAGTCGAGACGATCGAACACTTGCAGTTCCGCGCGCTTGCCGAGCGTCTTGTAAAACGAGCGCCGCTTATCGACTTCGGTTGCGCTAATCAACAACGTCACTTCCGAACCCAACCCGGCGTCGAGCAACTCCGCGAGATCTTCCAGCGCGGATTGCACCGAGGCGGAACGCCCAATGACACTGTCACCCAAACAGTTCGCGTTCTTCAGCCAGACTAATTTACCGCCGCCTAAAAATGGCAGCGTTTGCAAAGCCTCGATCGTCGATCTGATTCTGGAAACGGACTGATCGACGTTATCGGCGCAGGCGTCGATCACTTCGACGCCGAATTCGCCCGCGTCAGGCGGCGCGAGTCTCGCCGCCAACTCCGACGCCGCTCGCTTCACTTCGCTCTCATCCGAGCCGACGACGGCGTGGATGTTCGCGGTCGTCTCTTTGATCTTGGTCTTAGGCACTGTGACGTTTTTCGCACGCGCCCAGAATGTTCACAAGGCCAGGGTGAATAACGAAGGACTTGGTTTGGTAGGGCGGGACTCCGTCGAGCCGGGATCGCTTGTTTTGGTAGGGCGAGATTTCGTCGAGCCGGGATCGCGGCAATCCGTTCTGGCTCGACAGAGTCTCGCCCTACCAAAGCCGAAAATTCGCGATTTCGCCGATCTGATCGATCCGTCCCTCGAAGCCTAACGAATGAGTTTCACTCACCCGCTAGCTGTGAGCTGGTTTCGGAATCTTTCGCGGCGTAATCGCGAAACTTTTCCTCGAGCACGGCAGCGCTCGCAAATTCGCCGGCATAAATGCGAAGCACGGTCGAGTCGAAAGGTTGATGGCGGGCGAGCGCATCGAGGAGCGCGAGAAACCTTGGCTTGTCCGTCGAAGCCAGAAAGCGAACAAAGCGTTCCGATTCGTTGTAAAAAATTTCAACACGTTCGGAAGGCGGCTGCGTCATCGCGACGAGCACGGTCAGCGGAATCAAATCCTGGGTCGCGATCGCTTGCGAGTGGGGTTTCGAAATGTAACCACGCGCCCGCTGATAGCTGGCGTGTGCGCCTTTCGAGACATACTGCGCGAATCCTTCATCCAACCAGCACGGAATCGCATCTGAGTAGAACCGGTGGAGGATTAGGTGAGCGATCTCATGTCCCAGCGTGTTGTTGCTGAACTTAAAGGCTGGATTGCGCACGATGAAGAGGCTGCCCTGTGAATGAATCCCGCCCGTCCACGGTTCCAGCCGGCCGAGCTTTTGAAATTGCTGCCAATCGGCCGGGCGCTCGAAAACATAAATGTGCGACTTCGTATCACCGGCTGGCTGCTCGCGCTCGAGTTCCTTCGCCACCACGCGGTAATGAAACTCCGCTTCCACCGAGATCGGCGTGACGACGAAGCTATCGACGAAGTGGTAGATGAAATGCTCGGTCTCGCCGTGCTTCCACTGCTCGGGATGGATCGCGAGGGCCTTCTCACCCAGCGGATTCGGATCGCGCTGACTCAGCCGGGAAAATTCCACTTCGGGCAATGCGTTGAGGCCCGCGGTAGTAGGCGTTGATTGGGCCCAAGTCAGAGGCACTATCGAGATGGTAAGGAACAAAGAGGAAGGAAGGAACTTCGAGAGTCGCATAACCGCGAATGAAGCTAATAGCGTGCGAGAGCAGGCGCCGTTTTTTCAACGGAAGGCGAGAAACACGCATCATCCCGAGCCGCGCAGACGGGGAGGGACCTCGCACCTGCAAATTGCGGCACCGAAAACAAGCGAGCTGGGCTGACGGAAACGCGCAATGTAACGCGAAAGCGGACGACCGTTTGCGAGGTCCCTCGCCGTCTGCGCGGCTCGGGATGACAGCTACACCCGCGAGCCCCGCCGACGCTGGGCGCCGCCGCGCGAGTATTTCACCGGCCTGCGTTTCGGCTCGATTTTCGTCAGGCCGGTGCCGCTCTTCACTTCCATGATCTGATCGCGCAAAAGCGCGGCGCGTTCGAACTCCAAGTTGGCGGAGGCGCTTTGCATCTCGTCTTCCAGTTCGCGCAGCAACTCGGTGAGATTGAAATCGCCGCCTGCTTCCTGGATCACCGACGCGGCGATTTCGCGGCCGCGCAAAATGGTGTGCAGACTCTCCTGGATCGCGCGCTTCACCGTCGTCGGCGTGATCCCGTGCTTCTCGTTGTACTCCATCTGCTTGGTGCGCCGGTAATCGGAGATCGAGATGAGCGCTTGCATGCTTTGCGTGATGGTGTCGGCGAAGAGAACCACCTCGCCGTTGATGTGGCGCGCGGCCCGCCCAGCGGTTTGGATGAGGGAAGTCTGGCTGCGCAGGAATCCTTCTTTGTCGGCATCGAGAATGCAAACGAGTGAGACTTCGGGAAGGTCGAGTCCTTCGCGGAGTAGATTAATGCCGACGAGAATGTCGAAGTCGGCCGCGCGCAATCCGCGCAGGATTTCCACGCGCTCGATGGTGTCGATATCGCTGTGCAGATAACGCACCTTCAGCCCGACATCGCGCAGATAATCCGATAAATCTTCCGCCGTGCGTTTGGTTAGCGTTGTGACCAGAACGCGCTCCTGTTTTTCAACTCGCTGTCGGCAAAGGTCGATCGTCTCATCGATCTGATTCTTCAGCGGCTTCAAGGTGATTTTCGGATCGAGCAGTCCGGTCGGTCGAATAATCTGTTCGACGACGAGCGGCGCTCCCGGCGTGTGCACATCGAACTCTTCCGGCGGCTGGTCCGTCCGGCTTACGATCGCCTTCCCGTTAGCCGTTGGGCGTTGCGGTAGCGGCGCTCTATGAGCGCCGTCCTGAAGCGTTCGGGGGTCATAGACCGCCGCTACAGATTCGCCCGCCACCACAAACGGCACCAGTTCCTCCTCGCCGATCCGTTCCCGCTTATGCGGAAAGTATCCTTTGTTCCCCACGACGCTGTTCTTGATCTCGAACTCGGCCGGCGTCGCGCTCACATAAGTGAGCTGGTTTGTCATCCCCATGAATTCCTTGAAATTCAGCGGCCGATTATCGAGCGCGCTCGGCAACCGGAACCCATATTCCACCAGCACCGTTTTCCGCGAACGATCGCCCTCATACATCCCGCCGATCTGCGGAATCGTGGCGTGCGATTCATCCACGACCAGCAGGTAATCTTTCGGGAAAAAATCGAGGAGCGTGAACGGCTTCGATCCCGGCATCCGGCCGGAAAGATGCCGGGAATAATTCTCGATCCCGTTACAGAATCCCATCTCCTGCAACATCTCCAGGTCGTACTCCGTCCGCATTTTCAGGCGTTGCGCTTCGAGCAGCTTGCTCTGCGATTCGAGTTCGACAATGCGATGGTCCAGCTCGTTCCGGATCGACGAGAGCGCCCGATTCAACTTATCCGCGGGCGTGACGAATTGCTTCGCGGGATAAAAGGTAATGAGGCTCAGCGTCTCGTGCGCATGACCGGTGAGTGGATCGAACCGCGTGATCGCGTCGATCTCGTCGCCGAAAAATTCGAGCCGGATCGCTTCTTCATCCGCGGTGGCGGGGTAAACTTCCACAACATCGCCGCGCACGCGGAATTTGCCGCGCGAGAAATTCATGTCGTTGCGCTCGTAAAGCATGTCCACGAGCCGGCCCAGCACGGCTTCACGGCTGATCTGCTGTCCGCGTTTCACGGTGAGAAGCATGCGCAGGTAATCCTCGGGCGACGTGACGCCGTAGATGCAGGAGACGCTCGCAACCACGATCGTGTCACGCCGGGAAAGCAGCGCACTCGTCGCGGAAAGCCGAAGCCGCTCGATCTCTTCGTTGATGGACGAATCCTTCTCGATGTAGGTGTCGGAACGCGGGATGTAGGCTTCCGGCTGATAATAATCGAAGTAGCTGACGAAGTATTCGACCGCGTTGCGCGGGAAGAATTGTTTGAACTCGGAGTAGAGCTGCGCCGCGAGCGTCTTGTTGTGGGAAATGACGAGCGTGGGCCGATCCAGCTCGCGAATGACATTGGCCATCGTGAAGGTCTTCCCCGAGCCGGTCACGCCGAGGAGCGTTTGATGGTGATTGCCAGCCTCAATCGACTTCAACAGCTTCGCGATCGCCTGGCTTTGATCGCCCCGCGGCTTGTAGTTGGATTCGAGCTCAAACGCCATCGCACAAGTTAGCATTCCGCGCGCGCGTGTCATAATGGATCGAGCGCGGTTTCTCTCTTCCGGGGAGCGCAGGCTGCCAGCCTGCCCGTCTCGGCAGCTTGCCGAGACGCTGTCCGGTTCGACCATGCGCAAGAACATATTTCGTCGCCAGATGTTGCCGGCACGCTGCCGGCAACTGCAGGCTGGCAGCCTGCGCTCCCCGGAGTTCGCCTCCAACGCCTAGCAATTCGCTTTTGACTCGCAACGCGTCGGAAGCGCGATACTAATTCAGGAAGAAGCGCATGAACCTTGGAAATTTTTTCGCCGAAATGCGGCGACGCAGCGTTTACAAGGTGGCGGTCGCGTACGCCATCGTGGGATGGATCGTGATCCAAATCGCAACCCAAACATTTCCGTTTCTCCAGATCCCGAACTGGTGCGTGCGGCTGATCATCGTCGCCATATTGCTCGGGTTCCCGATCGCGCTAATTCTCGCCTGGGCCTATGAGATGACGCCGGAAGGAATTAAGCGCGCGGAAGACGTGCCAGTGGAAAAATCAGGCGAACGCCAGAGCGGCGGAAAGCTCAACGCGTTGATGATCGTGCTTCTTCTCGGCATCATTGGGTTTCTCATTTTCCAACGATTCCATCGAAGCGGCGCCTCTTCCGAGCGGATGGAAAAAAGCATCGCGGTGCTTCCGTTCGACAATTTTAGCGACGACAAAGAAAACGCGTTTTTTGCCGACGGAATTCAGGACGACATCCTGACCAGCCTCGCCAAGATCCATGATTTGAAGGT
This sequence comes from Spartobacteria bacterium, assembly GCA_003134785.1. Classification (GTDB taxonomy): domain Bacteria; phylum Verrucomicrobiota; class Verrucomicrobiia; order Chthoniobacterales; family UBA10450; genus AV80. Next base: position 72,094 of record PLCN01000017.1, read on the forward strand.
GATCAGCCGCACGTCGGTGATGCCTTACCGCGGCGCGGGTAAAAATAATCTGCGGCAAATTGCCGAGGCCCTCGGCGTGGTCAACGTGCTGGAAGGAAGCGTGCGCCGCGGACAAAATCGCGTGGTCGTGAGCGTGCAGTTGATCGACGCGCGCAACGATCACCACATCTGGGCCAATCGTTACGATCGCCCGCTGGCGGATTCGCTCGGCCTGCAGGGCGAACTTGCCGCGGAGATTGCGGCGGAGCTGCGCGCTACCCTGAGCCCGGAGGAAAAAGTCGGCGTTGAAACCAAGCCGACCGAGAACCCGGACGCCTACGTCCTCTATCTCAAGGCGCGTTCGTACGAATCGAATCCCGATCGTTTGTTCGAAGACTACAGCGTGGCCGAGCAGCTTTACGGTGAAGCGATTCAGCACGACCCCTCGTTCGCGCTCGCGCACGCACGGCTGTCCGCCACGATCGGGAGGATTTATCACTGGTTCGATTCGGTCGATGAGCGCAAATCCCGGATCAAATCGGAAGCGGAGAAGGCTTTGCAGTTGCGGCCGGACCTGGGAGAGGGCCATCTCGCGCTCGGTCTCTACTATTACTGGGTGGACACGAATTACGATAAGGCGCTGGAGGAATTTGCCATCGCGGGCAAGGCTCTGCCTAACGACAGCGACGTCGGTTATTTCGCGGCCGCGATCCGGCGCCGTCAGGGGCGGTGGAATGATAATCTCGATCTCCTGAAGAAGACGCTGACGATTGATCCGGGAAACGCGAACGTCGCCGAAGAGATCGCCTATACCTACGGCTTTCTGCACGAATGGTCCGACGCGGCGCGCATGCAGGAGCGGGTCTCCGCGCTCGCACCAGATTCGGTCAACGCGAAAATCACCCGCGCCTATTACGATTTCTGGTCTCAGGGAAGCACCGCGACGTTGAAAGAAGTGCTGGGGAAAATTCTACCAGGCGTCGATCCGGCCGGCCTTGTGACCAGAGCCCGCTGGGATCTGGCCATGATTCAACGCGATTACAACGCGGCGGATCAGGCCATGACCGCGTGTCCACTCGATCAATTTCAATCGAACGGACAGCCGACCCCGAAGAGCTTCTATCGCGGATGCGCCGCCCTTGCGCGTGGCGATCAAGCGGAGGCGCGCAAAAAATTTGAAGCGGCGCTGCCCTTCTTCGAAGAAGCGGTGCGCCAGGCGCCGGACACCGCGATCCGACATGGCAACCTCGGTTTGCTCTACTCATTTATGGATCGCAAAGAGGACGCTATTCGCGAAGGCCACCGCGCCGTAGAATTGGAGCCGGATTCGAAGGACGCCGTGAACGCACCGTGGATGGCCGGCTTTCTCGCGATGATCTACGCGCGCGTCGGCGAGCTAGATTCGGCCCTGCCGCTCCTCGATCACCTGCTCACGTCTCCGGGGCCGATCGACAACACGAATTGCTGCATCACCTACAATGATCTGCGCAATCGCTGGCAATGGGACCCGGTCCGGAACGATCCGCGATTTCAAAAACTCCTGGCGCAACCTGCGCCAAAAACGTCCTCTGAATAACTTCCTTCAAATGCACGCGCGGATTGTTCCTGGCACTCCTTGCTATTGCGCAAGGAGGCCGGTGCAACTAGAAGACTAGCGTGAAATCGAATCGGCCCACCCGGGTTCTGGGAGGAAAAAATCCTCGTCCTTACTGGGAACGGTTCAATCGGCTGTAAGCGCGCGCCGAGCTTCTCTTGGGCGGTGCCCGCCCGCCTAAAGGTGTTTTCCGATTCAAAAGCTGGACCGAGTTCAACGAATGGAAAATGAATTGCCGGATCCGGGGCGCATCCCGAGAGAAGACGATCTCGTAGCGCTCTGCCGGGCGCTCAACACGTGCGGCGCGCGTTATCTCGTCGTCGGCGGATTCGCCGTTATCCATCACGGCTATCTGCGCGCGACCGAAGACATCGACCTTCTTCTAGATGGCGAGCTGGACAATCAAGCTCGGGTAAAGAAAGCGCTCGAAACATTGCCGGACAAAGAGCGATCCTCGAACTCGGCGAGGACGATCTTCGCGATTACACCGTAGTGCGCGTTTCGGACGAAATTCTCGTCGATCTCATGATCTCGGCGTGCGGAATCGACTATGCCGAAGCAAGCAAATCAATTGAAGTAGCCGAGGTCGCCGGCGTGCCAATTCCATTTGCCGATGTGCATTTACTTCTGCGCATGAAGCAAACGCATCGCGAAAAAGATGCGGAAGACCGTGTCTTTCTTCATCGAAAAATCGCGGCGCGCGCGAAGCTGCAACAATAGCCACGGCAGCCCTGTGGGCCGTGTGCTCAAGGAGCGGCGGTCTCTAGATCGCCGGAAGACGGCGGCGGTTTGGAAAGCGCCGCTCCTTGAGGCGCCAGATGGACCGGAAGGTCACCAAACGCCCGACCGAGATTTGCGAGCACGTCGCTAGGCAATAATGATTGTTCGCTCGCGTTCCCATCGAAAATCGCAAGCTCGGCGGCGCGGCCGCAAAGCCACGTACCCAACCGCGCGGAATCGTAAAGCGACAAACCTTGGCCGATCAGACCGGCGCAAACGCCGGTCAGCACGTCGCCCATTCCTCCCGTGGCCATGCCGGGATTTCCAGTGGTGTTGAAGCTGAGTGGTGCACCGCGCTCCGCCACGATTGTGCGCGAGCCTTTGAGCAAGAGCGTCACCGGAAATTGTTCGCAGAAATTTCTCGCCGTTCCCGCGCGAGACATCTTGCCCGGATCAAACAGCCGCTGCATCTCGCCGGGATGCGGCGTGAGCAGGCGCGGACCGCTGCATTTTTTCAGCACCTCAATTTCTTCGGCCATGATGTTCAGACCATCCGCATCGACCACCATCGGTTGTTCGACGCGCGCGATTAGATCGCGGATCCGCGCGGCATGAGCTTTTCCCAGACCGGGTCCGACCGCCCAGACATCGATCTTCTCGTCCGCGAGATCGCGATACGAACGCGTCGACTTCACCATCACTTCCGGCGGGGCCGCTGCCGCTGTTATTTCGTAAATATCTTCGGGAACGAAAAGCTCGACCAGCCCTGCGCCAGAACGCAACGCACCGGTCGCCGTCATGATCGCGGCGCCGGCAAACCCTTTCGAGCCTGCCACGAGACCGATCCGGCCAAATTGATTTTTATAGGCGCCGAATTTTCGTCGTGGGAGTAGCGCGGCCAGAGAATGCGCCGTGGCGGCGATTTCGTTTCGAACGCCTTCCACCGTGAGTTCAGTCAGCGGCACGACTTCAATCCGCCCGACGAAATCGACCGCGGCATCGGCAATCAGGCCGTGCTTGGCGAAACCGATCGTGGCCGTGAAATCCGCGATCGCGCAATCGGGATCTATCTCGCCGCTGTCGCCGTTGAGGCCCGTCGGAAGATCGACCGCAAAGACAAAAGCATTTTGCTCGCGGCGCAGACAGTTGACTTCGATTGCCGCCGCGCGGATTGGCTCTCGCAAAAGTTCTTTGGCGCCAACACCGAGCAAGCCGTCGAGAATGATGGTGTGGCATGGGCTTCCAGCCCATGTCCCATCGGCAAGATGCCGATGCCACGACTCGCGGCCATCGCGCAACGCTACGAGTTTCTTGCGCGTCAACTCACTGCAATCGGTTTCAGCAAATGGGAGGCGAATGTCGATCTCCCATCCGGCGCGCTGCAGGCATTCGGCCGCCACGAGCGCGTCGCCACCGTTGTGACCTTTCCCGGCGTAAACGATGCACCTGCCGGCGCGCGGAAAAAATTGCCGGACCGTTCGCGCAATACCCGCGCCGGCCTGATCCATCAGGGCCTCAACCTCAACACCACGCCCGAAGGCAGCCTCTTCCGCCGCGCGCATCTCCGCCGCGCTCACGATCGGCGAATTCAATCAATCCTCCGATTTCTTTTTTTTCCTGCTTTTCTTCTTCGGCGCGTCGTCGCTGCTCTTTTTGTGCTTCTTGCTGCTCGCGTGATGGCGCGTGGATCTCGAAGATCTGCTTCGGCGCGAGAACGATTCCGCCGGCACTCGCACGAAATCGTTGCCAAGGGAAACACTTCTCAGACTTGCCGTCAGGGGCCGAGATGGAGCGGGCTCACGCCGGATTCCGCGGGCAATCTGTTGCGCGAGCCTTTCCCGGTAGTCGCCGGTTTGCGCCAATCGGCCCTCTGTCGGGTTGGTCAAAAAACCACATTCGACCAGCACCGATGGGATCGCGGTCCTGCGCAAAACGTAAAAGCCGCGCTGGCGAATCCCGCGATTTTCGGAGGGCGCGCTGGAGACGACGTTGCGATGAATGCTCTGAGCCAGAGACGCGCTGTCCCCGCGGTAATAATAGGTTTCGATTCCGTTTGCTCCGACGCGCGACGCGCAATTGAAATGGATGGAGACGAAGACCGCGCCGCGATACGAATTCGCGATGGCCACGCGCGTGGGAAGTGGAACGAAAACATCGCTGTCACGCGTCATGATTACGCGATAGCCGCTTGCCACCAGGATGCGACGAAGGCGTTGGGCTACGTCGAGCGTTTTGTCTTTTTCGCTGATGCGCTGGCCGGGAACACCGCCGCGATCATAACCACCGTGGCCGGCGTCGATCACGACCGTCGAACGCGACTGGCCGAATGCCACCGACGCGAGCGCGATAAAACTGAAGCTGGCCGCGAGGAAAATATGACGGAGACGAGTCATTAAGATTAGGTCGAGATTTTTTTAATCGTCGGCCGGCACAGTGGTTGGCCGCGTCGATAGCTTCTGCGCCGCACCGCGCACCGACTGCGCGACCGGGACATCGAGCATTCCGCCGCGCACCGCGATAGCGCCATCTGGCGCGTGCCGCAAATGCGGACGCGTTTTTGTTTCCATGAAAATAGAGCGCGCCAGAAGTTCTCCGTTCAAGCCAATGTGGGAATAAGCCCAACTTCGCGGCGCGGCGCAATGAAGAACATGCAATTGATTTGCGCGGTCGAGCTCGGCCTGGGGCTCGTCGAAGGCGATGACGCGGCCTAACGAGTAGGTCGTGTAGACCACGCCGTTGTTTTTATTTTCCACCCGCACATAGAGCGACGTGTGATCGGGGAAGCGATTCGAGAGCAGCGAGTAGGTGCGCGCTTGGCCCGCGCCCGGCATTCCGTCCGGAACGCCGACCGTCCGTTGCCAGATCGCCCGCGCGTCCGTGACCTGGAAAACTTTCGTCTGCGAATAGAAGAACTTGTTCAGGTCGGCGAAGTAAACATTCGCGCGGACATGATAGGCGCCGAAATCGTGCACGGGAAAATCCGGGGTGAGGTTGATTTTTCGCGTGACGGTTTTGCCCGCTTGTACGTGGAGAGCCGGATCAGGTTCGTGCGATCGGAGCGGCGCGAGGAGGCGGCCCTCGCCTGCATTGATTTCGAAACCGAACCAGTGCTGGCCGTTTTCATCGTGGAGGTCGACGTCGCGTCCGGCGAGATTTGTGATTTTCACCGTGGCCATCACAGGTTCGTGCGCGATGTACTGGAGCCGCTGGAATTTTAGTTCCACCTGGATCTGCGCTCGCGCCGCCGCGGCCAAGGAAATGAACGCGACCAGGTGAACGACAAATTTCATCGGCGGCTAGAGTAACGCATCTCGCGTGGAGAAGAAAGAATCGCGTGATCCAGATCTGGGGAGCGCAGGCTGCCAGCCTGCCCGTCTCGGCAGCTTGCCGAGACGCGTCGTTCGGCTTTGTCACGCCGTGAACCGTGTCGCGTTCTCAGATGTTGCCGGCAAGCTGCCGGCAACTGCAGGCTGCCAGCCTGCGGTCCCCGGAGAAAGATCAGCTGCGCCGCAGAGCGCCGAAGAACCCACGCTTCTTCGGGGGCGGGACAGCGTCGGTGGCGCGCGGCTCCTCGAACTTTTGCTCTCCGTCTTCCCGCGATTCCTCGTTATGACGCACGACGGCCTGGATCAATGCCTCGTCCCATGGCTTTGAAATAGTCTCAGGCCCGCGGACAGACGAATCGTAAGCAAACTCCACCAACCCCCATCCGGAAATATCGAGCAACGCCTCAGTCCCTCGCACCGCCGCGCTGTCCGCGTGGACGATTCTTCCGTCGCGCAAATAGATGATGCCGCTCTGAATTTGCTTCACGATCTGCACCGCGCCGCTTCGCCCGCTCAAGCAACACATTTGGAGCACGTCCATGACATGGAAGAAATCCGGAGCGCCCGGCCTGGCCGCGGCCGCCTCTTCGATCGCTTCCAGCAAACGCTCGCCGTCGATCGGCTCGGGAAAAACTTTCGTCTTCGTGATCTCGAGTCGCCGTTCCACCGCGGGATAAGCCGGAAGGAACAAAGTTTGCAGACCTGGGAAAATTTCGCCGAGCGATCCACCCAGCGTGAGCCCATCCACCGCCGGACCTTCCAGTTGCGCGAGCAAGATTCCGCAGCGCGCATGCTGCCGCCCCCAGCGAAGCCCCGCCTCGTCGCTCTCGACCAGATCGCAATCGTGCTCGGTGTAGTCCTGCACCATTCCCATCAACTGTCCTCCAACCTCAGCGTCGTCGTGGACGATGAGAAGTTGCATCACTGAGGCGCGGTAAAAGGCGGCGGGAAGAGATTGAGAAGTTTCGAAGGATCGGCACGCACGGCCTGCAATTGGTCGTTGTAATAAATGCGCACGATGTAACCAAGATATTTCCGGTGGCCCGCGTCGCCCGGCAGTTCTGTCACAGGCTCGGTCTTCTTGGTCGAAGCCTTCTTCTTCGTGCTGGCGGACGGCGTGACTGCGGCTGCCGCCGCGGAAAGCGCTGCGTCCGATGAAATCGGTTTGTTCTTGGGCCGCATATAAGTCACGGCCAGAACCTCGGGGTTGGTGTCCTTCCAATCGTGGTGCGGAGTGAGCCATTCGTAACTGACATCGGCGTCGGTCAACACCACTTCCTTGTTATCCACGGTGTCGTAAAAGAAAACCTGGATCTTCACTTTCGTGTGATCGATCGGAGTGTTCGGCCGCGCCTTCACCGCGATCTTCAGTTTCATGTTCGTCTCCGAGTCCGCATCGGGAGAGTCGGTCGCAGTCACTTCCGTAATGCCAAAGGTCGAGCCGTCGGGAATCCCATCGGAATCGTTGCGAGTGGTGCCGGCATCGAGCGGCGAAGCGCCCACCAAGCCCGGACCGGTCGTGGGCGCGAGCGCGACACCTTTCAGTTTCATGTCCGCCAGCTCGTAAAGCGCCCCGGCCGATGGACCGATTTCCTGGATCTTGCGCCACGTTTCGTTCGAACGTTCGAAGAGCTGGATGGACTCGTAAATCATCGCCATCTCGGCCAGCACGTTCGCGTTTTTCGGATCGCGTTGCGCGGCATCCTGGAGACGGGCCAGCGCGCTGGTTGTATCGCCGCGATCGCGCAGTTCGGTCGCTTCCTTCAAAAGCTTCTCCGCGGTGGAAAGAACGGCGGCGCTTGGTGACTGGGCCGCGACCGCGGCAGGCGTCGTAGCCTGGGCCGGTGCAGTCGTCGCGGCTTTCGGGCTCGCGGCCGGTACCGCGGGCACGTGCGGATGCGCCGCGACGTATTGCTCCCGCGCGCGGGCGATGTAATGCACGGCGACGAAAGAAAGCTGCGCCGCGCCGAACGCGACAACCACCCAGAGCGCGATCCGAAAGATTTTATCCGGCGTCGGCGTCGGTGACGAGATAACCTCTGCTTCCATATCTTATGCCGGGAATTATGCCCCGTAATCGCCGGCGCGCAAAGTCGTCCTTCCTTCCACTCGTGCTCGTGATCGTGATCGACGCGGAGAAGAACCGATCACGAGCAGGAGCACGAGCACGATTACGAAAAGAGAGCGCTAGCGCGAGATATCGGCCTGACTGAGAAGTTTGAAACCTTCGCCGAGCAGGACGGACGACGCGCAATCGGTGTCATCCACGTGCAAGGCGAGCGCCGCGAACCCGCGCGGATGCGTCAGTAGTGGGTAAGTGAAATGCACGTTCACCTCCGCCATGAGGAGCGCAGCCAGCAGTTTGGCCAGCTCAGTCGCCACCTCACGCAGCTCCACCACCACCATCGAGCAGACTCCGAACGGAACATCGTGCCGGCGAAAAAGCTCTTCGACCTGCTCGGGATCGCTCACCACGATCCGCGCGATGGCGGAATCCGTGGATTCCGAGATGCTGAGCGCGACGACGTGCGTGTTATTCGTGTGCAACAGCTTCACCACGTCGAGCATCGCGCCGACTTTGTTCGGCAGGAAAATCGAGAATTGTTTGACGAGAGGTCCGTCAGTCTTGGAGGCAGTTTGCGGTAGGTCGACAGGCATGAGGAAAGGGCGCGTCCCGAGTCCGATCCATGGGCCGGCACGCGCGAAAGTATCTCATCGGCTTCGTTTTTTTTGCAAACGAATATTGGAACTGAAGATTTCACACAACGGACACAAAGAAGGGTCCAGAAAGAATCGATCCCTGGTTCGAAATCATTCACCCGTTGTGATCCTTTGCGCCTTTGTGTGAGAATAATCCGCTTCTGGCGGAGGAGAATATGGTGCGGCGGATTCTGGCTGTTCATTTCAGCCCATCGCTTTAGATTCGCAGGCCGAAGATGGACGACGAAAATAGTCTCATCGCGCAACGGCGCGAAAAATTGGAAGCGCTCCAAAAGCTGGGCGCGAATCCCTTCGGCCGCGCTTACGAAACTTCCGGCACGATCGCGGAGGTCCGCGAAAAATTCGCTGACGGCGCCTCGCTCCGGGCCGCCGGCCGCATTACCGCGCACCGCGACATGGGGAAAAGTCATTTCGTCGACCTGCGCGATTCGACCGGGCGAATCCAGGTTTACATCCACGCGAAAGAAGTGGGTGCGGAAGCGGTCGAAATGTTCAAGCTGGTCGATCTCGGAGATTTCATCGGCGTGGAAGGAACCTGTTTCCTGACCAAGACCGGCGAACCAACGCTGAAAGTGCACCAGCTCGCACTGCTGGGAAAATCGCTGCGCCCTTTGCCCGAAAAATGGCATGGGCTTCAGGACGTGGAGGCGCGCTATCGTCAGCGTTATCTCGATCTGATCACGAACGAACAGTCGCGCGGCGTTTTCGAAAAACGGATCGTGATTCTGCGCGAAATCCGGCACTTCATGGAGGCGCGCGGTTTCCTTGAAGTTGAAACGCCGATGCTGCAAGCCGTGGCCGGCGGAGCGGCAGCGGAACCGTTTCGCACTCATCACAAGGCGCTTGGCCTCGACCTGTATCTGCGCATCGCGCCGGAGCTCTATCTCAAGCGGCTGCTCGTTGGCGGCTTCAACAAGGTCTTCGAACTAAATCGAAATTTTCGGAACGAAGGAATTTCGAGGAAACACAATCCGGAGTTCACCATGCTCGAAGCGTATTGGGCCTACGCCGACTTCGAGAAGATTGCGGACCTGGTCGAGGAGATGATTTGCCATCTGGCGGAGAAGATTTCGGAGACCGGTCGTAACGCAGCCACAGGCGAGGCCGGGCTTTCCAACCGGAAAGCGGAAGGAGAGATTCGAGTCGAGCATTGGGACGCGGAGGGGAACGTGACGCGCACCATCAATCTGACGCGGCCCTGGCGACGGGCACGTTACCGCGATTTGATCCGCGAAGTCGATCCCGAGTGGTTCAATTATTCGAGCGAGAAACGGCGCGAACGGTGCGTAGAGCTTGGCGTCGAGATCAATCCGCGCATGGCGGACTACGAAGTCACGCAGCAGGTTTTTGAAAAGTTGGTGGAAGAAAAAACTTTCGATCCGCTTTTCGTGACGCATTGCCCGAAGGAGCTGGTCCCGCTCGCAAAACAAAACGCCGAGGATGATTCGCTCGTGGACGTTTACGAATTGATCATCAACGGGCAGGAGATTTCTCCCGGTTACTCCGAGCTGAACGATCCAGTCACACAACGGCAGCGCTTGCTGGAGCAGGCCGGCGAGGAAACGCAAAAGATCGACGAAGAATTTCTGCTCGCCCTCGAACACGGCATGCCGTCCGCCGGTGGCTTCGGAGTCGGAATCGACCGGCTGACGATGCTGCTCACCGGCGCCGAATCGATTCGCGACGTGATTCTGTTTCCGCTGCTGAAGCCGAAAAGATAGGCGTTGACGAAACGCGTCGTCATCCCGAGCCGCGCAGACGGCGAGGGACCTCATAGTTGCAATTTGCGCCACGCAGAGAACCGCGGCGCGCTCTAACGGACACGCGCGATGGATCGCGGAAGCGGTGAAGCGCTTGCGAGGTCCCTCGCCGTCTACGCGGCTCGGGATGACAACAACGCGTGGTCGTTTGTTCGGAGCTTCCTAATCTTCCCGAAGGTTTTCGCCTTCGCCGGATGAAGCGTGGCGGCGTGCGAATCCTGCGCTCCAACCATCTTATCAACACTCGCGCGGCCGGCTGAAAATGTTTCTCGGCGCGGTGCGCCGATCCCACGGCGGTCATAGACCGCCGCTACAGGAAGAATCAAATGGCGCGTTCGGCCACCCATTGCACGGCGAAGCGTGCGACCTGCCGCGCGTTCTCCAAATTCAACTTTTCCTTAATGTGGCTCCGATGCGTCTCGACCGTTTTCGGGCTGAGGTGCAGCGCCTTCGCGATCGTTTTGATTTCCTTTCCCGCCCCGATCATTTCGAGCACTTCCAACTCGCGGTCGCTTAGCCGGTCGGTGATTTCTTCGTCGGGTGAAATGCGGTTTACCACCACTTTCGAAATTACCTGGCTCGCCATTTTCGGGCTCAAGTAAGTGTGACCATCCATGACTGCGCGCACCGCTTCCAGCACACTCCCGAGTGCTTCCTGTTTGGTGACATAACCGCGCGCACCCGCGCGCAACGAGCGCACCGCGTAAAGCGATTCGTCGTGCATGGAAAGAATGAGGACGGCCACACGCGGAAATTCCGCCACGATCATTTTCGTTAACTCGATTCCGTTCGTCCCCTTCAATCCCAGATCGGCAATAACCAGATGCGGTTTCGTTTTTCGGATAACATCCATGGCCTCGCCCGCGCTGGTGGCTTCGCCGCAAACCGAAAAGCCGTCGTCAGAATTGAGCAGCTGGATCAACCCGTGCCGGAAAAGCGGATGATCGTCCACCACCACGATGCGAATCGATTCGGGCAACGCGCATTTCGGATTGGCCACGACTCCGCTGCCGAGGCCGCTGGTCGATTTCACATCCGGCTCGACCGCCTTCCTTCTCGCTTCTTTGCCATCAGGCGCGGAGGTAGCCGTTAACTTGGTGGAGTCGCGTTGTTTCGGTTGTCTTAATTTTGTTGGGACAGCAGCCATTGTGACTTCGTTTCCCCACGGCGGCGAACGGCTATTCAACCAGTCGACGCGGTATTTCGATTGTGCTCACAACGTATCGTGTGGGCGCGCTGCTTTGCTCGCATTAATATGGTGACATCGGCATCTTGCCGGAGAGGAGACGCGCTGGAAGCCGGCGCCACTCCTTCAATGTTTAGACGGGATCACGCAGGTAATTTCCATGCCCCCGCTACGCCGCCGCTCGATTTTCAGCTCGCCGCCCAGCGCGTTCGCTCGATACCCCATCATGTGGAGCCCAAGACCCTTTCGGCGGCGCCGAATTGCGAATCCCTTGCCATCGTCCTGCACGCTCACACAGGTGTGCGTAGGATTGCGGTCCAGCGTGACCAAAATATTTTTCGCGCCGGAATGTCTGACCGCATTGGTGAGGGCCTCCTGAGCAATGCGGTAAAGATGCAGAGCGACCGTGTCATCGGGCACACGCACTCCTCGCGCCGCTTTAAAGTGGCAACTTATTCCGCTATTGTCACAGGCTTGAGCAGCGAGTCCGCGTAGCGCGTTTTTTAAGCCGGTAGCCGTCAGCTCCACCGCCTGCAAACCGCGTGCGAGTTCCCGCGCCAGGCCGACGTTCCGATTCACCGTGAGCGCGGATTCCTCGAGGGTCTCAGCTGCCGCCGGGCTTTTTCGCGCCAATTTCTTCGCGGTCGATTTCAAAAACAGCGCCGTGGCCGTCAATTCCTGGCAAACCATGTCGTGCAAATCTTCGCCAATGCGGCGTTTCTCCCGCTCGCTGATTTCGAGCAATTCGCGTTCGAGCTGTCGCCGCTGCGCCATCGCTCGTTCGAGCTCGGCATTCGTGGCCATTAGATCCCGGGTGCGCTCCAGGACACGTTGCTCCTGCTCGTCCCGCGCATGCCGCAGTTCATCTTCGGCCTTGCGTTGATCGGTGGCATCGCGCGCCACCTTGGCGAAACCACGCACCGTACCCTGATCGTCGAGCCGCACGAGCACCCCATCGGCCCAGAAGCGAGAGCCATCCTTGCGCAGATGGAAGCGGCGATCGGGCGCGCGCCCGGCTGTCAGGGCCGTCTGGATTTCCTTTTCCACTGCCCCCTTCTTGCGATCCTCGGGCGTGAAGATTATTTCACCGCTTTGCCCCGCTGCTTCTTCCTGCGTCCAGCCGAAAACGCGTTCGGCGCCGGCGCTCCAGAAGGTGATGACGTTATCCCGGTTGAGAAGAAACATCGCGTAATCTCGCGCGCCTTCGACGAGCAGACGAAAACGTTCTTCACTTTCGCGCAAGGCTTGTTCGGATTTTTTTCGCTCCGTTATGTCACGCGTCGAGCCGGCCACGACTTCCACTGACCCGTCGGCGCCAAAGACCGGCCGGAAGATGTACTCGTAATAACCGTCCACTCCCGCCGGGCTGGTAAACGGCGTTTCGTCCTGCACGATCTCCTTCGTCTGGACGACGTGTTCGATCTGCCGCTGCAATCGATCCGCCAGCTCCGCCGGGTAATTCAAGCCATGGAAATTTTTCCCGACGATTTCGTCCGGCTTTCTCCCCAGTAATTTTGCCAGTGCCTGGTTGGCATAAATGAAACGGCCTTCCCGATCAAAGGTGTAAGCGAAGTCCGCGATCGAAGAGAGCGTGATGTCTAACATCTGCGCATGACGTTCAAGCGCTGTTTGTCCGCGCGCGCGCACTCCACGCGCCTTCTTTTGTTTCCCCGACCGTCTCGTTGTTCCCTTCTCCGTCGGCACAATGCAATGTGCTCGGAATCGGTTCCTGCGTCCAGAGAGCGCGGTGTCCGTTTCTTTTTTTTCCGCGCTAAAGTGCCGTTCGAGAAATCGTGCCGGATTTGTCGGGCGATGGACTACAGTGCCTTCTGGACGTACTGATTAATCGCATTCGTGGCCGGCTCAAGTCGAAGAAATTCTGCGTGGCATTCGAGAACGATTTGGAGCCCGTTTGGCCGCGCCAAGAATTGTCGCGAGAGGATCGCTACCAACTCATCCTGGCCTTTGCGGCGGCGAACGATTGGGAAGCCACGATCAACGATCCTGGGATTCGCGTGACCTTCAGAGAAAAGAAAATGATCAACGGCGGGTAAGCGTAAATGAGCAGCCCGGCGACGTCAACGAATGAGGTCGTTCTCTCACGAGCTCGCACAACAAAAACTCAGCTAAGTCGCGTAATTAGTTAGTTACGCTGCTTCCGCCGAGCCCCCCTATTTTCCATTGCACGTATCGACGCGATTCAATACACTCTCAATCGTGCCGCCTTCCCCCGGTCAAAACCCCGCAATGGCAGAAATAGACGAAACTTTTTCGTCTACTTCTCGTTAGATGGTGAGCGCGTTTACCCATACTGATACGCTAAGGATGCTCATCGAGTGTTCGCAGCCGCTGGATCAGATCAAAGCCGAGCTCGGGAAGCACCCGTTCGACACCAACGAGTGCTTGTTTGTTATTACTCCCGCTCATATGCGCGATATTCTTGAGCGATTCCTTTCCGGCGCGCTGTCAGCAGAGCAGGTGGAAGACTGGGCGAACCTCATTGAGATGCGCGATGGCCTTGAATTCGCCGATGGAGAAGACGGACCATCATGTAAGTGTCTACACGAGCTCGCGAACCCGTTATTGACGGAACCGCTGACGAAGAAGTCGGCAGAAAGGATGCGTAATGTGCTTGCCGCACAAACCATCTAACCGCTCAGTGGAGCTAACCGCCACCCGCCGTGCGTCCACATTTCAGATGACCAAGCCATTTTCACCTCGAACCGCGCTCGCTTCCGGTGGCGGTAGCTCACTTCTGTCTCGTTAGATCGTGAAGGCGTGTGGTATGTTCTTCGTCGGACTAGCATTGATGCTCCACATCCCCTGCGTGCTCGCGCAATACATGATTCCCTCTCCTCTGCCCGAAGGCCCGCTGACCTATCACGGCCCAAACGGCGAGGTGCCGATTCCCCCACTGTTTGAAGCCGTCGTCAGAAAGGACGCACAGCGCGTCGACGCCCTGCTTACGCAAGGCGCCGACGCCAATGAGATATGCCCATGCGGCACATCTCCGATCCAAGCGGCTGTCTCTCAGGCCAAGGATGCTCACATCACCGAGCTTCTGCTCGCGCACGGCGCAGACCCGAATCGACGCACTCCGAAAAATCTAAAGGGCCACACCAATGACTGGACACCACTCTTCTACGCGATCTACGACAAGCGCGCTGATCTAGTTTCGCTTCTGCTTCGTTACCACGCGAAGACAGACTTGGTGGATGTTTAGCGGAAGACGCCGCTCCAGTGGGCGCGCGAGCAGAAAGCTTCCGACATTGTTGCCTTACTTCAAAGCGCTGGGGCGAAGCGATGAACGATCTAACCAAGTCGATGGAGCCAACCCCACCCGACTTGTTTATGAGCTTGCTCTTGGTTCAACTTTCCTTCTGTAGCCCACCGCGGGCCTCGGCGGCGTGGCTCCTCTTGTTCTCGTTAGATGGTTAAAGCTTGCCACCTCACCCTCGAAGCCCCCAAGCTCAAACGAAGAAAATGAAGATACCAACACTACTCGCCGCTTGGACTGCTCTTGTGATTATGGCCGTGCCTTTTGAATCCAAAGGCAAAGATCCTGACTTCAAGCCACCGGGGACAGAGGAAACTGCCTCGGTGGACCAAGCCAATGCTCAACTCGACGCAGTCTATAAACGCCTGATGAGCAAACTGGATGCGGACGGGCAGAAGGCTTTGAAAGAAGCCGAACGCTCATGGATCAAGTGGCGTGATGATGAAGCCGTTCTGATGGCGCGCGCGGGCGGCGCGATCGGTGGCAGCGGCTTGCGGGAGGATTTTTTGAAAGCGCAAGCCAGGTTAATCAGCCAGCGAACGGAGGTCCTGAGCGAATACGCCAAGCAGTCTACTGGCAACTAGTGCAGGAACACCGCACCGCCTGACCAGGCAAGCAGCGTTGGAGAGAAGCTTTATCATCTGATTTTCGTCAGGTGGTTCGCATCTCCCCCTTGTGACATCGATAACCCTTTTTCAACCTGGTTTTCCACGTATCGTTTCTGCGGCCGGTTAGGTCTGATTGCCCAGTTTTATCCGCGAGAAATTATGCTTCGCAACACATTGAAAACGTCTCCGCTACTGTTCTTGTTCCTTCTTGCCCTCGCAGTCGACAACGCCGCCGCCGATCGCCTTGGTGAGCCGGTAGTCAGGGAGACGGTCGACAAAATCATTCGGCCGCTCATGCAGGCACACAACCTCCCCGGAATGGCTGTTGCAGTCGCCATCGATGGGAAAAGCACCTTCTGCAACTACGGCGTGGCTTCCCGGGAAACTGGGCAGCCCATTACGAACGAAACACTCTTCGAGCTCGGCTCGATCAGCAAGACCTTCACGGCCACGCTGGCTGCGTATGCCCAGCTCAACGGAGATCTTTCCTTGTCCGAGAGCGTCAGTAAATATCTACCATCCTTGCGCGGCAGCAGTTTCGACAAAATCAGTCTCCTCCATCTGGGGACCCATACCTCCGGCGGTTTGCCGCTGCAGGTTCCGGAAAACATCAAGAACACCGATCAACTGATGGAATACCTCAAGCATTGGCACCCCCCTTATGCCGCCGGCACCTATCGGATGTACTCCAACGTGGGTATTGGATTGCTAGGCATGGCGACGGCCGAGAGAATGCACCGGTCCTTCGAGGATGCGATGGAAAGAACGCTTCTTCCCGCGCTCGGCCTGACTCAAAGCTATATCAACGTGCCTACCGATCAGATGCCGCGCTACGCGCAGGGTTATACCGCCGACGATAAGCCGATTAGAGTGAGTCCAGGGGTCCTGGCGTCCGAGGCGTATGGTATCAAGTCGTGTTCGTCTGATATGATCCGATTCCTGATCGCCAACATGCAACCGACCCCTCTCGGTTCCGTGGAGAAGGATGATAAATTACATCACGCAATTACAGATACCCACACTGGTTACTTTAGGGCGGGTGAAATGACGCAAGATCTGATCTGGGAGCAATATCCCTTTCCGGTCGAGTTGAAGCGTTTGTTGGCCGGCAATTCGTCGACAATGATCAACGAGGCCACGGCCGTTACGCAGCTGAGTAAACCGTTGCCGCCCCAGGCGAATGTGCTGATCAACAAGACTGGATCTACCAATGGCTTTGCCGCGTATGTGGCTTTCATTCCCGCAAAACAAATGGGCATCGTGATACTCGCCAACAAAAGGTACGATATCGATCAAAGAGTTACCGCTGCATACGAGATCTTGACTCAACTTGATCTGCGATCTTCCTCGACAAACAATTAATGACAAAGTCCGGCGATGCACCGAGTGAACTCGTCCCTAGCTCGACACTTCATAGCTGAACGCCAGTATCGTTAGCTATCCGACGTTTTGGGTATCACGCTGTAGCCACGGCGCTCTGTCGCCGTGTAGTCGCCAGGCCAGGTCGCCCCAATAGCGCGCGACAGCTACAGCGCCGGGGGCTTACGAGATCGCTTCTACTTAAATGCCACTCCCGCGCGGGGTCCGACCTTCATCGACATGGTGATAGTCCACCCAGGTTTGCACGTCGGCGCGATCGCCGAAACCGTGCGCTCGTTTTATTTCCTCGAGTTCCTGGCTGCTTTCATCGCGCCAGCCGCGTTTGGCGACGAATGAATTCCAGAATTGAATCTTCTCCTCGTCAGCCCGGCCGAATTTCTCGAAACACCACTCCAGAATTTCTTCATCGCTTCCGCCGCGCGAGACCCGCTCCACCAGGAGCTGCGCATCGACGCCGAAGAAGCGGCAAAAACGCGCGTCGAAACAATCCCACACCGCGCAACCGGCATAGTTGTAATCCGCGGGAAGCAGGCCCTGGTTCTTCAGCCGAATCTTGTCCAGCATCCGGGCAAAGAAGATTACGCCCTTGGTCGGAGCATAATCGCTGCATGGCGTCTTCATCGCGCCGGCAGACTACACCAAAGAGAATGTCGCAGCCACTGCTACAAGGTGTAAGCCTCAACCAGGGCCACGCCGACTCCGCCATTCTTCCCGGCAACAATGGCGGTGTAAGGCCCGGCCGGTAATGTGACGACGATCGCGCTTTCCAGATCGTTCGATGGCGGGAGAGTTGTGGCGCGCACTTCGGCTTCCTGCGATTGCTGCGTCTGGTCGTTAGTCTTCCAGTTGTCATTAGACCCCACCAGTGTGCCCTGACCATCGCGCAATTCCAGCGTGGGATCGGCTAGCGCATTCGTAATCCCCGGAGCGAGCGAAGGGCCAATGGCGCGCACGATCAGCCGGCTAAAGCCACCGCTACCGCCGAGAATAAAGCCGCCGATCATGACATTCTCACCGGTCTCGACCAGGCCGCGCGTGCTGATGTTGGCCAGCTTCGAATCGGCGTCCGCTTCGAGATCGTAAGCTTCCACTACCGCGACACCGCTCGTGTCACCCACGCCGCGCACGATGGCGGTGTAACCTTGATTCGGTTCCAAGGTCGCGATCAGGGCCGACTCGAGATCGTTCGTCGGTGGGACATGAGTGGCAATAATATCCGCTTCCTGCGACTGCTGGCTTTGATCGTTTATCTTCCAGTTGTCGTTAGACGCGATAAGCGCGCCGTTATGATCGTGTAGCTCGAGACGCGGGTCAGCCAGGAAGCCGGAAATGCCCAGGTTAGCTAACGAGGGGCCTATCGCGCGCAGAACCAATTTTTTCGTAACCGAACCCGCGGCAATGAAACCACCGATGAGGACATTGTCGCCGGTTTGGACACGGAGGCGGGTCGAGATGTTCAGCGGCCGGCCTCCGCCTGGTTCGAAGGCGAGATAACGTGGCGATTGCACGTCGCCCTGGACGAACGTACGCGATCCGTCCGTTTTCACGATGGCGACGTAGCCGCCCTCCGTGTCGGACACGTAAAGGTCGCCATTGGGGGCGAAGGCGAGACCCAGAGCGCGGGTGAAGCCGGAAACGAAAACGGTTCGCGTTCCATCCGGCGTGAACTTAAGGACATTCGGTCCGAACTCGGCCACGTAGATGTTGTTTGCGGAATCGACCGCGACACCTTGCGGGTCGTCCACGCCACTGGCAAAGAGGCTCTTCGTCCCACCCGAGGTAAATTTGTTGACCGTGCCGCTACCGGAATCGGATTCGAACAGGTTGCCCATATGGTCGAAGGCAAGACCGGTGGGGAGATTCAAACCGGCGGCGAAGGTCGTTCTCGTTCCGTCCGGGGCAAACTTGTAGATTGCATTGTCGTGGAGATCGCCAACGAAGATGTTACCTGCGCTATCAATGACGACGCCGAGCGGCGTTACTAATGCACTGGTGAAAGTGTTCTTGGTGCCGTTAGGCGCGACCTTGATGATGGAATGCAGAACGACGTCGGACATGACGAGATTACCCGAACTATCGAAGGCCAGCGCATAGGGGCGTGAGCTCATGACAAAAGTCGAACCGGTCGTGCCCGGCGCGAATTTAATCACGCGCTCCTTATCGCCGGTCGTGCGGAAACCTGCGACAACATACAAGTCTCCGCCGGCTGCCAGTACCGTGCTCCACGACAAACAAAGCGCGACACCAACCAAAAGCGCCCTCTGAAGGAAACAAAGCGAAAAGCCAAGGCGACCATCGCGAGGTTGCTTCATAGCAAGCTCCATCACCTGCCCCACCATCTGCTTTACTCGCCGAGCTGTCTCGTGGCCGAGCTTAGTGGTGAAAAGATTGCCAGGGTTTTGCGGATCGCATTTGAATTCCATAGTCTATTAGAAAGAGATCGTGTTCCGCGCTGAGTTCAGAGAGTGAGGACAATAAACCGGCCATTTAGGACTTTTCTTGTCCGACAGGTTAATTCCGCGAGCGATAGATTGCTACCTATTCGTTCAAAGACCCAGAGTGGCGCCCGTGTAACGCGAGCAGGATAGAGACAACCGATACTGCCATAAGTAAGCCCGGATGCCTCGAACAGACGATAGCATTACGCTGCGCGCCGAAATGGATTTGATCGCCGGCCTCACCGCCTGCTCCGCCGAATTGTCGAACAATCACAGCTTCAAATCAATCGGTTATGAGGTAATCGAGTCAGCAGGCCAATAGCTCTACCATCTCTACCGTTTATCGTGATAGAGGATGAAACGCCGAATCCAATCGGAGTAAGCCTGCTCGGTCCGAATGCTAAAAACGCTTGAGCCGAATAGCGTTACGGACCTGATCAAGGAGTTTCGGCTTGCGCGATTCTCGGAAGGAGGTTATCACTGGTGGCAATGACGCCTTTTAAGGCATTCCCCCTGGCAAGACAAGAAATAGGCGGCCGACTGACGCCTTTTTTCCCGTCAATATGACGTCCAATTCTCGTTAGATGCAGTTCCCCGCATGAGAAACAGTATTACTCCATCAGCCGTCGGTCGACTGATTCTATTCAGTTTGTTGATCACCCAAGCGATCGTTTGGGCGCTAGAGATCCGATCGACCGGGTTCAAGCCGTGGATCGATGCAAGCCTCCGGCGCTCGTACGCGCGCTATATTGGCTCCTTTGGTCGCATCGAGTGGCTCAGATTCGCATGTATTTTCTTTCTCCTACTAGTTACGCTTTCGGCAGTCTGGTTCGCACGCTGATGAGATTGCCACGCTCCGCATCTAACCAATCACTGGAGCCAACGCCGCCCGACTTGTTAATTGAGCTTGTTCGCAGTGCAACGCGTTACGTGCGGCTTGCCGCGTTCTCGACGGCGTGGCTCATCTTGTTCTCCTTAGGCCTCCTCATGCGCATCGCCATTTTTCTGCTTTATGGTCTTTCTGTTGTGTTTGCGTCTGCCAATTTGGACGCGCAGCAGACGGATGCGTGGCAGCCATCTCCGGGACATACTCAAGTGCCGATATGGCCAAATGGGCCGCCTGATGCGCAACCAGTCAAGGGACCGGAGACGGTGCAAACCAACACTAAAGACCCGGTCGCCGGCAGGCCGTGGGTTTTTGCCGACAACGTGTCGCAGCCGACCATCACGGTCTACCCGCCGAAGGGAAAAAATACCGGTGTCGGCGTAGTCGTATTTCCAGGCGGAGGCTATCACATCGTGGCAATCGACCTTGAAGGGACCGAGATCTGTGACTGGCTAACCTCCCGGGGTATTACCGCTATCCTTTTGAAATATCGCGCGCCGACTCCACGAGTTGGCCCAAACCGAGAATCACCGCTAGCATTGCAGGATGCGCAAAGATCGGTCGGGCTGGTGCGCTTTCACGCTGCCGAGTGGAATATCGATCCGCACAAAATTGGAGTCATCGGCTTTTCGGCCGGCGGGGATATGGTCGCAGAGATGAGCACACACTATGGCAAACGTTTGTATCCGACTGTCGACGCGGCCGACAAAGAGAGCTGCCGTCCGGACTTTGCTATAGCTCTTTATCCGGGGCATCTGCTGGGCAACAAGGACGACAACAATTTTGAAATAAATCCGAATATTGCCGTTACCAGTAATACTCCGCCCACGTTTTTGCTCCAGGCCGAAGATGACCCGGTGGATCCTGTGAGGAACTCGCTCGTCTACTACATCGCGCTAAAGAAGGCTGGAGTTCCAGTGGAGATGCATTTGTATGCGCAGGGCGGCCATGCGTTTGGGCTGCGGCCAACGAAGTTTCCCATAACGCGATGGCCTCAGTTGGTGGAGACTTGGCTAAAGACAATCGGAATGATTTCCGAATGACCCAAAGCCTAACCCCTATGTAGGGAGTCAAGCGCGGATGTAAGGTTTGGGTTGATTTTAGTTCATGTGTTTTTGAGTGGATTAGTGGTTGGGGTCAATCTTGGGAGCGCTTCCTCTTCCTCTTGCTCCGTTGCGTTTGTGTTCCAGCCCCGAAAGCCTTCGCGGTGCGTGCGGCCGAGCCGCAGCAGCAATTTGACTCCGAAAGCCGGTCTACGCGAAATCAAAGCCAACCATTGCTGGGCGCGCGAAGTTCCTGGCACTCGGATCGAGCCTTACAAGCTATGGAAGGTTACCGGCATCGACAAGACGCGTTGATTGTCGAGTTGAGAAAACCCAGGATGCCGCCGTGCTCGTGCTGAGGCATCGCGGGCAGATGCACAAAAAAGCGCGAAGAAAAAAAGGCCGCGCGGGGTGTCGGATGCGATTTTGCGGTGTATGGAAGTGGAATCGTCATGAGTGATCCGAAACCAGACCAGTCACCGGAGGAGATTCCAGGAGAGCAGCCGGCCTTCGCGGGCGCGGATCACGTGCACGCGGCTTTGATCGATCGGCTTTCGCAAATCCAGGCCGTTGCGCCTCGAGTAAAACCCGCGCAGTCGCTCCAGCCGACGCCGGAGGCAGCGAAGAGCAGCCTGGCCCGGCTCCGCCGAAAGCAACGCATGCTGTTCCAAGAATCGCAGCGGGCTCAACAAGCTAAGATCCCTCCTGCGCCCGACCCGTTATCGCCCTGATATTCGTGGCACCGCGCTTTGGATTTCGGCACCACACCGACTGCCAGATCGGACCTTACTTTGTGTCCCGCCATGAGCCACCGCTTATCCTTTGTCCAGACGGACTACCTAACGAGTCGTTGCAACTAAAGTGAAACCAGCGGACCCGCTCTTCTTCGCCAAGCCGGCTGACTTTCGGAAGTGGCTCGAAACCCATCACGAAAGCAGTCGAGAGCAATGGGTGGGTTTCCATAAGAAAGCGTCCGGACGACCCAGTATCACTTGGCCGGAATCGGTGGACGAAGCTCTCTGCGTCGGATGGATCGATGGTTTGCGGAAAACGATCGATGCCGAGAGCTACAAGATTCGCTTCACGCCGCGTAAGGCCACCAGTAACTGGAGCGCGGTGAATATGGGACGCGTCAAGGAGCTAGCCAGGCTGGGTCGAATGCGCCCCGCCGGACAAAAGGCCTTTGAGTTGCGCAAGGAAGCGAGGTCCGGCATTTACGCCTATGAGAACCGGCATGCCGCCAGGTTGAGCAAGTAGGCGGAGAAGCAGTTTCGTTCCCGCAACAAAGCGTGGAAGTTCTTCCAGAGTCAACCTTCGTCGTATCGCCAGACAGTTACCTGGGGCTGGCAAGTGCGAAGAAGGATGAGACGCGACAGAAACGTTTGGAGAAGTTGATCGCAGCATCCGAAACAGGAAAGAGAATCTGAAGCGTCGACAATTTCACGCCGTTCCGGTTATCCCGAGGCTGGCGCGGTGCTGAGAGAAGCTCACAAGCCCTCAACCGCGTCAAGGATACCTTAGATGTCCCCGCCAGCGTAGGTCTCGACCTTCTTGTGTGGCGGGAAGTGCGAGTGTGAGGTCCCTCGCCGTCGCTCCGCCGCCGAAGCGCTCCGGCGCGCAGGAGGCTGCGCGGCTCGGGATGACCTGCTCTTCCATGCGTACGGAAAGCCGCCCTGCCGAGAGGACATGCCTCCGTCATGCTTGTTATGTCTTGGGTAGCCAGCCGCTGCCGTGGGTAACTCTCGGTCAACCCCAAACTTGACCGAGAGCGCGCTTCGCCTTAGCGCGCGTACATCGAACTTTTTGTTCGATCTTGCTTCGCGGCCTCGAGGGTGGGGTTCTCATCAGTGGAAGATGCGCAGCCGGAAATAAGAACAGCGGCGAGTGCGATTACGGCGTAAGCCATTAATTTGTTTTTCATTACCTTCAATACGCGCGGCGAGAGAAACCTGGATGTGCAAATTATTTCGGCATCCATGTAGGCCTTCAGCGGCGCGGAGTCACGTTGCCCACAGATCGGCCTCAACCCGGCGGTAACCGGGCGCTTTGGAAGCGGCCGCCGCGCTGCCGCGATAAAACCAATCGCTCGGCACCGAGAGGCAATCTTCTGTCGGGCAATGCAAAGAATAACCACCATGAGAGTCCGGCGTGATATCGATCTGACGGCCCGTGATCGCTCTGTCGCATAAAACGCAGACGCGTTGATCGTCGAGGGAAAACCATTTTCGATGCGGATCAGCCGCTTGCAAAATCGCCAGTTTTTCTTCGGGGTGGAGATGTGATCTCATGGGGCTGAAACCCGAAGTAGATACGAAGGAACGAAGTTTGCCATACGCATGGTAGATGAGGCTGGTATAGGTGAAACCCCGAATCGGCGCCGGAGTTTCCCGATTGCTCCCCGCATTGAAATCACGCTCCTGTTCTCGCAACGCCTCGAACGGCATCTCCCAGGCAAATAGTACTAATTGGCGGCTTGATCAGGATTTTTCCTAGTCGCCGGTAATCCGCCGGGCCGATGGCGAATAGACAAGACAGAGCCGAAATGAATGCATCATGGCACTATTCCCCGAAATTCAATTTCCTCAGTTTGATGGTCCGAACGGTTCCTTCATCTGCGATGAAACGTTGATGGAAAAAATCACGCAACGGCAACAGCCCGCGCTCAAGGAATTGTATTCGCGCTATGCGAATTCACTGCGCGGAATGATCGGGAGCGTGGTGAGAGAGGAGTCGGAAGCGGACGACGTCCTGCAGGAGTCGTTTCTCCAGATCTGGCGCGAGGCGCACAATTATTCGCCGAAGGCGGGCAAGCCTCTCGGTTGGGTCATTACGATCGCGCGCCGGCGCGCCATCGATCGAGTGCGGCGGCGCGAATGTTACCGGCGCGCGAAACAACGCTTCGAGGATGAGACAAAGCCCGAGCCCCACGTGAATGGCCACGGCACCGCCTCGGACTTATCAGGACAGGACCTCCGGCGATTCCTCGGGCAGCAATTGCAGGCCCTGCCTCGAGTGCAACGCGAGGCGGTCGAGCTGGCGTATTTCAGCGGGTTGAGCCAGCGCGAAATCGCAGCCACAACGCGGACACCGCTGGGCACAGTGAAAACGCGGCTGCAACTGGGATTGCGGAAACTGACGCAGTGCGTGCGGCCGTTGCGCCACAAAATTTGAATCAACTTTCTTCATAGCGCCAGAAGCGCCCATGTGGAAATGGGTGGCCGGAGTTCCCGAAGGGGTTTTGGGCGGGGACTCCGGCAGGCGCCTTTACGGTGCGGCGTGTGGGAGAGGTGGGTCATCCCGAGCCGCGTACACGGCGAGGGACCTCACAGTCGCACTTTGCGGCACACAGGGAGGTTGAGGCCTGCGCCGGCGGCGGACGCCTAATCTACCGCGGAAGCGATTGAGCGATTGCGAGGTCCCTCGGCGCGCTACGCCAGCCTCGGGATGACCGGCGCGCCCTGGGCGATCGCCAAAGAGAAGCTCATGCCTTTGTTTCCAACGCCGTGAAGAGCGAATGCAAATCGCGGCGCGCATGCTACTTTAAGCGACATGGAAACGCCAAAGATCACTGCCTATTTGAAAACCACCTGCGGCTGGAGCGCCGGCGTGCGCGCCGTGCTCGCCAAATATAATCTCCCTTACACCGAGAAAGACATCATCCAGAACCCGGCTTTTCGCTGGGAAATGGAAACGAAAAGCGGCCAGCCGCTCTCGCCTTGTCTCGAAATCGACGAAAAAATGCTCGCGGACGTGAGCGGCGAGGAAGTGGAAGAATACCTGATCGAGAACAAGCTGGTGCAGCCGAGCGGCGCCGATGCTGGCGTGCCGATCAACGCCCCCTGCCCCACCGAGCAGCATGATAGCGCAGTGCGGATGCGGTTTTGAGGAACGTTGAAGGTCGGAGCGTTGAAGAGTTGCAGCGGAACGCGTTGAACGGCTAAAGCGCCAGGGCGCTCTAAAGCTGCAACGCTTTGACCTTTCAACGCATCACCTTTCCATGAAGCTCCTCGCTCGCGCTTCGTCAAAAAAACGCGGACGCAAGTTTCGCCTCAGTTGGAAACTTGCGCTGCTTACGCTGCCGCTGGCCGCCGTCTTCAGCGTCATAGCGTTCTACGCTCTCTGGGCCCAGACGTTCGACCTGAAAACGGTCGGGGAGATGCCCGAGCGCAACACGGTCTTCGACGTGGATGGAAAAATCTACAGCCGGCTCGCGGGCGCGAATCGGCTGAAGGTGGCGCTCAATGAAGTCTCGCCGTTTTTTGTCGATGCGTTGCTCGCGCGTGAAGACACGCGCTTTTTCGATCACGGCGGGATTGATTGGCGCGGCATCGCCCGGGCGCTTGTGCGCGATGTGCTCAGCGGCTCGGCCAAGGAAGGGGCGAGCAGCATCACCCAGCAGCTCGCGCGCAACAGCCTTCCGCTCGGCGGGCGAAACCTCAGCCGCAAATTGCTGGAAGCGATGGTGGCGCTGCGCATCGAACACGATTTCACCAAGCAACAAATCCTCGAGCTCTACATTAACCGGATCTACTTCGGCTCCGGCTGCTACGGAGTGGAGACCGCATCGCTGGCTTACTTCGGAAAAAATGCGGCGAAGTTGAATCTTTCGGAAGCTGCGATTCTGGCTGGATTGATTCGCAGCCCGAATCGTTTTTCTCCGTTGAAGAATCCGGAAGGCGCGGCGTTGCAACGCGACGCCGTGCTCAATCGATTGCTCGAGCTGAAGAAAATCAGCGCAGCCCAGGCAGATCAAGCCAGGCTGGCCAAAGTCGCTTCCCATCCGAAGCGGCTCGCGCAAATCCAGGAAAACTATGCGATGGACGCGGTCCAGCGGGATCTGAATCTCCTGCTTACGCCGGATCAGATCGATACTGGCGGACTCTATATTTACACCACGCTCGATCCGACGGTGCAGGTGACGGCAACCCAAGCGCTCGAGACGCAACTGAGCAAGATCGAACACCAATCCAATTTCCATCATCCGGTGAAGGCAAATTATCGGCCGCCGGAAGATGGGGAGGATTCTTCGATGCCGTATCTGCAAGGGGCGCTCGTCGCGATCGATAATTCGAGCGGGGGAATTCGCGCGCTGGTCGGCGGCCGCGATTACGCGCAGAGCAAATTCAATCGCGCGCTGCCGCCGGCCAACCGGCAGATCGGCTCTTCGTTCAAGCCGTTCGTTTACGCGGTCGCGTTCACGCATGGGCTCCTGCCCGGCGCTGCGATCAGCGACGGCCCAATCGAGCCGGGAGAAATCCAGGGCGCGGGAAATTGGACACCGGGAAATTCCGACGGCACTTATGGCGGCGTTCAACCGGTTTCATACGGACTGATCCATTCGCGCAATACGATGAGCGTCCGCGTCGGCGAGATCGCCGGACTCGATGATGTGCAGAAAGTCGCGACAACCGTTGGGCTCGGCGAAAACATTCCGCACGGGCCTGCGATTTTCATCGGCTCGTTTGAAACCAACCTGAAAGATCTGACTGCGGCCTACACCGTTTTCCCAAACGCCGGCGTTCGGAAACAAGCGTACATCATCGAGCGAATCGACGATCAGGATCACCATCCAATCTACCGAGCGGCGCACGTCACGGTTCCCGCGCTCGATCCCGGCTCGGCCTGGATGACCTCGGAGCTGATGGAGCAAGTGTTGACCACAGGCACGGCGGCGAGCGCGAAGTCGTTAGGCTTCAAGCTTCCGGCCGCGGGGAAAACCGGAACAACCAACGATTACAAAGACGCGTGGTTTGTCGGCTACACGAACGCGCTGACCTGCGGAGTTTGGGTGGGCTTCGATCAGCCGACGACGATTATCCCGAAGGGATATGGCGCCGCGTTGGCCTTGCCGGTTTGGACGCAAGTGATGACGAAAGCGGCGCAGCGGTATCCCGCGGAGCAGTTGCAGTCGACGCTTCCGATGACCCGCGTGACGGTTTGCACGATCTCGAATCACCTCGCCACGACCGGATGCAATGCTGCCGGGACTGCCTACGAAATCACTTTGCCCGAAGGTCATGTCCCGGAGGCTGTTTGTGAAATTCATGGCGGCACCCAGACGCAGTTCGCGCAGAAATTGCAGGATACGACGCAAAAGGTGATCACCGCTCCAAACCGCCTTTTTCAATCGTTCCGGAAATTTTTCGGCGGTAAGTGAGGTAACATCATGGCCACCACTTTATTTCGGATCGCCGCCGCACTTTGCTTGCTCGCGGTCGGTCTGGGCGCATTTGGCGCGCATGCCTTGAAAGCGACCTTGCAGGATCACGGGATGCTCGAGGTTTGGAACAAAGCCGTGCTGTATCACTTTCTCCACGCGATCGCGCTTTTCGTTCTCGCGTTCCAGGGCGCCGGAAATCGAGCCGCGTATTTCTTGATCCTGGCCGGAATTTTTTTCTTCAGCGGCAGTCTCTATGCATTGGCCCTGACGAACGTTCGCTGGCTTGGCGCCGTTACGCCGATCGGCGGACTCTGTTTCCTGGCTGGCTGGGCCTGGCTGATGATTTCACCGCCGCGCTAGTCGCGTCGTGCCGCGAAATTGCGGCCTGTAGCCGCCTCGCTGTGCGGGGCGTTTGTTTTCGCGCCATCATCTCACGCCGCCCACCCTCCTTCGCTTGCTTCGACGTGGCAGGCAGGGCGACGGCTACAAGGGGGCGGGTTACAGGGGCGTTGCTGCAACGACGCTTGTCGCCATCGTCTCCGCGCTGATAATCTAGCTCAGTTGATGTTTACCCATTTGCTCGAAACCCAGAAGACTGCCGTCACCGCCATCGTTTTTGTCGGCACGTTTTTCCTGATGCTCACCCTCGGCCGATTGCTCAAGCGCCGCGCGGGCGTGCGCCTCGGAGTTCTCTTCCAGCTTTTTTGCATCACGCTCGCGTTCTATGCCGCGATCGCCGTCTACGGCGTGAATGTCGGATGGCGCAACCACGTTGACGCCGCCGCGATCCTCTTGAGCACGGCGTTCGTCCTCGCGCTGCTCGATCGCTATCTTTGGGAAGTCTACTTCGAAAAGAAACGCCAGACCACGATCCCGCAATTCCTGCGTCAGGTGTGCGCGCTTTTCGTTTATCTGATCGCGCTGCTGGTCGTTTTGAGCGTGGTCTATCACGCCGAAGGGCAACTCAAGGCCCTGCTCGCCGGCTCGGGGATTGCCGCGATCGTCCTCGGATTCGCGACCCAGGATCTTTTCGGCGGAATCATCGCGGGGATCGCATTGCAAATCAGCCGGCCCTACAAAGTCGGCGACTGGCTCAACATCCAGGATCGATTTGCCGAAGTGATGGAGATCAACTGGCGCTCGACCCGGCTGCGAACCAACGATGGCATTTACCTCGACATCCCGAACTACTCGATCGCCCGGAGCACGATCATCAATCTGCATTACCCGACGCAGATCCACGCGATGCGTTTGCGCGTCGGGATCGACTACAACGTGCCGCCAAATCGCGTGAAAGATTCGCTGCTTCGCGCCGCCTCGAGCGCCGAGGGCGTTATGCCGGAGCCCCACCCGAAAATCTTCCTGATGGATTTCGCCGAGTCCTCCGTCACTTACGAAATCAAATTCTGGATGGGAAACCATGCCGGCTACAACGACGTCTGCGACGCGATCCGCACCAATATCTGGTACGAACTCAAACGGCAGCGCATCCCGATTCCGTTTCCGATTCGGACGCTCCACCTCGAGCGCAAGCGCGCACGCACCGCTCCGGAAGGACATGCCGAAGCCCAGGCGATCCTGCGCGGCGAACCGCTGTTCGATTGCCTGGACGAGGCGCAACTGGACAATGTTTTGCACAGCGCGCGCATCAATCATTACGGCCGCGGCGAACGGGTGATCGAGGAGGGCGCGGAGGGTGACTCGATGTTCATCGTGTTGCGCGGCAGCGTACATGTTTCCGTTTTGCGGAATGGGTCGCACATCCGCCTCGGGAGCATGCGCTCGGGCGATTGTTTTGGCGAAATGTCGCTGCTCACGGGCGAACGGCGTTCGGCTACGATTCGCGCCGACAACGATTGCGAAGTCCTGGAGATCAGCAAAGAGGTCATGGGCGAGGTCATGCGCGATTCGCCCGGATGCCTGACTCAGCTCAGTGAGATTCTGGCGAAACGAAAGCTCGAAGGTGAAGGCATTTTGAGAGATGCGGTCCAGCCGGGTGATAATGGGGAGAAGGAACTCGAATATCGCGCCTCGTTTCTGCGCCGTTTGCGCACGGTTTTCGAATTGTGAAAGAGCGCCTGTAGCCGCTTCGCTGTGCGAAGCGCCGTGATTGCCAGCACGCTAGTTCCATATCCCCCGCAGGGCGCCGGCCACAGGGCCGATTAAGATTGCCAGCGAGGTAAAACTTACTAAAGTCCCCCACTTTCAACGGAGCCATTATGACCTTCCTCGCCTTCAATATTCTGCACTCCGGTGTGACGCTTTCCATGGTCTGCGCCCTCGTTGGATTAGCGTTCGCATTTTTGTTGATCAAGGCCGTCATCCGCTTGTCTCCAGGGAATGATCGGATGCGCCAGATCGCCGGCGCGATTGAAGAAGGAGCGAAGGCTTACCTGAAACGGCAGGTCATGACGATCAGCGTGATTGCCATCGTGATCTGCATCCTTCTCTACATTTTTCGAGACCAGGCTACCGCGATCGGATTTCTGATAGGCGCTTTTTGCTCTCTCGCGGCCGGCTACATCGGGATGCGGATCGCGGTGCTGGCCAACACCCGCACTACCCAGGCGGCCACTCAGTCACGCTCCGCGGCGATGCGGGTCGCATTTAACGGTGGCGCGGTGACCGGCCTTCTCGTGGTCGGCCTCGCGCTTCTCGCCGTCGGCACGTTTTACACGCTGGCCAAGCAATGGATGGCGCCCGATCTCGCGGTAAAAAGCCTGGTGGGCCTAGCGCTCGGTTCGAGTTTGATCAGCGTTTTCGCGCGACTCGGCGGCGGCATTTACACCAAGGCGGCGGACGTGGGCGCGGATCTCGTCGGAAAAATCGAGAGCAACCTCGAGGAAGACGATCCGAGAAACCCCGCCACCATCGCGGACAATGTGGGCGACAACGTGGGTGATTGCGCCGGCATGGCCGCGGACGTGTTCGAGACCTATGCCGTCAGTTTGATCGGCGCGATCCTGGTCGGCGCCTTGACGCTCGCGGCGTATCCGGCAGCGATCATTTACCCCTTCGTTCTCGGCGGCATCTCTGTCCTCGGAGCGATCATCGGAATTCTTTTCGTTAATCTCAGCGGTGGAAAACCCGCCACCGTCTTGATGGGCGCGGTTGGCGCGAGCGCGCTCGTCTCAGCCATTCTCTTTTGGCCCGCGACGCATTTGCTTTTTCCTGATCCGATCATGATCGCCGGCCTGGCGCGTTCCGCGAACGACCTCTATTTCGCCTCCCTGGTCGGCCTGCTCATGACCGGCGTGGTCGTCGTCATCACGAACTATTATACTTCGATGAGTTATTCTCCGGTCCGGAAAATTGCGAAAGCTTCCGAGACCGGCCACGCCACCAACATCATCGCGGGACTTGCGATCGGCCAGCACGCCACTGCGTTGCCCGTCGGTTTCATCGGCATCGCGATCCTGCTCAGTTATCACTTCGCCGGTCTGTACGGAATCGCGATCGCGGTGACGAGCATGCTCTCAATGGCGGGGATCATTATCTCGCTCGATGCCTTCGGTCCTATTACCGATAACGCGGGCGGTATTGCCGTCATGAGCAATCTGCCGAAAGAAATTCGCGGGATCACCGATGAGCTGGACGCCGTAGGCAACACCATGAAGGCGGTCACGAAAGGCTATGCTATCGCTTCCGCCGGGTTGGCGGCGCTGGTGCTTTTCGGCTCCTATGTCGAGGAATTGAAAGCCCATTTCGGGGCGAACCATCGCACCTACTCATTCGATTTTTCGTTGAACGACCCAAAAGTAATCATCGGTCTTTTCATTGGCGGATTACTGCCTTTCGTCTTCACCGCTTTTAGCATGGACGCCGTCGGCAAAGCGGCTGGCGCCGTAGTGAGGGAAGTGCGGCGGCAACTCACGGCGAAGCCGGGGATCTTGCGCGGAGAAGACGTTCCGGAATATGGCACCTGCGTCGACATTGTGACGAAAGCCGCGTTACGCGAAATGATTGTCCCGGCGCTGCTGCCAGTTGTGTTCGTTATCGCAGTGGCAATGATCAAACCGCTCGGTCCCGTCGTCCTCGGCGGAATGCTCGTCGGCACGATCGTGACCGGATTATTCGTCGCGATCGCGATGACCTCGAGTGGTGGCGCATGGGACAATGCGAAAAAATTCATCGAGGAAGGAAATCTCGGCGGTAAAGGTTCATTCGCTCACGCCGCGTCGGTGACGGGCGACACCGTCGGTGATCCTTACAAAGATACTGCCGGCCCGGCGATCAATCCGATGATCAAGGTCGTGAACATCGTCGCGATTCTGATTATCCCGATTTTCTTCTAGCAGTAGCCGCCGCCTCTTTCGAAGGGACATGCTTCCGCATGTCCCGAATGAGTAGAAGCTCGTCACTCGGGTTTGATGCGACGCATGTTCTCGCGCTTCGCATAGCGAAGCGGCCACAGGAGCTTGTCGACCTTCGGCAGGATCACTCGCCACTCGCGCGTTCTGGTTTGACAGAATAGGCCAGTCAATCGACAACTGAGCCCCAACCTCTTCGCTTTCCGAACCAAAGGAACGAGGGTAAACCCGATGGAAGAACAGCGCGATTATCAATTGGTCTCGGCCGACCAGACAGCCTTGAAAAAGGAACTGGCCAAGCCCGATGCCGGAGCAACTCCGTTCAAGGTGGTGGTCGATCCGGAGATGCGGATCAAACTGCGGCGCGCTTTAATCGAGCTGATCGATTACCACGACGAAGCCCTGGCCGAACATTTCGCCGAAGGGAAACTCGCGCTCGAATCGTACAAGGAATACATCGAGCTTTTCGCGCGCAGTCTCAAAGAAACCATGGAGAGCCGCGAGGGCGTCTCGTATCTGCTGCGCGCGGTTGGGTTCGAGGTGCCGGCGGAGGAAATCAATCTTCATCCCGACCTGCGCTGGAAGCGCGGGAAACCGGGAGCGTTCGGTTCCAGTCTTCTCTAGATCATTCAAGAGTCTGGCCCGGCGAAAACTCTTGGTTTCACAAGTGTCGGCTGACAGAATCCCGCGCTAAAGCCCATGCCGACGGTCTTACTCATTGAAGACGACGTGGAGAGCCGCAAGCGGATCGCGCGTCTCTTTGCGCGGCACGAATGGGATGTGCTCGAGACGGAAGATGGCAAACCCGGAATCGAACTGGCTTTCGCCAAGCGGCCTGAATTGATCGTTTGCGATTTGTTGCTGCCGAAGATGAGCGGCCTTCAGGTGTGCCGCGCCATTCGAGAGAAACTCGACGCGCCCAAGATCATCATCATTGCCGGCCGCAATTACGACATCGATCGCGACGCGGTTTTGGAAGCGGGCGGAGACGGTTACTTCGTCAAGCCTTTGAAGTGGGAAAAGCTTGCGGCGGTGCTCAAGCGTCCTCGGCGCCGGCCGGGAAAATTGACCGGACGCGAATCCCCCGCGCTGAAGTTTCATCCGCCGTCGACGCGCATCAAATTCTGGGGCGTCCGCGGATCGATCCCGGTGCCAGGTCCCTCAACGATCGGTTACGGAGGAAACACCACGTGCGTAGAGATTCGCACCGATGGGGAAATCATCATCATGGACGCCGGCTCTGGAATTCGGGAACTGGGGCTCTCGCTCGAAAAGGAATTTGGCAACGCTCCGATTAATTTAACTTTGCTGCTGACTCACACTCACTGGGACCACATCCAGGGCCTTCCGTTTTTTCTGCCGGCTTACAAGGCCAAGAACACCATTCGCGTTTTGGGATACGAGGGGGCGCGCGCCGGCCTCGCCACCATTCTCGCAGCCCAAATGGAAGTTCCATTTTTTCCGGTAAGCTGGAAGGATTTGCCGGGAACGATCAAGATCCAGGAACTCAAGAAGATGGAATTCTCCATCGGCAAAACGCGGGTGCGCTCGAGATTCCTGAATCATCCGGGCGTCTGCGCCGGCTACCGGCTCTTTACCAGAGAAGGTTCCATCGCTTTCCTGCCGGACAACGAACCGTTCGAACCTTTGAAGCTAAAACTGGCGGCGCGCGACGGAATTCACCTGCATCGGGCCCGCGCGCAAGCCGTGGTCCAGCGCTCGAAGCTGGTCGAGTTCTTGAAGGACGCGGACGTGCTGATTCTCGACGCCCAATACACCGACGAGAAATATCAGGATCACATCGGCTGGGGACATGGCGCGTTGAGCCGAGTGGTTTCGCTCGCGCTCGAAGCCCGGGCCAAGAAATTATTTTTGTTTCATCACGATCCCGCCCACGACGATCACCAGCTCGACGAAATGCTGGAACGCGCGCGCCTCCTGGTGCTGGAAAGCGGCCGCCCCTTGGAAGTGGAAGCAGCGAGAGAGGGCGCCGAAATCTGGTTGAGCGGGCCGGCGCCTGCCCGATAGTTGATCGGTCATTCACTTGCGGCGCGGCCCAAGAGCGTCTTAGGTCTTTCGCTCAGCCGTCGATGCCTCGTAGTGTAACGGTAGCACCAGAGATTCTGGATCTCTTTGTCAAGGTTCGAATCCTTGCGAGGCAGTTGAACCGCTGACGGATCTCGCTTGCTCGCTCGCGCGCAAAAGCTATTCTCGGCCACCGATGGCCGCGCGCGTTCTCGATTGCCCGCAATGCGGAGCGCCCGTCACTTTTCGATCCTCGATCGCCGTCTTCGCGGTGTGCGAGAGCTGCCGTTCGATGGTCGTTCTCCGCGGCGCTGGCGCGGAGACGATCGGTGTGATGGCGGTGCTGCCGTCTGACCTGAGTCCGTTTCAAATCGGGACCCGCGGCGAGTGGAAGGGGCGCGGCTTCGAGATCGTCGGCCGTCTTCGCGTGGAATGGGAACAGGGAAGCTGGAACGAGTGGTGCATTCTGTACGACGCGAAGATGACCGGATGGCTCGCGGAAGCGCAAGGCCTCCTCATGATCAGCTTCGCCGCGACTTTGACCGAGAAGCTTCCAGCCGAGGCAAGCTTCTACGCTCCGAACCTCAAACTGCAGTTCAATGGGGCATCATGGACCGTGACCGACGTCAAGACAGTGAAATACCGCGCGGCCGAGGGCGAGTTGCCTTTCGCCGCGCCGCCGCAGGAGAGCCGGGTGAGCGTGGATCTCATCGGCGCCGGGAGCGGCTTTGCTTCTATCGAACTCGACGGTGACGACATGGAATTGTTCACCGGCGAATACGTGGAGTTCACCGAACTGAACCTAGCGAATCTGCGTCCAGTTCCGGGATGGGATGGCGAGATCGCACAGGAAAAGAACAAGACGACTGCGCTCTCGTGTCCGTCCTGCGGGGCGGCGGTGAGCCTGCGCGCCGCCGGACAATCAATGTCGGCTGTCTGCGGTTCGTGCGGCGCCGTGATCGACACGGCGACGCCGGAACTCAAGGTGATCCAGGAAGCAGACGCCGCGGTGCGTGATCTCGCGCCACTTCTTCCGATCGGCCAGCGCGGAAAACTTCTCGACGTCGATTATGAGGTGATCGGCTTCGTTTCCCGCGCCGATCAGTGGTCCACCTGGTCCGAGTATTTGCTCTTCAATCCATGGCTGGGATTTCACTGGCTCGTTTCGTTCCAAGGTCATTGGACTCTGGTCGATCGCCTTTCCTCGATGCCGTCCGAAACCGCGAACACCGTTTATTTCGCGGGACGCCTTTATAAAATTTTCGCCAAAGGCTCGGCGACCGTGAAAGGCGTGCTGGGCGAGTTCTATTGGAAGGTCCAGCGCGGCGAAGCGGCGGAAGTAACCGACTATATCGCTCCGCCGGAGATCGTGTCGCGCGAAGCGTATCCCGGCCTGGCCGAAGTGACGTGGTCGCACGGGAAGTATGTGATGCCGAAAGTGGTGGGCGATGCTTTTGCCGTGCAAAATCTTCCAACGCCGGAAGGCATCTATCTCAACGAACCAAATCCATTCACTAAAAAATGGCGAGAGATCCGCTGGGTGTTCTTCCTATCTCTGCCCATCTTGTTTTTGATTTGGGCTTTTACGATGCCGACGGAGGTGAAAGTCGTCGATGCCTCATTTGTATTTCAGCGCCCGCTCCTACCCACACCCGCACCCGCGCCGACACCCCCTCCACGCAGCGGATCATTATGGGACACGATGGACAAACTTAGGCAGCAGTCGGGTCCGACCGCGACGCCGGCCAGCGCGCCATCACCGGCCGCCACCCCGGACACGCAGCAAACATTCTTCACGCCGCGCTTTCAACTGACGGGTGGCGATCAGCGCGTGAACATCGAAGCCTCCGCCGCGGTCGATAACAGCTGGCTCGATCTCGATATCGATCTAGTTAACGCGCAAACCAACCAATCGATTCCAGCGCCGCTCGAAATCGCCTATTACCACGGTTACGATAGCGACGGCTCGTGGACCGAAGGCAGCACAAACGCGCACATCGAGCTTCCTGCCGTCCCGGCCGGAGAATATTTTCTCACGATCGAGCCGAGTGCGGACGAAAAAATCAAACAGCTTCCGTTCACGGCGCGCGTGCAGAGTGGCGGCGCATTCTTTGGGAATTGCATTGTCGTGCTCGTTCTCGTGATGTTTTATCCCATCATGCTTGTGTGGCGCGGTCTTCGTCGTGAAACGGAGCGCTGGAGCCAAAGCGACTACAGCCGGTGAACAATATGATGCGGCATCCCATTTACCTCGGCCTCTGCCTCTTCTCGGCGGCTTATCTTGCGCTGGCGAATTCGCGAGGATGGAGCGTCGGGCACGTCATCGGCGCGCCCTTCGGACGATCGCTCAGCTCAACCCGAACCATGAATCACAAATAACAAACCTATGAACTGGCAAATTATCACCAACTCGATTCTTTTCGCGCTGCTAGGGGTAGTCGTCTTCGCCGTCAGCTTCGTGATAATCGACAAAGTTACTCCCTACCATCTCTGGAAGGAACTGGTCGAGAAACAGAACACCGCCCTGGCGATCGTCGTCGGCTTCACCGCGCTCGGAATCTGCGTCATCGTCGCGGCCGCGATTCATTGAGTCGCGAGCCAAACGCCGCCGCCGTCTTTCGCGAGAGGCGCCGATGAGGAACCGCTTTCGCTGGGCCCGCGGACAACATAGTTCCTCGCCATGAACGATCGCGGCATTCGCGTTTTGCTGCTCGCCTCCGTCTTCACGATCGCGACGTGCGGACTGATCTACGAGCTGATCGCCAGCACGATCGCCAGCTATCTCCTGGGCGACTCCGTCACGCAGTTCTCCACCATCATCGGCGTTTATCTTTTCGCGATGGGCATCGGGTCGTGGCTCTCACGCTATGTCGAGAAGGACCTGCTGCGCGTGTTCATTCAAGTGGAGTTCCTGATTGCACTCTTCGGCGGTTCGGCCTCGGCCACGCTGTTCGTGCTGTTTGCGCACGTCAGTTCGTTTCGGGTGCTGCTTTACGCCATCGTGCTGGTGATTGGGACGCTGGTGGGTCTCGAGATTCCGTTGCTGCTCCGGATTCTCGAAGGCCGGCTCCAGTTCAAAGATCTCATCTCGAAAGTTTTCACCTTTGATTACATCGGTGCCTTGCTCGCGTCGCTGTTGTTCCCGTTGGTGCTGGTGCCGTACTGCGGTCTCGCGCGCTCTGGATTTCTCTTTGGAATTCTGAATGGCGCGGTTGGGCTCGTCGCTTTGTGGGCGTTGCGCGGTCAGGTGCGGGGCGCGCGCGCCTTGCGCTTTCAAGGCGTCGCGGTGCTCGTTTTGCTTGGGGCCGGTTTCGCCTACTCGGAGCGGATTATTACGTGGTCGGAATCCTACGCCTATGGCGAAGATGTGATTTTTGCGAAGTCGACGCCGTATCAACGGATCACGATCACCCGGGGCGCGGACGATCTGCGGCTTTATCTCAACGGCAATCTGCAATTCAGTTCGCGCGACGAATATCGTTACCACGAAGCGCTGGTGCATCCCGGTCTCGCTCGTTTGCCCAACGCTCGCCGCGTGCTGGTGCTTGGGGGCGGAGACGGGCTGGCGGTCCGGGAGATTTTGCGCTATCCGCAAATCGAAAGCATCACATTGGTCGATCTGGACCCGTCGATGACGCGGCTTTTTTCCACGCAGGAAGTCCTCACTCGCCTGAATGGCAATTCGCTCACAGCATCGCGCGTCCACGTGCTCAATAGCGACGCCTTTACGTGGCTGAGAGAAAATCGTGACGTGTTCGATTTCATCGTCGCCGATTTTCCCGACCCGTCGAACTTCAGCATCGGAAAATTGTATACGACCGCGTTCTATCAGCGCGCCCGGCACGCGCTGGCGGCGGATGGCGCGATGGTGATTCAATGCACGTCGCCCTTCGTCGCGCGCAAATCATTCTGGTGCATCGACGAGACGTTGCGCGCCTGCGGATTTCTGACGGAACCATACCACGCCCTCGTCCCTTCGTTCGGCGAGTGGGGATTCATTCTCGCATCGCCTCGGCCGATGGCCGACGAGTGGAAATTTCCCAGCGGCCTGCGATTCATTGACGCGAAAAGTATCCCAGCCCTGTCGGAGTTTCCCCCGGATATGTCGCGCCTCTCCGTCCAAGTCAATCGTCTCAACAATCAGGCGCTCGTTCGCTACTTCGATGCGGAGTGGGCTCGCTACAGCCAGCAATGAGAACGACTCGCCGCAAGTTCATCGGGACTGTTGGCGCGGGCGCGGCAGCGATGCTGGTGGGCTGCAAAAACGCACGGCGATTTCCCGGCGCGATTATCGGTGCCTCGGTGTCCGCTGGTCACCGGTTGCGCACAGGAAATTTTCCTGCGCCGAGCGAGACGATCGAAAAGAAAGTTGTGATCGTTGGTGGTGGGATCGCAGGTCTCGCGGCGGCTCGCCGATTGGACCAGCGAGATCAGCGCGATTTTTTGCTCATCGAGCTTGAGCGTCAACCGGGGGGAAATGCGGCGTCGGGACGAAATGCTGTCTCGGCATATCCGTGGGGCGCGCACTACGTTCCGCTGCCGAATGACGAATCGGCTGAGGTGCTCGCGTTGTTCGAAGAGCTGGGCATCATCCGCGGACACGATGCAAACGGCGCGCCTCTTTACGACGAGGAATCCCTTTGCGCCGATCCAATGGAGCGGCTGTTCGACGCCGGCCGCTGGCAGGAAGGACTGCTCCCGCAAATCGGAATCACCGAGAACGACCGGCAGCAGTATGAAAATTTTTTCGCGCACATGGACAGCTTTCGCTCTCTGCGCGGCAGCGATGACCGGCCAGCTTTTGCGATCCCGCTCGATCTCAGTTCTCGGGACGCCCCGCTTCTGGCGCTCGATCGAAAAACAATGGCCGAATGGATGACGGACAATGGCTGGGATTCCGTGCCGCTTCGATGGCACGTTGACTACAGTTGTCGCGATGATTACGGCGCTGGTATCGAGCAGGTCTCCGCTTGGGCTGGCGTGCATTATTTTGCTTCGCGCCGCGGACGCGCGGCGAATGCCGATCGCGATGCGGTCGTCACCTGGCCCGAAGGCAACGGGTGGATTGCGAAGAAACTGGCGGCGCCGTGCGCCACGCGGACGCGAAGCGGCGCGGTGGTGTACAATGTCGAGCAAAGCGACGGCGCCGTGATTGTCGATTACCTCGAGGTCGAGCGGGAGCGAAGTGTTCGCGTGAAGGCGCATGGAGTTGTCTGCGCCGCGCCTCGCTTTGTCGCGCATCGGATGATTCACGATTTACCCGGAGGAAACGATGCCGTCTACTCGCCTTGGATGGTGGCAAACATTACGCTCGATCAGCTTCCAGCCGGATTCGGAACGCCGCTCGCCTGGGATAATGTCGCGCGGTCAAGCGACTCGTTAGGCTACGTCGTGGCCACGCATCAAAACGTCCATCCAGTTCCGCATGAGACCGTGATCACTCATTATTGGCCGCTCGATGCTGCCGCACCGGCCGATGAAAGACAGCGCGCGTTGGCCCGCACCCACGCCGATTGGTGCGAGCGAATCGTCGCTGACCTCGATCGAGTTCACCCTGGCATTCATTCACATGTTCGAAATATCGATGTCTGGGTTTGGGGGCATGGGATGGTTCGCCCAGTCCCCGGTTTTATCTGGGGCGACGCGCGGCAAGAGATGCAGCCAGCGCAAGGCCGAATAGTGTTCGCTCACTCCGACATGAGCGGGATTTCCATTTTCGAAGAAGCGTTCACTCGTGGCACACAGGCAGTCGA
Source organism: Spartobacteria bacterium (assembly GCA_003134785.1). Lineage (GTDB taxonomy): Bacteria > Verrucomicrobiota > Verrucomicrobiia > Chthoniobacterales > UBA10450 > AV80. Next base: position 111,260 of record PLCN01000017.1, read on the forward strand.
TGACCTCCTTCAACTGATCGCATGAAAACCGATGGGCCATTCGCCAGCCACATGCTCGTCGAGCTCCACGGGTGCGATGCCAATCTGCTGAACGATCCAACGGCTTTGAAGGAATTGCTTCTGGAAGCAGTCCGCCGCGGACACGGCACGATCGTCACCGATGTTTTTCACACCTTCAGTCCGCATGGCGTCAGCGGAATAATCGTCATCGCGGAATCGCACGTCGCCATTCACACCTGGCCTGAGCATGGCTACGCCGCCGTGGATATTTTTTCGTGCGGGACAAAGCTGGACCACGCCATGATCCGCGACTGGATCGCCGCCGGAATGAGCGCATCGGGTGTCGAATGCCGCGAATTTACGCGTGGCTGATCAGAGTACGCGAGTCCGGATCTGAAACCTTCAGGGCGGCGGCAAACTGCGAGCGAACTCTGCTTGGTTCTTCGCCGCCTGCCTTTCTTCGCTTCGGTCGCGCATCGCCGCCTCCTGCTTCGGCCCCGAGGCACAACCGAATTGAAAAAGCGCGCCGAGCATTACCGCGAAAAGGAAAACGGCCTTCATCTGGAACGCTAATTCTTGCCGACCCTGCGGCACTACGGCAAATGCAATGCCCTCCGAACTGGAATGGTGAGCCTGCCCGTCACCCGTTGCGCGTGATTTTTCTGCAAGCGCGCGATCGCGTCGGTAACTTCATCCGAATTGATTCCATCGATTGGACCGCAGTAGTAGCCCCGGTTACGCAAACAAACCTGGAGCGCCCCCACGTAAGCGGGATCCCTGAGCAACTCATGCCGGGATCGAAAGTAGTAGAATAAACGAACGCCACTATGCGGCTCATAGTCCGTCGGGTAGAGCGTTGATGTCTGATGAAGCACTCCCCACTCGTCTCGCGGAGCGAGCGGATCGGTCGAGTGGAAAAGCGGATCGTCCGAGGCGCGGATGGATGCCACAGTCAAGCTGAGAAATAGAACAACAGCGAAGCGGCGAACGACGGTTGCGAACATAATTGCTCCCAAACTAAATCACGAACCGTGACTCGGAGCGAGCGGAAACTCTACGGCGGACGATTCCAAAACACGAGCGGCCGCCAAATCGACTCACGCATCGGGAACGTTATCCCGTCGCCTGGCTTTGAAGAATGATTGCAGAAGACTGGCGCATTCTTCCTGGAGAACGCCCGACGTTATTTCACAACGGTGATTCAGACCGGCCATTTGCAATAGATTGATTGTGCCGCCGGCCGCGCCGCTCCGTTCATCGGCGCAACCGAAAATCACCCGGCGCATCCGCACGTGGACCAACGCCCCCGCGCACATGGCGCACGGTTCCTTCGTCACGTAAAGATCGCAGTCGTTTAACCGCCAGTCACCGACAGATGCTTCCGCTTGCGTGATCGCCAGCATCTCCGCATGCGCGGTGGCGTCCTTCAACATTTCCACCTGATTCGAGGCGCGAGCGATGATCTTTCCCTCTCGCACAACGACGGCGCCGACCGGCACCTCCTCTTTCTCGAAAGCTTTCGCCGCCAGACGCAGCGCCTCTTTCATAAAGTAAGCGTCACTCGACAGATCAATCAGATTCTCCATCACAAATTCACCAGGCGATTGTTCTCAATCGGGACTGAATACGTCCATCCGCGAGAACCGGGTCGAACTAATTATAGCCATGAAAAAATACTGCGCGCTTCTCATTACCTGCATCCTCTCGCTCGCGACCGCGGGCGCTGCGACGGAACAAGAAATAGTCGATCAATCCGCGACGATCTTGCGGCAGTTCCGGCGGATGCCCGAGAAAGCTATTCCTACGCGCGTGCTCCGCAACGCCAAAGGTCTCGCCATCGTGACGGTAGTGAAGGTCGGTTTTGGGATCAGCGGCAAAGGCGGGCAGGGCGTCGTTGTGGCTCGGACCAGCGGTGGCTGGTCGGGCCCGTCATTTGTCGGAACTGGCGGAGCTGGCTGGGGTCCGCAAATTGGAGTGGAGGTCACCGACTTCGTTTTTGTGCTCAACACCAACGAAGCGGTGCGCGCGTTCTCGCGTGATGGGAATGTCACGATCGGCGCCGACGCGAGTGCGGCCGCGGGACCAGTGGGCCGCGACGTGCATGCGGCTGTGACTCCGACCGCCGCGATCTACACTTACAGCCGCAGCAAGGGACTCTTCGCCGGTGCGTCGCTCGAAGGAGCGGTCATCGCCACGCAAAAAACGGCTAACGCCCGCTACTACGGACACCCGGTTCGCGCGCACGATATCCTGACTGGACGCGTGGCGGCTCCGGCCAAAGCGAGCGTTCTTCGCGCGGCACTCGGCCGCTGAGGAGCGACGCCACCGACAATTTGCTTTACAACGCGGCGCTTGCTTCGGCACGTTCAGCAACGTGCGGATGTTCCTGGCCTTTACCACGCTGATCGCTGTGGCGGCAACGACCTCGGCCCAGGAACAGGAAGGCAAACTGGTTGATCGGCTTTTGCGACCGAATATGGCGCTGGCGAATTCCGCGCAGAATAAACCCTTCGTTGCCACCGGACTCAACGTCGACAAGCGCGCGCAGTCGAAAAGCTTTTACACGCCGGAAAAATCGCTCGCGAAATCGTTCGCCGGCGAGCGAACTTTTTCCCCACAACAATTCGCGGTGCGCCATTTTCGGACTGGAGATTCCGCTGCGAATATTTCGGCCAGATCGCAACTGACGAAAACCGACACCGTTTATCCCGCGCCCACGGCTCAGGGCCCGCGTGCCGCCGCGGAAGCGGACAGAAATGTGGCCGTGGCCTCGTTCGCCGGCAGTCGGCCATTTCTCGATCGTGGCAAGAGTCAGAAAGCGTTGAGCGCCCACGACACGCCGCTGACCATCGAGCAGGTGCGAGAATTGTTGAACAAAAACAAATAGCACTTCGGTCCCTCCTGCATATCGCCACATGCAACCGGACGAAGCCCTTTCCCTCCTCAAGCAAGGCGCCGCGCAGATCATCAGCGAGGCGGAGCTTCGCGCAAAACTCGTGCTTGGCCGTCCGCTCCGCGTCAAACTGGGCGTCGATCCCACGAGTCCGGATCTTCACCTCGGCCACGCCCTGATCCTCCGTAAGCTGCGCCAATTTCAGGATCTCGGTCACGAAGCTGTTTTGATCATCGGCGATTTCACCTCGATGATCGGCGATCCAAGCGGGCGCTCCGCGACCCGACCCCAGCTCAGCCGCGATCAAGTGCTGGCCAACGCCGAAACGTATCGCGCGCAAGCATTCAAGGTGCTTGATCCCGAGCGCACGCGGCTTGTTTCAAATGGCGAGTGGTTCGGGAAAATGCGCTTCGACGAAGTCATTCGCCTCAACAGTTTGGTTACGCTCCAGCAAATGCTCCAGCGCGAGGATTTCCGAAACCGGATCGAGCGGCAACAGCCCATTCACGCGCACGAAATTCAATATCCGATCATGCAGGGTTGGGACTCGGTCATGGTGCAGGCCGATGTCGAACTCGGCGGGACGGATCAACTCTTCAACAATCTGGTCGGACGCGATCTGCAAAAAATGGAAGGCCAGGCCCAGCAGGTTGTGTTGGTTCTGCCCATTCTCGAAGGGCTGGATGGCTCAATGAAAATGAGCAAGAGCCTGGGCAACTATGTCGGGCTGAGCGAATCCGCTTCCGAGATTTTTGGCAAATTGATGAGCATCTCCGATGAGTTAATGGCGCGTTATTATCCGCTTCTGCTCGGCAAGTCATTGGATCCAGCCGCGCATCCTTTGGAAGCCAAGAAGCATCTCGCCGGGGTGATCGTAGAAACTTATCACTCGCGCGATGCCGCCCAGAAAACTCTCGAAGAATGGAACGCGCGCTTCAGCGAAAAGAGATTGGGGGACGCCGATCTGCCGACATTTCATCCCGAAAAAACCGACATCGTTTCCATTGTCGTCTCGGCCTACGCGAACGCTTTTGCGGTGACCAAATCGCGCGCGGACGCCCGTCGGCTCATTGAACAAGGCAGCGTCCAGTTGGACGGAGAAAAGCTTCGCGACCCAAAGGCCGTTCTCGAGTTAAAATCCGGTCAGGTCCTCCGGCTCGATAAAACCCGAGCCGTTCGAATCGGATAACACCGCCCGTACAAGCGAAAGAGCACAGGGCCCCCGCCAACCGTGCTCTTCGCAAATGTTTTCTGCGTTACGCCGTCGCCGTCTCGTACATCGGAATCATGGGCGCGCGCTCGATCACCGGCGCGGCGATGCCTTCGAAATGAGCGCGAATGCTTCTCAGCTCCGAAGTGACAAACGCATCGACAAAATGGAAGCGGCGATCCAGCCAGGCGAAGACCTTATTCTGGATCTCGTAGTGCAAGGCTAGCGTGACTTCGGTGCAGTTCGGCCGGATTTCGGTGAACTCCGCCAGACCCATCACGTCCAGGTTTCCGCCCGTGGATTCAAACGCCATTTGATCGGGCGAATCGCTCTCAACCGACAGCAAGACCGTGCGTGCTTCAAAGCCGAGCGGTCCGCGAAAACTAAAATCAACCGTCTTCGACGAAGTGACCGTGGCTTTAGTCACCATAACGAATTGCCGCCGATAAGATTGGATGCTCGCGAGGCGCGTTTTGCACTCTTCGAGCGATTGATTCATGTGCAGAGTTTTTTGTAGCAACATAGGATTAGGATTGAGCCGCTAATCCGAGCAACGCACATGCCACCAAATCCTTCCTAGGGAACGGCTTCCGCGCTGCGAAAAAGGTGTAACGATCCGCTACACTTGTGTCTATTTGGCGACAAATTCTACTAAACACTCGCCGTCCCGAAAAAGGCCGTCGCGGCCTTCCACTCGGCTGTTAACCCGTCCGCTCTCGAAGGCAACGCAGGCAGGATTGGAACGTCGAGCGTTTGCCGCAAAATGTCGGCATTCGTCGCCGTCGCAATGTCGGTCAACCCAGCAGTCTCATTCAAAACGACTCCCGCGCAGACCAGTCCATGTTCGACGACGCTCCGAACAGTCAGGATGGTGTGATTCAGACAACCGAGCCGATTTTGCGCAACGACCAGCACCGGCAATTTCATTTGCGCGGCGAGATCGCTCACAAAAAAATCGCGGCGAATCGGAACGAGCCAACCGCCGACTCCCTCGACTACCACGAAATCAAAACGTTGCTCGAGCTTGCGCAGGGCTTCGACCAGCAGTCCTTCGTCGATCGCGACCTGTTCGATAAGAGAAGCGGAGAATGGAGCCGCGAGAGTTTTCAACGAAATCGGGTTCAACTCGTCGATCGTGAGCCCTTCGCTGCTGGCCGCGAGCAAACGCTCGGCGTCGTTCCGATCGCCGCAGCAGATCGGCTTCATTCCCGCGCAACGCAGGCCGATGGCGCGAGCGGCGCGCAAGAGTTCAACCGCCGTATGGGTCTTCCCGACTCCGGTATCCGTCCCCGTAAGAAACAAATTCATAATCGCGCACTCCGCGCCACAAGGAGGGGCGCTTTCCAAACCGCCCGCCTTTCCTTTCGGCGCGAAGCGCCGCACTATTCCGCCTTCTCCCTAAGCCGCGCGAGCGCGCTCCGCTTCGATCGTCTCCATCATCGACCGAAAAATATTCGCGCCGTCCGCGCTGCCCAGCCGTGCCTCACACGCCCGATCCGGATGCGGCATCAATCCGAAAACATTCCCTTCCCGGTTGCAGATGCCCGCGATGTTTTCGATGGAACCATTCGGGTTCGCGGACGGATCGATGCGCCCGTCCGCCGTCGCATACCGCAGAATAATCTGTCGGCGCTCGTTCAGTTCCCGCAGCGTCGCTTCGTCCGCGAAAAAGCAACCTTCACCATGCGCAATCGGCAGACGCAGGAGAGTTCCCTGCGCGCAACCATTAGTGAAAAGAGAATCGCTGACTTCAACTCGCGTGGTCACCATCTCACACACGAAGTGCAACGAACGGTTCCGAACCAGAGCCCCTGGCAGCAACCCGATCTCACATAGAATCTGGAAGCCGTTGCAAATGCCAATGACCAGTTTTCCATTTCGCGCCTCCTTCACCACACCCGGCATGATCGGCGAGAAGCGCGCGATCGCCCCGCAGCGAAGGTAATCGCCATAGGAGAATCCGCCCGGCAAGACGATGGCGTCGAAACCATCCACCGACGTTTCCTTGTGCCAGACGTATTCAGCGCGCAATCCCGGGATGCCGTTCAGGGCCGCGAGGCAATCCTGATCGCAGTTTGAGCCTGGAAATTGGATGACAGCGAATTTCATTTCGCAGCCCCGAAATCTTGCACCTCATAATCTTCAATCACAGGATTCGAAAGCAAATCGCGACATAGACCATGCAGCCGCGATTCAACGTCCACGCCGTTTTCATCGATCTCGATTTCGAGATATTTGCCGATCCTCACGCCGCGCACTTCCGGCATTCCGAGATGTTGCATCGCATCGCGCACGGTCGCCCCTTGCGGATCGAGCACCGCGGCCTTGGGCGTTACCACCACCTTCACTTTCATGCCGGAATATCAGGAGATCGATCGGGATGGACAAGTGCAATCGCTCATCCACCCGATGGAGATTCGCGCACCACTTCCGCCGGCTTCTTATCTTCACGCAACCCCAGGAAAACCGGTTGGCGCAGCTTCCCGTCGCGTGTCCACTCTGCGAATTTCACCTGGCAAACAAAAACGGGATTGATCCATTCACACCGGCGCATCATCGCAGGCGTGATCCCGAGCACCCATTGTCCACCCTGTTTTGAGGGCAGGTCAGCGAATGGGCAATCATCACGCTTCTCCGCTTTGAATTTCTTGTGCAAAGAAGCGAGCAGCTTGCTGTTGAATCCCGTGCCGACCTTGCCGGCAAAGAGCAACCGCTTCTTCTCGTAGAAGCCAACCAGCAAAGCCCCGAAATATTTCCGCGCACCCTGCGGCGGGGTGAAACCGCCGATGACAAACTCCTGCTCGGTCACGCATTTGAGTTTGATCCAAGCCCCGCTGCGACGGTCGGGTTCGTAAACGGAACCGCGCTGTTTGCCGATGACCCCTTCCAAACCAAGGCGCTTGACTTCGCGGAGCAGCGCAACAGGATCGCCGCCAATCTCCCCGGAAAATCGAATCGAATCCCCCGCATTCTCACAAAGCGATGCGAGCAGATCTTTTCTGTGCTCGAGCGGTAAACCGACCAGGCTCTTCCCCGCCGCCTGGAGCAGATCGAAGACGTAATAATAAATCGGCGCCCGCCGCCCTTCCATTTCGTGCGCCTGCAAAAGTTGAAAGGAGGATCCGCCTTTTTCGTTCAACGCGACGACTTCTCCATCAATCACGCAATCCTCGATCGGCAACGCTCTTATCGAGTCGGCGGCTTCGCTAAACCTGGCGGCCAACTCGTTTCCGTTCCGTGAGATCAAGTTGACCTTCTCGCCATTTTTGACGGCGATCAGCCGAATCCCGTCGAACTTCAGTTCGTAAATCCAATCGCCGGCCGTGGGTGGAGTTTCGAGCAACTTCAGCTTCATCGGCGGAATGAAGCGCGGTTTGCCCGCGGGCAATTTCGCTAGTCCAAGTAGGGACGCCGCGCTGCGGCGTCCGCGTGTTTTCTCCGGCTCACTTTCTTCAGCCCGATCGTCTTTTTTTTTAAGCGCTGCCTTAACCCGCGATTTCAAAGTTGGTTTCGACCCATCCTCCCGATTCGATTGCCACTCCGCATCACGTTGCGCTGCAATTTGCGCCATCGTCCGTCCGGTCTTGACCGATTGATCGTCGCGCTTCTTCGAAATCGGCCGAATGCTCGTTCCGCTCTTCAAAAGCAACCACTGCGTTTTACCCGCGTCCATTCGCGTCCGGATCAGGGCCCACTCCCCTTTCGCCTTCTCGCCGTCGAGAACGAGATGAAGCCGCCCTTCCTTCAGAGCTTTCAATGGCTCTTCGCCATAAACGTGGTAATTGCCGCGGTCCCACACCATGACCGTTCCACCGCCATATTGACCCTTCGGAATGATTCCTTCGAAAGTCGCGTATTCGACTGGATGATCTTCGACTTCCACCGCCAAATGCTTTTCGCCTTTCTCCCAGGGCAGCCCTTTCGGCACGGCCCAGGATTTCAGCACCCCGCCCATCTCGAGGCGGAAGTCATAATGCAATCGACTCGCGTCGTGTTTTTGAATGACGAAACGGGACGCGCCTTTGACCAGTTTCGGCAATGGTTTCCCGCCTGCCGGCTCCGCGGTCACTCCAAAATTCCGCTTCTTTTTGTATTCGGCTAATCCCATCGCGATTGACAAGAGACAGTGCCACTAAAAACGAATCGCCACCACCGTCACGCGGACTGTAGTGGCGATTAACATAAATGTGGGAGGGGCCTTTGTGCCCCGACGGATTACCGGCGCCGGCTGGGTTTCTTCTCGTTGCGTTTCGGCGCTCCGTTTTCCTCGGCCCCGCTCGCTTCAACGTTGATGATTGATTCCGCTAGTCCGGTTAGCTTCTTATCCGCTTCGGCCTCTTCATTGAGCGTGCGCTGGAGAGTCGCCACCGCGTTGTCCTCTCCGAGCAACGAAGCAAAGGTCCTCACCACGCCGTAGCCCGCGATTTCATAATGCTCGACGCGCTGAGCGGCGCCGATGAGAGCGGCGTCGAGAACTGAATCGTCACCATCTTCGTCGATAACTTCTTTGCCTTCTTCCACCAGGCCTTTCATCGCCTTGCAGGTCTTGCCGGTCGGCTTTTCTCCAAGGCCTTTGAAAATTTTCTCCAAGCGGTCGACGTGCCCCTTGGTCTGTTCGAGGTGATCCTGAAACGCGCGCTTCAGCTCGGGCGCCGACGCTTTCTTCGCCATTTTCGGCAGCGCCTTCAGCAGTTGGTTCTCGGCGTTATAAAGGTCTTTCAACTCGTCGATATACAAATCTTTTAGTGAATCCATGCTCATAATAATTACTCCTTCGTTAATGTTTGAAGGGCCGGGAAAATCCTCAGCACCCCGTGCGATTTCGACTGGAAACCGGCACAAAAATGAAACGCAGGCGCACGCTCGATCGCGTGTGTTTTTTCTGCGAAAAACGGAGAGAAAAAGTGAGCTAAGCCGCTTCCGCTGCGCCAGACGCAAGAGCAGCCTCCGAAGAAAGCGGCTCGCCCACCAAATAGCGCGTAAAGCGCCGGATCACGATGTTCTCGCCCAGCGCCGCAATCTTCGTTGCCACCAGTTCCTTCACCGTTTGATCAGGATTCTTGATGAACCCCTGCTCCAGCATGCAAACGGTGCTGTAAAATTTGTCGAGTTTCCCCGCGACAATTTTCGAGATCACGTTTTCCGGCTTACCCTGCACCTGCGCTTCGTAAATGGCGCGCTCGGATTCAACGAGCTTTTCCGGTACTTCATCGCGGCTCACGTAGAGCGGATGCGCCGCCGCGATATGCAGGGTGATGTCCTTCACGAATTCGCGAAAACCCTCGTTTTTCGCTACGAAATCTGTTTCGCAATTCACTTCCACCAAAACACCGACCTTCCCCTGAAGATGAATGTAGGACGCGACAATTCCTTCCTTGGTGGCCCGTGCCGCTTTCTTCGATGCGCCGGCAATGCCTTTCGTGCGCAACGCAGTCTCAGCTTTCTCCAAATCGCCGCCCGTCTCTGCGAGCGCGCGTTTGCAATCCATCATGCCGGCGTTGGTTTTTTCGCGGAGCTGTTTAACAAGTTGAGGATCGATTTCCATAAAAAGTTGAGAATGAATAGTTGAGGGTTGAGAGAAAGAAACGGAGAACCGAGTTGTCAGCCAGAGTCTCTCAACTCGCGAAAGCTTTCGGAGTCAACTCTAGCCTGCGACTCTCAATTTCCGCGGCTAAGCGGAAACTCCCGCCATCTCCACTTCCTCGCGCACGCGGGCTTCGCCGGTAGCGGAGACAATGGAGTCGACGAGCTTTTGCAACATCACGCGAATCGCGCGGATGGCGTCGTCGTTGCCGGCGATTGGATAGTCGATGATTTCCGGGTCCGCGTTCGTATCCACGATCGCCACCGTCGGAATTCCCAAGCGCCGCGCTTCCAGCACCGCATTCTGTTCGCGCGTCGTGTCAATGATCACCATCGCGTCGGGCAGCTTGTCCATCTCCAGAATCCCGTCGAGATTGCGCCGCAGCTTCGCCGCCTCGCGATTGAGCGCCGCGAGTTCCTGTTTGCCCATCTTCTTGTAATCAGGCGACTCCTCGATCTGCTCGATGTATTTGAGTCGTCCGATGCTCTTCCGGATCGTCGCCAAATTCGTCAGCGTGCCACCCAGCCAGCGCTGGTTGACGTAAAATTGTCCGCAGGCCGTGGCCGCTTCCTTGACCGCTTCCTGCGCCTGCTTTTTGCATCCGACGAAAAGAATCTTTCCACCGCGCCGGGTCACTTCCTGGAGAAAATCGGTCGCGCGCTGAAGCTGCAGCACCGTTTCATCGAGGTTGATGATGTAGATCTGATTGCGCTTCTCGAAGATGAACGGTTTCATCTTCGGGTTCCAACGTTTGGTCTGATGGCCAAAGTGGACGCCTGCTTCGAGAAGTTCGGGCACTAATTCTGTCGGTATCGCCATAGGTAAATTGCGGGCCGCAGCGGGGGTCGCGGCGGACGGGGAAGATGCGCTAGCGCCATGGCAAAGGCAAACGGAATATTACCGCTTTTCCCCCGCGGATTGCGCCTCATCGTGCAAAAGCTCCGCGTAGCGCGCGAGCAGCCAGCAAAGGTCGGAAAGACGGTTGAGATAGCGCAGAATCTCGGCGTTGAATTTCGTGTCTGCTGCCATCAAGGCCGCAACCCGCCGTTCCGCGCGGCGGCAGACCGTACGAGCCAAGTCCAGCGTTGCAGAATCCATCGTCTTCCCGGGAACCGCCCAGCCCTTGAACTTCCCGAGCTTGTTCTTTTCCAAATCATCGACCGTGGCTGTGAGCCGATCGGTCATCGCCGCGGACGTAAGTTGAAATCCGTCCTTCACGTATCGATCCAGATCTTGGGGAGCGGTTGCGAGTTCGCCCATCACGATGACCAACTCCTTTTGCGCCGCGAAGATCTGTTCGGTCAGAAAGGGATTCGAAGCCGACACGCGAGCGAGACCGAGTGAGGCGTTCAGTTCGTCCACGCATCCATATGCGTCGACCCGTGCGTCCGTCTTCGGAACGCGACGCCCGTACATCAACGAAGTCTCACCCGCGTCGCCTGTCTTGGTTGCGATGGACATTCGCTAGGTTGCCCCCAAAAACGCGAATGACGAATCAGCTCTCGCCAATTCGTCATTCGATATTCGCACTTTTGTAATTCGCTCTAGCCCAGCGCCGGCTGCACTTCCGGTTCGTCCACCAGCGACGTTCCGACCTGCTCGCCCAGCTCCACGAGTTTGATCTCGCGCACCGCCGGGAAACCTGTGCCGGCCGGAATGAGGTGACCCATGATGACGTTCTCCTTGAAGCCACGCAGACGATCTACCTTGCCGAGCGTCGCCGCTTCCGTAAGCACCCGCGTTGTATCTTGGAACGAGGCCGCTGAGATGAAGCTGTCGGTTTCGAGCGAAGCCTTCGTGATGCCGAGCAACACCGGAGTCGCTTCCGCAGGCTTCCCACCTTGCTCCACGACCTTCGCGTTCTCCGCTTCGAAATCGAGACGGTCGATCTGATCGCCCCAGAGAAGGGACGTGTCACCTGGGTCGGTGATCTTCACCTTTCGCAACATCTGGCGCACGATGATCTCGATGTGCTTGTCGTTAATTTCCACGCCTTGGAGGCGGTAAACTTCCTGCACTTCGTTGACCAGGTGTTCCTGCAAATCCTGGGGCCCGCAGACCTCGAGAATTTCGTGCGGGACAACCGGACCTTCCGTGAGCTGCTGTCCTTTTTTCACGAAATCGCCCTTGAAGACGATGATGTGTTTGGTCAGCGAGATCAGGTGCTCTTCCTCGGCGCCGGTCTCCGGATCCGTCAGGATGAGTTTGCGCTTGCCGCGAACCGTGCCGCCCATTTCGACCGTGCCATCGATCTTCGCGATCTCGGCTGCGTCTTTCGGACGGCGCGCTTCGAAAAGTTCGGCCACACGCGGCAGACCGCCCGTGATGTCCTTCGTCTTCGCGATCTTTCGAGGAGTCTTCGCGAGCAAAGCGCCTGCGCGAATCTTCCGGCCTTCTTCCACAACCACGTGCGCGCCGGCTGGAATGGAATAGCTCGCGAGCACTTCCTTCTTGTCGCCCACGACCACGATCTGCGGATGCAGATCTTCTTTGTGCTCGATGATGACCGTGCCCATCAGCCCAGTCGCTTCGTCGACGTCGCGCTTAATGGTGACGCCGGCGATCATGTCGCGAAATTCGATCTTGCCGCTCTTGTCGGTCAGAATCGGCACGTTGTACGGATCCCACTGCACGAACGTTTCGCCCTTCTTCACCTGGGCGCCGTCCGGTTTCGAAATAACCGAACCGATAACCACGTTGTAGCGATCCAATTCGCGGCCTTCGGAATTGTGCACGCTGATCGAGCCATTTTTGTTCAGCACGATCCAGCTTCCGTCGAGCGCTTGCACGGTGCGGATATCGTTGAATTGCAGAGCGCCATCGTTCTTCGCCTTGATGATCGGCTGCTTGAACGTCTGACTCGCCGTGCCACCGATGTGGAACGTCCGCATCGTCAACTGCGTCCCTGGTTCGCCGATTGACTGGGCGGCAATAATGCCGACCGCTTCGCCGAGCTTCACAAACTGCCCGGTCGCAAGGTTGCGTCCGTAGCATTGCGCGCAAACGCCGCGGCCACATTCGCAGGTTAACACCGAGCGAATCTTCAAACTCTCTACGCCCACCTTTTCGATCGCCGCGGCAATGTTCTCGTCGATCAGTTGATTGGCCTTCACGACTTTCTTCTTCGTGACCGGATCGATTACCGACTCGCAGCTGACACGACCGATGATGCGGGTGGCAAGATCCACGACTTCTTCGTCGCCTTCATAAATCGATTTCACGGTGATGCCGTTGACCGTGCCGCAATCCATCTCGTTGATGATTACGTCCTGCGACGCGTCCACGAGCTTGCGGGTGAGATAACCGGAATCCGCTGTCTTTAGCGCGGTATCGGCCAGACCCTTGCGAGCGCCATGCGTCGAGATGAAATACTCGAGCACACTCAAGCCTTCGCGGAAGTTCGACGTGATCGGCCGCTCGATGATTTCCCCGGACGGCTTCGCCATCAATCCGCGCATACCCGCAAGCTGCTTCACCTGCTGACGATTTCCGCGCGCGCCCGAATCCACCATCAGGAAGACGGGATTCAATTCCTTCCGACCCTCGTTATGTTCGAGAGTGCGGAACATGACGTTCGAGATTTCGTCGCCAGCGTGCGTCCAGATATCGATGATCTTGTTGTAACGCTCGCCGTCCGTGATGATGCCCTTGCGATACTGCTGCTCGACGGTCTTGATCTGCTTGTAGGCATTTTGCAGCTCCGTCTCTTTTTCCTTCGGGATGATCATGTCGGAAATTCCGATGGAAATTCCCGCCTTGGTCGCTTCCGCGAATCCGAGTTCCTTCAGGCTGTCGAGCGTCTCGACCGTCCCCTGCTGCCCAGCCACCTGGTAACAACGCCAGATAATATCGCTAAGTTGTTTCTTGCCCGCGGGCTTATTGAAGAAGCCTAACTTCACCGGCCAAATGGCGTTGAAGATCACGCGGCCGGCGGTCGTTTCGATGACACGGTCCGTCGTGTTGCCGTAGATGGTCTGCAGCCCGACATCCGGATTCTTGTAGCGAATCCGGTCGTGCGTCTTCACCTTGCCGTCGGCCATTGCAAATTCGACTTCCGTCGCGTTCGCGAAAAGCGGCAATCGTGTTTCCGCGGCCACGCCCGTCGCGCGCCGAGGATTCTGCGTGAGATAATAACAGCCGAGTGTGATGTCCTGCGACGGCGTCGTGATTGGCTTCCCGCTCGAGGGCGAGAAAATATTATTCGGCGCGAGCATAAGCATGCGCGCTTCCATTTGCGCTTCCACGGATAGCGGCACGTGCACCGCCATCTGGTCGCCGTCGAAGTCCGCATTGTAAGCGGTGCAAACGAGCGGATGAATCCGGATCGCTTCGCCCTCGATCAGCAATGGCTCGAAAGCCTGGATGGAGAGGCGGTGCAAAGTCGGCGCGCGGTTCAGCAGCACCGGATGACCCTTTGTGACCTCTTCGAGAATGTCCCAGACCTCCGGCGTCTGCCGCTCGATCATTTTTTTCGCGCTGCGCACCGTGTGCACGTAACCGAGATCCTTGAGTCGCCGGATGATGAACGGCTCGAACAAAACGAGCGCCATCTTCTTCGGCAGACCGCACTGATTCAATTTCAGCTCGGGACCGATAACGATGACGGAACGGCCGGAATAATCGACGCGCTTGCCCAGCAAGTTCTGGCGGAAACGTCCGCCCTTGCCCTTGAGCATATCGCTGAGTGATTTCAGTGGGCGATTGCCGGCGCCGGTGACCGCGCGACCATGACGGCCGTTATCGAACAACGCATCGACCGCTTCCTGAAGCATGCGCTTCTCGTTGCGGATAATGACGTCGGGCGTCTTGAGCTGGAGCAAGTTCTTCAACCGATTATTGCGGTTGATGACCCGGCGATAAAGATCGTTCAGATCCGAAGTCGCAAAGCGGCCGCCTTCCAGCGGAACGAGCGGACGCAAATCCGGCGGTATCACCGGCAGAACATCGAGCACCATCCAGTCAGGACGGGCATGCGACGAGGCAAAGCCCTGCACCAATTTCAAACGCTTCGCGAGTTTCTTGCGAATCTGTTTGCTCTTGGTGTTCCCCATCGCCTCTTCCAACTCTTTGTTGAGCTTGTTGAGGTTGATCTCGGCGAGAAGTTTTTTCACCGCTTCCGCGCCCATGCCGGCGACAAAATCTTCGCCGTACTGTTCCTGCGCTTCGCGATACTCGACTTCGTTCAAGAGCTGCGTTTTCGTCAGCGGCGTCTTGCCCGGATCGATCACGATGTAATCCTCGTAATAGATCACGCGCTCGAGCTGGCGTGCGCTCATATCGAGCATCAAACCCAGCCGCGACGGCATGCATTTATAAAACCAGATATGCGAAACAGGAACGGCTAGCTCGATATGGCCCATCCGTTCGCGGCGCACGCGCGCCAGCGTCACTTCCACGCCGCAACGATCGCAGATGACGCCTTTGTGCTTGATCCGCTTGTATTTTCCGCACGAGCATTCCCAATCGCGCGTCGGCCCGAAAATGCGCTCGCAAAAGAGTCCTCCCTTTTCCGGTTTGAAAGTCCGGTAATTGATCGTCTCCGGATTCTTGACCTCGCCCTTGCTCCACGACCGCATCGTGTCCGAGGACGCGACGCCGATCGCCACTTGATCGAAGCCTACGGTGCGTTCTTCACCGACTAGTTCCCGCCAGGAATGTTCGTTCATTATATATTAAGTATATTAAGAGATCTTTTGTTGAAAATTTTAAGCCACGTTTTCCAGGAAAGCGGAGGGAGCCTGGCCGCCGACTTTGACGTCGAGGCCTAACGACTGCATTTCCTTGATTAAGACGTTGAAAGATTCCGGTGTGCCGGCCTCGAGCGAGTTGTCGCCTTTGACGATCGACTCGTAGATGCGCGTGCGTCCCTGCACGTCGTCGGATTTCACCGTGAGCAATTCCTGCAAGGTGTAAGCCGCGCCGTACGCTTCGAGCGCCCAGACCTCCATCTCGCCGAAGCGCTGGCCGCCGTATTGCGCTTTGCCGCCGAGCGGCTGTTGCGTCACCAGCGAGTACGGCCCAACCGCGCGAGCGTGAATCTTGTCCGCGACCAGGTGGCCCAGCTTCATCATGTAGATGTAACCGACCACGACTTCTTGATCGAAGGTGTCGCCCGTACGGCCGTCATAGAGCCGCGCCTTGCCGGTTTCCTGCACCCAGGTAAAGCCATCGATCTTTTTCGCGTCGTTCAAATACTCGCGGATTTTCGCTTCCGAAATTCCGTCGAACACCGGCGTCGCGACTTTGAAGCCGAGCGCTTTCGCCGCCACGCCCAAGTGCGTTTCGAGCACCTGGCCGACGTTCATACGACTAGGCACGCCCAGCGGATTCAGCACGATCTCGACCGGAGTTCCGTCTGCGAGGAACGGCATGTCCTCTTCCGGCACGATGCGCGCGACCACGCCCTTGTTGCCGTGACGTCCCGCCATCTTGTCGCCGACGCTAAGTTTGCGTTTGCTGGCGATGAAGACTTTCACCTGCTTGATGATGCCGGGATCGATGTCGTCTCCGCTTTCGACGCGATCCATCGAGCGCTCCCGCTCGAGTTCCAGCTCGGCGAACTTGTGCTCATACGAAGCGATAATCTCGCGGATCTTGTTCCGGATGGGGCTCGGATCGATTTCGATATGATCATAAACGGTCGCGAGCTTGCGCAGCAGTGTTTTGGTGATCTTGCGGTTTGCCGGAATGATGATTTCGCCGGTCTGGGCGTTCACCACGTCGAGCGGAATTTTCTCGCCCAACAGAATGTTCGAGAGCGCGTCCGTCAGTTGCTCGGTCAGCTCGTCTTTCTTTTTCCGGTTGTCCTCCGTAATCGTCTTGAGCTGACGCTTCGTTTCCGAAGGCGTCAGTTTCTCCCGCGAAATTTCGTGCCGCGATGAGACTTTCACATCCATCACAATGCCGTAGGTGCCGGATGGAACCGTCAGCGATGTGTCTTTCACGTCGGCCGCTTTTTCGCCAAAGATTGCGCGGAGCAGCCGTTCTTCCGGCGCCAATTCCGTCTCGCTCTTCGGCGTGATCTTGCCGACGAGAATATCGCCCGGCTTCACTTCCGCGCCGACACGAACCACGCCATCGGGCCCCAGATTGCGCAACGCTTCCTCACTGACGTTCGGAATATCTCGCGTTATTTCCTCAGGGCCGAGCTTGGTGTCGCGCGCCCCGATCTCGAATTCATCGATGTGAATCGAGGTGTAGATATCCTCCTTCACGACCTTCTCCGAGATCATGATGGCGTCTTCGAAGTTGTAGCCGTTCCAAGGCATGAACGCGACGAGCACGTTGCGCCCGAGGGCCAGTTCGCCCTGATCCGTGTTCGGGCCGTCAGCGATCACCTGGCCACGCTTCACATGCTGGCCTTTCTTCACGATCGGCTTCTGGTTCACGCAGGTACCCGCGTTCGAGCGCATGAACTTGCGCAGCTCATAGACGTGAACGCCCGCTTCGAGATCGGTCTTCAATTTCTTCCGGCTCTCCGGCATGTGCCCGTCCTTGGTCACGACGATCTGATCCGCGGTCACGGAAGCCACCTTGCCGCTTTCCGTTGAGATCAGAACTGCGTGTGAATCCCGCGCGACTTTGCCTTCCAATCCCGTGCCGACCAGCGGCGATTCGGAGACGATCAAAGGCACGCCCTGACGTTGCATGTTCGAGCCCATGAGTGCGCGGTTCGCATCGTCATGTTCGAGGAACGGAATCAGACCCGCCGCGACCGAAACGAGCTGCTTCGGCGAAACGTCCATGTAGTGGACTTTCGACGGCTCGACTTCCAGGAAGTCGCCGCGATACCGAACGGAGACCTTCTCTTGGGTAAGATGTCCTTTCGCGTCCATGGTCGCGTTCGCCTGCGCTACGAGGAAATTTTCCTCGCGATCGCCGGTCAAATAATCGACCTGATCGGTCACGCGTCCCTTTTCGACTTTGCGATAAGGCGTCTCGATAAATCCGAATTCGTTTATCCGCGCAAAGGTGCTCATCGAACTGATCAGGCCAATGTTCGGACCTTCCGGCGTTTCGATCGGGCAGATGCGTCCGTAGTGGGACGGATGCACGTCGCGCACTTCGAAGCCCGCGCGATCGCGGCTCAACCCGCCTGGCCCGAGGGCTGAGAGACGGCGCTTATGCGTCAGCTCTGCGAGCGGATTCGTCTGATCCATGAACTGCGAGAGCTGTGAGCGGCCGAAGAAATCGCGAATCACCGCGCTCAGCGCTTTTGGGTTGATCAACTTCTGCGGCGTCATGCCGTCGATGTTGATGTCGAATAAAGTCATGCGCTCTTTCACGAGCCGCTCCGTCCGCGCGAGACCGACGCGGCACTGGTTGGCGAGTAATTCGCCCACGGTCCGCACCCGGCGGCTGCCGAGGTGATCGATGTCGTCGAGCGTGCCTTCGCCGCGACGCAGACTGATCAAATACTTGATCGCGCCGATGAAATCTTTGTCGGTGACGATGCGTTCCGTGAGGTCGACATCGATTCCAAGTTTCTGGTTGATCTTATAACGGCCCACGCGCCCGAGATCATATTTCTTAGGGTCGAAAAAGAGCCGCTTCAAGAGCGCTTTCGCGTTCGCGACCGTCGGTGGATCGCCGGGGCGCAGCTTGCGATAAATGTCTTTCAACGCTTCTTCCTGATCGTGTGCCGGATCTTTTTTTAACGCCTTCACGACCGTGTCGTCGTGCGAGATGTCGATCACCTTTACGCTGGAATGCCCGAGCGCCATGATCTGCCGCACGGTCGCAGCAGTGAGTGGCTCGAACGCGCGTGCCACCGTCGCCTCGCCGTCGAGCACGTCAGCAATTAGCACCTTGGTCGCGAGCTCTTCTTCACCGAGTTTTTCACTCAGTTTCAGCGTTTCGATGTTGTAAAAAAGTTTGATCACTTCCTCATCCGAGCCGTAGCCGAGCGCGCGGAGAAAAGTGGTCGCGAGGAATTTCCGCCGGCGTTTGCGTCGATCGAGATAGATGTAAAGCAGATCGCTCGTGTCGAATTGCACTTCGATCCAGGAACCGCGGTCCGGAATGATGCGGAAACTGTAGAGCACTTTGCCGTTCAGATGGATGCTCGATTCGAACGCGATGCCCGGCGAACGATGGAGCTGGCTGACCACGACGCGTTCCGCGCCGTTGATCACGAACGTCCCCTGCGGCGTCATGAGCGGGATTTCGCCCATGTAAACTTTCTCTTCCTTCGTCCCCTTCTCCTCGCGGAGTTGGAAAGTCACGTGCAGCGGCGCGCTGTAAGTCTGACTTTCGCGCTGCGCCTCGAGCGCCGTCAGCTTCGGTTCGCCGATTTCATAATGGCTGAAATCGAGCGTCGCCTTTTCATCGTAACTTTCGATCGGGAACACTTCCTTGAAAACGGCCTGCAGACCCGAAATCTTCCGTTTGGAAAACGGCACATCCTTCTGGAGAAAATCGAGATACGAATTGAGTTGAACCTCGATGAGGTTTGGAGGCTCGATGCCTTCCTTGATGGTTCCGAAGTAGATACGTTCCGACATAAGTTACTACCCAATCTCCGAGGTTGTTAACGACACCCCGTCCGCTCACGGGATGGCGATTGAAGGCCCACGGTCTCTAGCCGCGAGCAAGGAGCGCAAAAATAGCAGCAAAATAGCGGCCGTCAAATCGCGGTCCACCGTTTTGTTGCCTGATTAAATTTTTTCTATCGCGCTCTGGTTTGAAAATAATTGTTCTGCGAAAAAGTTCTGACACACCCGCGGTCGGCGCGCAAGCTTTTTTGCGCGTCCGCCCGCGGAAATGGAGAGACGCCGTCCTACTTGATTTCGACTTTGGCGCCGGCCGCTTCGATCTTCTTCTTGATCTCTTCGGCTTCCGCCTTGGTCACGCCTTCCTTGATCGTCTTCGGAGCGCCTTCGACAAGGGCCTTCGCCTCCGCCAGACCGAGGCCCGGGACCGCGCTGCGAACTTCCTTGATCACGCCAATCTTGTTCGCGCCCATTTCTTTCAAAACGACTTCAAAGGCTGTTTTTTCTTCAGCTGGAGCCGCGGCTGCACCGCCCGCACCCGCGCTCGGGGCTGCTGCCGCGACCGGAGCCGCTGCGCTAACGCCCCATTTTTCTTCGAGCTGCTTCACCAAACCGGCAATCTCGAGAACGGTCAGGCCGCTGAGTTGATCCACGATTGCATTTGTATCTGCCATATTATTTTCCTCTTACTTCGCCGCCCCCGGAAGCTTCCGGAGAATTAAAACCAATAGCCATTGGCTCGGACAATTTTTTCTGTTGCTCGCCCCGCCATTCGCAGCGGGACGAAATTGTTGTTAGGCCGGGGTCTCCGTCGTTGTTTCCCCGGTTGATTCCGGCGTGGGAGTTTCTGGTCCCGCTGCCGGAGTCTGTTCTGCCGCGGGGATTTCTTCTTTCGTTTCCGCGACTGGAGCTTCTATTTTCGTTTCTGGAGCAGGCACTTCCTGCGTTGTGTCTGCAACGGACACCTCTTGCTTCGTTTCTGGAGCCTCCTCTTTTCTCGCGTCCGGAGCGGGCGACACCGCTGCGGCTGGCGATGCATCCCCCTTCGCCTTCATCAGTCGGGTGAAAGCTGAGGCAGGTTCGTTCAGGACGCGGACTAATTGCGTCGCAGGAGCGAGCAACAAGCCGAGAAGCTTCGAGAGCAAAACCTCACGTGAAGGCAATTCCGCCAACGCTTCCACGTCTGAGGTCGACAGGATCGCCTTGCCGACTACGCCGATTTTGAGCGTAGCAATCTTAAACTCCGCGGCAAATAGCTTCAGGATTTTCGCGACCGGAGCGACATCATTCTCGCCCATCACGACCGCAGTCTGCCCTGTTAACTTGTCGCCGACATCGGGCATTCCGGAATCCGCCATCGCGCGTTTTAGAAAACTGTTTTTGACAACGCGCACCTCCGCGCCTGCCGGAGCGAGCCGGTTCCGCAGCTCGCCGAATTGATCCACCTTCATCCGCTGGTAGTCAGTCACGAGCAGGAACGGCGAGCGATTGAGCTTCTCCGAGAGGTCCGCGACGATATTGGCTTTTTCTGGTCTCATGCGAGTGGCTCCGTTAGACGGTCAAATAAGGCGACGGATCGACGTGCAATCCGGGCGACATCGTCGCACTCAACGTCATCCCTTCCACGAAACGGCCTTTCGCCGTCGCCGGCCGCGAGCGCACGACAGCTTCGATCACCGCGGTTCCGTTCTCGATTAATTGATTCTCCGCAAAGGAAAATTTTCCGACCGGCACGGCGACATTGCCATTCTTATCGAGCTTGAACTCAACGCGGCCCGCTTTCACTTCGCCCACGGCTTTCGCGGTGTCCTCGGTCACCGTGCCCGTCTTCGGATTCGGCATCAAACCACGCGGACCAAGCACCTTGCCAAGCTTGCGCACTTCAGCCATTGCGGCCGGCGTCGCGATCGCGACGTCGAAATCTTGAAAACCTTCCTGGCATTTCTGAATCATGTCCTTGAACCCGACGTATTCCGCTCCGGCGTCCTTCGCTGCTTTCGCCGCCTGACCCTCCGCAAAAACAAGAACGCGCACTTGTTTTCCACTCCCGTGCGGCAGCGGACAGGTTCCGCGCACCATCTGGTCCGATTGCTTCGGGTCGACCCCGAGCCGGAATGAAACCGTCACGGTTTGGTCGAATTTTGTCGGCGGCAACTTCTTCAAAGTCGAGACCGCCTCGTTCAAGTTGTAAGTCTTTGTGCGATCCACCTGCTCGGCGGCCGCTCGGTAACGTTTGCTGCGATTTTTTTGCATGATGATGTGCAGTGCCAGCGAGCCCATGCTCTCCTGCTTTTGCCCATGCCTTCCTCGGCGCGGGGTGTGGAAAGTAGCGGCAATTTATACGTTGTCAAAACCGAAAGCGAACTGCTAAACCTCGGGCATGAAACCCTGCACTACGAAAAACCTAATGCTTACAATTTTCACTGTTTTGGCTGCTGCCATGACGGTTACGGCGGCACCCATTAATTTCAGCGAAGTCTCGCTCTGGGTTCGCGCGCGCGAGACGGATCAATCGATCGTTCGCGAAGTCAGCCAGCGGAAACTGGCCCGCGCCTTGACTCCGCAGCAGGAAGCCACCCTCAAGTCGCAAGGGGCGAGCGATTCCCTCGTTCAATCGCTGCGCAGTCCGGGCGTGATCGCAGCTCCGGAAGAAGTCGCCGCGAACGAAACAAAACCACAGCCTCCAAGAATGCCGCAGCCCCAGGACTCCGGCGATTCCGCCAGCGAGAACCTGCATATTTTCGAAGTCTCCTCCGGCCACCCGATCAATCTCAGCCAATGGGGCGGACCCGATTACGAATTTGCCTTCAATGTCTTTCGCTACGCGGGCGAAAATATCGTCGAGCCCGTCGTCGTCGATACTGTCCGGACCTACACCGACGTGGCGACCTACATCGGTCCACTCGGCACCGGCCCCCGCACCACGCAACCGTATTTCCACGGTGAAAAACTATTCACGCCCTATCTGGGCGGCGATTTGAAGGACGATTCCTACATGATCGGTGATTACATCGCCGCTGCGTCGCACTCCGTTTCCCGGGGCATGTCTATCGACAAACGGAACCCCGTCTTCATCAAAGGCGTGCCTTACACCCTTTACCCGATTTACGGCGTCCGGGGTGTGTCGCTCTATTACATTGCGAATGGAACGGATTCCGTGAAACTCGCCGTCAGCACATCACGCCGCTAACGACTAAACGCCGGCGATATCGACCAACCCGTTCCGCCGCTTGCCATCCGCGCCACCGGGTGAAGAGGCGGATCAGCGGACGTGTCCTGGTTCCAGATTCAAGAGTTTCATGAGCGGACGGAGCGAAGGAACTGACGCAGCGTATTCCTGCGGGATTCCGGTGGCGAAAACATCCCAGGAAGCGAATGCGATTTTTTCGTGGGGCGGAAGGCGTAATTCGGAACTCAAAAGGGGTTCGAACAGTTTTAGATCCCAACCGTAAAACTCCATGGTCAGTGCATCCATCGGCACATTCGGAACAGACAGGCCAGCGGCGCGAGCTTCCCGTGCGGTTGCGACCAGCAAGCCCCATGCTTTCGCGTGCGAGATCGTGCTGCGCGGATCGACCGTGGATAAATCCCTCGCCGCATACTGCTGATTTACTGCATACGCTGTTATCCCGACACCGATCAACAGCACGGTAATCACCCATGGCCGCACCCGCCGAGCTGCCGATAAGGCGAGGGAAACAATTGAGCCCAGCAGCGTAAAACTGATCGGCACGAGGTAACGCGGCCCCATCAGGAATCCGCTTTGGTTCGCTGATCCGTCGCTTAACTGACGGACGATGATCAACCCCAGCACGCCGATAAAAGCCAGGATGGAAAACAGGTGGAGCAGCAGCGCGACCCGTTGTTCCGCACGACTCGAATGCCGGATGATCCGGATAGATCTGATGACAACAAACGCAGAAGCAATTAAGAACGCCGCACCGAAAAGCCACTGCGACGAGACGAGCTTGACTGAATCTGCGGCCAGCGGATTCGCGCCGATCAAACTGCGAAAGACGGAGACCAGAAACATCCACGCGAATCCGAGAACCGGCTTGATGGCGAGTCCGTGGTTCCTCGCAACAGGCAGGTCCGCGTTAGGCAGCCAGCACATGCAAGCGCCGTGTATGGCCGCGAGCACAATCATGACCGTTAGGGCAATAATGAGCTGCCGCCGAATCACGGGACGAGACTTCGTGTAATCAGCGCCACGCAGGAGAAGGAAAGCCACCCCGGTTGCGCCAACCGTGGCGAGCCCGAGACCTGTCGCATGCATCGAACCGTAAGCGCAGGCCGCCGCAACCCAAATCCAGCGCGGACGCTCTGCCTCGCCTGTTATCTGCACGAGTGCCGCCAGAGCGCCCACCGTCAGCACGATCCACCCGAGTTGCATCACCATGAAAGGCCACGCGACGAATTCCGTCATTCGCGGTTGAAAGACAAAGAGTGCGGCGATCCCGCCGCCCAGCGCCTCAGCCGGGACCACGGAAACCCGACTGACCCGTGCCAGTCGACTGACGAACACGGAAATCGTCGTAGCAAGAAGCGCCAGCACGGTGATCTGCCGCCATTTCCAAAACGGCTCCTGCGGACCGACTAGTCTCGTCAGCTCAAATTCCGCCGCAAACGCGAGCGGCGTATAGTGACCATGGTAACTGTAGGTCAGCAGATAGGTGAGAAAATGTTGCCGTTGATCGGAGTGGGAAATGAATTCGTACCACCCACTCTCCGCCCGAAGAAAAGCGCTTTGCGTGTGCCAATAGCATATCCCCATCAAAACGAACCAGATCGCGAAATGAAGAATTAGCCCCGGGGCTTTGATTGGCCGCGATGTCATGGTGGCCCCGTTTGCCAGCGCGCTTGTCTGTGATTCAGCCAAGCCGAATCCTGCGCGAACGCACGATGTAGGGCAAGTCTGACTAACCAAGGAGGGGCGCTTTCCAAACCGCCCTCCCAAGAAAACGGCGGTCAGTGACCGTCGTCTTCGATGCGTTACTGCAACTGATACGCCTCGACGACTGCGACGCCCGTTGAATTGCCGCTGCCACTGACAATCGCGGTATAGGCGCCGGGAGACAGCGTTGCGAAAATTGCACTCTCGCGATCGTCCGCCGGCGCGAGAGTCGTCGCACTGATATTAGCCTCTTGATCGCTTCGCCAATTGTCATTTAATGCGACCAAGCCGCCGTTGCTGTCGTGCAGTTCCAACACAGGATCTTGGAGTGAATTTGAGATCCCGACATTTGCGAGCGTCGGACCGATGGCCCGGATGAGCACGTTCGCTGGACTAGATCCTCGGATAATTGTGCCGGCGATCATGACCCGCTCGCCCGTCTGCACCAGCCCTCGGGTCGAGATATTTGCCAATCTCGACTCCAAGTTCCAATCCAAATCATAGCTTTCGACGACGGCGATGCCGGTGGTGTTGTTTTTGCCGCGGACCACTGCGGTGTAAGCCCCCGGTTCCAGCTCAACAATGAGCGCAGATTCCGACGATTCAGTCGGCTGGAGTCCACTGAAGTAAAGGTCGTTGCCCTGATCGGCTTGGATCAGGCCGCCCAAGTCGGTCTTCCACCAATCATCGTTCGCGGCCAGTAACACGCCCTTACTGTCATGAACTTCCAAAGTCGGATCCGCCAAAGCTCCCGCGATCTTTGCTTTTGTTAGAGAGGGCCCCATCGCACGTAACATCACTACCTTGTGCTTGATCCCGGTAACAATAAATCCAGCGATCAACGCATTGTCGCCAGGTTGAACCGCCAGACGAGTCGAGATGTTTGCCAGTTGCGGAGGTGCTGGCTGAGGAACACCTATCCGAATGGTGTGATTATAATAATCGGCGACATAAAGGGCGCCGTTCTG
Source organism: Spartobacteria bacterium (assembly GCA_003134785.1). Classification (GTDB taxonomy): domain Bacteria; phylum Verrucomicrobiota; class Verrucomicrobiia; order Chthoniobacterales; family UBA10450; genus AV80. The sequence continues at coordinate 136,300 of PLCN01000017.1, forward strand.
ATCGACCGCAATACCCATCGGCTCATTGAATTGGGCCGCATGTCCAGCGCCAGCGACGTTACCCATTTCGGAGCCTGCGAGAGTCGTTACCCAGCCATTGGGAGCAATCTTTCGGATCCGGTTCGCGGCTGCCTCGGCCACATAAATGTTGCCCGCTTTGTCGATAGTAAGGGCCTTTGGCCCTGTAAAGCGCGCCTCTGCTGCCGGCCCATCGTAACCGCTCCCGTTGCAACTGTACGAACCTGCCACTGTGGATATGACGCCATCTGGAGTGATTTTCGAAACGCGACAGCTATCGAGCACGTAGATGTTTCCCTCACCATCCGCCGTCAAACCGGACAGACTGCTGAAGCGGTACGCACTGCCGACCTGCCCGGCGATTGTGGTCACGTCGCCTGCCGGCGTTATCTTACGAATCGTTCCGTTAGAAACGTCAGCCACATAGATATTGTTGGCGGCGTCGATCGTTAGGCCCTTGGGATAATCGAACCGGGCGGCTGAGCCAACCCCGTCAGTGTTTCCACTCACCCCCCCGAGGCCGGCGACCGTGGTGACCATTCCATCAGGGGTGACCTTGCGGATTGTACTGTTGTTAGTGTCGGCAACATAAACATTGCCGGTGCCGTCCACCGTTATCCCCTGCGGCCAGTTGAAATGAGCGGCGCTTCCCACCCCGTCCTGGTTTCCGGGACTATGAACGTTGCCCGCGAGTGTAGTAACGACACCGTCTGGCGTGATCTTTCGAATGGTGCTGTTCCCCGAATCGGCGACAAACAGATTCCCGGCTTTATCGATCGCGACATCTGCGGGAAGTTCAAAACGAGCTGCCAGCCCGATGCCATCCCAGCTGCCGCTATCGCCTGGCAAACCGGCGAATGTCGAAACCACTCCTTCCGGCGTCACCTTTCGGATGCTCCAGTTTCCCCAGTCGCTTACATAAACGTTACCTGCGGGATCGACCACCACGCCATGAGGATAATAGAAACGAGCCGTCATACCGGTCCCATCATTGCTACCTTCCTGCCCGGGCGAACCGGCCAGGGTTGTAACGTTACCCGCCGAATCGATTTTCCGGATGGTCTGGTTCGCGCCGTCAGCGACGTAAAGATTCCCGGCGCCATCGAACGCTGTATTAAAGGGCAGCGCGAACCGGGCGTCGGCCCCGGGACCGTCCGCGTACCCGGCTGCTCCGGGCCGGCCCGCGAGTGTAGTCACCACTCCATCGGGGGTTACCTTTCGAATCGCGTGGTTATTTGTATCCGCGACAAAGATGTTTCCAGTGGAATCAAATGTGACGCCATTAGGCTGGGCAAAGCGCGCGCTGGTTCCGGTACCGTCAGCCGTGCCGTAGATGCCAGCCGCACCAGCGATTGTTGTCACCATTCCGGTGGGGTCGATCTTACGGATAGTGGCGTTTAGAGAATCGGCCACGAATAAATTCCCAGCTTTGTCGATCGCTATGCCAGCTGGATAGTTGAATCGGGCCGCGCTGCCGACGCCGTCGGTGCTACCCTCTTGTCCATAGGACCCGGCGATTGTGGTGACCATTCCGCCGGGCGTGATCTTACGGATCGTGGAGCCTCCATAGTCGGCCAAGTAGACATTGCCGAAAGTATCGACCGCCACGCCCGTTGGATTGTGAAATCGTGCCAGGCTGCCCACACCGTCTGCAGCGCCATAGTTCCATTCGCCAGGATGTCCAGCGAACGTGGTCACCGTGCCGTCGGGAGTGATTTTTCGGATCGCGTTGTTTAAATAGTCAGCCACATAAATATTTCCGGCTGAATCCATCGCTTCAGCTTCAGGTCCATAGAAGCGCGCTGCAGGTCCTCGCCCATCATCGCTGCCGGGATAGTTGCCCGCGAACCGGCCAAAATAATACGGCTCGTAGTTCGTTTGCGCGCCCGCCACGCAAACAGCGCTCAGGGTGCAAATAGCCACAAGAAGGCCGAAACAATAGAAAGCGCGAGGGAACAGAATGATCACGAAGGAGCGACATATTAGCAGGAAATAAGTAAAATCAAGACATTTGTTGCAACCGCGCGTGGTGGTTTGCGCGCTCCAATGCGACCGTATCCGACAGGTATCGCGAGAATTGTACGTCTCCCCTGCCCGAAAAAATCGTTAGCGGCCAGCTCTTATCCGAGATAGGACCGCATCCTGGCTAATAAAGCGCAACCGGACCGGCAGCGGTGAGGCTGAGCTGGCAGGCGCAGCAGTTCCAGCGGCGGCAAGGACTCGGCGGTCATAGACCGTCGCTACAGGTTTGCGAGAAGTAATTCGACGATCCTAACGAGTCGTGTTCTTCACGATCTTGCCTTCTTTCATCACGAAGGAGACGCGCTCGGTGGCGGTGATGTCGGTGGTGGGATCGCCGGGGATGGCAACGATGTCGGCCAACTTGCCTTTTTCCAGCGTGCCGACTTTTTGTGAGATGCCTAACAAGTCGGCGTCGACGGAGGTGCCGGCGCGAAGGGCTTCGAGCGGCGGCATGCCAAGATCGACCATTAACTTGAATTCCTTTGCGTTCTGGCCGTGCGGATAGACGGCGGCGTCGGTGCCGAGTCCGATCTTCACGCCCAGCTTCACGGCGTTGCGGAACATTTCGGAACGCGCCGCGGCAGCAGCTTTGGCTTTCGCGGCGACGGCGGGAGGATAGGTATCGACTTTGCCCATGATCCATTCGGTGGCCATCAAGGTTGGAACGAGATAGGTGCCTTTTGTTTTCATGAGCTGAAGCGTTTCCGGTTTCAGAAACGAGCCGTGCTCGATGGAATCGACGCCGGCTTCGATCGCTTCTTTCGCGGCCTGATCGCCATGGCAATGCACGGCGATCTTTTTGCGGAGACGATGGGTCTCATCGACCAGCGCCACCATCTCCGCGGGCGTGAACTGCGGAGTGTCCACTTCGTCTGTCAGGGAGAGGACGCCGCCAGAGACCGCCGCCTTGATTACGTCGGCGCCGTTTTTGATTTGGAAGCGAACGGCTTTCCGAATTGCATCCGGGCTGTCAGCAATGCCGTCGGAAAAATCAGGTTCGTGACGGAAGAGAAAATCGCGAAAGCCCGCAGTGTCATCGAAGTGACCGCCGGTCGCGCCAATCCCGTAGGTCGCGACCAACATTCGCGGACCAACGAATATTCCCTTGGCGATGGCATTGCGGAGCGCCACATCGACAAAATCGTGACTGCCTTCGAAGCGGCTGCCCAGATCCCGCACCGTGGTGAAACCCGCTTCGATCGTGGCCCGCGCATTTGGAATCGTCATGAAAGCCAGTTCGGAGACATTCGTTTCGAGAAGTTTCAGCCGGCGCTCGTTGAAGTTGCCGCTGAAATCGAAGGTGAGATGCGTGTGCGCATCCATAAAGCCGGGCGAAAGCGTCGCGTTGCCGAGATCGATGACCTGCGCGCCACTGGGAATCGGCAGGTTGCTCCCGGCGTCTGTGATGGTGGTTCCCTGGACGATGACAACACCGTTGGTGATCAGCGCCTTCGATTTGCCGTCGAATAAACGCGCGGCCTTGAGCGCGATGACCGAATCACCGGCCGTGAGCGACGAAACGAAAGCTCCGAAGATGAACAGCGAAGCAAGGACGCGAGGAAGAAAACGGATACTCATCCGACCGGTATAAAAAGTTCCGCATAACAAAGCAAGGCTTGCGCTAATCTGATCACGGCGCTTCGCCTAGCGAAGCGGCTACAAGACAACGGGCGGTCGGATCCGCCGCGCTTCGATTTTGCTGTTCCGGCTTCTTTTGCTCCACAACACTTGGAGGATGAAGGTGCGTGCTGTTGCGCTGATGCTCGTTTTGCTGGGATCGCTCGGCGGCGCGGACTCCCAAACACAATCCGGGAACGCAACAACTGAGCCGCTCGAAAAGCTGGCCGGGAATTTCTGGACTTGGCGCGCAAAGGAGGCGCCGTTCACGGGGGATGACGTGAACCGTATCGAGCGGCCGGGCGGAGTGCGCAATTGGTCACGCGCTGCGATCGACCGGCACCGGAAAGAACTCGCCGAACTCGAAGCGCGGTGGAAAAAGATCGATGCGAACGGATGGCCGATTCCGAAGCAGGTCGATTATCGCTTGATCGGGTCCGCGTTATCGCGCGTGCACTGGGAGCTCGATATTAATCCGCGCTGGAAACGCGATCCGCTCTTCTACATCGAGCAAACGCTCACGCCGTTGGTCGAGGCGCTGACCGTGCCCGCGCCGTACGATGAGGCGCGCAGCCGCGAGATTCTCACGCGCATCGAAAATATTCCGGCGATCTTGCAGCAGGGCGAAGCGAATCTCGAAAAACCGCCTGCACCGTTTGCGGGTGTCGCGATCCAGGCGCTGGACGGTGTACGTGAGCGCCTGCGCAAAATGGCGGCGGCGCTCCGAAGCTCGACCACGCTCAAGGAACAGGAGTTGAACGGTGCGACCGAACGCGCGGCGGACGCGCTCGAGCATTTTCGAGCGCGGCTTCGGGAACAATTGCCATCGCTCCCGAAGGAAACGGCGCTCGGTCGCGACTCTTACGTCTTTTTCCTTAAGAACGTCGCGCTGCTCCCCTACTCGCCGGAGGAGCTTCTCGCCATGGGACGTCAGGAATGGAATCGGGCGGTCGCATTTGAAAGTTACGAAAAAGAACGCAATCGCGAGGTGCCGCCGCTCAAGTTGGCCGAAAGCACGGACAGTTGGATCAAAGATACGGCGGCGAAGGAATCGTCGATCCGCGAGTTTTTGGACAAGCGCGGCATTCTGACCGTGCCCGCTTGGGTTCAGCATTACACGCTGCGACCGATGCCGGATTATTTGCACGCGCTCGAAGGGTTCAGCGAAACGGATGACTTCACGTCGTCATCGCGGCTCAAGGAAAATTGCATCCGTTACACCGATCCGCCGTCACCGAATCTCGGCTACTTCTGGCGCGCGACCGCGCAAGATCCACGGCCGATCATTGTTCACGAAGGAATTCCCGGCCACTATTTCCAGCTTTGTCTTTCCTGGAAACACGAGGACCCGATCCGGCGTCATTATTACGATTCAGGCGCAAACGAAGGCATCGGCTTTTACGCCGAGGAGATGATGCTGCAGGCCGGCTTGTTCGATGACAGCCCGCACACGCGCGAGATCATTTACAATTTCATGCGTCTGCGCGCGCTCCGCGTGGAAGTGGATGTGAGGCTCGCGCTCGGCGAATTCACGCTCGAGCAAGCCGCGAAATATCTGGAAGAAAAAGTCCCGATGGATCCAAACACCGCGCGCCAGGAAGCGATCGCATTTTCCACCGGCCCTGGGCAAGCCATCACCTATCAGATCGGCAAACTCCAGATCACAAAATTTCTAACCGAAGCGCGCATGCAGCAGGGCGAGAAATTCAACCTTCGCGCCTTCCACGATTTCGTGTGGAAAAACGGCAATGTCCCGATCGCGCTACAGCGCTGGGAATATTTGGGCACCGCGGATGAAGTGCTAAGATAGCGCCCAGCAAAAACAAAAAGTTCGTTTCGGCTGGCAGCCGCCTTAACGCAGCGCGACAGCGCGAGGCTGAAAGCCTGCGTTCCCCGTTCCCATTTGTGGGATCCCGCGCAATCCGCGGTCGTTATTTTCGGCGGTCATAGACCGCCGCTACAGTTGCGTCGAATTTAATCGACGATTTCGAGGCCCATCTGGCGGGCGGTGCCGGCGATGACGCGGAAGCCGGCAGTGGCCATGACGAATCGGTCGTTACAGCAGGCCGAACTCTCGTCTCGCGACCGGCGTTTGCAGTACCATGAAGGTGGCAACGCCGAGAAGGGTTCCCCATGGGATGAGGGCACAGTTCAGGCCCGCCATCACGTAAATGAACACGCGATGGGTGCGCTTTTGAACGCAGCGGCCGGCGTAAATCGTGAGCGCACCAAACGTCCAGCCGAGCAGAATAATGACGCCGATGACGCCCGCAAAAATGCGGAACATGATCACGGGTGGTCCTGGATTCACCGGTCGCGGTGTCGGTGAGGGGGAAACAGAAAGCGAGTGGAGGATCGTCGCCGATTTCTGCGGCGGATTCCAGGAGGATTCGGGCATGAACGAAAACGCCAGGAACATGAAGAAGTGGATCAGGAAAAACGAAACGAAGACGACGCCGACCGCGCCCTTCACGTAAAAGCCGATGGCGAGCAGGCGCAGCCGCTCGCGCACGATGATTTGCTCCTCCGCTTCGGAAAGAGCCGGGGGCGACATAAGCCTGACGAGTCGTCAGTCGACGATCTCGAGGCCCATTTGGCGGGCGGTGCCGGCGATGATGCGGAAGCCGGCTTCGTCGTTGCGCGAATTCAGGTCTTTGCCTTTCGTCTTCACGATGTCCATGACCTGTTTGCGCGTCACTTTGCCGACCTTCGTTTTGTTCGGCTCTTTCGAACCGGCGGCGATGTTCGCGGCCTTCTTCAACAGGACCGCCGCGGGCGGACTCTTCGTGATGAAGGTGAACGACTTGTCCTTAAAAACAGTGATGACGACCGGGAGAATGTCGCCGGCCTGCTTTTGGGTGGCGGCGTTAAATTCCTTGCAGAACGCCATGATGTTGACGCCGCGCGGTCCGAGCGCCGTGCCGACCGGCGGCGCGGGATTCGCCTGACCAGCGGGGATCTGCAATTTGATGTGAGCTACGATTTCTTTGGCCATTGCGGGAAGGTTGAGAGTTGAGAGTTATTAGTTGAGAGAAATTAGCCTCGTTCGACCTGCCAGTATTCCAACTCGACCGGCGTGGCGCGACCGAAGATGGTGACGGAAACGCGGAGCTTGCCGCGGTCGGGATCGATTTCTTCGACGATGCCGTTTTGGTTTTGGAAAGGTCCGTCCGCGACCTTCACGGTCTCGCCGACTTCGAAGCTGACTTTCGGCTTCACCTTCTCTTCACGCTCACGCATTTGCGCGAGCATGTTGTCGACTTCCGATTTCCGCATCGGGATCGGTTTGTCTTTGGTGCCGGCAAAACCGATCACCCCCGTGGTCTCACGGATGAAATACCAGGTGCGCCCGACGAGCTGATTGTTCTCATCGAGCAGATGCATGTTCACGATCAGATAACCGGGGAAAAATTTTCGCGTGGTCTCGCTCTTCTTCCCGCGCTTGATCTCGGAGACGCGTTCGGTCGGGACGAGCACTTCGTAAATCACGTCGCTCATCTCCTCGGTCTTGACGCGCTTCTCGATGTTATCGCGCACTTTGTTTTCCTGGCCGGAAAGCACGTGCACCACGAACCACTGATCTTTGGGAGCGAGAACTTGAGCCATATCAATGCACCACTCGCGTGAAGTAATGGATGAAGTTGATCAGGACGAAATCAAAAAGCGCGACGTAGCCGCCGAGCAGCAGCATCGCGATGATGACGACCAGCGTGGAGTCGGTCAGTTCCTTGTAGCGCCGGATCCCCTTCTCCTTGGATTCCCACGGCCACGAGGCTTTCTGCAACTCGACTTTTACTTCGTTGAAGAAATTTTTCGATTTCGTGAGCATGGGATGAAAAGTATGAAGTATGAGGGAAGAAGGATGATTGATGAAAAGAATTACCGAAACCGCCGCTGATTGACTTCATCTTTCATAATTTCAAAAAACCAGGTCAGGAGGGACTCGAACCCCCAACCGACGGTTTTGGAGACCGCTACTCTACCAATTGAGCTACTGACCTATTCCAATTTTGGATTTCTCTTTCCGCAATCCGGTTTCCGAAATCCGAAATCACTCTAGTCCAGAATTTCGGCCACGCGACCGGCGCCGACGGTTTTGCCGCCTTCGCGAATCGCGAACCGGATGGTCTTTTCCATCGCGATTGGCGTGATCAATTCCACTTCCACCGAGACGTTGTCCCCCGGCATCACCATCTCGACGCCATCCGGCAGCTTGACGGTTCCGGTCACGTCGGTCGTGCGGAAGTAAAATTGCGGGCGATAATTCGTAAAGAACGGCGTGTGACGGCCGCCTTCCTCCTTGTTCAACACGTAAATCTCCGCCTTGAATTTTCGGTGCGGGGTGATGCTGCCCGGCTTGGCAATGACCTGGCCGCGCTCGACATCTTCCTTCTTCACCCCGCGAAGCAGCACCCCGACGTTGTCGCCGGCACGCGCCTCGTCGAGAAGCTTGCGGAACATTTCGATGTCGGTTGCGGTCGTTTTCGTCGTGTCCTTGAGGCCGACGATTTCCACTTCCTCCATCTTCTTGAGGATGCCGCGCTCGACACGACCGGTCGCGACGGTGCCGCGGCCTTCAATGTTGAACACGTCTTCCACCGGCATGAGGAACGGCTGATCGATCGGGCGATCCGGCACGGGGATATAATCATCGACCGCCGCGACGAGCGCGAGGATTTGCGCTTCCTGTTCGGCGTCGCCATTCAGCGCCTTGAGCGCGCTGCCTTTGACGATCGGAATTTTATCGCCGGGAAATTCATATTGCGTGAGGAGATCGCGCACTTCCATCTCGACGAGATCGAGCAGTTCCGGATCGTCGACCATGTCGACCTTGTTCAGGAACACCACGACCGCGGGCACGCCGACCTGGCGCGCCAGCAGAATGTGCTCGCGCGTCTGGGGCATCGGGCCGTCGGCCGCTGAGACGACGAGAATGGCGCCGTCCATTTGCGCGGCGCCGGTGATCATGTTTTTCACATAGTCAGCATGGCCCGGGCAATCGACGTGCGCATAATGGCGCTTGTCGCTCTGATATTCCACGTGCGCGGTGTTGATCGTAATGCCGCGTTCTTTTTCTTCCGGCGCATTATCGATCGAATCGTACGCGCGGACCTCGGCGAAACCTTTTTTGGCGAGCACACTGGTGATCGCGGCGGTGAGGGTGGTTTTGCCATGGTCTACATGACCGATCGTGCCGACATTGACATGCGGCTTGTCGCGTTTAAATGCTTCCTTAGCCATCTCGATTTTCCTCGGGTTAAAACTAACTCTTTCTGTGTTGTTGCTGCCGGCCGCGAGCCCACTCTGGAGCCCATGACCGGGTTTGAACCGGTGACCTCGTCCTTACCAAGGACGTGCTCTACCAACTGAGCTACATGGGCCGCTGCGTATCATTAAATTGCTCGCCGTGAATCTCCAAAACGGAGCCTAACGACAAACCGGTTGCTCCTTCGTTTAGAAGTAAAAGTCCCAGAGTCGTCAAACTTCCGTTTTGAACGACCATGGGACCTCGTCTCGTTCTCCGAAAAAGCGTCGGCAAGCTAACAGCGCGCTCCCGAGTGTCAAAGAAATTTCTTGAGTCAGCGGCCCGATGGCATGCCACCTCCACGTGCCCTGGCGCCGGTCGATCTTTTCGCTAATAGCCCCGGCTTTTCTTTCGCGAAATCACCACGACGATAATGATAATCAGGATCAACGCCGCCACCCCGATGCCGATTTTGATTTGCATGCTCATCGGCTCCGGCGGAACTGGCGTAGGCTGGGGCGTGGCCACGGGCGCGCTGGTCACCTGACGCGGCGGCGCGGCCTTGGCCTGCACGTACTGCAAGTTTTGCATGAGGTCCGGATCGCCCGGCTTCAATTTCAACGCCGCTTCCAGATCGGGAATCGCATCCTTGAATCGATTGATCGCCACATAAGTGTCCGCGCGCTTTCGCAGCGCCATGGCGTTGTTCGGATCTTTCGTGATCGCCACGGTGTAATCGGCGATCGCTTCATCCCATTTGCGCAAGTTGTGGTAAACGAGTCCGCGGCGCTCGTGCGCGACTACGTTATTCGGATTCAGCTCGATCGCCTTGTTCAAGTCGGTCAGAGCGGTATCGAACTGGTTTTGGCCCAGCTCCGTTCGGCCGCGCTCGAAATATCCAAGTTCATTTTTCGGCTCGAGCTCGATCGCTTTCGTGAAGTCGGCCATGGCTTCCGGGATCTTCGCGGCCGCGCGATAAACGAGACCACGATCGATATAAAGCCGGACATCCTTGGGACTGATTGCGATCGCCTTCGTATACTCGATGGCCGCTTCGTCGTACTTGAGGGCGTTCGCCAGCTCGTGCCCTTTATTTCCATGAGCGGCCGCTTCGGGACTGGCGGCATTCATAATTCTCGCCGCTCCCAAAACGAGCAGCGCGGCAGTCAGCCCGCTAAATAATTTCTTGGCGTTCTTCATATTAATCTTTCGGCTGAGATGAGATGTGGGGTTGCTTTTTTAATTGGCGCGCGGCCTAACGGAAAGCTTAATCGCCGGATGTCCGGCCTCAAGGAGCGGCGCTTTCAAACCGCCGCGCGCGCCTTCCCACAGCGCTCGCCTAAATCTTCCTATCGCTTTGAAGGCGGAGGCGATGTTTGAGTCGGAGGCGTCACCGGAGCCGGCAGTGGTCCCGCGGGAGTCGGCGAAGAATTCGCGCGCGTCTCCAGCGCCTTCAATCGGCTTTGCGCGTCCGCATCGTCAGGCTTGATCTTCAGCAAAGCGCGAAAATCCGCCGCGGCGCCGTGGCTATCTCCGGCCAACGTGTGGGCCAGCGCCCGGCGCCGATATCCCTCGATATCCTTCGGGTCGATCGAGATCGCCTTGGTGTAATCGGCGATCGCTTCCTTATATTTTTTCAGGTTTCGGTAGGCGAACGCCCGCCGTTCGTAAGCCCCGTCGTCGTTCGGAACTCTCTCGATCACCACTCCGTAATCGTCGATCGCTTTCTGCCATTCACTTTTCGCGATGTGGACAAAACCGCGAAAGCGCCGGGCATTGGCGTCATTGGGCGCGATCTGCAAAGCCTTGTCGAAATCCGCCAGCGCAGGGTCCAGTTGTTTCTGGATCAGGAGCACTTCACCGCGGCCGACGTAAGCCATCACATTCTGCGGCGCCAGCTCGATTGATTTCGAGAAGTCCGCGATCGCTTCCGGCAATTTGTTCGCGCCACGATAAGCGGTCCCGCGATTGAAATAATTCTTCGGGTCGCCGGGCTCGGCTTCGATCGCTTTGGAAAATTCCGCGATCGCCGTTTCGTAATCCCGCTTCTTGGCGGCCTCGAAGCCGCGCGCCGAATGTCCGCCTGGATCATTCTTGTTCGACCCCGGTACAGTTTCGGAAGCGGGGGCGCTGCGAGGAGCGTGCTTTTTCGCATACAAAACTCCGCTCGGATAAGCCACGAGTGCGATCGCAAGACTGACGACGGTTCCAATTTTGAAATTGTTCATGTTCGTCCGCCTATTAGATGGAGACGTTTATCGATTGCAAGCCAGCGCTGCTTTCTTTCGAATCGGAAACCGAGGAAGCTAGCGGCAAAAAAGATGACGAAACCCGGACGCGAAACATTTTCGAGCGCCTACGCCGCCATCTTCGCGACCGTGCTCATCTGGTCGACGCCCTCGCTTTTTCAATTCTACCTCAACCGTTTCTACGATCCGTGGGCGCAAAACTTTTACCGTTACGCGGTCGCGTGCATCGCCGTGATGCCGTTTGTGCTCTATCGCTTTCGTGGCAGCGGTCCGCGTCTCGATCGCGGCACCTTGCTCGCGTGCCTCATCCCCGCGCTTCCAAATGTCGTGCATCAAATCGCCCAGACCGTTGCGCTCTTCCACATGGGACCAGGCGTGTTTGCGATCTTCATCCGTTCCTCCGTCATCATCAGCACGCTTCTCGCCCTCATCTTTTTTCCCGAAGAACGATGGATCATTCGCCAATGGCAATTTCAACTCGGAACGCTTTTCGGTCTCGTCGGCGCGGTGGGCGTCCTCTGGTTCCAACCGGGACGCGAGGGTGGAACCATCGCGCTTCGAGGTGTCGCCATTGCTTTCACCGCCAGCTTTTGCTGGGCACTCTATAGCGTGCTGGTGAAGCGGCCATCGGCGCGGCTCGGTCCCATTCGCAGCTTTGGTCTGATCAGTTTCATAACTTCGGCGCTGCTCCTGCCGCTCACTCTGGTCTTCGGAAAAATTGCCACGCCGCTTCACGTGGGGACCGACGTGAATCTCATTCTCATCGTCTCGGCCGTGACGTGCATCAGCCTGGCGCATGTTTTGTATTACGTAGCGATCCGCAAGGTTGGGGTCGCGCTCTCGCAAACTTTGCAGCTCCTCTGTCCAGCGGGCGCACTCGGTCTTTCCGCGATATTTTTCGGCGAGCGTCTCACGCAGGCACAGATGTGGAGCGCAGTCATTCTGCTTTTCGGAGCATTCCTCGCCATGCGGGTCAAATCGACCGCGGAACCGGCGGCGGCGGAAAATCTTTAGCCGTCAGACAGGGATGCGCCTCCAGAGCGTCTGATTAATCGTCTCATTACTCGTCGTCTCCGAGGAGAAGTCGGACGCGTCGGAAAACGCCCTACCTGATCGGAATGGGAACTCGGGGATTCGGCAGACAAAATGTTTTGCGAGCGAGATCGGACCGCAAGCGGTCCGCATCGTACCATCTTTCCAGGCAACGTTTGTCGAGAAGATCCCCGTTCATTGCTTTGAACTCATCCCAACCCCCGTGCTCATGCTGTCCGCGGCGCTCACCAATCAGCGCGAGGAACGCGACCGTGATGGTTTCGTGATAGACCTCTGGCCGGCCGCCTTTTGCCGCGAGCAATCGCAAGCCGCCGGAAAAACGCGACAACGCTTCGGTAAACGGATATCGGCCCAGCATCTCGTACCCAAGCCGGACGTGTTCGGGATGGGGAAACATCGCAGGATCGAGCGCACCTGTTTCCAGAGCGCGCAATTCCTCCGCTGTAGCCGCTTCGCTGTGCGAAGCGTTGTTTTTCGCACGATCAACGCTTTTCATCCCGCGCCTCCACGAGCTGGTGGCTATCTTTCGCGGTCAAGCTTAGGCCGTAGACTGTCTTGAAACGGCCCACGTGCGCCAGCGTCTCTTTCGAGAACGGCGCCTTCCCTTCCAAAGCATGCAGCGCCATGCCCTCCAGCAAATCGCCGAGCGAGAGATCGAGGTATTCCGCCAGCCCCTTGAGAACCTTGACGAGATTCTTCTCCATCCGCGCCCCGACCTGGACGCGCTCGACTCGTTTGCGTTGCGCCGCTTTCGTTTGCTTCATGTTATATTGTTACCACAGTAACACGATAGCACAAGCGATCTTGCGACGGAGCGGTCGCGGCGAGCTCCCGGGGAACGCAGGCTGCCAGCCTGCAGTTGCCGGCAGCCTGCCGGCAACACTTGGAGACGCACGTCGATTCGTGCGCGTATTGAGTCGAGCCGTCTCGGCAAGCTGCCGAGACGTGCAGGCTGGCAGCCTGCGCTCCCCAGAGACCTCCGCTATCCGCTCACCCTTCGCGCGGCTTGAGCGTCTGCGTCTTGCGCGCGAGTTCAATGAACCCGGCGCGGTAACCCGCCGCGTCGCGCCCCTTGCCTTCCAGCGCCCATTCGATCACGGCGCCGATCGTTCCTTTGCCTTTGAACTGCGAGTCGCGCAGAATCATCCCGAACTCAGCCACTGCGGCCGCGAATTTCAGATCGGGCGCTGCATTCTCGAACTTCGAACCGTTATCAACAAAAGAACGCTCGGTTAGTTCACTCGTATCCCCGTCCGGTTTCTTGTGGCGCAGCTTCACCGTCACCATTTCCTGGGAAGATTTCGAATCCACCGCTGTCACCGGCGGAACGGCGCCCGACGCTTGATACTTCAATGGATCGACCGGCGGAACACTGGCCGCGGGATCCGTCGCGCCCGTTCCCGCCGGCACCACTTCGTAGAGCGCAGTGACCGTATGCCCCGCGCCGATCTCGCCTGCATCCACCTTGTCGTCCTTGAAATCTTCCTTTCGCAACATCCGCTTCTCGTACCCGATCAGCCGATATGACGCCACGCGCGCCGGATTGAATTCCACCTGGATCTTCACGTCCTTCGCGACGGTCATCAGCGTCCCGTTCACTTGTTGCACGAGAACTTTGCGCGCTTCGTCGATTGAATCGAGATACGCGTAATTCCCGTTTCCCTTGTCGGCCAGCTTCTGCATGGTCGAATCCTTCAGGTTGTCCGTGCCGACGCCGAGGACGCTGAGAAAAACGCCGCTCTTCGCCTTCGCCTCGATCAACCGGATGAGGTCGCCCTGATTCGTCACACCGATATTGAAGTCGCCATCGGTCGCGAGAATGACGCGGTTCACTCCGCCTTTGATGAAATTGTCCGCCGCGACTTTGTAGGCCAGCTCGATGCCTTCCGCGCCGTTGGTCGAGCCGCCAGCTTTCAAATCTTCCAGCGCTTGAAGAATCGTTTCCTTGCGATCGCCGGTCGTGGATTGCAGCGCCAAGCCCGAGCCGCCGGCATAAATCACAATCGCGACTCGGTCCTTTTCCGTCAGTTTATCCACGAGCAAACGCATCGCCTGTTTCACCAGCGGCAACCGCTCAGGCGGCGTCATTGAGCCGGAGACATCGAGGAGAAAAACGAGATTGCTCGCCGGACGATTCTCGTTCGCCACCTCGCGGGCCTTGAGTCCGATCCGCAACAGGCGATGACTCGAATCCCAGGGACAAGCGGTGGCATCGAGATCGATCGAGAACGGCTTGTCGGCTTCCGGCTCGCGGTAATCGTAGCTGAAGTAATTGATCATCTCTTCCACGCGCACCGCATCCTTCGGCGGAAGCGATCCGGAGTTAATGAAGCGGCGGACGTTCGAGTACGACGCCGTGTCCACGTCGATGGAGAAGGTCGAGAGCGGATTGGTCGCCGCCGGAAGAAATGGATTCTCCGAGACGTGATCGTAGGTCGCGGTATCGAAATCCTGGCGATATCGCGAGGGCAACTCCGTTTCGCCCAGGCTTTCCGTCGGCTTCATCATCATGCGGGCGAGAGGAGTGGCCGGGGATTTCGTTTTGCCAGCGCCAGCGAAGCTACGCTTCGAGACCGCTGCATTCGTATCGGAGCTTTGTTTTTCGTCGCGCAATTCCGGAAACGGATTCGGCGGCGGCGCAGCCGGTTGCAGCGCTAGCAAATCCTGCTGCGCGGGAGTCGTTGCGGGACTTTCAATTGGCGGCTCTGGAATCGCCTCTACAATCGTCGAAGAGTCGGTCGGCGGCAGATTCACTTTGCGCGGACTCGGCATCTTCTGCGCGATCGTCCCACGCTCCCGCTGAATCGTCGAAACGGCCACTGCCCCGAGCACCGCAAAAATCGCCAGAGCTGCGGCGAGCGAACCCCATTGCGTGGAGGACCAGAGACGTCGCTGCGTTTCCATCCTCACGATATTGGGCGAACGCTCCGGCGGGAGATTCTGCTCAGCTGTGTATTCCGATTTCAACAGCCGGGCGAGCTGTTGCGTTTCGGCTACATACGTCTGCGCTTCGGGAGAAGAAGCGACGACCTGCGCCATCGCGGCATGTTCGTTCGCGGAAAGTTCGCCCAGGGCAAACGCCGTTAAGTTGGGATCATCGATGTTTATTTTCATGAGACAATGCGAGGAGTGAATGGGAGGAAATCCTTGGAGGCCTGGCCGTAGCGGTGCCGCAGAGTTTTCAGGGCGTTGTGGATCATCACGCCGACGTTGCTGACGGAGAGCTTCGTGATTTCGCTGATTTCCTGGTAGCTGAGGTCGTTTTGAAATTTGAGCTGCAGGACTTCCTGCTGGTGCGGCGGGAGCGAGCCGAGAATGCGCAGCAAAAATCCGCTCGCTTCTTTCGCCTCGAGCTTTTCGGAAGGCGCGGGCTGATTGCTCTGGCGCGTTTCGAGCAGCTCGTGGTCGAGGTATGTCATTCGCTTTTCTTTTCGGCAGATGTTGAGCGCGCCGTTTCGGCAAACG
The DNA here is from genome assembly GCA_003134785.1 of Spartobacteria bacterium. Classification (GTDB taxonomy): domain Bacteria; phylum Verrucomicrobiota; class Verrucomicrobiia; order Chthoniobacterales; family UBA10450; genus AV80. The sequence goes on from PLCN01000017.1 coordinate 151,969, forward strand.
GTGAAGAGCCATTTCGCCGGCGCATGATCGAGCTGCGCGCGCTTTTCATTTTGAAGTTTGATGAAAGTTTCCTGCACCACGTCGCGGGCGCGGTCGCTATCGCCGAGGATGCGGGTGGCATATTGCAGAAGAGGGCGTTCAAAACGCTTGAGGAGCGCGTCCATTTGGTCGCCATCAAATTTTACCGCCTCGACTTGGACGCTTTGCATTCCTTTCACCAAGTCTAACGCGCGAGGACGCGAAAAATTACAGGATATTTCCGGAGGCGGGGCGCGGATTTTTCGTTTGCTAAGACCGGGCCGAGTTTTCACAGTCCGGTTCGATGGAATTGAAGCGTTATCTCGTCTTACGGCAGAAAGAGGTGGACCGCGCGCTCGATCGCTTTTTGCCGAAGGAATCGACGCCACCCGCCACGATTCACAAGGCAATGCGATACAGCTTGTTCGCCGGCGGGAAACGCTTGCGGCCGATTCTTTGTCTCGCTGCAACGGAAGCTTGTGGCGGCAAAATCAGCGCGGCCCTTCCGCTGGCCTGCGCCGTGGAATGCATCCACACCTACTCACTCGTGCATGACGATCTCCCCAGTATGGACAACGACGATCTTCGCCGTGGCCGCGCGACCTCCCACAAAGTTTTCGGAGATGGGATCGCCATTCTGGCCGGTGACGCGCTGCTGACGATCGCGTTCGAAATTGCGGCGCACGTGAAGAGCACCAAGCGATATGACCTCCGCGAGATCCTTCGCGAAATCGCCGTCGCGGCGGGAAGCCGGAAACTGATCGCGGGGCAGGTGGCCGATCTTGAAGCAGAGGGCCGGCGCATCAATCGGACGCAATTGCGTTTCATCCACGAAAACAAAACCGCAGCGCTCTTGACCGCTTCCGTTCGTTTGGGTGCGATGGCGGCCAATGCCAGCATTAAGCAGTTGGCGGCGATTACGGCATTCGGTCGCGCGCTCGGCCTGGCGTTTCAGGTTATCGACGACATTCTCGACGTCACACAAACCTCGGAGAAGTTGGGAAAAAGCGCAGGCAAAGATGTGGCCGCGAAGAAAGCGACCTACCCGGCCGTGATCGGCCTGGAAAAATCGCGGATCGAAGCGCGGCGGCTGACTTCGGAAGCGCATGGCGCGCTGAAATCTCTCGGGGAAAACGCCACCGTCCTGCGCGCGCTCGCGGATTATTTACTGCAGCGCGAATACTGAGCTCCTTTCTGGGGAGCGCAGGCTGCTAGCCTGCATCAGCCGGCAGCTTGCCGGCGTCATCGTCTCTTGAACACGTGACTGTGCTCGGTCTTTTCGGCAAGCTGCCGAAAAGTGCAGGCTAGCAGCCTGCGCTCCCCAGAGTCGGATCACGCCAGTGCGAGATTCGGATCGATTTCCTGAGTCAGCTCCGATTCAAAGCCGGCTTGGAAACGCAACGACGCGGCAAACGCGATCATCGCGGCGTTGTCAGTGCAGAGATCAGGGACCGCGGTGAGAAGTCTCACTCTGGCTCGATTACACGCTTCGCTCATCTGATCGCGCAAGGCCCGATTGCAACTCACTCCACCACTTACGGTGACCAGTTTCGTTTTGCTCTGGCGCGCGGCGCGCAATGTTTTCTTCACCAACACTTCCACAACAGCGCGTTGGAAAGAGGCGCAAAGATCGCCGCGGGTTTCATCCGATATCGTTCCCAATTTCGCCAGCTGATATCGCACGGCGGTCTTCAACCCGCTGAAGCTGAAATTGTGATCGCCGGAATCGAGCATGCTTCGCGGAAACTCGAAGCGCGTTGCATTGCCTGACAATGCTCGCCGCTCAACCTCCGGTCCACCCGGATACCCGAGGCCGAGCATCTTCGCGACTTTATCGAATGCTTCGCCCGCGGCGTCATCCACCGTCCGCCCCATAACGCGGTAGTCAGCTACGCCCCGTACTTCGACCAGCAGCGTGTGTCCGCCGCTCACGATGAGCGAAACGTTCGGCTCGATCGTGGCACGGGCATCTTGCCCGTGAGTTGCACATCGGCTGGAAGCCGATGCCACGAAAAAAGGCGAGAGCAGATGGCCTTCGAGATGATTGATCGCCAGATATGGTTTCGAGAAACCGAGCGCGAGACCTTTCGCGATGGAAGCTCCGATCATGAGCGAACTGGCGAGTCCGGGTCCTGAAGTCGCGGCAAATGCATCTACTTGCTTGAGGGCGATGCCCGCTTTTTTCACAGCGTCGTCCAGAAGACGCGGCGCGTGCAGGAGATGATTGCGCGACGCTACCTCGGGGACCACGCCGCCGTAGGCCTCATGTTCCCGCTGCGACGCAACTTCGCTGGCGAGCAATTCATTCCCGCGCAAAATGGCGACGGCCGTTTCGTCGCACGAAGTTTCGATCGCGAGAATGGTGTGCATCAGAGAAGACATACTACGCCGTCATCCCGAGCCGCGCAGACGGGGAGGGACCTCACAGTCGAAGGAACGGCACTCGCGCAATGGCTTCGCGAAGCTCGTAAGGCGCGCGGTGAACTGAGCGGCTAGTGGCTTGTGTAACTTCAGAACAGTTGTGAGGTCCCTCGCCGCCTGCGCGGCTCGGGATGACAAACCAAAAATCGCAACTGGGTGGCGAGCGCGTTAAGAGCAGTTCACTTCTTTACCGGCTCGGACTTCGACGGGTTCTCCTGCGCGTAAACCATCACGCCTTTCAGCGCATCGATCGCGCGCAGCAACTGTGGATCCTTTGACTTGATCAGGTTCTTTTCGTCCTCCGGCTTCACGTTCTCGGCGTTGCGCATGGCAAAGAGCGCACGCTCCTGTTCCGCGCTCATCGGAACGCGGATGTTCGGCACGACGCCGTTCCCATGGATGACCTGTTTGCTCGGTGTGTAATATTTCGCCGTGGTGAAACGCAGCGCCGAGCCGTCCGGCAGTTGCACCACGTTTTGGACGGAACCTTTTCCAAAGGTAGTTTCGCCTACAAGCACCGCGCGTTTCAGATCCTTCAACGCGCCGGCCACGATTTCAGAACCACTCGCGCTGCCTTCGTTAACCAGCACCACAAGCGGAAAGCGCGGACGCTCTTTCGTCGCGCCCGAAGTCGCATAATCGTGCTGCTGCGACGCAACCCGCCCCTGCGTGGAAACGACCTTCGTATTCGGCGGCAAGAACTGCGCGCAAACATCGACCGCGACATTCAACAACCCACCCGGATTGTTCCGGAGATCGAGCACCAGCGCCTGCATCCCTTTTTTCTGCAGCTCGTCGAGCGCCTTCGCTAATTCCTCTGCGGTGGGCTCGTTGAACTGAATCAAGCGGACGTAACCAATCTTGAACGGGCCGCTCAGTTCCGTATCGAGCAGCTTCGTCCCTTTGACGCTCTGCACTTTTATTTCCACGCGCTCGAGCGCGAAATCTTTGATCTCCTTGTTCGAGGGACGCAGGATCGTCAGCGTCACTTTTTGTCCGGCGGTTCCGCGGAGAACGTTCACCGCGTCCTGCAAATCCATTTTTTCAGTCGAGTTCCCGTTGATCCGCAGAATTTGATCGCCGGAAAGAATGCCGGCCTTCGCCGCCGGCGTGTCTTCCATCGCCGTGATCACGGTAAGCAATCCGCTCTTCACTGAAACCTCGATGCCGAGTCCGTTGAACCGGCTGCGGGTATCGTCCTGCATGTCCTTGAAGTCATCAGGCTCCATGAACTGGCTGTGTGGATCGAGCGACGCGAGCATGCCTCTCATCGCAGCGTAAATGAGATCGTGGTAACTGGTCTTGTTGCCATCGACGTAGTCCTGCCGGAGCAACTGGACCGCTTTCGCGAAGACGGAGATCTGCGCGTAGCCGCTGTCGTCATCGGCGGCGGCGTGGGCGGAATAAAAGCGGACGCCCAGGAGGACGTTGAACAGAATGAGGCACGCAAAAGTGCTGATCAAAAGGCGGCGTTTCATATGAGATTCGGTTGTCCCAGGCGCGACGATGATCGCCCATGCGGAAATTTTTGGCAACGCGCAATGCGTCGGCTAAGGTGCGGGCAGTAAATCGAGGAGGGGCGCTTTTCAAGCGTCCCCGGCGGTTTGGAACCGCTGCTCCTTGTAGGACCGCTTCCGTGATGAAACTACGCTCGTTTGCATTAACCCTCGCGCTTTGTCTGCCGCTTTCGAGCGCGGTGGCCGTGCGTTCGCCTTCTCCGTCGTCTACACCTTCGCCATCGCCCTCGAGGAAACCGGCGCCGTCACCGCCGCTGAAGATTACACCGTTGTCTTCGCCGAAACCCTCCCCCACTCCGAAACCTTCACCGACGCCCTCAGCCCCACCGACACCAAAGCCCTCGTCAACTCCGAAGCCTTCTCCGGCACCCAAACCTTCACCATCAGTAAAGCCCGACGTAGAGCTGGACACCGTCGCGGACGAATTCATCCGCGGTTATCTCGCGGCCCGGCCGCTGCACGCGACCGAGCTGGGTTTTCACGAATACGATGGCCGCATCAGCGAATACACGCGGCTCGCGATCGATGCGGAGCTGGCCCGGCTGAAACGCTTCGATGAGCGGCTGAAAAAATTCGATCTGACCAAGCTCAGTCCGCGCGCCTCGATCGATTTGCGGCTGCTCCAGACCGCGATCAGGAAGGAGCTTTTTCTCGCGCAGGACGTCTCCATCTACGAGCACAATCCGATGACCTACGCGCGTGCCATCGACGTGAGCGTTTATGTGAAACACAAGTATGCGCCGATCGAGGACCGCGTCCGCAGCATCATTGTTGTCGAAAACCAAGCCCCGAACATCATGATCGCGGCGAAAACCAATCTCGCCGAGGTCCTGCCGAAACCATACGTCGAGCTGGCGATCCTGAGCGCGCGGGGCGCCGCGGAGTTTTTGAAAAAGAATTTGGTCGACGCGCTGAGCGACCTGAAAGACGAAAGTCTGCGCGCGGCCTTCCTGCAATCCAATCGCCGGGCCGCGAGCGCGCTCTCCGATTATGCGGCCTGGCTCGAAAAGGAAAAACTTCCGAAGGCCACGGCGGAATTCGCCATCGGCGAGGAAAAATATCGCGCGTTGCTGGCCGGCACGGAACTGGTCGATTGGCCTCCCGCGAAAATTCTCGAGCTCGGTTTATCGGAACTGAAACGCGCCCAGGAAATTTTTGCCGAAGCGGCGAAGACGGTCGATCCGACCAAGACGCCGCTCGAAGTCTACCAACAAATCCAAAGCGAACATCCAACCGCGGAGAACCTGATTCCGGAAATCACGAAGAAGCTCGATTCGATTCGCAAGTTTGTGGTCGATCACAAACTGGTCACGATCCCGTCGGAGGTGCGGGCGCAGGTGAAAGAGACGCCGCAGTATCGGCGCGCCACCAGTTTTGCTTCCATGGAGACGCCGGGCCCTTTCGAGAAAAGGGCAACCGAAGCTTACTTCTACGTCACGCCGCCCGAGGCCGATTGGCCCGAAGAGCAAAAGAACGAGTGGCTCACTTCGTTCAACTCCTACTTCGCGGACCTGATTGCCATGCACGAGACCTATCCCGGGCATTACGTGCAGCATCTCCACCTGAACGCTTCCAAGACCACCAGGGCGGAGAAGATTTTCAGCACCACTTCCTTCACCGAGGGCTGGGCGCATTACTGCGAGAAAATGATGATCGATGAAGGATTCGGCGCCGCCACCGAACCGAATTCTACGGACGAAGATCAGAAGCGCGCCGCGAAATACCGAATGGCGCAGGCGCAGGCGGCGCTGGTCCGATTGTGCCGGCTGGCCGTTTCAATCAAGATGCATACGCAGGGGATGTCAGTGGACGACGCGGCGAAGTTCTTCCAGGAAAATTGCTACCTTGAAGCGAAACCCGCGCGGGCCGAGGCGATGCGCGGAACGTTCGATGTCGGCTACTTCAACTACACGTTAGGCAAGCTTCAGATCCTGAAGCTGCGCAAAGATTACGAAGCGCAGGAAGGCGAAAATTTTTCCCTGAAAAAATTCCACGACGAATTACTCAACCATGGGATGCTGCCTATTCGCCTGCTGCGCGAGATCATGCTCAAAGACAAAACGACATGGGACGACGTTCTCTAGGCGGTGCGGTGCCGTGCCGCGTCTTCTTTAGCCGCCGCCCTGTGGGCGGCGTGGCGGTTGACGTCAATCGATTAGCTCGCGGTCCTCACACGTCCTCAAAATGAAGCGCCCCTTTTTCTCGCTTCGCATAGCGAAGCGGCTACAGAAAACAAGGAAGATTACAGCCACACAGTTCGAAGGCTCTGCGCAATTTGCTTAAGACTCGCGGCTATTTCTTCCTCTGTGGTAACCTAGGTAATCCGTGAAACCTTACGGATGACCTAGCGGTGACTCTTACCAATTTCCTAGCCGAACTAAAACGGCGCAACGTTTACAAGGTCGCGATCGCCTATGGCGTCATGGCCTGGCTGCTCATCCAGATCGCCAGTCAGATTTTTCCGATCTTCGGCGTACCCAATTGGGCGGTTCGACTCGTTGTTCTCCTATTAGTGATCGGTTATCCGATCGCCCTGATTTTCTCCTGGGTCTTCGAAATGACGCCGGAGGGAATTAAGCGCACCGAAGACGTCGTGCCTAACGAGGCACCCATTCGCGGCACCGGCCGCAAGCTTGACCTTCTAATCATCGTTGTCCTGCTGGTCGTCATCACCATCATGATTTTCCGGGGATTTCATCATCATGTTTCTACGAGCACTTCCTCGATTCCAGAAAAGAGCATCGCTGTACTGCCATTCGAAAATCTGAGCGCGAACCAGGAGAACGTCTATTTCGCGAATGGGGTGCAGAACGAAATTCTAACTAACCTCGCCAAGATCGCGGACTTGAAAGTGATCAGCCACACCAGCGTGATGCAATACAAGAGCGGGATAGCTAGGAATCTCCATGAGATCGGGCAACAGCTCGGCGTGGTGCATCTGCTTGAAGGCAGCGTCCAGCGGGAAGGAGGGAAGGTGCGGGTAAACGTCCAGTTAATCGATGCCCGGACCGACGTGCACCTTTGGGCCCAGACCTACGACCGTGATCTCGCTGACGTATTCGCGATTCAAAGCGAAATTGCCAAAGCTATTGCCGATCAGCTTCAGGCCAAGCTCTCGCTCAGCGAAATAGCAGCGATTGAAGAGCGACCAACCAGCGACCTTGTCGCCTACGATCTTCACCTACACGCTGCGTCTTTGATCGATGAGGCCTCCTATTATGGCCTTAATACCGAGAAGAATCTCTTTCAAGCAGTGGAATTGCTCAACCAGGCGATCGCGCGGGACCCGGCTTTTCTTCTGGCCTATTGCAAGCTGGCTGAGGCTCACGACGGGATTTACTGGAACGACATCGATCACACGCAAGGCCGCCTGGACCTGGCGAATGCGGCCATCAATTCCGCTTTTCGACTGAGACCGGATTCGGGCGAGGCTCACCTCGCCTTGGCTGTGCACTTTTACAACGGCTACCTCGAGTACGACCACGCGCTGAGTGAGCTAGCCATCGCCGTCCGCAGAATGCCGAACAACGCGCGGATCTTTGAATGGCGCGGCTATATCAATCGAAGACAAGACCGCTGGCAGGAAGCCGAGCACGACTTCAAGCGCGCGATGGAATTGGATCCGCAAAACCGCGACCTCCTCTTCGGATCCGCCTTCACTTACCTTTGCGCGCGCGATTATAACAAAGCCAGAGAGGTTTCTGATCGCGCCCTGGCTCTCAAAACAAAGAACAATTACATCCGGCTACTTCCCGGTTGGATCGACTTCCATGAGCAAGCCGATACCCGACCATGGCAGGCCGCTCTCGAAAAGATAATCTCGGACGACCCTGCGTCAGCGTTGGATTTGGCGCGCCAGCGCTTCTTTCTCGCTCTATACCGGCGCGATCCCGTCGCCGCCGATCGTGCCCTGGCGTCGCTAGTCGAAAGTAGCATGCGTGGACGAGGTATAGGTGCGGTCGAATTTAGCCGAGCTTACGCGCAGGGTTTGGTTGCGCGGATGAAAGGAGATTCAACTGGTGCGCGCGATGCCTTTAGCGCCGCGCGTCTGCAGCAGGAGCAAGTCGTCCGCGCAGATTCTAACGACGGCTCCCAACTCTGTTTCCTGGGTTTGATCGATGCTTCGCTGGGGCGAAAAGAAGAAGCTCTCGATGAGGCGCGCCGGGCCGTCGAGCTTCTCCCGGTATCGAAAGACGCGCTCAACGGCACGGAAATCCTTTATTTTTATGCAGTGATCTGTGCCTGGAGCGGCGAGCGCGACCTGGCGATCGAGCAACTGAAGATTCTCGCCAAAAACCCTGCCGGCGCATCCTACGGCGAGATCCGCCTCGATCCGTTTTGGGATTCGTTGCGGGGCGATCCACGCTTCGAGCAAATTGTTGTCTCGCTCGCACCGAAGCCAGATTCGCGTTGACACCTTTTCGAATGGGACGGCGGCACGGCGCCTCCTCCTCTGTAGCCGCCGCCCTATTGGCGGCGATCCGCAAGAACTGCTTACGCCAATCAGCGCTTCGCACAGCGAAGCGGCTACAGGTCGTCTTGCTCCGGCTCCGATAACAGCTCGGGCAAGAGCGGCTGCGGATTTGTCGGAGATTCTTCCACGTCGCGCAGCTTCTTCGTGATGGCGCGAGAGCGCACCGCGACTTTTTCCATGTCGCTCGACGCCTGATCGAGCTTCTCTTTCACCTTGGACAGCGAATCGCCGAACTTCCCGAATTCATTTTTCACTGCCGCGAGCAAATTCCAGACTTCACTCGATCGCTTCTGAATGGCCAGCGTCCGAAATCCCATCTGCAAGCTGTTGAGTAACGCCGCGAGCGTCGTGGGTCCCGCGAAGACAACCCGGCAATCGCGCTGCACCTGCTCGACCAAGCCGACGCGCCGGATCGCTTCGGCATAGAGTCCTTCCGTCGGCAGGAACATGACGGCGAAGTCGGTGGTCTTCGGCGGGTTGATATACTTCGCGCAAATATCTTTCGCGCTCTTCTTCAACTGCGTTTCAAGATTGCGCATCGCAATTTCAGTCCCGGGCAAATCGGCCGTATCCTGCGCTGCCACCAGCCGGTGATAATCTTCGACCGGAAATTTCGCGTCGATCGGCAACCAAACCGCCGCGCCATCTTCATCGCCGGGGAGTTTGATCGCGAAATCGACCATCTCGCCGGTTTCGTCGCGTGTCCTCACATTCCGCGCGAACTGGTCGGCCGTGAGTAATTGCTCAAGCAACGCGCCGAGCTGCACCTCGCCCCAACCGCCGCGCGTTTTCACATTCGTAAGCACGCGCTGCAATCCACCGACGTCACTCGCGAGCTGTTGCATCGCGCCGAGTCCCTGGTGCACCTGCTCGAGGCGCTCGCTCACGAGCTTGAACGATTCGCTTAACCTTTTCTCGAGCGTGCCCTGCAGTTTTTCGTCGACCGTTGCGCGCATTTTTTCGAGCTGGCCTGTGTTCTCCTCACGCAATTCCTTCAGCCGCGAATCCACATTGTCCGTGAGGCGGCGCGCCTGACCGGTGACTTGATCGAGTTGATCGCGAAGCATGCCGCTAATTTCAGTGAGCGACTTCAGCGTTGTGTCGCTCACGTTTTTTAGCGCGCCGGCGAGTTCCTCGCGTTGCGCTTTGGCCGAGCCGGACGATTCCTCGCGCATCCGCGCAAATTCGTCGCGGAACATTTTCTCCTGTCGCTCCTGCGCGCGATCGAACATCTCGAGTCGCTTGAGGAATTCCGCGTCGTCCGTCCGGCCACGCCGCGCCAGCACGAAAATCAGCGCTGCTATTCCCGCGCCTGAGATCAATCCAATCAGGGCGTAGAGTTGCGGGTTCACTCACTGCGACTACCAGATGCCGGAAGGCTATTCAAGTATCGGGGGTTCCGCGCGGTATCTCGATTACCCAAATGTAGAGGCGCCTACTGCAAATTGTACGCTTCCACCACTGCAATCCCGACCGTGTCATTCTTACCGCGCACAATGGCGGTGTAACTCCCGGCGGAAAGCGTAGTCACGATTACCGATTCACGCGGATCACTCGGTGAGAACCCATTCGGAATCTCATTCGTGTTCGAAGCCTCCTGCCAGTTGTCATTCGTGCCGACGGAGGCGCCATTGCTGTTGACCAGGTCGAGTGTCGGATCCTGCAACGCATTCGCGATCCCGGCAGTTTGCAGCGATGGACCGATCGCGCGCACGATGAATTTCGCGCTCCCACCCGTCACGATCAGTCCGCCGATCATCGCGTTGTCTCCAGTCTCGACGAAGCCGCGCGTGCTGATGTTCGCCAACTTTGAATTCGCGCTCAGCGTCAGATCGTAAGCTTCCACGATCCCGACGCCGGTCTGCCCCTGCGCTCCTCTGACCACGGCGGTGTAGCTGCCGGGCGCCAGGGTGGTCACGATGACAGATTCATGCGCGTCGCCGGGGGCGAATCCGTTCGGGATCTCATTCGCATTGGACGCCTCTTGCCAATTATCGTTGGTGGCAATGACCGCGCCGGTGCCGTCATGCAGTTCCAAGAAAGGATCGGTGAGCGCACCCTGCACGCCAGCGTTCCCCAGCGTGGGACCCATTCCGCGGATGATAATCTTCTTAGACTCAGTGCCGGTGATAATGAATCCGCCGATCATCGCGTTATCGCCCGTGCCCACGCGCATTCTCGTCGAGATATTGCCGAGGGTGACCGGCTGAGCTGGCGCGGAGGTTCGCGACCATGTGGGCGTTCCGTTGCCGTTGTCGCGTAGTTGAGTCAACCCGGTGCCGTTGACATTCACCACATAGATTTGGTTTGTCTCGGGCCGACCTTGTTGGAGCAAGCCGACCACGCCGCTGTCGACCTGCAGCGCGAGATCGAAAACCAATTGGGTGCCATCGGGCGACCAATCGAGCGTGGTCACATATCTGCCGGCCGGAAAGGTAATCACTGGCGTGTCAGCCCCGTTGCTCAGGTTAAGGATGTGGATCGATTGAATGTCGGGATCAGGATTGAGCGAGGTAAGTAGCGCGTGTGATTGAAACGAGCGCACGTAAGCGAGACCGACGCCGTTCGGCGAAAACTTCGGCTGGTAATCGTGCTCGGTCCAAAAAACGCCGGTCGAGATATCGGCATCGGCGCGCGGGGCTGTGACTTGATGGGCATGGCCTTGCAGAACAGCGGCGTTGACCGGATCGATCAGGAAGATCGCGGTAGTTTCACCAGGACCGCCCCCGCTCAAGAATGGCGCGCTCGATTCGAGCGGCGCGGCGAGTACATTTTGCGTCGGCGACCAATCCACACCTTCGCCGCCGTGGTGTTTTCCATTGCGTCCTTTGTCGGTGTGCACCTGGATCGGATTGGCCGCGCCAGTTAAGGAATGAATTTCGAGGACCGGCAAATCGACCACGCCACTGCCGCCGCTGGTCTCCGTGCCGCCCGTCTCAGCGATGGAAAAAGTCGCGATGGCGCTGCGGTCTGGAGAGAACGCTTTGTAGTAGGGGAAGGTGTAACTCAGCGCCACGCTGGCCGGGTCGATCAGGTCATGATAATCGGTGAGTTTTTGGGTACCGCCCGTGGCCCGGCTAACCGAATACACATTCTGAGTGTGCACACCTGGAAGAGCGGGATCGGACGCCGTGACGGCGAGCAGCGCTCCGTCACGCGACCACACGGGCAAGCCAGCGTTGGAAAATGGGACTGGAATGGAAACGTCGCCGCTGCCATCCCCGTTCATCTGATGCAACTGGAGCGTTCCGTTTTGGCCGACGCTGACGTAGGCGATCTGCGCCGTTAACGGGCCGGCTAGTCCCAGAAGAATAAGCAATAAAAAGATGGTTGTGTGTGGTAAGCCTTTTTTCATAATTCGCCTTCACCGAAACAAAGCGAGATCCCAGACCAGAAGGGGCCAAATTTTTTCGCAACCGCGGGGCGTCGGCGCGAGTAGACAGGCGAAGTCGGGGAGCGGCGGCCTCCAGCCCGCCGAAATCACTGCACGTTGTAAACTTCCACGAGACCCACTCCCGTCGTATTCCCAGCACCGCGCACGATGGCGGTGTAGTTACCCGACGCGAGTGTCTCAACCAGCGCCGCTTCGCGAATGTCGTCGGGCTGAAGGCCTGTAGCTTCGATCTCGGTTTGCTGGGAGTCCTTCCAATTATTGTTGGAGCGGAGCACATCGCCGTTCGAGTTCACTAAATCGAGCGTGGGATCCTGCAGCGCACCGGCGATGCCGAAGTTGCTCAGACTTGGTCCAAATCGCGCGCACGACAACTCTTGTGCTCGCGCCTCCGTCGGGCCCGACGATCAACTCATCGAATTACCAGGTTCATTCCACGTTATAAATTTCGACGAGACCTATTCCGGTAGAGTTCCCACTGCCACGAATAATGGCCGTATAGTTGCCGGGCGCCAGCACACGGTAGAGCACACTCTCGCGTTGATCGCCGGGTTGGAGTGACTGGGGAATTTTACCTTGGTTGGTATCGTCCATCCAGTTGTCGTTAAAGGCGATGGCATCGCCGTTCCCATTATGCAGTTCCAGCGTCGGGTCCTGCAACGCTCCGCTTATGCCAAAGTTGACCAGGCTTGGCCCGATGGCGCGCACTACCACCGTCGTTGCAGTGCCACCCGCGGGACCGATGATAAAACCACCGATCATCACATTATCACCGGTATCGACAAAACCTCTGGTCGCAATGTTCCCGAATTTCGACTGCGCGGCCTGGTTCAGGTCATAGGCTTGCACAACCCCAATCCCCGTGGCATTGCCTTTGCCCCGCAGGATTGCCGTGTAACTCCCCGGATCGAGCGTGCGCACGATCGCCGATTCCAAGTCGTTACTCGGTTGCAAACCTGTAGCCTCGATCTCGGCCTGCGACTCTTTCCAGTTATCGTTCATCTGAAGCAAGGTGTCGCCTTGGTATAACTCCAGGGTCGGATCTGAAAGCGAACCGCTAAAGAACTGCGCCAGCGATGGACCTATTCCCAGAATAAGGACCTTCTTGGCTTCGGTTCCAGTGATGATAAAGCCGCCGATAAGAATATTATCCTCCGTCTGCACCGGAAGACGGGTCGCGATGTTCAAGAGTTGGTCCGCCGGAGCGGTGGCAGAGAAATCGAACTTCGCTACGAAGACATCATTCCCATCGTGGTAAGGGGTCTGAAAGGCACCGGGCGTGGTCGGAAAGTCCGTCGACTCAGTAGCTCCGGCAACATAGGCATGGCCCGAATCGTCCACCGCGACACCGGCATACCCGTCATCAAATTTGCTGCCCCCGAGGTAAGTCGAGTAAACGAGATCCGATCCGTCGGGCTTGAGCTTCGTGAGGAATACGTCATCAAAGCCCGCGCGCTTGGTCTGGTACGCATCGGGGGTGGTTGGAAAGAAATCCGAGTCGGTATATCCAGTGATATAAGCGTTGCCGGTAGCGTCCACCGCGATTCCGAACGCGTCGTCCGCATCGTCGCCCCCATTTAAATCAACGCCACACAGATAGGTCGAGTAAACCAGTGCCGTTCCATCGGCGTTCAGCTTGGTCACGAAGGCATCGCTAAAGCCGCCGCAGTAACCCTTCCTAAAGGAACCGAAGGTGGTTGGGTAGTTACTCGATTGCGTTCGACCCGCGAGATAAGCATTCCCAGAAGCATCCACTGCGATAGCGCGGCCGTCGGTGCCGCCAAAGGCCGATCCGCCCAGAAAAGTCGAGTAGACGAGGGCCGTTCCATCCGCGTTAAACTTCGCGGCAACGGCGCTCCGAAACCCAGGGTAAGTGGTCCGAAAGGCACCCGGGGTGACGGGAAAGTCTGCCGAGCCGGTAGATCCGGTGACGTAAGCATTACTCGAAACGTCGACCGCGATGCCACCTCCTTGTTCAAGCTCGGTTCCGCCGAGATAGGTGGAGTAAACGAGCCCACTTCCACCCGGATTGAGCTTCGTGACAAAGAGTGTTTTCGGATTAATTGCGTTGTTGGCGTTGTTCGTTGTCTGAAAGGCGCCTGGGGTAGTCGGAAAGTCATGTGAGTATGTAGTTCCGGTGATACAAGCATTACCGGAAGAGTCAACCGCGATGCCAGTTGCGGCGTCACCGCCTGTAATACCCTGAAAGCCAGGATTGCCGGTCCCGCCGAGATAAGTCGAGTAAACGAGCGCTGTCCCACTCGGATTGAGCTTCGTGATAAAGGCGTTGCTGCCGAAGCCTCCATAAGTGTTTTGAAAGGCGCCTGGAGTAGTTGGAAAAGACGGAGAGCCGGTGACTCCCGCGATGTAAGCGTTGCCCGAAGCGTCCACCGCGATCGCAGTCGCATCGCCCCCGCCCAAATATGTCGAATAGACGAGCGCTGTCCCGCTCGGATTCAGCTTAGTCACAAAGGTGCAGCTAGAGCCGGGGTAAGTCGCCTGATAGGCGTCTGCGGTCGTTGGGAAATCAGGAGAATTAGTAAACCCGGTGATGTAAGCATTGCCCGCCGTATCCACCGCGATGGCAGACCCCCCGTCACCACCAATGTTACTACCCTTGCCGGCCCCGCTTCCGCCGAGGTAAGTGGAGTAGACTAGGCTCGGATCAATTACCAGAGGCTTCGTCGTATCGTAACGTGCTATTTCGAATCCGATTTTCCTGCCCAGCTGCTTGACATACCGTCCTGAGATCATGCGATGCGTACCGTTAACTTCCTGGTAGATCTGTGGCCGATGCTGCCGCAGCACGCCTAGCGAAGTATGCAGCAGCAAATCACCGCTAGCCTCCTCGACTTCCACTTCCTTCGCGCCGCCAAACAGTAGAGATATTTGTTCCCAGCTTGCTCCTGGCGCCACCACGAAATCGTATTCCAACTGTTGCTGGTTCCCGTAATAGATCAGGTCAATGCCCGGATAAACTTCCGAGTAGCGGACGCGTCCGTACGTCGGTACATTCGCGCGCCAATTGTTGGGGTCGTTGCCGATGAAGTAGTTCGCCTTCCCCGCCATTTCCTCCACGCCCGTGACCGCTGCCCTTGCGTTTCCGCCCACAAGTTTCATCCGTAGCACTGCCTGCGACTCCGAACGCGCAATCTCGGAATCGTGACCGCGGCGTGACATGACGAAAACAGACTCTGTTGGCGTGAGAAACAACGAGTAGCCCGCACCGCGCGCCATGAACTTAACACGTTCGTCGGTCTGACCGGCGTTGGCTTGAAACATCATCGGCAGCCTTCCATAAGTCGCTGCGGCATGTGTTCGCGTCGCCGCGCCCGGATCGTTGGCGGATCGTTGCAAGGACGCAGTTACCGTATTCGTATTCCGCGAAGTCGCGGCTGAATATGTGTCATGCTTCCGCGCACGATCAGAGGACGACAGCGCGCTGAGCAACATTGTCAGACCCATGGCTAGGAGGGACAAAACGATCAGTTGACGCGTGCGGCGCGTGGAGAAGGTAAATTTGAATAAGTGCTTCATGTTAGTTCCCTCCATGAGGTAAAGCGGGAACCGGGGCGAAAGAGGGCCATCGATTTTCCAACAAATCTATCCACGCCGCGCCGCGGCTTGCCGGCTTGGTTTGAAATTGCCCAAGCCTGGCGGCTCTTGTATTCTGCGTTTGGCATCGATAAAGCAGTAGTACGATATGAGCACAGAAAGCTTCGAGGCATGATCTCGCTGGCGCCGAGGGAAGAGGTCACTCGAATGCTCATCGATTGGAGCGGTGGCGACCGGCAAGCGCCCGAGAAGCTGATGCCGCTCGTCTATGAAGAATTGCGCCAGCTCGCCCGCCAATATCTGCAGCGCGAACGCCCTGATCACACCTTGCAGGCGACCGGCCTTGTCCACGAAGCGTACCTGCGCCTCGTCGACCAAAGCACCACCACGTGGCAGAACCGCGCTCATTTTTTCGGCGTGGCCGCGCAAGTAATGCGGCGCATCCTGGTCGATTATGCCCGTTCCCATCGCGCCGAGAAACGCGGAGGCGGATGGGACAAATTAGCTTTCGACGAAGCGCTCGCGCCTTCCGCCGAGCGCAGCATCGATCTGGTCGCCCTCGATGACGCGCTAAAAGATTTGCTCGCACTCGATCCCCGCCAGAGCCAGATCGTCGAACTTAGGTTCTTCGGGGGCCTAACGAACGAAGAAGTCGGCGAGGTGCTCGACGTTTCTCCGCGGACGGTGAAACGCGAATGGAGAATGGCCAAAGCCTGGCTGCGCCGGGAAATAACATGAAACCACCAATAGACGCGAATGAACGCGAATTAATTCTGAAGGAGGAGGTTTATGCTGTGGTAGGGTGCGCGATCGAAGTGCTGAATGTGCGAGGGCATGGACTTCACGAGAAGATCTATGAGAATTGCCTTTGCGTGGAGCGCAGGCTGCGAGGCGTTCCTTATAGGCAGCAAGAACATCACCGTGTGATGTACAAAGGCGAGGTCGTAGGAGAATATGTTCCCGACCTCGTGGTGGAAGGCAAATTGATCGTGGACACGAAGACCATTGAGCGAATCACAGACCACGAACGAGGACAGATGCTGAATTATCTTCGCATTACTGGCCTTCCGGTCGACGTAATCCTGAACTTCAAGCACGCGCGACTGGAGTGGGAGCGACTGGTGCTGACCAAGGAGCTGCGAATGAACTCTAATCAATCCCAATTAGAAGGAGCTGACTTCCAAGCTGCGTCGCAACGCCCATGACAGTATCGTTTCTTTTCCTTCCCATTAGCGTCTATTCGCGTTCATTCGCGGTTAAGTAAATGATGCGGCCCGCCGGTGAGCAATGGAACCGAGTCAAGGAGTTGTTCGACGCAGCAGTGGACCTCGCGCCGAACGAGCGCGCCGCTCTGCTGAGCAATGAGT
Organism: Spartobacteria bacterium; assembly: GCA_003134785.1. Classification (GTDB taxonomy): domain Bacteria; phylum Verrucomicrobiota; class Verrucomicrobiia; order Chthoniobacterales; family UBA10450; genus AV80. The sequence continues at coordinate 168,712 of PLCN01000017.1, forward strand.
GCGGTGGGGATGACGCGCTCCGCCGTGAAATAGAATCTCTCCTCGACTCGGACAACCAGACCGACGGCTTTATCGAAAAGCCGGCTTTCGAAATCCCGCGCGATTTATTTCCGGAAGCAGAGGAGTCGCTCGCCGGCCGGCAGTTTGGCGCCTACCAAGTCCTCCGCGAAATTGGCCGAGGCGGTTTGGGCGCAGTGTATCTAGCCGCGCGAGCGGACGACGAATATCGCAAGCAGGTTGCAATCAAGCTCGTTAGGCGCGGCCTCGACACGGAGGACATCCTCCAGCGGTTTCGCAATGAGCGGCAGATTCTCGCGCAACTCGATCATCCAAACATCGCGCGCCTAATCGACGGTGGGACCACCGATGACGGGTTGCCCTATTTCGTCATGGAGTACGTGAGCGGCGAACCGATTAATGCCTACTGCGACGCGAATGCGCTGGCCACAACCGAGCGCCTGATGCTCTTCCGCAAAGTGTGTGCTGCGGTCACCTACGCGCATCAGAATCTCGTGATTCATCGCGATCTCAAACCGTCGAACATCCTGGTGACTCCGGAGGGCGAACCGAAGCTGCTCGACTTCGGTATCGCGAAACTTCTCAGCGCCGGCGACGAGTTGTTCACCCAGACGATTCCCGCCTTGCGCGTCATGACGCCGGAATATGCCAGCCCGGAACAGGTCAAAGGCGACAAGATCATGACCACGAGCGACGTCTACTCGTTAGGCGTGTTGCTTTACGAACTCCTGACCGGTCAACGCCCCTACCGTCTCAAGATGCGCACTCCCGAAGAGATCTCGCGCGCCATCACGGAACAGGAGCCGGAACGGCCGAGTACCGCGGTTACGCGCGGGGACCCGATCTCTCCGCAATCCGGTCCGAGCCGGACTGGCACTTTCCGCAATCCGAAATTCCTTCGCGGCGATCTCGACAACATTGTGCTCATGGCGATGCGCAAGGAGCCGTCGCGTCGCTACGCATCGGTCGGGCAATTTTCCGAAGACATCCGCCGCCATTTGACGGGATTGCCGGTCGTCGCGCGCAAGGACACCTTTTCTTATCGCGCTTCCAAATTCGTCAACCGCCACCGGATCGGCGTCGCCGCGGCCTCGCTCGTCCTGTTGAGTTTGGTCGGTGGGATTGTCGCGACGCTTACTCAAGTCCGGACGGCCCGCCGCGAGAGAGCCAAAGCTGAAGCTATCAGCGGCTTCCTGCAAAAAACACTAAACGCTTCCAACCCTGACCGGAACCTCAGCGGCCAACCAACCGTCAAGGACGTCCTGGATGAAGCATCGAAGCGACTAGCTACCGAAGAATTATCCGATCAACCGGAGGTAAAAGCGGAGTTGCAACGAATCATTGGCGAGAGCTACTTCTCCCTTGGACAATACGATTTAGCCGAGCAAAACCTGGCTGCGGCCGCGGAAGCGCAAAAAAGGATTTATGGTGAAGACAGCCCCGAAACGCTAAGAACCTTCATCGTGTGGGCAGGGCTTTGGGGGGGCGCCAAGGGCGATTACGCCAGGGCGGACAAGTTCTACCGTGAGAAGCTTGCGCTCATTCGCTCCGAACAGAGAAAAGGGACGATCAGCGCGGATTATTTGGCGGCGGCCCTGAATGGCTTCGCTCTTCTGCGCCGGGCGCAAGGGGATTCCAAGGAAGCAGAGAGCCTCTTGCGGGAGGACTTGGCTTTAGGTCCTTACGTTTCGCCAGAAGAAAAAAACGGGCTTGGCGTCGCCCAAGCCATTCTCGCACTGACCTTGGCCGATCAGGGAAAATTCGAGGAGGCGATAAAGATCGTTCGTGAAAAAATCGCGGCAATCCGCGGGCAAACCGCTGAGAAACATTCCGAACTGGCTGCGAACCTGACGGGCCTCGGCAGCTTTCTCCTGGAGAATGGTCAGACCGCAGAATCGCTGGAAAACCTGCGCGAAGCGGAAGCGATTTATCGGAGGCTCTACAGTGACGCGAATCTGCAACTGGGCGACAACCTCCGGTTGCAAGCGCAAGCCCTCTTTGCGGACAGCAACTACTCCGAAGCGGAAGCCAGGATCAACGAAACCGAGAAGATTTATCGAGCAGCCACCAGCGAGCAATTCATCAACTTCGCGACGGCTTTGATGGTGCAGGGTTTGATTTACAGTCAGACCGGCCGGACGGCGGAAGCCGAGAAGTTGCTGCGTGAAGCGGTGCGAATCCGGACGGGCAATGTCCCGGAGACACATTTTTTGCGCGCAACGGCGAACGGCGCGCTCGGTGAATTCCTAACGGCGCAGAAGCGTTTTCCCGAAGCTGAACAGTTCCTGCTGGCCAGCCATGCAAGCCTAACGAAGTCACAAGCGGCAAATAGTCCTCGAACGAGACTCGCGCGGCAACGCCTCACCAATCTCTACGAAGCCTGGAACAAACCCGAGCAGGCCGCGCCTTATCGCGCGCTGCTAGAATCGAATCCGAAATCCGCCGTAGGCCGTCCGTCCCAGCGCGGGGAACCCAAATACCTCGGCGTACTGCTCGTTCGTTAGATTGTCGATTCGGCCGAAGATCGAGAATCGCGGATTGATCTCGTACTCCGCCGCGAGATTCATAAAGGCGTAATCTTCGATATCGAAGTTGGGGCCGCCGAAATTCAATTCCTCGCGCGCGTTCACGAATTTTCCCTCGATCGTCGTTCGCAGTTTCTTGAACCAAAGATACGAAACCGAAACATAACCTTCATTGCGCGGCCGCCGGGGAAGGCGCGCTCCGGGCAATTGCGTAATATCCGCCGCCGAGGTGTTTACGGCGTCCAGATAAGTATAGGTCGCGAGCAAGGTTAGATCGGTCGCGGGAGTTACACGCACTTCAGCCTCCAATCCCTGCGTCCGCGCCGCGCCCAGGTTCAACGTTTCGAACTGTCCATTAAACCCGATCACATTCGAAAGATCGTTGTGGAAATAAGTGAGCCCGACTGCGACCCGGCCGCTCCAAAATCGTTGCTCCACCCCAAGGTCCCATCCCAGATCGCGCTCCGGTTCCAGCCCGAAGTTGTTGCCGAAAATTTTGTCCTGACTGGTCGGCGGACTAAACCCCGTCGCGACGCTGGCATGCAGGTGCGTGTCGGTTTTCGCAATCAGATAACTACCGGCAAACCGATAGGTCCAGACGTCTCCGAATTGATTGAAGTGATCGAACCGTCCGCCGGCCACCAGATTCAATCCTTTGAAAGGGGTAACGCTGGCCTGAAGGAAAACCGCCGTTTCCTCGGTGTGATCGCTGATGAAAGTCGGCTGCGGTCCGAAGAGCTGCGAAACGAACGGACGTTCCTGTCCGGCGTTGACCCGGCTGTAGAAAAAGCCTGAGGTTAAAGTGAGCCAGGATGCCGGCTTCAAATCGTTCTGATAATCGACCGTGGTCCGCTCGAACAAAGCCCGCGTGGGGCCGACGAAACCATCGTCGTTCGGATCGTTCACTTGCCGCTCGTGATCGTAGCTCACGATCAACTTGTGTTCCCACCAATCGACCGGCTTGAAATCGAGATGCGGGGCGATCAGCCAGCGCTCCGTCAGAAAATTGTCGAACGGCTTCGGATCGAAGATGGAATTCGGATTTCCGGTGTCCGCCAGCGAGTAGGTAAACAAACTGCTGATGCGTAACTGCTCGTTAGGCGACCAGCCAATGTTGGCGATCCCGCTACTCAGCCGGTATTGATTATTCGGCCGCTCGTTATCGGTATCGAGCCGGCTCAGGCCGACCGAGTAATCGAACTTCTCGATCGCGCCCGAGCTGGTGAGGGTCTCGCGGAAGGTGGAGTTCGAACCTGCCTCGGCGCTGAATTCGCCGCCCGGCGTTCCGCTCCCCTGCCTGGTGAAAATCTGGATCACGCCAGCTAGGGCGCGCGGTCCATAGAGCGTGCTCTGCGGGCCACGAACAATTTCGATTCGATCCAGGTCATCGACAACCAGGTCCGCAAAGTTAAACAACCCGGCAAGACCCTGATTGATCGGGATCCCATCCAGCAACACCTGAGTGTGTTCGCTTCGCAGTCCGCGAGTGAAAACAGAGGTGAGCTGACCAGGCGCGCCGGTTTGGGCCACAGATACCCCGGGAACTTCCCGCAACGCATCCGCGGCGCGGCGCGTCTGTTTGATTTCGAGATCTTCCGCACGAATCACGCTGACGCTCGCCGGCGATTCATCTTCCGGCATGGGAAGGCGCGTCGCGCTGACAATGATTGTTTCGGTTTCCGCTTCCGGACTCGAAAGCGCTGATTGGGCCGCGTCTTGAGCGCGGCAGATAAAGGGCGCTGCCAAAAGAAAAGCAGCAGCCATGAGCCAGGGACGATTCTGTATCACAAGTTACCTCCAATTTTTCGAGAGGCAGACTCGCGCGGCTGCCGCCGGCTTCGTCCACAGCTCTCATTCTTCTTTTTCGCGAAGAAGTTTTTTCGGGCCGTCTCCCCGCAGAATGGTCGGCCCCGAATGCTTTCGGGGCCGCTACAGGGCGACCCGAATGAGGTGGACTGGGCAAATATTCTGGCTCTCTGGCTTTCGCGCGTTTCGAGAAACACGCATCCTTCTTCCCGCCTTCACCCTCGAAAAACTTTCGACGATTGGCTCATGGGAAGTCGTATCCAATTACAGCAGCGCAACTGCTCCCGAATCTCACGGGAATTCCTCGCACCGGTCCACTGATCAAACTGACAAAGAACTGCCGCCAGAAGTAGCGGCTTGCGCTTGCCCGCTCAAGATTTATTTATCAGACGCGCGCATCGTCGCGCTCGCTTGTTGTGTCTTCCGCTGAATCTTCCATTCTCGTTACTGGTGGCGCCGGTTTCATCGGCTCTAATCTCGCGCTGATGTTGCAAGAGCGAATGCCTGCGACGCGGCTAACTGTGATCGACGATTTTCGTTCCGGGGACTTCAAGAACCTGGCTGGATACAAGGGCGATTTTGTCGCGCAGAATCTGGCAGCGCTCGATTGGCGGGAACAATTCGGCGATGAAAAATTCGACGCTATTTTTCATCTCGCCTCGATCACAGACACCACCCTGCACGATCAATTCGTCCAGGTGCACGACAACGTGGAGAGTTTTCGCCGCCTGCTGAATTTCGCGAAGCCGAACCGGACCAAAATCATCTATGCGTCTTCAGCCGCCACGTATGGCGCCGCCAGCGCGGCCAGCGCGGAGACGAACGGCGCCGCGCCCGCTAACGTTTACGCTTTTTCGAAGGCGATGATGGACAACCTCGCCAATCGCGCCGTGCGTGAGTTTCCGGATTGGATCATCGTTGGGTTGCGTTACTTCAACGTTTACGGCCCGCGCGAAGCGCACAAAGGGATCCCGGCGAGCATGGTTTATCATTTGTCGCTCCAGATGAAATCGGGTCAGCGCCCGCGCATTTTCAAACACGGCGAGCAGCAGCGCGATTTCGTCTATGTAAAGGACATCGTCGAAGGGAGCATCCGCGCGCTCGAGGCAAAGCAGAGCGGCATTTACAATCTTGGCACCGGCCGGGCGCGTTCGTTCAACGAACTGATCGACGTCCTGAACAGCTCGCTCGGCACCGACTTCAAACCGGAATACATCGAGAATCCGCACGCCCATTATCAGAATTTCACGCAGGCGGATTTGGCGAGCGTTCGGAGCAGCCTTGGCTATGAGCCGAAATACCCTCTCGAGGCCGGCGTCGCCGACTATATGAAGTGGCTGTATCCCGCCTGACACAAGTTTCCCAAGCGATGAAAGCTAAACGGCGGTCGAAAAGCCCAGAAGAGATCAACGCCGCGCTCGCGGCAAAAAAAGGTCCGATCTCGAAATTCATCGCGAAGAGTTATCGTCACTTTAACGCGGCCGCGCTGCTCGACGCGGCGAAGGGGTACGAGACACACCTCGCCGCCGGCGGCAAGATGCTGATGACGATCGCGGGCGCAATGTCGACAGCCGAACTCGGGATCTCGCTGGCGGAAATGATCCGCCGTGAAAAGGTGCACCTGATCGTCTGTACCGGCGCGAACCTCGAAGAGGATATTTTCAATCTCGTCGCGCATGACCACTACGAGCGGGTGCCGCACTACCGGGAGCTCACCCCACGGGACGAGCAGAAACTGCTCGTCCGACACATGAATCGCGTGACCGACACGTGCATCCCGGAGATGGAGGCGATGAGGCGGATCGAGAAGGTGGTGCTCGAAGAGTGGACCGCGGCCGACCGCGCCGGAGAGCATTATTTCCCGCATGAGTTCATGTACAAGATTCTTCGCGGCGGTAAGCTGAAGAAGAGCTATCAGATCGACCCGAAGCATTCCTGGATGATGGCGGCCTGCGAAAAAAATCTGCCGATCGTCGTGCCGGGCTGGGAGGATGCGACGCTGGGCAACATGTATGCGGCGGCTGTGATGCGCGGGGACGTCAGGAACGTGCATACCGTCCGCACAGGCATCGAATACATGACCTGGCTCGCGGACTACTACACGAAAAACGCGAAGAGGCTGCGCAACCGAGAGGGCTCAATCGGTTTTTTTCAGATCGGCGGCGGCATCGCCGGCGATTTCCCGATTTGCGTCGTCCCGATGCTGCACCAGGATCTCGAGCGCACCGCGGTGCCACTGTGGGGTTATTTCTGCCAAATCAGCGATTCCACGACGAGCTACGGCAGCTACTCCGGCGCCGTGCCGAACGAGAAAATCACCTGGGGAAAGCTCGCCGCCTCAACTCCGAAGTTCGTGGTCGAAAGCGATGCCACGATTTGCGTGCCTTTGATCTTCGCCTGGGTGCTCGGGCAATAAGAAATACGACAAGCGACGCGCTGGCCGACAAGCTGGGAAAGGCGCTGTAGAGGCGCTTGTGCCAAGCGCCTAAACCAAACGATCAGGCGCTTGGCACAATCGCCTCTACATTACCCTTCCCAGAAAAATTTCGTCGGGCGCTCGATCTCGGGCGGCAGGCTCTTGTGGACGGGGCAATTGAGTGCGGCGTTCTCCAGCAAGGCGCGCTGGGGTGTGCTCCCTGGCAGCGGAATGTGAACTTCCGACGGCAACCCGACAATCCGACGCGGCGCATCCTTCGACATTTCCTTACTCACGTTCACCGTCATCCCTTTCACGTCGAGACCGTTTTCCTGGGCCGCCATCGCCAGGATGGTGCTCATGCAGGTTCCGAGCGCGGTCGCGACGAGATCGGTGGGCGAAAAGGATTCTCCTTTGCCCATGTTGTCCGTGGGAGCGTCAGTCGCGATTTTGGCGTGGGACGGGCCGTGGACCGCGTCGCAATGCAGATCGCCGGTGTATTCGATGCAGATGTTGACCATGCTTCAATATGCGAAGCGCGAGCAGTCGAAGCAATTGCGTTCCCACTCGTGCTCGTGATCGCAATCGAAACTTGTAGGGCGTTTCTGTGAAACGCCGTTCCCCCCGGCGTCTGACACAGACGCCTACAATGCCGGAATCGATCACGAGCACGAGCACGATTACGAGGAGGGCACAATGATCGGAGTCGCCTGCATGGCATCGGCGTGTTCCGCGAGTTGCTCGCGAAACGTCTTCGTTAAACCAGGATCATGCAGAATGATCATGTCGGTGTCGTGCTTCCGGACGTCGTCGTTCTCCCACGACTCGTTCCACCAGGAGAAGCCGATCACCGCCGGCCAACGCCCGGAGAACAAATCTTCCAACGCGCCTTTGGCCCATTCGCTCGCGTCGACTTTCCGATGATGAATGTCGCAGCCGAATTCCGCGATCACGATCGGCTTTCCCGGCGCGATCTTCGTCAGTCGGGGATACGCCGTGCGCATCTTGAACCGAAAACTTTCCGTGCCGTCGATAGTACGCGGCGTGAGCGGTCCGTACGCACTCAGCGCGACCCAATCGCAATAATCACCTCCAGGATAATAATTCTCGAACCGATTCCATTTCACTTCCGGTACGTCGAACCAGTTCACGTGCCAGATCCACTGGAGATTGCCCGCGCCCTCGCCGCGCATGAGATCAACAATGTGGCGCCAGACCTCGATATATCGGCGCGGTCCTTCCTTCGCGCCGCCGTTCCATTTTCCATTCCAGGAAAACCAGTTTCCGTTCGGCTCCGTCCCCCACTCGATCAGAATCGGCGAGCCAAAGGCCTTCGCGTCGCGCGCCCAAGATCTTAGATCCTCATCAAATTTCCCCGCGAGAATATTCGTCAGGGTGAAAATTTTCTCCACATGGTTCTGCTCGAGATCCGAGCGCAACATGAGGCGGACATAAGGAATCTTGCCGAGCCCGCGAATCCAGTCGCAAGTGGCGGCGGGAAATTTTCGCGATTCGGACCAGTTGTCCGAAAAGAAAACCCAGACCGTTTTCGTGGCGAGAGCCTGCTCAAAACGCGCCACATTTTCAGCCGTGACATCATGCTCCGTGGGATCGTGCCCGGCGGCTGGCTCATCGAAGTAAAGGCCCTGATACAATTTCCCCGGGGGCGGCGGCGCGAGGCGCTCCGCGCCGTGTGCGTTGAAAATCGACAAGACGACTGAAAGGGCCAGCACGCTGCGTATCATCACAGATCAGACGATAGGCGATCGCGTACAAACAACAGGCGGAATGCGTGATGGCGCATTCCGCCTGTGCTGGTTCCAATTCTTGTCGAACGCGTCTAGTTCTTCTTCGCCGCGTCGCGCAATTCGCGGATGCGATCGTGCGCGCTTTTCACGTCGGTGTATTGACGCGAAATGGTGTCGCGAATCGGCGAGGAAAGCTCCTTCTCCTCCATCGCTTTTTTGTATTCGCTTACGGCGGAATCTTCACCGCGCTCGCACTCGGCGAGAATGGCGCGGTCGTCCTGACTCGTGATCGCCGATTTCAAATTGATCCAGGCCCGATGTATCGCGCCGGCGGTGCTGCTGGTGTTTTCCGGATTGTTTTCGCCGAGGCTGATGGCTTCGTTTTGCTGTTCGCCCGCGAACTTCGAGCGCTGGAGCGAATACTCACTGAAAAGCGATTTCAACTGCGAATCCTTGACCGCCTCAGAAGCCTGGCGAAAGCCTTCCTGGCCGTCTTTCAGCGTTACGATCAACCCGTTGATCGTGGAGATAATTTCTTTTTGTTGACTCATATACTCTCAATACGCATGTCGCAGTCTATCGGATGTAACGCTGTAGCCGCGGCCCTGTGGGCCGCGCGGTGGAAGACAACGATGCAATTTACAGTGGGAATGTCGCGGGGAAATAGGTGCGTTTTTCCCCGCAAAGTTTGCAGCAGGGCTGTTCGGCCTTAGGTTTATCCCATGAACGACAAAGTGAAGGGTAAGGATCTAACGAAGGAAGCGCCACGCAGTCCACGGACGCGGATTGGCGGCTACGCAATTTTGGCGCGGACGTACGATAAATGTTGCGCGCTCATCGCCGGGAACATCGGCGAATACCATTTCGATTGTCCGCTCGATAACATGCTTTTTGGATTCAAAGGCGTGAAGGGCGACGATTTCAAAGCGGAAGTGGAGAAAGGCGTGAGCGACCAAGAGATGGCGAAATGGCTCGATACTCACGGCGACAAGAAAACGCCGGAGGAAGTGAAAGCGTGGAGCGATGAGGTCGAAGCGACGAACCCCTACAATAATCCGGAGAAGCGCGAGTGGTTTGAAGAGCAGGTCAAGCCGCATGGTCTTGATCCGGCGAAGACGACGCTCTTCGATTGGCTCGAGACTGACGACAAGGCGAGCTATCAAAAAGCTGCGTAACAGCCTGCCGGGATTCGCTGAGAAACATTCCTCAAAGGCAAAGAGAACTCTGCGAGGGCGGGATCTTCTAGAGCCCTGTCAGCGGACTGCGAGCAAGCCGATTAAGGCTTGATTATCGGCGGGACGATATCCTCCGTCGGACCTTCGTCGACGCCCTGTCTCAGCCGGCTGTGGCGGACGCTGTACAAAAAGTAAATAATCATCCCGATCCCGAGCCAGAGAAAGAACCGGAGCCAGGTCAAAACGGGCAAACTGAGCATGAGAGCCATGCACATCAGGACACCCAGGATCGGCAGCAGTGGAACCATCGGCACGCGGAAAGGACGCCGGCGGCCTGGATCTGTGCGGCGAAGAATAATAACGCCGATGCAAACGAGAGAGAAGGCAAAGAGCGTGCCGATATTCGTTAGGTCGGCGAGCGAACCGATATCCGTTAGCATCGCGACGCCCCCAACCACCACGCCGGTCCAGATTGTGGTGATATACGGCGTGCGGAAACGAGAATGCAGTCGCGCGAAATATTGCGGCAGCAATCCGTCCCGCGCCATCGCCATGAAAATGCGCGGCTGGCCGAGTTGGAATACGAGCAGAACGGAGGTCATTCCCGCGAGTGCGCCCGCACTGACCAAGGCCTGCGCCCACGGCTTCGAAGCGAAAGCTGTGGCCACTGCGGCCGAGTCGCCGAGATAAGTGGTGTACTTCAGAATTCCCGTGAGAACGCCCGACATCAACACGTAAAGCAGCGTGCAGATGATGAGGCTCGCGATCATTCCGATCGGCATGTCCCGCTGTGGATTTTTTGTCTCTTCGGCGGTGGTCGAAACCGCATCGAACCCGATGAAGGCGAAGAAGACGATGGCGGCGCCACTCATTACCCCCGCGAAACCAGTGGGCATAAAAGGATGCCAGTTAGTCGGATGGACCATGAACGCCCCGAAAGAGATAAAGAAGACCACGACCGCGACCTTGATGATCACGATGATGGTATTCGTCCGGGCGCTTTCGCGGATGCCGTAAATCAAAAGAACGGTCACGGCGGCAACGATGAGGAACGCCGGAATGTTCAGGGCAAAAGAATGACCCGCTATGCTGGGTAATGTTGTAGAGGAAAAATCCTGGAGCGCTTCACCTCCTTTGGCCAAAACGTCTTTGGCAGTTTTCGTGTCCGTAATGGCCCACAACGGAAATTTGAGCCCGAATAAACTGCCACAGAGCTTCACGAAATAACCCGACCACCCGACCGCGACCGCCATGTTCCCCACCGCATATTCGAGGATCAAATCCCATCCGATGATCCAGGCGACGATCTCACCCAAGGTGGCGTAAGAGTAAGTGTAGGCGGAACCCGAAACCGGAATCATGGACGCCAGTTCGGCATAACAAAGCGCCGCAAAACCGCACGCAATCGCCGCCACGACAAAAGAAAAAACGACCGCGGGGCCCGCGCCGGGACGGCCAAGCAGGAGATCGGAATGCGTCATCCAGGATTGGATGAAGTTGAGTACCGGCGTGCCGAGTTTGCTTGTGACAGCTTCGATTCGCTCCCCCGCCGCCGCGGTTCCAGTCAGCGCGAAAATGCCAGTGCCGATGATGGCGCCTATTCCGAGAGCGGTGAGATCGAGCGCGGAAAGAGATCGCTTCATCAGCCGATCCGGATGTTCCGATTCGCTAATCAACAGCTCAGGGCTTTTCGTTTTAAAAAGTTGCGAAGCCACTCTGTCTCCTTGGTTAACGGTTGCGGGGTGAATCGTGTCATCGCGACGCGAGGAGGGTCAACCCTAAGTTTCTGTAGCCGCGCGTTGCAACGCAAAAGAGGAGTGGGATTGTTCCCGCGCACGTTCACTTCGCACAGCGAAGCGGCTACAGCGGAACTGGCGCGAAATTAGCTTGAAAAACACCATGCCTGTCTTCAGCGGCGCGAATCTTATTGGTGGATTGATCTTCGGATCGATCGGGTTCGTTGCTTTCATTTACGGAAAACGGATGCACCTCTGGAAACCGATGTTTCTTGGTCTCGCCCTGATGGCGTATCCCTATTTCATTGAGAACGACATCGCGCTTTTCGCGATCGGAGCTGTGGGCACGGCGGCGCTTTTTCTTTTTCGCGATTAGCATCTCTTCGCTCTTCTGTAGCGGCGGTCTATGAGCGCCGAAAGGATTCACGACAGACGATGACGGCGGTCATAGACCGCCGCTACAGGAAAGCAAACCGTGCGATGCGACCTGGCCGGCAGAGATCACGCGACAACTCACGCCGCCCACAGGGCGGCGGCTACAGAAACGCCAGACGCTGCGTGCCGACTTGCTGAGCTGCCGTCCGCCTGATACATCGGCGAGATGGGTCGCCAATGGCTTCATGCCAAACGAGAAGTCGCCGGGCTGAAAAAAGGCCAGCTCGTCGGAAAGCTCGTGAAGGAAATCATGGTCGCCTCGAAGCTCGGCGGCGCTGAGCCCGCCGCGAATCCCCGGCTCGCGGCCGTCGTGGACAAGGCGCGCAGAGCCAGCGTCACGCGCGATGTGATCGAACGCGCGATCAAAAAAGGCGCGGGCATCGGCGACGACAAACTTGTGATGGAGCACGTCGTTTTCGAAGGATACGCGCCGCACAAAGTACCCATCATCGTCGAGATCCTGACCGACAATAACAACCGCACGGCGCCGGAGATTCGCGTGCTCTTCAAGAAAGGCGGCCAGCTCGGCGCTCCCGGCAGCAACAAATTTCTCTTCGACCACGTCGGCCTGGTCGAAGCGCATCATCCGGACGCGGCTGCGGATATCGAAGCGGCAGCGATCGAAGCCGGCGCGCAGAATGTCGAGCCGCTTTCGCAGGCAGAGAACGATGACATTCCCGAGGGAACCAGCGGGGCACGCTTCATCACAGAACGCAGCGACTTGCACGCGGTTTCACAATGGCTGACGGGAAATGGATGGACCGTGGTCACCAGTGAGTTGGGTTATCTCGCGAAAAACTTTCCGGAACTGACCGACGAAGAACGAGCGCGCACCGGCGAATTTCTCCAGACCCTTGAAGATCATGATGACATGCATCGTGTTTGGGCCGCGATAAAATGAGGCTGAATTTAGGAGCCGATCTCCATGTCGGATGAAACCTCGCACGCCATCGTAGGCGATTCCGTTGCTTCCGCACTGGACGAGCGCCGTCAACGCAAGCGGCGCTTTTGGAGAAGGAAACCGAAGAAGGAACCGGAGCCGCTCACGCACTGCGAGAATTGCGGCACGGAGTTGCGCGGGCACTACTGCTCGAATTGCGGGCAAGCCGCGGTCAATTATCACCGCTCCTTTCGCTACGTCATTATCGACGTCCTCGACTCATTCCTGAATTGGGATTCGAAATTCATCAGAAGCATCGGGCTCCTTCTCTGGCGCCCTGGCTGGTTGACGAACCAATTTCTGGATGGACGCCGGGTGCGTTTCCTTCATCCATTGCGTCTCTATCTGCTCGTCAGTATCGTGTTTTTTTTGTGCGCGAGGCTCGTCCCGGTGAGTGATACGCACACCACGAAAGCGGAGGACCTTCCGCCGGAGGCGCGCGCGCATTTCGAGAAAAAGATGGCCGAGTTACGGGCCAGAAAGCACGCACTGCCACTCGTCGAACCCGCCGGCAAGGACAAGACGCCCAACATCCCGCAGCCAACTGCTACTCCCGGCGAAATCAGCGCCGTGGTCGAAGCGAAAGAGGCGCACCTTCCGCCCACGACTCCTGCTCCCGTCAAGACCGAGACTGCAGTCGACACGGAAAATCCTAACTCTCCGTCGGCGAGCGCTACTCCTTCGGAAGCGCAGACGGTGATGGATGAAGTGATGAGCGAGGTGGAAGCCGAGAAAAAGAAAGAGTCCGGACCTAACGTCACTTTCGGCCACGACAAACATGCGCCGAAAACTCCGTTCGAAGCCTGGCTGGAGCAACGAATTAAAGATCGGATCGGAGAGGACGGGACCAAGGCAAAGCTTTTTGTCGAAACGCTCCGGAGCAATCTCTCCACCATGATGCTTTTCTGTATTCCCCTCTTCGCTTTCGTCCTGAAGATTCTCTACCTGCGTCAGAAACGCTTTTACATCGAGCACCTGGTTTACGCGCTGAACATCCATGCCTTCTTTTACATCGCGGTCATCGTGGTCGTATTGATTTCCATCGGCTTGAACCGATGGATCCCCGGAACGCTCCAAGTTCTATCGACCCTGTTTCTCTCTCTGCTGGTCTTCGTGCAGATCTTCATCTCGATCCGCCGCGTTTACCGTCAGGGCTGGTTTACGACGGCGTTCAAGTTCGCCTTCGGCGGGTTCATCTACTTGATCGTGCTGGTCTTCGCGGTCGCCGCCACCGCCTTCGTTACGATAGTGCTGCCCGATTGGCTGTAGCCGCTTCGCTGTGCGAAGAGAAATTTGCCCTGCGTTAAACAGATTACTCACGGCGCTGCCCGCAGGGCAGCGGCTACAGGAGAAGCTCACGCACCCGCGTCAGAGCCTCGCCAATCTTCGCCGCGTCTTTTCCAGCGCCCTGCGCACCCTCCGGCCGCCCGCCGCCTTTGCCGCCCACGATCGGCGCGACTTCCTGGATCAATTTGTTGGCCTGAATTCTGGATGTGAGATCTTTCGGCACCGATGCAATCAACGCGACGCGTCCCTCGGTTACTCCCGCTAGAAAGATCGGACCGTTGAACTTCGTCTTGAGCGCGTCCACAATCGCTTGCAGCAGTTTGGAGTCGGCATTCGGCACCTCCGCCACACAAGATTTTTCTCCCGCGTGCGCCGTCGCAAATTCGTTCGCGATTATCGCCGCGCGACTCCGCAACTCAGTTTCGGAGGCCTTGGCATGTTGTTTCTCCCATTCGTGAACTTCGGCCTCGAGCTTTTCCAGGTGCGCCGAACGCGCATCAATTTGCTCCAGCATCGCCTTTGTCTCCGCGGCGGCTTCGAATGCGGGCAAGGCCGCGACTCCATCTTTCTTTCGTGCCAGCGCTTCAAACTTCTCCTGTTGCTTCGCAGCCTCCTGCTTCGCCCAATCGCGGGCCGCCTCGCCCGCAACCGCTTCGATCCGCCGAATCCCAGCGGCGATCGCTTCTTCTCGGACGATGCGAAATGATCCGATGTCGCCCGTCGCGCGCACGTGGGTCCCGCCGCAAAGCTCCATCGAATAACCGTTCAGCTGCTCGGGCTCGCCACCGATCTGCACCACGCGAACCATGTCGCCATACTTATCACCGAAAAATTGTTGGATATCCGACCGCTTCTTCGCTTCGGCGTACGGAATCTCCGTCCAGGAAACCGGCTCCTGCTGCGCGATCTTTTCGTTCACCACTTTTTCGACATCTCTTCGCTGTTGCGACGAGAGCGCCGCGCTCGAAAAATCGAACGTCAACTTGTCCGGCCCGACATAACTCCCCTTCTGCACCGCGTCGCGCGACACGATTTCGTGCAGTGCCCAGTGCAGGAGGTGCGTGACTGTATGATGCCGCTCAATCGCACGGCGGCGAATTTCCTCGACGTGCAACTGAGCGACCCAAATCGCAGGCTTGGATTTCGGCACAACAACAGGTTCTCCAGTGGTGAGCCAAAAACTGCTCATGCGTTTCGTAACGCCCAAAATTCGAATCGCCTGTCCTTCTAGTAAGAGAGTTCCCGTGTCACTAACCTGACCTCCCATCTCCGCATAAAGCGGCGAACGGTCGACTTGCACGTAGTCGCCTCCATGATCGCCCTTGATAATTGCAGTGATTGTCGTTTCCGAGGAATCCAGCTCATATCCGACGAACTCCGTTTCAACGTTAGATTTGGCCTCAGCAGGAGCCGAAATAACTTCTCTTTTCTGAGCGGCACGGGCGCGAGATCGTTGCTCGTCCATTAGCTTCTCGAAGCCCGCCATATCGACAGTCAGTCCACGCTCACGAGCCATCAGCTCGGTCAGATCAGGCGGGAAACCGTAGGTGTCGTATAGCTCAAATACTTCCTTGGCGTTGAGCATCGGAAGGGTCCCGAAAAGCTTATCGAAGATTGCTGTATTGGAGTTCTGAACCGACAACTCGACCGGTCTCGATCCTGGCGCCTTGCCCACCTCAGCCATCGATTTATGTAATCGCACGACGATGTGCGGCTGCGGACTTGTAATCTCCGCTTGTCGGACGACGGCCGTCAGAGCAAATCGATCAAAAACCTCGATACCGGTATCCAGCGTCTTAGTAAACGCATCTTCCTCGCGCTTGATTGTTTCTTTGATGCGCAACTGGTTTGCGAGGACCTCAGAAAAGACCTCGCCCATCGTTTTCGCGACAACATCGACAAGGTTGAAGAAGAATGGCTCGTGAAATTCAAGCGTGCGCCCGTAACGAACGGCACGCCGCAATATCCGACGCAACACATAGCCGCGACCTTCGTTGCTCGGCTGGATTCCGTCGGCAATCGCGAAGCTCAGAGTGCGGATGTGATCGGCGATGACACGAAAAGCGATGTCGACGTTTTGTTGTACTAAATACGATGCCCAAACTTTTTCTCGAACGTCCTCCGCGATCTCCGCGATTCTTTCGTGAGAGACACCAAACTTATCGGCAATAGAGGACCAGGTCCGCGGCGAGCTACCATCGAGTCCCAACCGGGAGAAGAAGACCTTGTGCTCGCGGTCGTCTAATTGATCAAGATGGTCTGCAAGGACAGTCTTAGGGAGGTTCAAGAAGTCTTCAAGCCGCGCTGGAGCCTTCATAGGTAACGTCGCGCAGTACCTCTTGCCGCTGAGCTTCTCGATCTCGTCGAAGATCGGTCGAAAAATATCCGTCTCGTAGTTTGAGATGGGACGCGAGAAATCGGTGAAGTTCTTCGTGCCCTGAATCATCGCGGTGATGCGCTCGAAACCCATTCCGGTATCGACGTGGCGCTGAGGCAGCGGCGAGAACGTGCCATCCGCATCGGCATTGAACTGGATGAAAACCAAATTCCAAATCTCGATGCAGCGCGGATCGCCGGCATTCACCAGCGATCCCTTCGTGTCGCCGGCCGGCGTGAGATCGATGTGCAACTCCGAACACGGACCGCACGGACCGGTATCGCCCATCATCCAAAAGTTGTCCCTCTTGTTGCCGTTGACGATGTGCACGGCGGGATCGAGCCCGGTTTTCTGAAACAAGCGCGCCCAATGATCGTGCGCTTCCTGATCGAATTCGCTCGGCTCGTTCGGCCCGGGTTTGTAAACCGTCGCGTAAACCCGCGACGCCGGGAGCTTCCAGCGTTCGATCACCAATTCCCACGCCCACTCGATCGCTTCCTTCTTGAAGTAATCGCCGAAGCTCCAGTTGCCGAGCATCTCGAAGAACGTGTGGTGATACGTATCGAGTCCAACGTCGTCGAGATCGTTATGCTTCCCGCCGGCACGGATGCACTTCTGCGTGTCGGCCGCCCGCGGGGGATCCCACGCCGGCTTTTGTTGCCCCAGAAAAATCGGGACGAACTGGTTCATGCCCGCGTTCGTAAAAAGCAGATTCGGCGAGTCCGGCAGGAGCGAAGCCGACGGCACGATCGTGTGCTGCTTCTCGCGAAAGAAATCGAGAAAGGATTGGCGGATCTCGGCGGAGGTCATGTGAACATCAATCGCGAATGTGGCGGTAGCGCAACGGCTGATAGCCGGCCGCGGTCATCTCGCTCAGGTCACGGTCGGATGCGAGCGTCTTGCTGAAGGGCGCCGCCTCGTAGAAAACCGCCCGCTTCTTTTCCGCATTGAGCCATTTTACAAACAGAAGCACGTGGCCGTTCGGCTGGTTCATGATATCGGCCGCTTCCAGCACATCGGGGGATGAAAGTTTCTGACAGATCGATGAAAGCGAGTTCGTGGAATAGCGCGCGGTCAACTTCCAGCAGTGACAAATAAAACCGGAACAATCCACGCCGACCGCATCGGCGCTGACCGCTTTGTCCCCGCGTCTCCGTTTCTCGGAAGTGTAAACATCGCCGCCGGCTTTCCCCGCACGGATTCCAGCGCTGAAACTCTTCGGACTATCGTTTCCACCCCATTTGTAAGCGACGCCGATATTCTCCGCATCGGGGATCCAACATTCGCTGAGGGGGTCGCCGTGGCCGCCCTCGCGATCCGGCGTATGAACTTCAACGCCGTCCGCATCCTTTCCATGCCGCACATTT
This sequence comes from Spartobacteria bacterium, assembly GCA_003134785.1. Classification (GTDB taxonomy): domain Bacteria; phylum Verrucomicrobiota; class Verrucomicrobiia; order Chthoniobacterales; family UBA10450; genus AV80. The sequence goes on from PLCN01000017.1 coordinate 186,542, forward strand.
TTTGCCGACGACTGCCAGCGATGCTGGATGAAGGACTCGGCAATCTTGAGCGACTCGGCTCGGGTGAGTGATTGAGCGGAACTGAGATCCGCGCGGGCAGTCAAGACCGCAACCAGGACGATCAGAGATCGCGCCCATTTACCCGAATAAGTTGGTTGAACCCGCAGCGAAACCATGACCGCCGAATAAAGCGCGACATTCGCCGCGACGCGAGAACTACCGAGCCCCAAAGGCAGTGGGATGAAGCGGGACGTCTACGCGACTACTACTTTTTGTCCTCGTCGAGCTTGGCTTTCACGGCCGTCTCGATTTCATCGTAGAGTGCCTGGTCGTTCTTTAACGCTTCTTTCCCAGCATCGCGTCCCTGGGCCAATTGAGTCCCTTTGTAACTGAGCCACGAGCCGCGCTTCTCGATGATCTGCTTTTCCAACGCGAGATCGAGCAGCGCACCGGTCGAAGAAATGCCTTCGTTGTACATGATATCGAACTCGGCTTCCGTGAAGGGCGGCGCGACTTTATTCTTCACGATCTTCACTCGCGTCCGGTTGCCGGTGACCACACCGTCCGTTTGCTTGATCGCGCCGATGCGCCGGATGTCCACTCGCACACTCGCATAAAACTTCAGCGCCTTGCCGCCCGGAGTTGTCTCCGGATTGCCAAACATCACGCCGATTTTTTCCCGAATCTGGTTGGTGAAAATGCAGCAGGTCCGCGCTTTCGAAATCAACGAGGTCAACTTTCGCAGCGCGGCGCTCATGAGCCGCGCCTGCGCGCCCACCGTAACGTCGCCGATCTCTCCTTCCAGCTCCGCTTTCGTCACGAGAGCTGCGACAGAATCGAGCACAATCACGTCGAGCGCGTTCGAACGCACGAGCGTCTCGCAGATGCGGAGCGCTTCCTCGCCGGAACTCGGCTGGGACACGAGCAGATCGTCCAGATTCACGCCAAGCCGGCGCGCATATTGCGGATCGAGCGCGTGTTCGACATCGATGAACGCCGCGAGTCCGCCGCGCTTTTGCGCTTGGGCAATGACGGTAAGCGTGAGTGTAGTCTTGCCCGAAGATTCCGGCCCGAAAACTTCCACGACACGGCCCCGTGGAAAACCGCCCACGCCAAGCGCGCGATCGATCAAAATATTGCCGGTGGGAATGACGTCGATGTCGACGATAGAATCGTCGCCGAGCCGCATGATCGCGCCGTCGCCGTAATCTTTCGCGATCTGTTGGATCGCCAAATCGAGGTTCTTATTGCGGGCGGCAGTAACTTTGTCTTCGGGGGGTTTTTCTTCGGTTTTCGTGGCCATAGGAGAACTGCTTAAGTACGGCCAGTGTCCGGCTTCGCCAAGCAGAAAAGCTCCCGGGAGGTGTAGGAAAATAACGACAGGCCGCAAACCTCGCGGCTTGCGGCCTGCGCCACTAACCCAACCTGTGCTTTAAGCGACCGCGATCTTGCGCGGCTTCACCTGTTCCGCCTTCGGCAGAATCAAAGTCACGACGCCCTGCTCGATCTTCGCGCTGATTTTTGCGGCGTCGATCGACGGGTCGATCTCGAACGAGCGGCGGAAATTTTCCGGCCGCGATTCCCGATGGATGAGCGTGCCCTCAACAGAAGGTATCGCCCGCCGTCCCAGGATCGTCAGCTCATTATTCTCGACCCACATCTCGAGATTTTCCTTGCTCACGCCCGGCATCTCGACTTCGAGCGTGTAGCCATCGGCGTTTTCGAGAACGGCGGCCGCAGGCGCGATAAATTGTTCTGTCGCCTGGCGCTCACCGTTGCTGCTGCGATTTTCGCGAACTAAAGTATTCATTGTTTTCCTTTCTTGGGAGTTGCTCAGTTGAGATTGATTTGGATTTGCTTCGGCTTCGCTTCCTCAGCCTTCGGCAGCGTCACCGTGAGAACGCCGTCCTTGTAGAAGGCGTTGACTTTGTTCACGTCCACTCGGGTCGGAAGAGTAATGCTGCGGCGAAACTTTCCGGTGAAGCGTTCCGTGCGCGCGGCGCTATCTTTGACGTTCTCGTCTTTGCGCTCGCCGCTGATGGTCAGCGTTCCGTCCTGGAGCGAAATCTCAATGTCTTCCTTGCGCATGCCGGGGAGCTCGACGACGGCGACAATGTTGTCATTGTTCTGGTAGAGATCGAGCGCCGGAGTCCAACCGGAAAACAACTGCGATTGGCGGCCCAGGCCGGACCAGAAGGGCAGCTCCAGAAGCGTGTCGAGGTCGTTCCGCAGATTTGCCCAGCGATCAAGCGATGGCAGCATCACGGAATTTGGTGTTTGATAACGAATTAAGCTCATATGATTTCCTCTGTTGATATTGGGTGTGTAATTGAAAAGCTGATCATCCAGTTAGCGAAACAAATGCCATGATCGTTGGTCCGCCCGAATGCGGACGTTAAGTAATTGAAATGGAAAAGGTTATTTCAAAGCAGCGTTGGGACGTGGGGCGAGCAACTTGTAACCACTTGGCACACCTTTTCCCGGTCCGGACAACCTGGCTGTGAGACAAAACATCACTGACGAGATGTTGATGCGGGCGGCGCTTCGTGAGGCCCGGAAGGGGCTCGGCCTAACGAGTCCGAACCCAGCGGTGGGCGCCGTTCTCGTGATCGACGGAAACATTGTTTCCAAGGGGCATCATGCGGGCGCTGGCTTGGCGCACGCAGAAGTCGAGTGCCTGCGGCGATTCAAAAAAACGGTGCCGAAGAGCGCAGTGCTGTTCGTAACGTTGGAACCGTGCTCGACGGTAGGTCGAACTGGCCCGTGCACCGACGCGATTATCCAGGCCGGCGTCCGGCAGATTGTTATCGGCGCGCCGGATCCCAATCCGCAACACTCGGGGCGCGGAATCGACATGCTGAAAACGGCGGGGCTCGATGTCCGCAGCGGCATTCTGGCGGAGGAATGTTCCGCGCTCAACGAAGCCTATAACAAATGGATCACGACGGGGCGTCCCTTTGTCATCGCCAAATGCGGGATGAGTCTGGACGGGAGATTGTCGCGGCCGCCGGGCGAGACGCGCTGGATCACGAGCGCGGCGTCGCGCCGGCGCGCTCACCAGTTGCGCGCGCAAGTGGATGCGATCCTGATCGGCGGGAAAACATTGCGCGCTGATAATCCGCGTCTCACCATCCGCGGTGTGCGCGGAGCGAAGCAACCGTGGCGAGTTGTCCTGTCGCGCTCCGGCCCTCTGCCGCGGGAGGCGCATCTTTTTGCGGACCGTTTCGCCCAGCGCACGATGGTTTGCCGCGCGAAGAATCTCGAACTGGTTCTACGCGACCTCGGCGAGAAGGAAATCACCAGCGTGCTGATCGAAGGCGGAGGCGAAATTCTCGGGCACGCTCTCGATCTGCGGCTCGTGGACAAAGTGCAGATCTATGTCGGCCCGATGTTCACGGGCGGGCCGGTGATTGCTTTCGGTGGACTTGGAGCTGCGTCCACCCCAGAGGCGCCGCGACTCGATCGCGTGCGCTATGAGCGAATCGGTCAGGACATTTGTGTCATTGGGTACCCGACCTATAATGGCTTCACATCCGAATAATATTTAACAACTCTACGTCTTAACTACTGTTCAATAGTCATCAACTTGAGAGGTTTCAAAATGAATTGGAAAAAGTTTCTCGTAATTGGTCTGGCCGTTGGCGCTTTCGCGTTTGCGGCGGCACCTCGGAGCGAAGCGCGTGTGTCAGTGGGGATCGGATTCGGTTTCCCGGTCGGAATCGGATATTACGACTACGGTTATCCCGGATATTATCCCTACGGATATAATTACTACGGCCCGCGCTATTATGCCCGCCCGGTGGCTTATGTAGGGCCTCGGTTCTACTGGTCGCATGGCCGGCGCATCTATTATCCGAGGCGCTATCACCATCGCTACTGGCGTTAAGCTCTTTTCGCGGGCTTAGAATCCACGCAGGTGTTGGTGTCGGCGCTAACGAAGTGTCGTCAGAGCGGAGAAAAATTTAGGGCGTGCTCCTAGAGGAGAAGGCTGTCTTCCCACGAATTGTTATCGTCGGACGTGAGGATATCGTCCAAATCGGCGATCACTTCGTAGTCTTGGGCGCTAACGATTTCCATTTTGTCTGAGTGCGATTTTGACGACGACGGAACAGACGTCTGCGTCCGCAAGAGAGCCACCGCGATCAACGCCATCGCGACGCCGGTGGCCGGAATCAATCGGCGAAGACCGAACCATTCGCGCAGAGTTGACGAGGCCCGGCGCTGCCGGATTTCTCGCAAAACGTTCCGCGAGAAGAAAGGCGAGACCTTCGGCTCCTCCGCGCGGCCGAGGAGGTCCCAGAGTTTCGGATCGTCATCGCGTTTCATGGTCGTCGATTAAACTCCGTTACTCCGCGAAAGTTGCGAGGCGACCCGCGTCTACGTTTCCGCCGCTTCGAGAAAACCCTCCAACTGCCGGATGCGCGTGGGATGCCGCATCTTGCGCAAGGCTTTCGCTTCGATCTGGCGAATGCGTTCGCGCGTGACGCGAAATTGGCGGCCGACTTCCTCGAGCGTTCGGCTGTAGCCATCCACGAGTCCGAATCGCTGCTCGAGCACCTGCCGCTCGCGCTCGGTCAAGGTCTCGAGCACATCCTTGATCTTCTCTTTCAAGAGAACAATCGCGGTCATGTCGCTCGGATTCTCCGCGCCTTTGTCCTCGATGAAATCGCCGAAATTTGTCTCTTCGCTCTCGCCTACCGGCGATTGGAGCGAGATGGGCTGCTGCGCCATTTTTAGCACCGCGCGCACGCGATCCACCGGCAGCAGGATTTCCTCCGCCACTTCTTCCGGCGTCGGCTCACGTCCATATTCCTGGACGAGCTGCTTCTGCACGCGCATCAGCTTGTTGATCGTCTCGATCATGTGCACGGGGATGCGGATGGTGCGCGCCTGGTCCGCAATCGAGCGCGTGATCGCCTGGCGAATCCACCAAGTGGCGTAGGTGGAAAATTTATAACCTCGCCGATACTCGAATTTCTCGACTGCCTTCATCAACCCCATGTTCCCTTCCTGGATCAGATCCAGAAACGAGAGGCCGCGATTCGTGTATTTTTTTGCGATGGAAATAACGAGCCGCAAGTTCGCTTCGACCATTTCGGTTTTGGCCCGCAGCGCCTTGTGCAGCCAGCTCTTCAACGCCCGATATTGCTCGGTGTACTCTTCAAGCGACAGCCAGAGCGAACTCTCGAGGTCGCGCGACTTGATCCCGAGCGGTGAACGGGCGCCATGCTCACGCGGGTGCTTGCTCATCTCGCCCTGAAGCAGCGTCAACACCTGGTACTGCTCGTCCGCCAGGTGAACGAATTCCTCCGTCACCTTTTGTTTGAAATAAAATTTCGGATAGAGCTTTTGCAGCGAGCCGACAGCTCTTTGAAACGACTTCAATTTCTTCGCATCCTTCCGGGCCGAGCCATGAAGGATCTGCGAATACTGCTGGCGAATTGAGGCGCCCAGTTTCCCCACCTGCTTGCAGAGTCGCGGCAGCAATTTCATGTAACGCTCCCGGCTCTCGATTTTCTTGTCGAGAATGACGCGATCGAAACGTTCTCCCCCCTCGGTCAATTTCTGGGCGAGATCGAGATGCGCCTGCGCGATGAAACCGAAGCGATTGATCAGGCGTTGCACCATGATTTCGGCCTCCTCGATGCGCTTGGAAATCTCGACCTCCTGTTCGCGCGTCAGCAACGGGACCTGACCCATTTGCTTGAGATACATCCGCACCGGGTCATCGAGAATATCGAGCTTCGTCTCGGGCTTCTCCTCTTCCTCTTCCTCTGAGTCCTTCTTCCCGTCCTTGTACCGATCGACCTCCGAAGCTTCGATGATGTCGATCTCCATCCGGCGCAGCCGCGTCAGAATCGCGTCGAGCTCATCCGCATCGGTAACCTCAGCGGGAAGCGATTCGTTCAGGTCGTCGAAGGTGAGATATCCCTGTTCCTTTGCGAGTTTGATCAACTCGCGAATGCGCGTCTGAACATCGCCAGTCGCCGCGGGCGGCAGGATATCGCCTACGTCCAAGTTTTCGGCACCGTTCAATCCCTTGCGTAAACGCGCTGGAACAGCTCCGCTCTTTTTTTGCGCACGCGAACTCTTAACCGAAGAAGCCTTCGCTGATTTCTTCGGGCGGCCGACTTTTTTCGGCTTCGCCGCGCGTACCGTACGCCTTGCTTTCGCTGGCTTCTTCAGCCGGGGCCGGCCTCGGGATTTTTTTTTCGAATGCTTTGGCAAGACTTTGTGCTGTTTGAGGTTTTCAGCCGGCTTCCGCTCGACTCACTGCCCCCTCAGCGACAGTCAGGTGTCGAGCACGCGGGCAGACGAAAACTGGGAAAGCTCGCGGAGTTGCTCCGTGAGGTCAAGAATTTGTTTCTGCAAATTGACCGCTTCTCCCGTGGTCAAGCCGCGGAGCTTCAAGCGGCTTTCGACAGCCTCAAGTTCCCGTCGTAAACCTGCTTGGAAGAGCCCTTTCCACCATTCGTGGACTAATTGCTCTGGATTCCTGGGGAATCTTCGAACAAGAAGGGACGAGAAAAATGATTCTTCTCCGGTCGGGAGCGAACTGGTAAACGCCGCGACAGAGGCCGGATCATCGGGGTTAAAGTCTGCTTCTAGAATCCGAACGAGTGGTTCCGCACATCGAATCATTCCGGCTACTTCGCGCCAATTTTGTGAGAGTAAGTAACTCCGGCATGCACCGCTTCGTAACGCCAGCATGCACAAGAAATCAACCTTGGGCGATTCATAGGGCGTATAGTCAATTGCTTCTGAGGGTTTTTTCTGCTCTCTCAAATCTGGCGTAACATCCGGGAATTCCTCCTTGGGAATACCCAACCTTGCTGCCGCCTTGGATGCAAGCTGTCCACGTAGCGTCCGGTCGTGAACCCGAGCCATAGTTGCTCCCACCTTTCGAGCCAATTCCATCCTGGTCGATAATGAATTCATGTCTGTTAGCGAAACCTCGTGTTCGATCCAATAATCGAAAAACTCGCGCGCGGCCGCCACGCGGTTCTGAAACTCTTCCGTCCCTTTTCCGCGAATCAGCGAGTCCGGATCTTCACCGGCCGGCATTTCCGCGACACGAATGATCAAATCGTTTTGCAAAAGGGCATCGAGTGAACGCTCCGCCGCCTTTCGTCCGGCAGTGTCGGCGTCGAAGCAAAGAACAACTTCATTCACAAAGCGCTTCAGCAAGCGCGCCTGTTTTTCGGTGAAAGCAGTTCCCTGTGGGGCTACGACATTGGTGACGCCGGCCTCGAAGACCGTAATGAGATCGAGCTGTCCTTCGCAGACGATCGCGCAGTTCGCCTCGATCAGGCCGCGTTTTGTCTTATGCAGACCGAAGAGAACGTTCCCTTTTCGGAAAAGCGGCGTCTCGGGCGAGTTTAAATACTTGGCCCCCGCCGCCTCCTTGTCGAGCACGCGACCGCTGAAGGCAATTACCTCCCCCACATCATTGTGAATCGGAAACATGATGCGGCCGCGGAAGCGATCGTAGGTTCCTCCTTCCGGTCGGTTTTCGTCTCGCGGCTTGATCAAGCCGCTTTGCAGAATCTGCGGCGGCCGGTAACCGCGATCGACTGCCCACGTTAGAAACGCGTCCCAACTGTCGGGCGCAAAACCAATTTGCCAGTCATTCGCGATACGGCCATCGATCCCGCGCTTCTTGAGGTACTCACGGGCAGGCTTGCCGACCGCGCCTTTCACCAAATTCTCATGAAACCATTCCGCCGCTTCGGCGTGGAGCTGGAGCAACGTGCGTCGCGTTTCATGCTGACGATCGTCCTCGCCCCCGGCACCGCGCTCTTCGATCACGGGAATTCCCGCGCGCGCCGCCAGCTTTCGCACGGCCGCGGGAAAATCGAGATGCTCGTAATCCATCACAAAACGAAAGACGCTTCCGCCGACGCCGCAGCCAAAGCAGTGAAACGTCTGCCGCTGCGGGCTCACCGTGAACGAGGGCGTCTTCTCCTGATGAAACGGGCAGAGCGCCTTGAAGGTCGTGCCCGCGCGTTTCAGCGGAAAATACGATCCGATCACTTCCACGATGTCGTTCGCGGCCGCGACCTGCTCGATGTTTTGTGTGGGGATCGTTCCCATGCGCGTTACTTTTCGCTCGTTTGGGGGCCGGAGCGATGTCAAACTAAACCAGAGACGGCATGCTTCCACCAGTTGTCGCAATGCGCGCGCTCTTCGGCTTTCATCAATGAAAACTTTTCTCCGCTATCTGCTGATGCTTTCCAGCCTGGCCATGCTTCCGCGGCAGATGGAGGCGCGTGAGGTCATTCACAAGGGCGATACCGTGGTCGTTCCCTTGCGCGGGGAAATTTCGCCGCCGTTGTTTTTGTTTCTCCGACGGGCCGTGAAGGTCGCCGAGAGCGCGGAAGCAGGAGCGATCGTTTTTGAAATGGACACGTACGGCGGGCGTCTCGACACCGCCGCGGACATCACCAGCGTGATGAATCACGCGACCATCCCGACCTACACCTTCATCAATTCGAATGCCGGTTCGGCGGGCGCGCTCATCGCGCTGGCCACGCAGCATATTTACATGTCGCCCGTGAGCGCGATCGGCGCGGCCGCACCCGTTCTGGCTACCGGCGAAGATCTCCCGGCAACCGAACGTGAGAAGACGATTTCATATTGGTCCGCGCTAATCCGCAGCTCCGCCACACGCAACGGTCACAATCCCGACCTCGGTGAAGCTTTCATGACTAAGGAGAAGGAAGTGAAAATCGGCGACCGCGTCGTGCATCCGAAAGGTTCACTCCTCACGCTCACGGCACAGGAAGCGACCGAGAAGATCAACGGAAAACCTTTGCTCGCCGACGGCATCGCCGATTCGGTCCAGGATCTGGCGCAGAAGGCCGCGCTGAAAGGTCAACTGGTCGCGCTTGATCCGAGCGGATTCGAGCGGCTCGCATTTTGGATCACACAGCTTGCGCCATTGATTCTCCTGCTCGGGATTATTTGCGCCTATCTCGAATTCAAAATCCCCGGCGCGAGTCTGCCCGGAATCATCGCCGCTCTTTGTTTCGCGCTTTTTTTCCTCGGGCATTACCTGGCTGGCCTGGCAGGCTGGGAAGTCGTCGCGCTCTTCGTGCTCGGCGTCGTGCTCGTCCTGATCGAGGTTCTGTTTTTCGCGCACTCGACCATTGTCTTCGGCGTGGTCGGAGTCTTTCTCATCCTCGGCTCGTTGCTCTGGGCGATGATCGATCGTTATCCCGGCGAAACATTTTTGCCGACGGGCGGAATGCTCGCCGTTCCGCTGCGCAATCTCTTCCTCGCGATGCTCGCCGCCACCGTCGTGATCATGATTCTCGCGCGTTATCTTCCGCGGACGAGCATCTACCGCCGGTTCGCGCTCATGACCACGAATCCGCCCGGCCCCTCGCTCGCAGGCGCGCCGCGGGAATTCGCCACGGCCCTCGCGCTCGCCCCCGGAATGGAAGGCGCTGCGCTCACGACACTCCGACCCAGCGGCAAGGCCCGCTTCGCCAATCACGTCGTGGATGTCGTGACCGAAGGCGAATTCATCCCGGCCGACACACCCGTCACCGTAATTCAAACGGACGGGATGCGCGTCGTCGTCAAGCAGGCTGGTTGACGCAAACGTTCGAAGCGTCCGCTATCCACCCGCGACGACGCGAACGAATTCGATGCGATCGCCCTCCGCCAGAAGGCGCTGCGTCCATTCGCGCTGATGAAGGGCGGTGGCGTTATGCTCGATCAGGACTGCGTTGGGATGAAGACCGTAGTGCGCGGCAAGCTCGGCGATATTAGTCGCGCCATTTGTCTGGGCCCGCTCGCCGTTGACCCACACAGTCATGACGCAAGAAGCGCGGGATCCCAATCTTTCCAAACCGGCTCAAAACCGCTGCGGCGCAGAAAGGCCGCGACTTCCGCGGGCGAGCGTTCGTCGCTGATTTCGAATTGGCCCGTGGCCAGCGCATCTTCTCCGTTTTGGAATTCCGGCGCGACGATGCGGCCTCGCACAGTGCGGTGGAGATTGCCCACGCCTTGGCCCGTGTAACCGCCCGGCTCCGTATGGCTGCCGGCACTCATTATGGTCACGCCTAACGAGACCAAAACATCGCGCAAAGCAGCCCGCTCCCGTGTGCTGAGCACAATTCCAACCTGCGGAAAAGTAATGCGGAACGCGCAGATCAATTGAGCGAGTTCGCGGTCCGCCATCGAGAAAGCCGGATGGAATTCACCGGCGGCCGGGCGCAATCTCGGAAGGCTCACGGTGATTTGCGCCTGCCAGCAGCGCTTCAGCAAATATTCCGCATGCGCGGCGAGTCCCACCGCTTCTTCCTGCCAGCGGGTTAGGCCGAAGAGCGCGCCGATTCCGATCCGGCGAAATCCGGCTTCGTAGCCACGTTGCGCGCAATCGAGCCGCCAATTGAAATCGCGTTTGGGTCCGGAAGTGTGCATCTCCGCATAGACTTCCCGGTCGTACGTTTCCTGATAGACCACCAAACCCTCCGCGCCAGCTTCGACAATCGGAACGTAATCGGCCGCCTCCATTGGTCCGACCTCGATCGAGATCGATGAAAAATCTGGGGCCAGCGCGCGGACGCAGTCGGCCAGATAATTTTGGCTGATAAACTTCGGATGTTCGCCGGCGACGAGTAAAATCTGCCGGAATCCTTCCTGCGCCAGATACCGGCCTTCCGCGATCACTTGATCGAGATTGAGCGTGACACGCAGGATCGGATTGTCCCGCGAGAAGCCGCAATACCGGCAATTGTTGATGCACTCGTTGGAAAGATAGAGTGGAGCGAAAAGCCGCATGGTCCGTCCGAAATTTTGCAGCGTGAGGGCGCGCGACTGCTGGGCCAACGCTTCCAGTTCCGCATCGGACTTGGGAGAAATCAGATCCTCGAAGCGATGGAGAAGCTGCGACTTCTGCAGCGGCAAATTATCCAGGAGTTGGGCGAACGACATTCGAAAGCAATTTCGGTCGTCTGCTTGGTTTCGCAATACCACCCTCGAGCGCGATCTCGATCACGAGCAGGAGCATGAGCACGATTACGAAGACAAAAAAAGCCGGGAACGCATACAGCGTTCCCGGCGTCTCGCTAAATTATGCTGCGCTGTTTAGAACGCGAAGTTGATGCCGGTGCGGGCCATGCCGAAATTGTTGTTCGCGCCCGACACGACGTTCCAACTGAAATCGTTCAGCAGACCGATATGGGGTGTGAAACGAACTTCGAAGCCGCCGCCGACCTGGCCAAGCGCCCGGCTGTCGCTTCGATCGAATTCTCTCCGGACGATCCCGAGCGGTTGGTTGGGATCGAGGAAGAAGTCGTGGTCACGACCGCCTCCGAAAATACCGCCGCCGCCCAGCCAAACGTAAGGAGCAAAACGCGAGCAACTGATTGGCAATCGCAAGGTGAAGGTGCCGAGAACTCCGCCGACGGCGTGCGTATCATCGTTGGTCAGCGGAAAACGAACAAATCCGTTGTCACCGATCTCACGAGTATCGGCGCGAGTAATGAATCCTTGCACGCCAAACCCAAAGTAACGATGGACAAATAACTTCGCATCGAGAGCGCCGCCCCAGGCGTGATCGGCGGCAAAATAGGTATCATCCCGCCAGTCGCTCCCGGTAAAGGCGTAAACTCCGCTCAGGCTGAGATTGAATTCCCGGTCCGCGTACCACTCGGGACACGGCGGCGGGGCGACGGATTTCGATTCCTTCGAATAGGTTTCGCTCCCGGCGAAAGCGGCTGAGCTTAAGGCGACCGCTGCGCATAAGCTAAGGGCTAGTTTCTTCATTTGTTGTCTCCGGTTTCGGTTAAGTCTGCAGCGCGTCGGTTAAGGTATCGCGCTCTCCTGCAAGAATGTTATTGGGGTTCTCGTAAATCGTGGCATAGGCAAGGCAAATTGCAAGGAACTGAGGTCTGATTGTTTGCGAGTAGTCAAGGCTTTAATTCCGCCCCTGAATTTGCGTCTGTGATGGTGAATTTTTCGTGGTGATAGGCCGGATCGCCGCGGAACATCAGCCGGCCGGCATACCGCCGCTCCAACTCTACCAGGAACTCTTCGTCCTCCTCCTTTAATCTCTTCAACACGTCAGGATTCAAAATGACTCGGAAATCATGCACGCTGTCCTGATATTTTCGCATGACGGTGTTCAACGTCCGGTGCAGCTCGACGCTGGTGGTCATGGAAGTCTTCACTACCCCACGGCCCGTGCAATAGGGGCAATTTTCGTAAATTGAATCGCTCAGGCTCTCCTGCGCACGCTGCCGCGTCATCTCCATCAGCCCGAGCGCGGAGAGCGGGAGGACGTGGGTTTTGGCTTTGTCCCGCTTCAGGCGTTCCCTCATCAAGGTGTAAACCATCTGCTGATCCTTGCGGTTCTTCATGTCGATGAAATCGCCGATGATCAGGCCGCCGACATTCCGCAGGCGCAATTGCCGCGCGATCTCGTCAGCCGCTTCGAGATTGGTTTGCAGAATCGTCTTCTCGACGTCGCGCCCGCCTTTGTTCCGGCCCGTGTTTACGTCGATGGCCACCAGCGCTTCGGTTTCATCGATCACGATGTAGCCGCCGCATTTCAACCAGACCTGGCGATGGAACGCGTCGTCGATTTGTTTCTGGATGCCGAACGTTTCGAAAATCGGCGCCGCGCCGTCGTAAAATTGGATGCGGTTGCGGGCGCGTCTCGAAATTTGTCCCACCATTTCATTCATCCGATCGATCGCCGCGCGATCGTCGCAGATCACCTCGTCGATTTCGTCCGTGAGAAAATCGCGCACCGTCCGGTCGACCAGGTCGGGTTCTTCGAAGACGCGGCAGGGAGCCGGCTCCGTCTGGATGAGTTGCTCGACCTTCGCCCATTGCTCGACCAGGAAGCTCAGATCACGGACAAAGTAGCGCGCGCGCTGTCCCTCCCCCACGGTCCGGATAATCACGCCGATGCCCTCGGGAATCTCCAGGTCGCGCAGGATCTTGCGCAGGCGTTCGCGTTCCTTCGGGTCCTCGATCTTTCGCGAGATGCCGCTGCGATCGCTGTAGGGCATGAACACCAGATAGCGCCCGGCGAAACTCAGATTCGTCGAGACCCGGGGACCTTTCGTTCCGATCGGACCTTTGGTGACCTGAACGATCACATCGGATCCCACCGGATAGATGCTCGGGATATCTTTCGCGGTGATTCGTTTTTTGGGCCGCCGGTCTTTCGGGCGATCAATCTCCTCGATACCGCTGTCGAGCGCGGCGGGAATAGCGTCCCAAAAGTGGAGGAACGCATTTTTTTCGAAGCCGATGTCGACGAACATCGCCTTCAACCCCATCTCTATGTTCTTAACTTTGCCTTTGTAAACGCTGCCGACAATGTTCCGCGCGCTGTTGCGCTCGACGTTATATTCTTCGAGCCGTCCGTTTTCGAGGAGGGCCACTCGGCGCTCCAATTTCTCGACGCTGATGATCAGCTTGTTGCCGGTCTTGGGCGCGCCGAAACCTAAAATACGTTTCACCTTTTCTATCATAAGCGGGGAGAGGATTTGTGATCATGAGCCGGTGCTTGCCGTTGTGGTTTGCGTTAGGTTCCGATCAAGAGTTTATCTGCGGCCCGGGGGGCGACGCACCGGCGATGGAGCGGGTGGCGGCGTCGGCTTGGGCCGAATGCCGAAAAGTCTTTCGAAAAAACTGGGTTTTCGCGGCGGCGGAGTCGGCGCGGGTGGAGGACGAACCGTCTTCTTTTGGCCGGCAACCTTGCCGTTGGCATCGGCTTCGAGTTCCACATCCGGATTCGCACTGGTCGCCGCCATGTCGGAATTAGTGGATCCGTCGAGGTTCTCCTCGTCGGTCGCGGTCAGTTTGGGATTGGAATCCTTGAAGTCGACCGCGGCGATCATCTGGAATGGATTGGCTTTGTGCGCGGGCGCGAGCCAGGCCAGTTGCGGAGTATACGTCCCCTCGTCCATGGCCAGTGTGCGGGAAAGAATGCGCGCGGCAATGGGAGCAGCCACGGAACCGCCATGCTCGCCGCCCTGGACCATGACCGCGATCGTATATTTCGGCGAATCATAGGGCGCGAAGCAGGCAAACCACGAAATCGTGTCCTTCCTGCCGTCGGTCATGGCCTGCGCGGTGCCGGTTTTGCCTGCGACCTTCACGCCGCTGAGGCGCCCTTTGGCCCCTGTGCCCCCATCTTCATTCACGACTCTCAAGAGACCGTTCCGCGCTATTTCAATCTGGCTCGATTTCAAATCGAAGCGCAGATCGCGATGGACCTTCGGCGCCGAGGAAACGACCGGCACGCCTTTCTCATTCAGGATCGGTTTGCCGTCGGCGCCGGTGAGGCTTTGCACCAGCTTCGGATAATAAGAGACGCCGCCATTCGCGACGGTGGCATAGACCATCGCGAGCTGGAGCGGCGTGACCAGATCGTATCCCTGACCGATGGAAACGTTCGCGGTGTAAGCCTGCGACCACCGCTCGCGCGGATAATGAATGCGCATCCAATCCGGACCGGGCAACACCCCGGGCGATTCATTCGTGATTTCGATTCCGGAAGTTTTGCCGAGCCCGAGCGAATCGCCGGTTTCATCGATCATCTCGATCCCGGCCGCGTTGCCGAATTGATAAAAGAACGAGTTACAGGAAACCTTGATCGCATCCGAAACGCCGATCACCCCGTGGCTGCCACCTTTCTCGCCGATCCAGCAATGAAAAAAATGATCGCCATAACTCACGCCGCCGCCGCAGTTGAAATGCTGGTTGGCGAGACCCTTCCGAAGTCCCGCGAGAGTGGTCACGAGTTTGAAGGTCGAACCGGGAGGGAACGCGCTCACCGCGCGATTGACCAGCGGATCCGCCTCGTCTTTCCGCAGCGCTTCCCAATCTTTCAGTTTGATGCTGGGAATAAAACTGTTGGGATCGAATGACGGCACCGAGGCCATCGCGAGAATGTTTCCGTTATTCGGATCCACCACCACGGCCGCGCCGCGCCCGACCGATCGCAACGCCTCTTCCGCGATCATTTGGATGCGCGCGTCAATGGTCAGGTTGACGTTCGCCCCCTGCTGCGGCGGCTCTTCGCGCAGGACCCCTTCGATCTGGCCCTTCGCGTTCCGGCGCATGTAACGCACGCCGGGCTTTCCCTTCAGATATTCATCCATCGATTTCTCGATGTTCGATTTCCCCTCCGCGTCGCCCTGATAAAAAGTGTACTTCTTCGCCTCTTCCTTGTTCGTGTCGTCGGGCGCGCCGACATAGCCAAGCATGTGCGCCGCGAGCGCGCCGTAGATGTACGAGCGCACGGGCTTGATCGTAATATCCACGCCGGGCAGGCCAACATCGTGTTCGGAGAACTTCGCCATCGTTTCGAAGTCGATATCCTTGATGTAGGTGTACGGCACTTCGGTGTTGGTGCGGAAATGCCGTTGCAACTGCGCGGCATTATAATTTCGCGCCAGGTCGAGATCGTCGAGCCGCGGCGCCACCGCGGTATTGACGATCTTGATGATGTCCGGCTCCTTCAAATCTTTCGGCATGCCGTTGATCGTCGTCCGGTATTCCGTCAAAGGAGGCGGGCCCACTTTTTCGCGGAAACCCTTCACCATCTCCGGCAGATAAAAATCGACTTCATAGCTGGCGCGGTTTTGCACCAGCGTCGTTCCGTTGCGATCGCGAATCTCACCGCGCACGGAAGGAATGCGCACCGTCGCTTCCGAGCTGCCGCGAATCTTCGCCGTCCATTCCGGACCGTGCGCCACCTGGACGAGCCAGAGCTTTCCGAGGAGCGCGGCCAGGCCCAGCAGCATGAGCAGCGCGAGAAATTGGAGCCGCCAAATTGGGTTAACGCGGCGCCGGTTCATTCGTAGGGTTCCGCTTCGGGGAGATAAGGATTAGCCGTGAGCCGGCCTAACGAGTGCAAAATCCAAAACACCAGCGGCGCCATGATCATCGCGATCACGCCCGGCCCGCCGATTTGCCACCAGGCTTCACGCGTAAAAACAAGTGAGCCGCGGCGGAAAGCAATCATGAGGTATTGGGAAAGAAGAATCGCGGACGTGCACAGCCCGCTCATTATGCAATGCACCTCCCAGCGTCCCCGAATAAATAAAGGCCTCAGGCCATGCATAATGGCCGCCAGCACGGCGTAGAGGAGTATTGACCATCCGACCGAAATTTCAACTCGCGCCCCGATCGCTTGCACCGTCACGAGATCGAGAAGGAGTCCGGCGAAGAAAGCTTGCGCGAGCACGAGCGGAAACGGGAGCGCCATCGCGCCGTAGAAAACGATCACTGGCACGAGGTAAATCCGCGCGTTGTACATCCAGTCGAGCGGCGGGATGAAGAATTCCAGCACCTGCGCGAGGAAAGTCAGCACCAGCAGGATAATGAAAAAGATCATTTGCGTCCCGTCACCACGAACACGTCTTCGAGATGCGACAAATCCACTGCCGGTGCGATTCGCGCCTGGCCATCAAGTTCGCGCACCCGAAAACTCTGCACCGTTCCGATGAGCAATCCCGAGGGAAAAACTCCGCCCATCCCGGAGGTGTAGGCCTTCCGGCCCGTTTCGATGTTCGCTTGTTTGGAAAGAAAATTCAGATCGAGCAACGGCGTGACCGATCCGGTCACGCGTTCGCCCTGCACGATGCCCTGCTCGCGCGTTCCTTCGACCGAGGCCGCGACGCGACAGTTTTCGTCCGAAAGCAAAAGGACGATCGTGATGTTGTCGCCCACCGTCGTCGTCTTGCCGACGACTCCTTCGTCGGTCACCACCGGCATGTCGCTTTCGATATGGTCGTTTTTCCCGCGATTGATCGTGACGGTCCGCCACCAGGTCGATGAATCGCGCGCCACGATTTCCGCGGGCACTAGCCGGAAGATCGAGCGTTCCTTGTATTCAAGCGCGCGCCGCAAACGATTCACCTCGTGCTCCACGTCGCGCAACGCCTGGTTCGTCGCCTTGAGCGATCGATTCTCCACTTTGAGCGATGCATTATCGCGCTCGACTTCCTCGAGCGTTTGCAAACCGGTCCGGACAGAAGTGATTTGCTTCTGAAGGCCGGACCCCGTCCGGAGAAACGGCGAGATCAAAGAATAAAATCCCGCCTGGAGTTTGCGCGTGCTGTCCGCCCCGAAGCTGAGAAAATAAGCGAGCATCGCCGCGAAGATGCCCAGCGCGATAATGCTCGAGCGATTCATGCGGAAGGTGGAATGCGGAATTCGGAATGCGGAAAGAAAGAAAAGGCAGTCACGGCGCGGTCGGTATCATGTCCGCAATCCACCTTCCGCATTCGCTGCTACCGCCAATTGCGATCGGATGAAGCCACCTGACGCAAAAATTTAAGTTCATTGAGGCATTTGCCGGTTCCTTCCGCCACCGCACTCAGGGGATCTTCGGCAACATGGACAGGCAGACCGGTCTCTTCGCTCAAAAGTTTGTCGAACCCGCGCAGCAGCGCGCCGCCGCCCGCGAGCACCAACCCACGGTCGACCAGATCCGCCGATAACTCCGGCGGACAACGCTCGAGCGTGATGCGCACCGAATCGACAATGGTCGAGATCGGTTCCAGTAACGCTTCCCGCACTTCCTGCGACGTGATCATGAGCGTCTTCGGCAGACCGGCCACGAGATCGCGGCCTTTCACCTCCACGCTCGTCTCCTTTTCGCTTGGATAAGCCGACCCTATTTTGATTTTGATTTCTTCCGCGGTCCGCTCGCCAATCATTAAATTGTAAGCGCGCTTCATGTATTGCACGATCGCTTCATCCAGCTCGTCGCCCGCCACGCGCACGCTGCGGCTGAAGACAATTCCAGAAAGTGAAATGAGCGCCACCTCCGTCGTGCCGCCGCCGATATCGATAATCATGTTACCCGCCGGATCCTGCACCGGAAGGCCAACGCCGATCGCAGCCGCCATTGGCTCCTCGATCAAATAAACTTCGCGCGCGCCGGCATTGGTGGCTGATTCGCGCACGGCGCGCTTTTCCACTTCAGTAATTCCCGACGGCACCGCGATCACGACCCGCGGTCTCGCGCGCACCCGACGGCCATGCACCTTCATTATGAAATGCCGGAGCATCGCTTCGGTAATTTCGAAATCCGCGATCACGCCATCTTTTAGCGGACGCACCGCGACGATGTTGGACGGCGTGCGGCCGAGCATCCGCTTCGCTTCATCGCCGACCGCGAGCACTTTGTTCGTGCCGGCCTGTACCGCGACGACCGAGGGTTCGCGCAGCACGATGCCTTGATCCTTGACGTACACGAGCGTGTTCGCCGTGCCGAGATCGATACCGATGTCGCTGGATAACCAGCCGAAGAGTCCGTTGAACATGAAATTTAGTCTTTAGATTGGTCGCTGAAACGCACTATCCAGTCTGTCGGAAGCGCGTTCTGGCTTCGATTCATAGCACCATGTGTGCGAGCGCGATAACGACCGGCTGAAACCGGTAGTATCTAGAAACGGACACCCGCCGCGTCAAGGGAAAGCTGCCGCCCTTTCGCTGGCGAAAGGGCGGAACGTCCAACGTCCAACGCTCAACGTCCAACGTCCAACGACAGAAGCCTCTCTTGAAATTCACTGCTAAAAGTGAGAGGCGAGCGCCCTTTTCGCCACCGTCACTACCTCGCACCGCGTTTCCCTCTTCAATTGAACGTTGGACGTTGAACGTTGGACGTTGGACGTTTCCCTTCTTCTCTTTTTCAGCACCGTTTCTTATGACGTCCCAAAAAGTCCTCGTCGCTCCTTCCATCCTCGCCGCGGACTTCTCGCATCTCGAAACCGAGATCCACCGCGCTGAAGAAGCCGGCGCCGATTGGCTGCACCTCGACATCATGGACGGTCACTTCGTCGATAATATTTCGTTCGGTCCCGCCGTCGTCGCGACCGTGCGCAAACACACGAAGCTCCCGCTCGATGTCCATCTCATGATCGAACATCCGGATCATTACGTGCCGCGCTTCCTCGAAGCCGGCGCGAATTCCATCACCGTCCACGTCGAGCCCGAAGCGAAACATGACGTGGCGAAAACCTTGAGCACGATCCGCGCGGCTGAATGCGGAGTTGGGTTGACTCTAAATCCAGCGACACCGTTCGAAGCAGTCGAGCCGTATCTGGCAAGCATCGATCTGCTCCTGGTCATGACGGTGCATCCCGGTTTCGGCGGCCAGCCGTTCCGGCTCGAGATGATGGAAAAAGTGAAACGCGCGAAGACATGGCGTGATGCTCACCAATCCACGTTGCACATCGAAGTCGACGGTGGAATCAATCCCGCGACCGCAAAGCTCTCGATCGCAAACGGCGCCAATGTCCTGGTCGCCGGCACCTCAATTTTCCGCGCTGAAGATTACGCGAAAGCGATCAGCGAACTTCGCGGAAACGCGTAGCGGGTCGAACACCTAGCGGCGCGGATGCCATTTCTGGGGAGCGCAGGCTGCCAGCCTGCAGCTGCCGGCAGCTTGCCGGCAACACTTGGCGACGCCATACCATTATTTCGCGTGGTCGGATCCATCTCCGCGTCTCGGCAAGCTGCCGAGACGAGCAGGCTGGCAGCCTGCGCTCCCCCAATCCGCAGCGCTCTACTCCAGCACCACCGGCGCTTCGCCGATCATCGCGGGCGCGCTTTGCACCTCGGTCTCGGCCATCATTTCGTCGTTCTGCGTGACGCGCACCACTTCTTCGATCGTCGTCTTCCCTTCCCCGACGCGACGCCAGCCGTCCTGCCGCAACGTTTCCATCCCTTCCGAGATTGCGCATTGCTTCAGCTCGCCGCCATCGCGTTTTTGCATGATCAACTTCTTCAACGGCTCGGTCACGACACAGATCTCGTAAATCGCGAGCCGTCCGAGGTAACCGGTTTGCCGGCAAAGATCGCAACCCGCGCCGCGCTGGAACCGTGTGCCCAGCTCGCGTGGAATGCCAATCTCCGCCAGATACTCACGCGGGTAATCCACCGGCTGCGCGCAATGCGGACAGATCGTGCGCACGAGCCGTTGCGCGATAAACGATTTCACGACCGACGCGAGCAGGAACGGCTCGACATCCATATCGAGCAAACGCGTGATCCCGCCGACCGCGTCGTTCGTATGCAGCGTGCTAAAGACAAGGTGCCCCGTCATCGCCGCGCGAATCGAGATGTCCGCCGTTTCGATATCGCGAATCTCACCGACCATGACCACGTTCGGATCCTGCCGCAAAATATGGCGCAGGCCTTTCGCGAAAGTGAGATCGATCTCCGGTTTTACATCGATCTGCGACACGCCCGGCAGCCGATATTCCACCGGCTCTTCGATCGTGATGATCCGGCGCGAGACGGAATTGATGCTGCTGAGAAAGCAATAGAGTGAAGTGGACTTGCCGCAGCCGGTCGGGCCGGTCAGCAAAATAATTCCGTTCGGCTGGTTGAGCAGATGGCGAATGATCTTCGATTGCTTCTCGCTCAAATCGAGCCGGTCGAAACCGAAATGCTGTTCGGTGCGGCTGAGCAAACGCAAGCTGATCGATTCGCCGTTCACCGTCGGGATGGTCGAGACGCGCACGTCGATATTCTGCTCGTGCGCCTGCAAATTGATCCGGCCATCCTGCGGCAGACGGCGCTCGGCGATGTCCATGTGCGCCATGACTTTCAAGCGCGAGAGGATGGCCGATTGGAGGAGGCGCAATTGCGGCGGCACCGCCACTTCGTGCAGGATTCCATCGATGCGATAACGAATGCGCAGATCGTCTTCGAGCGGCTCCACGTGAATATCCGTCGCGCGCTCCAGGATCGCTTCGCGAATGATCTGGTTCACGAATTTCACCACCGAAGCTTCCGGATCGTCCGCGTTCAAGTCCGTGCTCGTCTCGATGTCCTGCGAACCTTCGTAAGACCGATTCGACTTCAGGATTTCATCGAACGTTTCCGCGCCGACGCCGTAGACGGTTTTCATCGCGCGCAGGATTTGCGCGCGCGGCACCAGCACCCATTCCGCCGGTCCCTTCAGCAATTGCGAAGCGAGCTGCCGGCCGACCGAGTTAAACAAATCGTAAGTCGCGAGCACGACCGTTTTGTCCTTCGTCTCGATCGGCAGAATGTGATGTTGAAAAACGAACCGGCTCGGCAGCATCCCGAGCGTCGAGCGCTCGATTTTCATTTTGTCGATCGAAATGACCGGCACCTGAAAATAATTTCCGATCGCTTCCAGGAAACGCTGCTCGTCTACCTTGCCGGAATCGAGCACCTGGCTCGTCCACGATCCGCCGTTCAAATTGCCGGCGAGTTCGGCGGCTTCGGCCTGAGTCGGCACGCCACTGGCGAGAAGAAGATTGACGAGAGATTGGCTAACGGCGGCGTTCACGCGCGCATCTTACACGCGACCCGCGGAATTGTCATGCTGCGGCTGTTTTTTTTGGGACGCGGCGTGATCTTGGGGAACGCGGGCTTCCCAGCCCGCAGTTGCCGGCATCATGCCGGCAACATTCCCGATGAATGCGAGGACATAAGAAGATCAACGAAACATTGGACGCGCAATGCATCTCGGCAAGATGCCGAGATGGGCGGGCTGGAAGCCCGCGCTCCCCAATACTATTTCGTCCCCGGGAGATCCGGCGCCGGAAGATCAAGTTGTTTCCCATCGCCCGGCTTCGGGCAATCGGGGCAATCGTCTTGATCCATCTCCGGACCAATATGGGTTCTGTCCTCAAATTTCTGCCGGAGATGATAGAGATCGAGCTTCGTTAGTGCGACCTCCGGGCGCATCAGGACGATCAGCTCTGTCCGGCTCCCGGTTCTGCTCGTTTGTCTAAAAAGGGCTCCGACTACCGGGATGCGACTGAGATAGGGAATGCCCGTCTTGGTGACCTTCTTGTTATCCGTAATCAACCCACCCAGCACAATGGTCGAGCCATTCGGCGCCGAAACGGTTGTCTTAATATACCGGGTCACAATGGTCGGGATCTGATTGCCATCGATCACTGCGGGGGTGCCCAGGCTGTCGAGCTTCTGCAAAATATCCAGCGACACCTCTTTTTCGGAGTTGATCAGCGGGACTACCTCGAGCTGAAGCGCTACTTTCTTAAATTGGATACTCGACTGAGTTCCAAAATTGTTGGTGGCGGGCGTGGAGCCCGCAGTGGTAGTGGTCGTAGGAATGAAGGACGACAGGGTACTGACCGGCACCGGGATTTCCTGGCCGGAAGCGATAATTGCCTTCTTGTTGTTACTTGTGAAAACGACTGGGCGATTGAGCACTCTGAAACGGCTGGTTGAATCGAGCGCATGCAGAATCGCGCCCAGGCCATCCCGGCCACTACTCAGAAAAACATTTGCGCCGCTGGTACCCGCGGCGGTCGCAAGCGGGAGCAGCGAATTAAGACTAATGAGACCGGCGGGATCCACCAAAGACGCGCCGGTACCATTTTGCGTAAACCCGGCAAAGGTGCTGTTCCCTTGGGTCCTGGGCAATGCGTTACCGTTGATGTCGGTATGAGCTGTTCCTCCACTCTTCAACCAATCGACGCCGAATTCCTGGTCGTTATCCAACGAAAGCTCGCCGATGACGGTGCTCAAAGCGACCTGCGGTGCTTTCACGTCCATCTCGTCCAGAATTTTTGCAACTTTGACGACCACCTCGCGATTGCCCAGGACGATAATCGCGTTCGCGCGTTGATCAGCGATGATCTTCGCGTTTCCGATCGTGACGGCTTTCGGAGTCGTGTCGACCGCCTGCGTTGAAAGTTCCTCCGAGAAACCCGAACTCCCGCCGCTCGAGCCCGAATCGAACCCAGAGCTGGAGGAGGACGAGGAGGTAGATGTTGGCCGGCGCTGCTGTTGTTGCGGCTGGGCGTTCGGGTTCGCCGCGCCGGTATCCCCACCGCCTTTATCGGAGCCGGGCTCCGTTAACGCCTGCACCAGCACGGGCAACACATCCGCGGCAGAAATATAGCGCAGTGCGCGCGTGACCGGCTTGCCGAATTCAACGTTCGCATCGAACTCCGCAATCAGTTTGCGGACGAACGGCATGTTGATCGGACGTGTGATGACGTGGATCCGGTTCGTCCGCACATCGGCCGAAATCTTGATCTTGCCGACGACAATCGAATCTTCCGTCAGCGCGGTGAGCGAGCTCAAATCCCCGCCTTCGATCTGGACCTGCGGCGGCACGTTTGGCGGCTGACGCACCGGGCGGACTCCGGCTACGGGCTGCGTCTGGCCCGGCGTCTGAGTTCCTTTTTCAAAAACGTCTTTCAACATTTCGACCACCTTCGTCGCATCGGCCCGCTCCAGTTTAATGAATTCGCTCACCACTTCCGCGGGTGGGATGTCCACTTGCTCGATGATGTGGACGAGACTGCGGATCACGCTCGAATTTTCCGTGACCAGAATGCTCGATGATTTCGGCAGGGCGAGAAACGAAGTGTAGGTCGACGGCGGGAGATATTGGCCGAGCACTTGTTGCAGCTCGATCGGATCGGCATAGCGCAGCTTGAAAAGAAAACTGATGACGTGATCGCCGGCCGGGATATCGGAGTCATCGGAAATGATGGGCACCCCGGCGCCGCGCGGATTTTTCCCGGTGCCGATGACTTTGAGAATGTCGCCTTCCGCGGGGATGAGCGAGTAGCCGTTCATGAGCAGGTTCATCTCGATGATCTTGATGGCTTCTTCGCGCGGGACGGGTTTGCTGATGAAGATGTTGACCTTGCCCTGGACGAAATTGTCCATGACCAGCCTCTTGCCGGTGAGCGTTTCGTAGAGGTGCAGGACGTCGGCCACGTCGCTGTTGGGATATTGCAGGACTACGGTCTTATCCGGAATCGGCGTGGCGGAAGGTGGAGGCGGATAGGGAGCTTCTTCCAAAGAAGTAGGAGGGGCGAGGGGCTGCGAAGCGGGCGATTCGGTTGCGGCCGGTTTGGTTGTCGTCGTAGAAGCGGGAGAACGCGCCGGGGACACGGACGGAATTGGTGCTGCGATCACGCGAGGGGTGCGCGCCGGCGCGTCCTTTGACGGAGCAACGGTGGGCGCCGGAGCCTGGGCAGAACTAAACTTCACCGCTGCGAGGAACAGCGCCGCGATGCATAAATGCCGTAGCACGGGTTTTATGTAATAGGTCGGGGGGGCGCGGTCAACCTAGTTCCCTCGGTGGCAGGGCGGTATTTTGGAGGAGAAGGCCCAAGCAAGATTGGAAGTCGCCATTGCAGGCACAGCGTGTTTAAAAGAAAACGTCCAACGCCCAACGTCCAACATCCAACGTCCAATGAAGAGCCTGAGAGAGCACCGCGAGAGCTGGAAAAATCTTCTTATCATTGCACTCGTCTCAGCCGGTTTCGACGGGGGAACTTCAGTGACGGCCGCGGCGAGCGAACACGGCAGTTCTCAAGATGTCGCGGAAATCCGCGCGGTGATGGCGGCGCAAGTATCGGCCTGGAATCGCGGCGATATCGATGGGTTCATGAACGGTTACGCCCGATCCGATGCGACTGAATTCGTCTCGGGCGACAAACTCACGCGTGGCTGGCAAACCGTGCGCGATCGTTACCAGAAAAAATACGACAACCGCGAGAAGATGGGAACGCTGACGTTTTCAGAGCTGAAAATCACAGCGCTCGGCGCGGACGCGGCATTGGTGATCGGATGCTGGAAGCTGGCCCGCAAGAAAGACAAACCGCATGGGTGTTTCACGCTTCTGTTCCGCGAGACGCCCGCCGGCTGGCGCATCGTGCACGATCATACTTCGTAGAAATTCGCGCGTGAGCTGTTCGCACGCGCAATTCGGCGGTCATAGACCGCCGCTACAGGAAGAAGGCTGCCGCTTCGTATGGCGCGAGGAACCATGGTCCGTCCTGTAGCGGCGGTCTATGACCGCCGAAAGAAGCGGTGATTCTCCAAAACGCGTCCGCGAAATCTGGAGATCAATCATGGTACTCCAGCGGATGCACTTGCCCGCTGAACGGCCATTCCCGCCAGTCTATTACTAATCCGGCGCGCACGGGATTATCGCGAACATATTCCCATTTCTGACTGCACGAATCGGCGCTGCGCAGCACATGATCGAAGAAGCCTTTCTGCCAATGCGGCGATGGAACATTCAGATTCCTGAGTGTCTTCGACAAAGAATTCTTCAACGATTTCACCCAAGCAGCCAGCGTGACATCCGAATCCAAGGCGACAAAAAGATGAATGTGATCCGGCATCAAAACATAGGCTCCGACAAATGCACCACGACCTTCGCCAAGCTTGGCGAACTCCAGGAAAGCGCGATGCATTTCAGGGACCGCAAGAATCGAGCGGCGGTTCGATGCGGTCGCTGTGACAAAATAAATCGACGCAGGTACAAATATCCTTTCGAGCCGGCGCAGTCTGGCTTTGCGCGCTTTGTCTCCTTCGGCGGTCATAGATCGCCGCTACAGGGAAGAATCGGAAGCAGCGCGCAATTTTTTCAATAACTTCTCGTGGATTCCTTCGAACCCGCCGTTGCTGAAAACAATCACGACGTCTTCGGTCTTCAGCAGCGGAACCAGGCGGTTGATAATATGCGCGGCATCCGGTTCGTAGAAGGCGGGGCGGCCGGAAGCGGCGATCGCGTCTACGACGGCTTCCGGATTGAGACGTTGTTCCGGCGGGATTTGGTCCAGGCGCGCGACCTGCGAAATGAA
Source organism: Spartobacteria bacterium (assembly GCA_003134785.1). Classification (GTDB taxonomy): domain Bacteria; phylum Verrucomicrobiota; class Verrucomicrobiia; order Chthoniobacterales; family UBA10450; genus AV80. The sequence continues at coordinate 212,146 of PLCN01000017.1, forward strand.
AACGCCGTCGGCCAGCTTCAGCGCATCGGGCAGCTCCTGCTGAAAGATCGCGCGCCGCGTCGTGTTCGAGCGTGGCTCGAAGATCGCCCATAAACGAGAGCCCGGATAACGATGCCGCAACGCGCGCAGCGTTTCCCGGATCGCGGTCGGATGATGTCCGAAATCGTCGATCACTTTTATTCCGCGCGCTTCCCCGCGCACTTCCTGGCGGCGGGCGATCCCCTGAAATTTCGTGAGCGCTTTCTGAATCTTCGTGGCCGACACGCCGTAGAAACGCGAAGCGGAAATCGCCATGGCCGCATTGCGCACGTTGAATTCGCCAATGAGCGGCACCTCGAATTCATCTTCGCCCAGAGTGAAGCGCGAGCCTTCGGTGGAATAGGTGACCTCCTTGATTTGTTGCGCGCAATTCGGCGAGAACCCGATCTCGACCATCTGCGCCAGGAACGGCTGTAGTTGCTTCACCACCTCCAGGCAATTCGCATCGTCCCCATTCAAAAGCACCATCCCGTTTTGCGGCACGATATTGAGCAAGCGCCGGAAGCTAAGCTTGATCTCGTCGAGGTTGTTGAAGATATCGGCGTGATCGAACTCGATGTTGTTTACGATCACGAGCTCCGGCAGGTAATGGACGAACTTCGAGCGCTTATCGAAGAAGGCGGAATCGTATTCGTCGCCTTCAATGACGAAATATTTTGAATCGTTCAGGCGCGCGCCCTGCCCGAGATTTTTCGGAATGCCGCCGATCATGTAACCAGGATCGAGTTTCGCGGAGGTCATGATCCAGGTGAGCAGCGCGGTGGTGGTGGTCTTTCCGTGCGTGCCGGTGACGACGAGATTGTGCCGGCCGCGCAGGAAAAATTGCTTCAAGACTTCCGGCAGCGACATGTAGTAGAGCTTCCGGTTCAAGACGGCTTCCACTTCCGGGTTGCCGCGGACCATGGCGTTACCAACGACGATGACTTCGGCGTCCGCCGGAATATTTTCGGGGCGATAACCCTGATGGAGCGCGATTCCCTTGCTTTCGAGGAACGTCGACATCGGCGGATAAACATTTTCGTCCGAGCCGGTGACGGTGAACCCACGCTCGCGCAGCGCCGCCGCGACCGATCCCATGGCGGTGCCGCAGATGCCGAGGAAATGGAAATTACGCGGGGCGTCCGTCACGCGGATTCCTTTACGATGCGAGTGAACGTTTGGCTACTGAAACGCAAATACTCCTGCTCCTGATCTTGATCTTGCTCCTGATCAAAACGAAGTCAGTGCGAGCGCGATCGGGAGCAGGATCATGAGCAAGAGGAGAACTAATGCGCCCACCAGCCGCGGACGAATTGCGTGGCGTTCAACGCGTAAAACAGAAGGCAGAGAAACGCGATGCTGTAATGCGCGAACACTCGCCGCCGCCATTGCCCTAGGAGCATGAACAACGGAAAAAGCGTGAGCAAATACCGCGGGGAACAGAGCGTGAAGCTGTCGCAGAAGATCAACACCCAGCTGACCGCGAGATAAATCGTGTAACAAGGCCGAAGCCGAAACGCCGCCGCGACCAGGCCAATCGTGCCGATGGCGAATGCGGCGAGCTGCGCGCCATGCTGCATGACGCGCTCGATCGGATCGTCGCGCATGAGATCCTTCCAGCCGGATTGCAAGGCGGGCCAGGGTGACGACAAAGAGCGATACCAATGTTCCCGCTGAAACTCCAAAAATTTCAGCGGGTCTCCGAAGTAGTGATAATTCAAATAGAGATAAGCGAGCAGACCGAGCGGGATCAGGCTGAGGAACGCGCCATCCCAGCGAATTTGACGCCAGCGAAAATTCTTCTGGTGGAGATATTCGAACGCCAGCGGCAGCATGATGGCCAGACCGGAAATGCGACTGCCCGTTGCCAGCATTCCGAGCAGCGCGCACGGCAGCCAGCGTCCGAGCCTGGCGTAGTAAAAGGCGCCAATCGTCAAGACAAGGAAAAGACTTTCCGAATAACCGATGTGCAAAAAATACGCCGTCGGAAAGATGGAAAAATAGAAGACCGCAACTTTGGCTGCGCGCCGGCCGAATTCCTTTTCGGTCAGCAGAAAGCAATAGCAAAACGCGCCGATGCAACAAACGTTCGAAAGGACGACCGCCGCGACATGCCAGTCGGGGATGAGAAAGTGAGCGAGATAAATGAGGTGGGGATAGAGCGGGAAGAAGACGATCATGAATCGCTGCTCATCGGAGGCATCGGCGGTGTAGCCGGATTGCGCCAGGTCCAGGTAATGCGTCGCATCCCAACGATTCCAAATCCCGAGCCAGCCTTCCGGAGGCATCACGTTCTCAATCACGAGGTAGGCGCAGAAGCCGAAGGCAAACGTTACGACCGTGGAGCAAAGCGCGATCGCGATCGGGAATCGAAGAACTCGGAGCCGGGGCCAACGCCGGGCGGGCGATAACTCACGGGTAGCTTGCGTCGCTGGAGCAACGTTTGCGTCGATGGCGGTGGAGACTTCAGCGTCAGGCAAATCTTCCCGCGCGCCAATCATTCGAATTCCTATACGCTCCCGCCAAGAGTTTGGCTACTGAAAGGCATTCAACGATTTTTCGTTCTCGTGCTCCTGCTCGTGCTCGTGATCGTGATCGCTTCCCGGCGCATTCAAGTTACGGCTTGAGGAAAAAGAGAATCTGCTTTCCCTATTGGCCGCTCTCCTGTTCTGCTGGTGAGCGCGCTGAAACCGGAAAACGCATGAATCTCAAACCCACGACTGACACACTCTGGGCCGTCGCCGCCGCCCTTTTTGCCGGGACCGTTTTCTATTTTTCAGCCAAGGCTCCCCACATGAATTTCGATTACACCTATCGGATCGCGCTGGCCCTTTTGAGCGGCCATGCGGGTTTGAAAGACCATCCGGGTTCCTGGTTAAATGAGTTAGTCCCGTTTGGACGAAAATTTTATTCGGTTTTCCCACTCGGAGCAGTCCTCGCCAATATTCCGCCGGCGCTCTTGCGAAAAATGGGCCTGATCCAACAGTGGCCGGCGCGCGGTATGGCCGCACTGGTCGCGGGGTTGTGCGTTTATTTCTTTCACCGCCTTTCCTATGTCGCGCCCATGTCTCAGCCGCGCCGCATCCTGATGGCGTTGTTTCCAATCTTCGCGACGTGGACGTGGTGCAATCTGGGATTTGCCGGCGCCTGGCAAGTCGCGCTCGGTTTCGCAGTCCTGGGCCAGGCGGCCAGTCTTTACTACACCTTTGTGCGCCGGAATCCGCTCCTGGCAGGCATCTGGTTCGCCCTGGCTTTTGGCAATCGGACGGAGCTGTTCCTAACGACGCCCATCTATGTTTATTATCTCTGGCGAACCCAGCCGTCGGAAGGAGTCACCGGCGACCGGCTCACGACCGAGAGGAAATGGCGCCGAACCTGGATGGATCAGGCGCGCTTCCTCGCCGTGCCGGCTCTGCTACTGCTTTGCACCGCGGCTTATAATTACGCGCGCTTTCATTCGCTAACAGACTTTGGCTACGCGCGGATCCCCGGAGTGTTGAAAGAACCGTGGTACCAACATGGGTTGTTTTCGTGGCACGCGATCCCGTGGAACGTGCACAAAATGTTGTTCGAAGGCCTCGCGGATATGCCGCAGTTTCCCTACATTAGATTTTATCCGTTCGGGTGCTCGATTTTTATGGCCAGTCCGTTCCTGGTCTTGCTCTTTCGGGAAGGGGGTAAACACAGAGCCGCTTCCTGGCTGGCCATCGGCGGGTTGACCCTCATCCTCTGGTTCCACGGCAATCCAGGCGGCTGGCAGTTCTCTTATCGCTACGCCATGATCTTATTGCCGTGGATGTTCTTGTTAATCGTCGAGAACGGCCCGCGCCGATTGACGGCGACAGAGACCACGCTCTTCCTCTTCTCTACTCTTATTAATGGCATCGCCGTTTATGAATTCCTTTGGACAACTATGATCCACCCGTGACTTCCGGCGCCGAACTCAAGGACGGAAGTAGTCGCTCGCCCCGCCTTCTGCCGCTCACCATCGCGCTAAGCCTGCTCCTTTGGATTATCGCCACTACGGGCGGTCGCCAGATTTTCGTCAAAGAGGTCCTGGGAGAGGCTTACGATTCCCAAGCGGAGCATTTTCTTCGCGGCGACCCGGGAGTAGACCTCGGGGCGATACGTCACGAGGCGATGATTGTAAACGGCCAGACTCGGATGTACTTCGGACCCTTCCCCGCTTTTCTGCGCATGCCGCTAAATTTTATTTATCCCGGCGGGCGGGGTTACTGGTCGCGCATCTCAGGATTCTGCGCAGGAGTTATCGCGCTGGCCGCTTTCGCGGGACTCGTTAGTATGGCCTTGCGCTCGTCCCCACTCTCACCTCGCTGGCGAAATTGGGTGGGAAATGCCTCTCTCATAGGATTCGTCTTCGGCTCGCCGCTCTTACTCCTTCTCGGAAGCCTTGCCATCTACCATGAAGCGATCGTATGGGGTCTAGCTTGGTCGCTGGCCGCTCTTTATTTCGCCTGCCGATCCCGAAAGGCCGAGGGCACGGCGTTGACTCGCTCCTTGCTCGGCTTCTCTTTTTGCGCTGCCGGAGCCTTGCTTTCCCGGGTGACTTTCGGTGCGCCCCTCCTTCTGATTGCGCCTCTTCTCTCGCTTCGTTTCCTCCGCCGGGACCAGATACGTAACCTGGCCGCGCTTCTTCTGCCGCTCGGGACAGCGCTGATTTTCCATTTGTTTCTGAGTTACGCGAAATTCGGCAGTTTTCTCGGGACCAGCTACGAGCACTACATCAATCCGACCCACCGGGAGTTCGTGCTCAAACACGGGATTTTTGGTCTCGAACGCGTCCCCTACAGTTTCGCGGACTATTTTTTCTTGCGCCGTCCTGAATTCCAGCATGGCCCTCCGTTTCTGAAAGCGCAGCATTTTCGATCCTATAATCACCCCTCGTTCTTTTCTAACCCTTTCACCGAAACTTATTCGTCCCTGCTCTGGTCCTCATCCTGGATAACGCTTGGCGCCATGGTGGGAGTGGTCTTGCTCCTTCGACCCAAAACCTCCGATGGATTGGACCGCGCGATCGCCGCCATCCTCTTCACTCAAGCTATCGGCATCATGTCCTTCCATGCCCTGGCCCAGCGTTACCTGGCCGAGTTTTATCCCTTTCTTGTTTTCTGCTTTGTTATCTTACTGCGAAGTGGCGGAACGACTTTGTTCCGGATGCGATACGCCTTTATCGGCTTAGTGGCCCTTTCGGTCGTGATTAACTCGCTCGCAACCGCCTCCTGGCTGGAAGAAGACCGCAACCTGCCGATCGAAACCCACAATTTTTGGACACTGGGACAGAAGAAAAAATGATGTCCGCGGATCAACCAAGTCCACCTTTAAACAGATCTAATCTGTGGCGAACCCGCCTTCTTTGGCTTGCCCTTGCTATCTCGTTTCTTCTCTCAGTCTTCGCCGCCTTCCGGGCGGGTTATGTAGGTCCCGACTACGACGTTCATATCGCGCGTCTAACCAACTGGCCGAAAATTTTCGACTTCTCCACTACAAGTCCGCCCACCTACTTCCTTCTAGGTCACGGGCTTTTTACTTTGATCGGACGTCACAACGGTTTTCCCATCGCCCTTTCGATCATGCAGGCTGCCATCAATACCCTCGCCCTTTGGTGGTTTTTTCTTTACGCGGAGCGCCGGTTTGAATCGCCCGCCATTTACCTCGCGATGGTTCTTTTTCTCGCTTTCCTGCCGGTGCGAATTATCCACGCCACCACTCTTGGGACGGATTGCACAACAATTCCCCTCTTTGTGCTTCTTCTTTTTTCTCTGGACAAATTTTTGTCTGAGAAAGGTTCGACCCTGAAAAACGCCGCCTATCTTGGTTTGGCCTTAACCGCGGCCATAGGGTCGAAATACAGTTTCATGGCGCTACTTCCCGCCATATTCCTCATTCTTATCGCGCTGTGGAGAAAGCGGGCCTGGGGTTTCAAACGCTTCGTCATGATTTGCGCCATCGTTTTGGTTGTCCCTTCGGCTTTCTCGCTCAGCACCTTTTGGTTGAGCAGCCGCGTGCACGGCTATAACACGGAGAAGCATTGGCTCCCGCGCGGCATGTCGCCTGACATGAATTACAAAGACCTCTTTCTGGTGAAAACTAACGACGCCCAATTATTCAAGGCTCCCGAGTACTTCAAGAAGACGATCCTCGCCGCGCACCGGCACAGCTATCTGGGTTTGGTCCATCTGGGAATTTTCACCGACACGATGAATCTCTTCCAGGATCTGACTGTCCCTCAGCGGATCAACAGCATTCTGATTCCCGATCAGAAAGCACGGCGCGGCTGGAAAACTCCCGTGATGGTGGCGTCCATGTCGCTGGGAATTCTCTGGACGCTCTGCGCATTGATCGGCACGCCCTGGGCTTTGTTTCGGGCGACGCGAAACCTCTGGAACGCAAGCTTGCAGCGGGAAGACATCGCGATCCTCTTGGGAACCGCTTTTTTTCTGCTCATGTTTCTCACCATCCCTTTCGTGCATGGCGGCGCAATCTTCGGATATTGGACGCCACGTCTTATTCTGCCGTCATTGCTTTGCTTTTCGTTGGCCGCATTTCTTTTCCTCGACCGGAAGGTCGCCAGAGGATCTCGAGGAGTCGCCCTCGTAGTCCTTGTTCTGGTGGCGGCACAATGCGCGATCGAAACTATCATGCTGGCCTGACACGAGCCGGGCAAAAATTGCCGACAACCTCACTTCTTCTTAAAGACTTCCACGGCATTCCACGCTTGATCCGGCGGCCGTTCTTCATATTCCAGCGCGCGCTCCAGATACATTTTGGCCAGCGCATCGTCCGGATAAAATTCGAGGAACTGCGAGAACAGAATCTTCGCCTGGGTGAAGTCGCGCTCGCGAAATTTTCGGAACCCGGCTTCGTAGGCCTCGAGGCGCTGGAGAAATTCCTGGTCGCCGGCGTCGTTCTTCGCGCCGATCAAAGTGAAGATCTCGACCGGCTTTGTTTTTCCTTTTACTTGCACGAGCGCAACGCTCCGGAGATGAAATTCATCGAGGATCAGTTCGCTGGCGCGCGCGCCGACTAAAATATCGACGGCATAGGTCCGCGTGAGCGCTTCGAGGCGCGAGGCCAGATTGACCGCATCGCCGATCACGGTCGGATCGGCTTTTTCCTGCGAACCAATGTTCCCGCCGAGAACGTCGCCGTGATTGATGCCCATGCCGATCGCGAACGGCGCGGTCCCCTCTGCTTTCCATTTTTCGTTGAGCGCGCGCAACTCGCGGCGCATGGCCAGAGCAGCCCGCGCGCACGATTTCGCATCTTCCACCGTGCCACGGCTGCTAACATTTCCCCAAACGGCCATGACGGCATCCCCGATGAATTTGTCGAGCGTGCCGTCATGCTGGAAGACCGCCGCGGTCATGCGGCTCAGGTATTCGTTGAGTTTTTTCACCAGCGCCTCCGGATCGGCGTCTTCGGTCATCGCGGTGAAACCGACGATATCGGAAAACAGAATCGTGGCCGGGATGCGCACCCCGCGCAGGCTGCTGTAAAAGCTGTCGGGATTATCGAGGATCTCTTTCACGAGATTTTTCGAAACGTAACGTTCGAGCGTCCGTCGGGTACGCATCTTCTCGATGCGTTCCAGCACGTATTCGAAACCTAACGAGAGAAAACCGCCGCCCAAAAATGCGATCAGCACCGGGACAACCACGACGAGCAAACCGGCGCGATCGTAGGCGATGCGCGCGAACGCCAGATAACCCGCAACGGTCGCGAGCAGCGTCAGAAATGAGACGAGCGGCCGCCTAACGAGTGCAATCAGGACCCAGGCGAGGATGCCCGCCGCGCCGACCAGAAAGAGATCGACAACCTCCGAAGTGTTATGGAGGAATTCATGGTCGAGCGCCGCCGCGATCGCTTGCAAATGCAAGACCGGACCCGGTGTGTCCAGCTCCATCGGGGTGGCGACAACGTCAGGTTGGATCTGGGCGGACCACCCAACGATCACGATCTTGTCTTTGAAGAAAACCCCGTCCGCATAATTTGCGTGCCACAACTTCGAGTCGAAAACTTCGTAGAGCGGACGCGGAGGATAGGCGTCACTTCCGCTGAAACGGATTGGATGCTGTTGCCGGTCGCGGATTACGTCAGTTACACGCCCCAGTTTCTCGAGGACGCGCGCGGAAAAGGATTCGAAAATTTCCTCGCCGGGAAAGGGTTTGAGACGGCCCACATCGCGCTCGGATCGGGTGAAGTAAATCCCGCGGACTATCCCATCCACCGAGTCCGACCAAAAATTTACAAAGCCCACGCGATCGTCCTGGAGGGGGGGCGGTGGAATGATCGAGGCATTTGGGACGACGATTTGGTGCGTCCCGCTCTCATCGATATTCGCGCCGACGACCACGCGATCACGATACCGGTTGAGCGCTTCGCGAAATGCGGGGTCGCCATCATTCGGCGGGTTGCAGACAAAATCGAACATGACCAACCGCGCGCCAGCACCGAAAAGCCGGTCGAGCAACAGAGACCAGACTTCACGCGACCAAGGAAATGGCCGCTCCGTCATTAACTGCAGCGCGCGATTATTCGCGAGTTCTTCCGGCAACAATGGCGGCAGCTCCAGCGTGCTCTGGTCGATCCCGAGGAAAACGAAATCGGGACGCGTCGCGGTCTTGCGGCCTTCGCGCTGGAGAAAATTCTCGTAGTTTTGTTCCTGCCGCCAAATGGCCGAAACGAAAGGGAAACTCGGGAAAAAATGGATCGCGATGATAGTCCCGGCGCAGAGCGCGCAAATCGCCGCCACCACCAAACGTCGATGACGACTGAGCCAATCCATTAACGCGATTTTAGGAGTCAGCCGCCTGGCGGCCAATGCAATTCTGTTGTAGCGGACCGCCGAACGATTTCACACCGCGCGTTCGGCGGTCATAGACCGCCGCTACAGGAATTCCGCTCGCGACCGTGATCGAAATTCAACCTCCGTAGGATCGATCACGAGCAGGAGCACGAGTACGATTACGAAGGATCAGCGAACAGAAACCATTTGTGATTTAGAGTGAGCCAGCTACTTTTCCGGCCCGCGACGCCCGATGGCGCCGCGACGATCTGCCCACCTGGTCCCGTAAGGCCGGACCGAATCAGCGAATGAGGTCGCGCAGATCATAATAATAAAAAAACAATCCGCTGAAAGAAGGAGTCCGGCAGCCGCCGGATAAAACAAAATGCCAAGAGCCACTAACGCCCCGGCCAGCCGGGAGCGACGCAAGCGCGTTCTAGATCAAGCCAAGGGTTACCGCGGCCGCCGTTCCAAACTTTTCCGTTACGCGAAGGACGCGACAATGAAAGGCAAATACTGGGCCTATCGCGATCGCAAAACGCGCAAACGCACTTTCCGTTATCTCTGGATCCAGCGCCTGAACGCCGCCGTCCGCGCGCAAGGTCTCACCTACAGCCGTTTCGCCGAGGGCTTGAAAGCCGCGAACATCGGGCTCGATCGCAAGATCCTTTCCGATCTCGCCATCACCGACGAAGTCGCGTTCAAGGGAATTGTCGAGCAGGTGAAAACCGCGCTCGAGAATAAAGCGAAAGCGAAGAAGGCGGCGTAGCCTGTAGCGGCGGTCTATGACCGCCGAGGCTCGGCTAACACGATCAACGTTCGGCGGTCATAGACCGCCGCTACAGTTCGCTGAATTGGATGTTGGACGTTGGGCGTTGAACGTTGGACGTTTCTTCTCCATGACGCACGCACTGGAAGAATTGCGCTTGTCCGCCTTGCGCGAGATCGGCGAGGCCACCGACGAACAAGCTCTCGAGGCCACGCGCGTCCGTTACCTCGGGCGCTCGGGCAGCATCTCGGCCTGGGCCGATCGGATGAAATCGCTCAGCAAGGAAGAGCGTCCCATCGTGGGCAAGCTTCTGAACGAAGCACGCAACGCCGTCACGGCCGCGATCCAGCAAAGCTCCGAGCGTCTTCGCGCGGCGAAGGAATCGAGCGAGCTGGCGAACCTCGATATATCGCTTCCCGGCACCGCGGCCGAACTCGGCTCGCTGCATCCGTTGACGCAAATGCTCGATCGCGCCATTGGCATTTTTCGGCGAATGGGTTTTGCGCTCGCCGAAGGACCGGATGTCGAAACGGAATGGCATTGCTTCGACGCGCTCAACACCGCACCCGATCACCCCGCGCGAAACGAGCAGGATACATTTTTTTTGCCGGATGGCCGTGTGCTTCGCACGCACACTTCGACCGTGCAGATCCGCACGATGGAAAGCGCACCGCCGCCCATTCGCGTGATCGCTCCGGGCGCTGCATATCGCCGCGATGAAGTGGACGCCACCCACAGCGCCCAATTTCACCAGATCGAAGGACTTTACGTTGATGAAGGCGTGAGCGTCGCGGACCTGAAAGGGACGTTGGAATTTTTTCTGCGCGAGCTTTTCGGCGCTGATTCGCAGGTCCGTTTCCGTCCCCATTATTTTCCCTTCACCGAGCCGAGCTTTGAGATCGACGTGAAATCAAAAGCGCTCAGGGGCGGCGAGAAATGGCTGGAAGTTTGCGGCTGCGGGATGGTGCATCCGGCTGTTTTCGAAGAGGTAAACAAAGCGCGAAAGGACAACGCCTACGATCCGGAGAAGTGGAGCGGGTTCGCGTTCGGATTGGGCATGGATCGGCTGGCGATGATTTTGTTCGGCGTTCCCGATCTTCGATTGTTTGCCGCCAACGATCTGCGTTTTCTGAGGCAATTCGCATGAGTGTGTCTTGCCTTTCTCTGGGCAGCGCACGCGTCTCGCGTGCTGTTTTCGGCGCCCTCGCCGAAAAATCTTTACCGGAGCCATTGCCGTTCGGCGAGGCGCCGAACGGGGCACGCGAGGGCGCGCGCGCTCCCCAGACATGAAATTTTCCGTTAACTGGCTGCGCGAATTTGTCGAGCTGCCCTCGACCGTGGAAGAGCTGGCCGAGCTTCTCACGCTCGCTGGCATCGAAATCGAACGCATCGAAAAGCGCGGCGCGAACTTCGACAAAGTCGTTGTAGCACAAATCACCTCTTCTGCGCAGCACCCGAATGCGGATCGCCTGAGCGTTTGCCAGGTCGATGACGGCAGCGGACAACCACGCCAGATCGTTTGCGGCGCGAAGAATTACAAAGTGGGCGACAAAGTTCCCCTCGCCCTGCCGGGCGCAATCCTGGCGCACGATTTGAAAATCAAGCCGAGCAAACTGCGCGGTGTTGAATCGCAAGGCATGCTCTGCAGCCCGAGCGAACTCGGCCTCTCCGAAGAGAGTGAAGGACTCTTAATTCTTTCACCCGACGCAAAAATCGGCGCGCCGATCGCCTCATTCTTTCCCGACGACACGATCCTCGAGGTCGAGATCACGCCAAACCGCGGCGATCTCCTCAGCCATTTTGGTTTGGCGCGGGAAATTGCGGCGCTGGTAGGGTCATCGCGCTGCGATGACCGCGGACGGCGCAGCGCGCCGTCCCTACCATTGAAGCGCGATGGCGTGCGGATCTCCGCGCCTAACGAATGCCCCTTCTATTCCGCGCGGCGGATCGAAAACGTCACAGTTGGTCCCAGTCCCGATTGGCTGCGCGCGAAACTGGACGCGGTCGGCCTGCGCTCGATCAACAACATCGTGGACATCACCAATTTCGTGATGCTGGAAATCGGCCAGCCTCTGCACGCTTTTGATGCGGACAAATTGACGGGTGGAATCAACGTCCGGCTCGCTCATGAAAACGAACAATTCCTCGCCCTCGATGGAAAGAACTACTCGTTAGGCCCGGACACTCTCGTTATTGCCGACGACGTGCGAGCGGTTGGCATCGCGGGAGTGATGGGCGGCGAAGACACCGGCGTGACCGAGACGACGAAGAACGTGCTCCTGGAAAGCGCCTACTTCCGCCCCGGAAGCGTCCGACGCACCGCGAGAAAATTGAATCTGCCGAGCGATTCGAGTTACCGCTTCGAGCGCGGAGTCGATCCGGCGATGATCTTGCCGGCATCGCACCGCGCCACCGAATTGATTCGCGAACTCGCCGGAGGAAATCCCTCGCCTGAAATTGCGACAGCGGGAGAGCTTCCGGCTCCGCCCGCGGATGTCTTGTTGCGCTACGAACGCTCCAATGAACTTATCGGCCTGCCGGTCGCGAAGGAACGCGTCGATGAAATTCTCGAACGATTCGGCTTGAAGAAAGCGCGCTCCAGCGAAGACGAAACGTCATGGCACATTCCGACTCACCGTTCTGATCTTCAGCGTGAAGCCGACTTGGTCGAAGAGGTCGTGCGCGTGTTTGGAATCGAGCGCGTGCCGGTACGATATCGCAGCCGCTTCACGCCCTCATCAGAAGCGGATCGCAACTACGATTTCGAGTCGGTATTGCGTGCGCGTTTGTCTGGCCACGGACTTGTGGAGGTCCGGACTTCGAAATTGATTTCAAGAAAAGCCACCGCTTTTGAAGAGGCCCTCTCACTACGCAATCCGCTAAACGAAGACCACGTCGCGTTGCGCAGAAGCTTCTATCCGCCGTTGCTCGACGTCTTAGTGCGCAACGTAATGGCGGGCGCGAAACGCGTCGCAATTTTTGAGGTCGGCCGAGTTTTCATCCCTCCAGAGGCCAAAGAAGAACGGCATCTTGGTATTCTTCTTTGGGGAAACACAGCATCATTGCTTCATTGGCGCTGCGAAAATCGCGCCCTCGATTATTTCGATCTTAAAGGAGTAATTGAATCACTCTCAATCCCGACTTCATTTAAACGAGTTCAGCGGCCCGATCTCATGCTGGCCGCGGAAATTTGGTCGAATAACCAGCGAATTGGTTTGGTGGGCCAAATACCATCAGAACGGAGATTGACGATTGGGCCGACGAGTCCCGTATTGTTTGCAGAGCTGAATGTAGATCTGATCGCGCACGCACAGACTGCCTCCAGTTTTCGCGAGGTCGCAAAATTTCCGTCCGTCACGCGCGACATCGCGATGATCGTTCCAGAAAAATTAAGCCACGCAGAAATTTTCTCGACGATCGCGAGCGTGAATGAACCGCTCCTGGCGAGCATTGAATTATTCGATGTTTTCAGCGGAAAAGAAGAACAAAATTTCGGCGCGGGAAAAAAGTCGCTGGCATATGCGTTGACATACCGCGACAAAACTCGCACACTGACGAACGACGAAATCACCGTGGTCCACGCGAAGATTCGCGAGCGGTTGCAGCGGGAATTGGGAGTGGAACTACGGGAATAGTTCTTTGATAGGGTCGAGAGTTTTTGATTGAGGGTTGGGATGAAAACCAGAGTTTTTCGCTCAACTCTCAACCGAGAACTCTCAACCATTTACCCTGCGGTGTTCGAGATTACAGGTGTGATTCCCGAACCGATATTTCATTGACTAGGAGGCTTGGTTGCACTTGGGGAAGATGACATGCCTTAATTGGAAGTCAGACGCTCCTGCGACGGTCGTCCGCCCGTTACCGAAAGGGAACGGGATATCCGCCTTAACGGCATTTGCGGGGTAATATTTTAAAGCCCGGGCTGCGCAAGCAGTCCGGGCTTTCTCTTGCTCATGCTCCTACTCTTGATCCTGATCCTCTGGTCGCCTAAACGATCAGGAGCAGGATCATGATTAAGAGCAGGAGGGGAAGTTTTTGCTCTTTCGCGGACGGTTAAAGCTGCTTAGGTCTCGCCCAGCCATGCGCGCAATTCTCGCTCTCGAAGACGGTCGGATTTTTGAAGGCGAATCGTTTGGCGCGACTGGCACTTGTGTCGGCGAAATCTGTTTCAACACTTCGATGACCGGCTACCAGGAAGTCCTGACCGATCCATCTTATCGCGGTCAGATCGTGGCCATGACTTATCCGCTAATCGGAAATTACGGCACCAATGCGCTCGATCAGGAAAGCCGTGAGCCGCACGTGCGCGGATTTGTGATCGAAGAGCTGAGCGAGGTCCCGAGCAGTTGGCGTTCTGAGTCGTCGCTCGAAGATTATCTTTTGCGCTGGAAGATCCCGGGAGTGCAAGGCATCGACACGCGCGCGCTGACGCGGCACCTGCGCGAACGCGGCGCGATGAAAGCTTGCCTAACGAGTGAAACCCTTTCGGAAAAAGAAGCTGTTCAGCGCGCGATCGACGGCGAAGGCGTGATCGGGATGGACTACGTCCGCGAGGTCAGCACCCGCCAATCGTATCAATGGGATCCGGACGATCGGCTCAGCACGATGTGGTCGGTGGCGAGCGGAAATGCGGACGAAGTGATCCGCCAACCTTTGCCGCCTGTGCGTCATCGCGTGATCGCTTACGATTACGGGATCAAAGAAAACATCCTGCGCCGCCTGCGCCAGAATGGATTCGGCGTCACGGTTGTATCGGCGACGGCGACCGCGGATGAAGTGCTGGCCTTGAATCCGGACGGCGTCTTTCTTTCGAACGGACCCGGCGATCCGTCGGCGTTGCCCTACGCGCACGAGGCCTTGCGCGGGTTGATGGGAAAAAAGCCGATCTTCGGAATTTGCCTTGGCCATCAAGTGCTCGGTCTCGCCGTCGGCGGCAAGACGTTCAAATTAAAATTCGGACACCGCGGCGGCAATCAACCGGTGAAAGATTTGCGCACCGGCAAGGTTGCGATCACGTCGCAGAATCATGGCTTCGCGGTGGATGCGGATTCGTTGCCGGCGGAAATGGAAGTCACGCATATCAATTTGAACGACGGCACGGTTGAGGGCATGCGTCATCGCGAATTGCCGGTCTTCAGTGTGCAATATCATCCGGAAGCGGCGCCAGGTCCGCATGATGCCGGATACTTCTTCTCGCAATTTGCGGAGCTGATCGACGAGAGCCGGTAGAGATCTTGAGTCAATCGTGCCGGGCTGTAGCCGCTTCGCTAGGCGAAGCGCCGGTGGTGGCGCCGCTTGTTTTGCATTGGCGCGTCCTCTCGCGCTTCGCCTAGCGAAGCGGCTACAGGAGCGCCTCTACACTAGCGGCGCAGACGTAAGGCGGCGATTTCTTGGAGCATCCTGAGACTATCGCGCGCGAAGCTAACCTTGCTTCCATCGTAATGATTCCAGCGCACTGGAATCTCGCGCATCCTGAGATTCGCCCGGCGCGCGAGATAGAGGAGCTCAACGTCGAAACCGAACCCGTCCGTTTTCGCCCGCTCGAGGATCGGCCGGAAGACCTCGAGGCGAAAGGCTTTGAATCCACATTGCGTGTCCCAAAAAGGAAGAGCGGTCGCGGCTCGAACGATGAGATTGAAAACACGGCCGCCCTGTTCGCGCCGCCATGGCTGACGATGACCGATCAACCGGCGGTCGAGAGCGCGTGAGCCGAACGCGACGTCTACTTCACCCGCGGCAATCGGTTGAATCAGTTTCGGAGTTTCATCGATCGGGGTAGAGAAGTCCGCATCGGAAAATAATCCGATCGGTTTCGTGGCGGCCAGCAAGCCTTCGCGCACGGCCGCGCCCTTGCCTCGGTTGGGTGAGTGCTCGATCAACCGTGTTGCGATCACGGTGCTTGCGGCAAAAACTTCGCGCACCACGGCCGAAGTTGCGTCCGTCGATCCATCGTTTACGACGATCAATTCACTTTGCGGACTGGTGGCTTCGAGATAATTGAGCGCGCCGCGCAAACTTTGCCCGATCCGGTTCGCTTCGTTAAACGCGGGAATGACGAGGGAAAATGGAGGAAGCACGGTCACGGGATTTGGGAATGGAGACTATGCACCATTTCTTCGGCATGGGGAGCGCAGGCTGCCAGCCTGCCCCGCCCGGCAGCTTGCCGGGCGGATCTGCAACCCACCCCATTTGCTCCGACTAAATCCGGATGTTCGCGGCAAGCTGCCGCGAACTGCAGGCTGGCAGCCTGCGCTCCCCAGAGAATTGAAAATCTCGCCGGTCAGCACACGCGTTACTTGAAAATTGCGATGACTTTCTTGCCTTCGGAGATCGCGACCAAGCGCTCCAGACCCGCGCGAAGATCCCGCTCGATCTCCGGCGTTGTTTTGCTGCGCGCGATCGTGCCCGCACCGCCGTGGATCACGAGGCCGATCTTCTTCTCTCGGGTTTCCATGGTTTCTTGATTCGCTTTTGAAGCATGAGTGACTCGCCTCCCAGCTTATTTTTCAAGTTTCGCGTAGGCCGTAGCGCTTCGCTGTGCGAAGCGCGGACCGCAAGGGTTCTATCGCGCAACCATCACGCCGCCCACAGGGCGGCGGGTCCAGCAGCTTTTCCCCTTTGCACGTTAGGGAAGTGAGGCAACTTCCTCGTGACCCATGGCCGAACCAAATAACACGAATGGCGACTCGAGCGGGACGATCCAGACCAATCCGGTCCTCGTCGTCCAGGGCATCGGTTACATGGGACGCAATCTTCTGCGCGAAATCGGGAGCATGTTTTGGTTCATCGTCTACACATTTACCGAGACGATGGAGAATGTGCGGCGCGGCCGCGTTCCGTTTCGCGCCGCGAGTTTCTTCCGGCACACCGAACGCGCCGGCGTGGGCTCGGTGCCGCTCGTGGCGATGGTCTCGTTTTTCCTCGGGCTTACCATGGCCCTCCTGACCGGATATCAACTTGCGCGCTTCGGGATGGAACGCCTGATCCCGGGCCTGGTCTGCATCGCGTTCACCCGCGAGCTGGGACCGCTCCTCACCGGCATCATGCTGGCGGCGCGGATCGGCGCGGCGTTCACGGCCGAGCTGGGCACGATGAAAGTGTCGGAGGAGGTGGAAGCGATCGAAGCCATGGGGATCAGTCCGCTGCGTTTTCTCGTCGCGCCGCGATTGCTCGCGCTTTTTGCCCTGACGCCGTGCCTCGCGGTGGTCTCCTGTATCGCCGCAGTGTTCGCGACGTTTCTGATTTCGAAGGCGTACTTCAACATCGCGTGGATCTATTTCACCGATCTTGTTCTAAACAGCCTCCTCATCCGGGACATCATTACCGGCATCATCAAAAGCCTCTTGTTCGGCCTCCTCATCGGCGCGATCGCGTGTTATCGCGGGCTCGGTGTCAAAGGAGGCGCGGCCGGCGTCGGCACCTCCACGACTTCCAGCGTCGTGACCGCGATCACGACTGTAATCGGTTTCGATACGCTCTTTAACGTCGTTTACACTGTGTTCTTTCCCACGTGATCGAAGAAGCTCCTCCACCTCCAGTCGCCGAGCTGCGCGACATCCATCTCCAGTTCGAGGAAAAAAAAGTGCTCGCGGGCGTTTCGCTCAAGGTCGAGACGCTGGATCGGCTCGTGATCATGGGCCAGAGCGGCAGCGGCAAGAGCACCATTCTGCGTTTGATGCTCGGAATCCTGACGCCGACGAAAGGCTCGGTCTTCTTCAAGCAATTCGAGATTTCGCGGTTGCCGCGCCGCAAGCTCCAGCAGATCCGCGCCCGCATCGGAATGGTCTACCAATACTCGGCCCTGCTCAGTTCTCGCAATGTCCGCGATAACGTCGCGCTGCCGCTGCAAGAATTGACGGACATGAGCCGGAACGAAATCGAAGCGGTCGTCGACGAGAAATTAAATCTGGTCGGGATGGTCGACGCGAAGCAGCAGATGCCCTCCGAGCTCAGCGGCGGCATGAAGAAACGCGTCAGCCTCGCGCGCGCCCTCGTGATGGATCCCGAGCTCATCCTTTTCGACGAACCATCAGCGGGACTCGACCCGGTTATCAGCTCAGTCATCGACGAATTGATCATAAGTCTGACCGAGAAATCGAAGGTAACTTCGGTTATCGTCACGCATGAGATGGACAGCGCGTTCCGGATCGGCACGAAAATGGCGATGCTTTATCAGGGAAAGATAATTGAAGCAGGCGAGCCCGAGCAGTTCAGACAATCAGAGAATCCAGTGGTGGCGCAGTTCTTGAGCGGCAGCACCGAAGGACCGATCCTGGAAGGAAGCAAAGATGCAATTGAAACGAAATGAAATCCTGACCGGCTTGCTGGTGCTGGTGACGGTCGCCGTTCTTACCGGCATCTTGATTCTGCTCGGCGCGCCCGGTCTTTTTAAGCCGCTGGTCACCTATCGGATTTATATCGATAACGCCGCCGCGATCAAACTCGGCGCTCCCGTCTTGCTCGCGGGCAGAAAGATCGGCCAGGTCGATAAATTGTACTCACCCGTCTCGAGAGAAGAAGGGAAGCGCGCTGAGGCGGCGGCAGAATCCGTCCGCCTCGCGGATCCGAACACGACACCCACACCAAGCCCAAAGCCAAACAGCACGCCAGCCCTGGTTGAGACAAAGCCGAAGTATGAAGCGCGAATCGATGTCCGGGTCGAGAAACTCGCGGGCGTCTATAGAGACGCCAAAGCGCGTCTCATCACGCTGGGTCTCCTGGGTGAAGTAGCGATGGATTTTACGCAGGGTAATGAGAGTTCCGGCCGCGCCAGCGACGGTGAGATGTTCGTCGGCGAGCGGGTGGCCGACTTCGGCGAATCGATCTCGAAAATGCTCGATATCGTGAAGCCGGTCGCGGTCGAAGCGACGGGGACGCTGAAAGAACTCCAAACCACCGCGCAGAATCTCAGTCGCATCACCGATGAGTACTCGCAGCTGAACATGGCACTCGCCCAAATGCGCACCTTCGCCGAGAACCTGACCAATATGACGGCGCGCGACAGTTCAATCTCGATCGCGCTCAAGAATATCGAAACGATCAGCACCAATCTGGCGAGCGGAGATAACATCCAGTTAACGCTGCAAAATTTCCGGGAATCGTCGGAGAGATTGAAGTCGCTGCTCGGCGATGTCAGTCAGTTGGGGCCGGCTCTGAAAGAGAGCGGCGAGAACGTAAAGGAGCTCACCGCCACCGTGAAAACGCAACCGTGGCGTTTGATCTGGCCCAGCACGAAGAAATATCCGGAGGAGCAAACTCCTCCCGGCGACACGATCACCGTGAAAAAGTCTCCGAAACCGCAACGCCGCGCGTCACCCACTCCGCCACCGCGGACTCGCTGAGGTAGCCGCCTTGCTATGCGAGGCGTCCGGGTCGCTGAACAGTCCTGCCGTTACCCCCTTCCAAGCGCCTCGCACAGCGAGGCGGCTACAGCGAATCGCAGGCGGCGATCATTTTTTCATTTCCGCCAATTTTGCCTGGAGAAACGACATCACGGCTGCTTCCTCGGCCCGCAGGTCTTCCAAGTTTTCCGATAGAGCTTCTTCGGTTTTTTGCTTGAGGCCTTCGATCATGTCACCGTCGAGATAAGATTCCAGCACCACCGGGTGCACATAACATTTCCGGCAGACGGTCGGCGTGTTGCCGAGAATCTTGGCCACGGCCGCGATCGCATCTTTAATGTTCTTTTTTGCCTGCGTCTGGTTCTCGACCGGCCCCTGCGCACTCAACGCCATCGCCGTGAGCACCGTCCCCGCCCAGGTGCGAAAATCTTTCGCGGTGAACTCTTCCCCGGTGATCTCCTGCAAGTAATCGTTCACGTCCTGTGAAGTGACATCTTGCAGTTCGCCCGCCTCGTCTTCGTACTGGAAAACATCCTGGCCGGGCAGGTCCTGTAGCTTGCGAATGATGTTCGCGAGCCGCCGATCGTTTACGTCGATCTCATGCTTCACACCGCTCTTGCCCCGGAAACTAAAGCTGAGCTTCGCGCCTTTAACGTCGACGTGACGATCCTGCATGGTCGTTAAGCCGAAAGATTTGTTCTCGCGCGCATACTCTTCGTTCCCGATCCGAATAAAGGTGCGCCCGAGCAAATGCACCACCGTGGCCAGGACCTTGTTCCGCGGCAGTTCTCGCAGCCCCATGTCCTTGTTCACCTGCCGGCGAATTTTCGGCAGCGCCTGGCCGAAAACGAGCATGCGATCGTATTTATTTTCATCGCGCGCCTCCCGCCAGCGCTCGTGATAGCGATATTGCTTGCGGCCGCGTGCGTCGCGGGCCGTGGCCTGGATATGTCCGTTCGGCGACGGACAAATCCAGACGTCTTTGTAGGCGGGCGGAATCGCGATACGCTGGATTCGCAGCACGCGCGTTTCGTCCCGGATCGGTTTTCCATCCGCGTCGAAATATTCGAAATCGTCGCCTTTTGGTTTTCGCGTGTAACCCGGCTGATCGTCGCTCACGTAGCGCAAGCCCGCGTCTTCCGCGACCTCGACCGGGTCGATGGCGACTTCGATTTCGGAAATTTTCTTTTTTTTCTTCCGAAGTTTTGGAGTTGATGTCGCCACGTAAGCAATACGTGCGAGATACGATGGAAGGCTGCAATTGATTCGACGCGCGTATTTTGCAGGTTGGGGAGCGCAGGCTGCCAGCCTGCAGTTCGCGGCAGCTTGCCGCGAACATGAAAACCGTGAATAGAAGGGCAACGGCGATTATAGTCCGGCCCCGCAAAAGATGCGCCCGGCAAGCTGCCGGGCGCGGCAGGCTGGCAGCCTGCGCTCCCCAACAACACCAGCTACGCGCCGTAGCTCTTGGTAAATTTCTTGCGGGATTCGGATTCGGTCGGAGGAACCTCGGGGGCGTCAGTCTTTTCCGCGGCCGCAGAAGCTTCTGCCGCCGCCGGAGTCTCAGCCTTGGCCTCCGGTTGTGGCGGCGAAGCGGCCACACTTCCCCCCTTCGTTTGCTGCGACACTTCCACAAACGCCATCTGGAGATTCGAGAGCGTGTTCCTTAACACGGCCGATTCCTCGTTCGTCAAATTGCCACGCGTCTTCTCCTGAATCATCGCGAGCTGATCGATGAACATCTTGGCCAGTTCCAGGTTGACCTCTCCCTGCCCGGTTTGCGGGTTCGGGATCTGCCCGAGAAACAGCGCGGCGTTTTGCGCCTGCATCATAACGAATTCAATGAAGCGTTGGGACAACTCCCCGCTTTGCGTGTTGGTCTGCACCTCGGCCATAACTTATCAGTAATCGATCACGAGCAGGAGCACGAGCACGATTACGACTCGAGTTGACGTTTTCCGACACTTACTCGTGATCGTAAGCCCAATCGCTCTGCCTTATTTCTCCGGCGGCCGCACGATCGCCAGCACGTGTGGTTGTTTCTGAAAATATTTCGCCGCGGCGCGTTTCACATCCTCGAGTGTGACCGCCTCGACATCGCGCTCGAGCGTCTGGTAGTGCGCGAAGCCCAGCCCGTAAAGCTCATCGAGCGCCGCCATGTACCCGAAGGAATCGTTGCTTTGATTCGCGATCTGCTGTTGCCCGAGCAATTTCTTTTTCGCGCGCGTTAGCTCTTCATTCGTTAGGCCTTCCGCGGCGAGCTTGTTGATTTCGTCGAGCAGCGCCGTCTTTACCTGCTCGATTTTTTGCGGATCGGTCCCGAGATAAAAAAGGAACAGTCCCTGAACCAGCCCCTGCATTTGGCTGGCGCCGACATAATAGGCGAGGCCCATCTGCTCGCGGATGCGAATAAAAAACCGCGAGCCCAGATCGCTGCTGGCTTCGTCGAGCAACTCCAGCGCATATCGATCCGGACTGAAAATATCGACTCCGCGATAGCCGACCATGATGACGCCTTGCGCCTTGTCTTTCAATTCCTCGACGGTGATGTCTTTGGTCAGAGGCGGCGGCTTCGGAGGATCGGTCAACGCAAGTTGGCCCGGGTTCATCCCAGCGAGGGCCTCTTCGAAAATTTGTTTCACTTCCGCGGCCTTGACGTTCCCGAAAATGGAAATAACGCCATTCTTCGCGACGAGATAGCGATCGCGGAATTCGAGCAAATCTTTTTGAGTCAACCGCGAGACCGATTCCACCGAGCCCTTGCCTCGAAGCGCATAAGGATGCTGCGGGAAAAGTGCCTCGCGCAGGATATTGCGCGCAACGGTGGTCATTTGCTCTTCGTCTTCCTGGATCCCGGCGAGCTGCACTTCCTTTTCGCGCCCGACCGCTTTCTCCGGCATGGTCGCGTTGAGCAGGACATCGGAGAGCAGCTCCGCGCCCAGTTTCAAATCGGGCTCTGTCACGTCGAGCGTGACACTGAAACTATTATTCCCGGCGTCGCTGCCGATGCTGCCCCCGACGGCTTCGATCGTGTCGGCAATCTGCTCGGCGGTGCGGGTCGTCGTGCCTTTCAGCAGCACCTTCGACATCAGCCGCGTGATTCCATTCGTCTGTCGCGTCTCGGCCAGAAGACCGCCGCGAAAGACTGCCGCCATCGAGACCAGCGGAAGCCGCGGATCTTCCCGAACAAGTAGCCGCATTCCATTCGACAGCTCGATCTTTTGAATTTCGCCGGCCGAAATGGACTTCGCCGCTTCACCCTTCGCCGCCAGCGCGCCCTTCGGGTTGAGCGAGACGATGGTGAGATTGTCACTCGTGAGATATTTCTCCGCGACGCGGCGAATCTCTTCCGGCGTAATTTTTTGGGCGGCCGCAAGATAATCGCGCGTAAAATTCAAGTTCCGCGTCAGGAACCAGTTCGAACCGAGATCGGACGCCTGGCCCCGCATCGTGGTGAGCGATCCAAGCGAATGACTCAGCGAAATCTTCTTCGCCTTCGCCAGCTCTTCGGGGGTAACACCCACCTGCTTGATCTCATCGAGAATTTTCAGGATCAGGTCTTGCGTCGCTTCCCGCTTCGCCGGCTCGACCGTCGCATCGATTCCGAGCAACCCCGGATCGCCCGGCGTGTAGGAAAACGCCGAAACCCCGAAAGCGAGTCCCGCTTCCTCGCGCACCCGCCGATAGAGGCGCGAGCTGCGGCCGTCCCCGAGAATCGTGGAAAGAAGATCCACCGCCGGAACATCCGGATGCGTGATCTCCGGAATATGCCAGGCAAGCGAAAGCCGGGTCAGTTCCGTTTCAAATTCCTGGTGGACGACGCGCTGTCCGAGCTGTGGCGGTTCGCTCGGGACATAAACCGGCTGGAGCGATCTCGCCGGATGATCCTTGAAGAAATCGCCCAGCTGTCGATAAACCGCTTCCGCCTCGACATCTCCCACCACCACGAAAGTGAGATTGTTCGGCACGTAACGCGCCTGGTAGTAGCGCATCACATCCTCTTGCGTGAGCTGGTTAAAAATATCCAGCTGCCCGATCACCGGCAGCCGGTACGGATGGCGTTGAAACGCGGTCGCGAAAAGCAATTGGCCCGCCATCCGGTCCGGATCGTCCATCCCCATGGCAAACTCGCGCCGGATTACTTCCTGTTCCTTGGCGAACTCCTCCGCGGGCAGCGTCGAATTCACCATCACGTCGGACAAAATATCGAGCGCGACGCTGGTTCCTTCCTTCGGCACATCGCTCCAGTAAACCGTCCGGTCGAACGAAGTGTAGGCATTGATGTAACCGCCCACATCCTGGATTTTTTGCGCGATCGCATTCCAGGGCCGCGTCTTCGTTCCCTTGAAAAGCATGTGCTCGAGAATGTGCGACAAGCCCGCGCCCAGATGTTCATTCTCATCGATGCTGCCCGTGCCGCACCACGCCTGCACGCTGGCCACGGGAGCGCTGTGGTCCTCCTGCACGATAATGGTCAGCCCGTTCGGCAGCACCCGTTTCTGCGCGGAGCTGGGCGGGAACGTAATGCCGGCGCTGCTTTCGGGGGCGGCGGCTTTAAGATGAGCGGTGAACATTCAAGCAGGCAGGAGCGCCCTGATCGGCGCCGTTAATTCATGACAACTTCGGCGCGGGCAGACTGCGCGGTGCCTCGGACTTCGAACGCTTTTCCGGCTCGAATGGTTTCACAAAAGCTTCCTGAAAATCAAAGACGTTCTTGAAATCTTCAATCGAATCATCCTCCGTCTTCCCGAAAATGCCGGCGCCGATCAGGTTGAAAACCATGTGCCCCACGTCTTCGCACGACTTGATCCCCCAGTACGACAGGACCGTCATCACCATCGGCCCGAATTCCTTCAGCGCATATTGGCGGACGCCTTCGAGCAGCTCAGGTCCTGCGACGTGGCGGACTGAAGCGCCCTTCGTCTTTTTCTGCTGCTTGGTCGTGTAATCGAGCGCATCGCGCAGAAAAACGTAAGCATCGCGCTGATAGCGCGGATCGCCGGCCACGATGGAATCAAGAGCTTCCGCGAATCCTATTTTTTGCATGTGTGAACGCCCGTCTCGCGAGCGCCGCCTATGATACGCAACAACGATCGAGCGAGCAACTCTTGCCACTCAACCGGCGAGCGCGAGAAATTGCATCCGGCATCGGGCAAATATTCTTGACGCGAAAAACGATCCTGTTAGAGATGCGGCGGTCGCCGGACAATCAACCAAGCCGGCGACCGGTTCCCCCCCATGAAAAAATTCTCGTCATTCGGCGTCATTGTCGCCCTCCTTGTCTCCGCGGCGCTGCTTCAGACCGCAGCAGCGCAAAACATCGGCACGGCTTTGGTCAACGGCGCGCCGCAGATCAATAGCGGGACCGTTGACGGCAACTTGCAGCAGATGACGGGCGCGAACGTGACGCTCAACGGCGGCGGGGTCATTACCGGCGATCTGCTGGTCCCGGGCACACCGGCTCTAATCAAAAATGGCCAATACACTTTGGGCGGCGTCATCGTGGGCACGGGCAGCACCTCGCCTTCCAACTACCAGGTCATCCTCAACGGGACCGTGCGTCTCGGTCATCTCCGCACCCGCACTAATCCAATCGCGATTCCGGCGCTGCCGGCGGTGCCGTCACCCACCGGCACGCGCACGGTCACGATCACGGCCGCGGGACAAAGCGCCGGCAGTTTCTCGACGCTGCGCAATTTCACGCTGAACGGGAATGTGGGCCAATACACGGTGCCACCCGGAATGTACGGTGATTTCATCGCGAATGGCGGGGCCGGTTTCACGCTCGGCGTGGCCGGTTCAACGCAGCCCGCAGTTTACAATCTGCAACATCTTACCCTGAACGGTGCGACCAAGATCGTGGTGGTCGGGCCAGTGGTCCTTAATGTCGCAAACGGTTTCACCGCGAACGGCACCGCCGGCACTTCCACCAATCCCGCCTGGCTCAAACTCAACATCGTTGCGGGTGGTTTCACCGTAAATGGCGGCTGCACGCTTTATGGATACGCCACGGTGCCGAGTGGAACGCTCATTATTAATGGCGCGGCGAAACTGATTGGCGGCGCGAGCTGCAACGCCTTGACCGTAAACGCGAATGGTCTCTTGCAGTTGTTCGACGCCGCGAGTTTCGAGAATAAGCCTCCAACGGTCGCGATCACGAATCCCGCGGCGGGCACCGTGTTCAACGCGGGCAACGCCATCACTCTCACCGCCAGCGCGACCGACACCGACGGTTCGGTTTCCAAAGTAGAATTCTTTGCCGGTGCCGCCAAGCTGGGTGAAGCGACTTCCTCGCCCTGGACTTACGTGTGGCAAAATGCGGCAGCGGGCTCCTACCAGTTGACCGCAATCGCCACCGACAACCTGGGCGCAAAAACTACCTCAAGCGCCGTGCCGATCACCGTGAATGCGCCACCCACGGTCGCGCTAACCGCTCCGGCAAACCAGAGCGTCTTTCAGTCGGGCAGTGTGATCTCACTTAGTGCTAATGCCGGGGATAGCGACGGCACAGTTCAGAAGGTGGAGTTCTTCGCTGACGGCGTGAAACTCGGCGAGAAGACGACGACCCCTTACTCTTTTTCCTGGACTAACGCTCTCGCGGGTCCGCACGCGCTCACCGCACGGGCCACCGACAATAATAGCGCGCAGACTGTTTCCATGACGGTCAACATTCGGGTGAATGCCGCGCCTTCCGCGACCATGAACGCGCCCGCGAACGGAAGCGTCGCGCAGCTAGGCAGCGTGATCGCGCTGGCGGCGACCGCGAGCGATAGCGACGGAACGATCGCCAAAGTGGAGTTCTACGCGGGTGCCACAAAAGTGGGCGAAGACACGACCGCGCCTTATCAATTCAACTGGAGCAATGCACCGGCCGGCCATTACTCGCTCACCGCGCGGGCGATCGACAACGATGGCGCCCAAGGCACGTCGTCACCGATTAACCTTACCGTGAACGCGCCGCCCACGGTCGCCATCACTGCTCCCGCCCCGGCTCAGGTTTTTAATCCGGGCGTCACCATTTCGATCACGACGAGCCCGAGCGATTCCGACGGAACGGTGACGAAAGTCGAATTCTTCGCCGGCTCGAATAAGATCGGTGAAGCGGGCACCGCGCCGTGGACGATTTCCTGGCCGGCTCCCGCGCCCGGAGTGTATCAGCTTTCCGCGGTGGCCACCGACGATCTCGGAGCGCACACCACTTCGTCCATCGTTTCGATCGGGATCAACGCTCCGCCCACCGTGGCGATTGCTTCACCATCGGATCAAGCCGTCGTGCAACCCGGCAATCCAATCGCGATCACCGCAAATGCCAGCGACAGCGACGGTACGATCGCGAAAGTAGAATTCTTCGCCGGTGCTACTAAGCTGGGTGAGAGTTCCTCTGCGCCTTTCACTTTCTTCTGGAGCAACGCGATCTCCGGCAGCTACACCATCACGGCGAAGGCGACCGACAATGCTACCGCATCCGCCGTCTCCGCGCCGATTCTTTTGCGGGTAAACGCACTACCCGCGGTCGCGCTTACCGCTCCGGCGCAAGGCGCGACCTTCAGGGCCGCCGACGCGATCCCGATCAGCGCGAACGCGTCTGACTCCGACGATGGCATTACGAAAGTGGAGTTCTTCGCCGGAGGCGCCAAGATCGGCGAAGCGGGCGTGGCGCCTTATGCCATTAATTGGATGGGCGCTCCAGAAAGAGCGAGCACATTAACGGCGCGCGCGACCGATGGTTCCGGCGCGAGCGCAACGTCCGCGGCGGTGACGATCAATGTCACCAGAATTAACACTCAGCTGACAGTTGATGCCGGTCCGGACAGACTGATCTCACTGCCGGGCGGAGCAACGCTCGAGGGTCAGGTGCTGTTGAATGGAGGGACGCCCGGCCCCGAGGTCACGCTTCAGTGGTCGCTGGTGAGCGGGCCAGGTGCCGTCACCCTCTCCGCGCCGAATTCTACATCCAGCTCCGCGAGTTTCACGCAAGCCGGTAACTACATTATCCGTCTCACTGCATCCAATGCTGACGGCGCCAACTTCGACACGACAGCGGTCACCGTTCTTTCCGCGCCACAACCTGATCCCGACTCCTTTGTTTCAAATCGAGGCCGCGAATTCTGGATGGCATTCCTTTCCAATCCTGCCGGCTCCGAACCCGCCTATGCTGGGAGGAACCTAAACATTACCTCTGAGACCGCCGCCACGGGCACGGTGGAAATTTTCAACTCCGTCGTGATCGATGGAAATCTGCAGGTTTCTCGGGAGGTAAAGACTTTTTCCGTCGCAGCGGGTGGCAAAACGGTAGTCGATGTGACTACCGGCTTCGCACCGGATTACCGGGGCGAATACGATCAGGTGCGGCCCAGTGCCATCCACATCGTGGCCGACGCTCCGGTCGCGGTGCACGCGTTGAACTACATGCACGCGTCGACCGACGGAAGTCTTATCCTGCCGACGTCGCTCCTGGGCCTGGACCACTTCGTCATGGCCTATTGGAATGGAGAAACGAGCGCGAGAGTGGGAACTGAGTTAGCCATTGTGGCGACGAAGCCGCAGACGCTGGTAACCATCACCCCTACGTCCGCCACCGGCTCGCATCCGGCGGGTCAACCCTTTACTGTTACGCTTCAGACCGGAGACGTCTTCCGGCTGATTAGCATGCACGACGGAGAAGATCTCACGGGGTCACGAGTGCAGGCGGACAAGCCGGTCGCGGTCTTCGGCGGCCACAGCCTTGCCTACGTCCCCTACAACGTTCCCTACGCCGACCACCTCTACGAGCAGATGCCATCGGTCGATCTTTGGGGCCGCCACTTCGTTACCATCCCGCTCAAGGGCCGGACCGGTGGCGACCTCCTTCGCGCGCTGGCTTCGGACGATAACACTCATGTTTCGATCAACGGTGAGATCGTCGCGACGCTTAACCGCGGCCAGTTTTATGAAACCGTCCTGACCCAGCCGGCTTATATCCTCGCCGATCAACACATCCTGCTCGCCCAGTTCGCCCAGGGTACGGAACTCGATCACACCACGGGTGATCCTTTCCTTTCCATCGTTCCGCCTTACGAGACCTTCGGGCGGCATTACAGCATGCCCACCCCCTACTATCGGAACTATGACTTCGCGCACAATACCTACGTCGTCTCCGATATCTACGACAGCTACCTCAGCCTTATTGTCGATTCCGCGCATGCCGCGGCGGTTACCGTCAACGGCCAGACCATTGACTCAGCTCAGTTTTTCCCAATCGCGGATAGCGGCTTCTCGGGCGCATCCATCGCGGTGCAGAAGAATTCCACATTGGATATTTCCTCGCCCACTCCGGTTGGGACGCTGCTCTATGGCTGGGCCCCTTTCGAATCCTACGGCTACACTGGCGGACTGTATGGAGCCATGGATAATGCCTCCGCTCAGCTCCAACTAACTCAATCTTCCGTCGCAGCTCCTGTCGGCAGCACTCATCGGGTCACGGCTTCTCTACTTGGTGTCACCGGCCTCCCGGTTCCAGATGCCCTGGTAACTTTCTCGGTTACTGGAGCAAATCCCACCACTGGTTCGGGCTTAACCTCACCGGACGGGACCGTTGAATTTTCCTGGCAAGGCCCTCAGGTGGGAAGTGACACGGTAACAGCCAGCGCGGGTGCGCGAACGGCTACGATCAATGTAACTTGGGTAGCAGCGGGCGCCAATCAACCTCCGCAAGTTAACGCGGGTCCCGATGTGGTCCTGAAACTAGGTCAGCCGCTCACGCTTCATGGAGTAGCACAAGATGATGGTATACCCGCCGGCCAGGGACTGACGGTGTTATGGTCCGCGCTCAGCGGGCTCGGCGACGTCAGCTTTAGCAATGCGTCAGCCACCGATACCATCGCCACCTTCCTTTACCCTGGAAAATACCGGATCCGGCTGACGGCTTACGACGGCCAGTTCCCGGGCGACGATGACCTATCGGTGCTGGTGGATATCCCGCCGCAATTCAAATTCGATATGCTCGTGCCCTCAGAGAATGTGGTTGATTTGGGCAAAGAGTGGACCCTTGGAGTAACAGCCGAGGACAAGGATGGAGTCATCGCCAGGATTGAGCTAATCGACGGGAATCAAGTCCTGGGCACGTTGGAGCCGAACGAAGCTCAAGTCTTCTACTATTGGACATCCTTCTCTACCGTCTTCGACACGGTTGGGACGCACACCCTCATAGTCCGGTTGATTGATGATCTGGGGATCACGGAGGAACGATCGATCAGTGTAGTCGTCCGACCAGTGCCCACGGTCCAGATTCTCACTCCCGCCAGCAACGTTACTTTGGCGGCGGGCGGTTCGGTCACCTTTACCGCCAGTGCCAGCAGCACGGGCGGATCGATTACCCGCGTCGCCTACACTGACGTTACTGATTACTATCCGTTCGAGATTGGAGACGGCACCAGATCGAACTACGAGTTTGATTGGACGCCGAGCTATGCTGGCGCTCGCCAGATTACCGCTGTGGCTTATGACAGCAACGGCGCCTCCGCGACATCCGCCGCCGTTATCATCGATGTGCTATCACCAGGTAATTCCACGGTTACCATCACAAGCCCCCAGGATGGCACCTCCATCTACCCGGGGGCGACCATGACGTTGCACGCGGATGTTTCGGCCGTCTTCCCGGCTGAGGTTAATGAAGTCGATTTTGTCGATGGCTCTCAATACCTCGGCTCGAAGTATTCCCCGCCGTTTGAAGTGCAATGGTCACCGTCTACGGTCGAGTCGCACACTCTCACCGCGTACGTTTACGATAGTTTCGGCGGCTATGCGGAGACATCGATCACCATCAATGTCGTCCCGATCCCGCCGCTAAGTGTGACGCTGGCTCAGCCGCAGCCAACCCTTCCGGTTAAGGTCAACAGTCCAACCACTCTCGCGGCAGCGATTGAAAACGTCATCGGCACCTTGCAAGATATTTCTTTTTACGTGGACGGCCAATGGCTTGATGGTGGAACTAACGGTAGTGCTATCTGGACGCCAACGACGATCGGAGTTCATGAGATCGACATCTACGCCTTCAGCCTCAATCCATACCAGGACGGTTACGCTGTCGCTAATATTACCGTCGCCGACCTTCACTCGCCGTTCGTCCAATTCACCGCGCCAGCGAATAACTCGACTTCGCCGCCCGGCACTCCCATCGTCCTGCAAGCTCAAACCAGCGACGTCGACTCAAACCTGGCCAAGCTTCAACTCCTGGCTGACGGGCAACTTCTCTCGGAAACGCCACTCTCTGGCGGCGCAGGCGTCGCCAGCTTCACCTGGGATAATGCTGGCCCCGGCTGGCACGCCCTCAGCGCGCTCGCCGTCGATGACACAGCCAAAAACGGCAATGCTTCCCTGCGTGTTTTCGTTGAACGCTCCGTAACGAATGACCTCCTTCCGCCTTCTGCCTTAACCAGTGAGGCGATGTCGCCAACTAGCATTCACTTAACCTGGGCTCCCTCGACTTCAACAAACGCGACCTGCACCGCGATTGAGCGGCGTGCGGGGGTTGATGGCGCTTGGACGGAAATTGCTACGGTCGAGCAAACGCTCGCATCCTTCGACGACAGCAGCCTTGAATCCGAGACCTATTACAGCTATCGCCTCGCCTCGCTCAACGCTTCGGGCTCCCGCTCCACTTACTCCGCGGAAAGCTCAGCCACGACTTTCGTGGAGATGCCGACCTACGCCGTCATCGATATTACAGAAAGCCTGGCGCAAAGCGGGATCGCCGCGCGGTTCTTTGACTTCAAACATCTCATCGCCTCGAATGCCACCGCTGGAGCCGGTAACCCGGTCGAACTCCAAGGCACACGTGCATTGTCCGTCAACGACAACGGCCAAGTCCTGGTGGATTCAGGCAGTGGCAACTACACCGTCTGGAGCTTCCAGGGATCACCTCAGCCCTTGAGCAAAGGTGCGGAGCCAATTGTCGCTCGGGCAATCAATGCGCAAGGTGTAGTCGCCGGCTCGAGCGATCATTCCTACCAAGACTCGGACAATAACGTGCATCTGGAGTTTCGCGCGCAAACGTGGACCGGCGGCCCAATCAACGAAATCACGCCTCACGATTCGCTCGGCGATTATCACGAACCGCGGGGCGGACCAATGCGCGGATTGGGCGACTACGAAGTATTCGAAGCTTATGGGATTGCCGATTCCGGCGACGTTGCTGGCCGCGCCAGCGTCTATTACCGCGACTACGATTACAGTGCTCAGCACGCTGCGTTATGGTCAGGTAGCCAGTGGACCAACCTGGGCGGCTTTGAATGGGTCAGCGATCATCGCGGGCGGATGCTGCCAAGCTATGCCACAGGAGTGAATGGCAACAACCAGGTTGTTGGCGTCGGCGCGATCGATTTACCCCAGCTCCCCAGCTACCCACCCGGAACAGGCCCGCAGCACGCGTTCTTAAGCAACGGTCGAAACTGGGATGCTCCGGGTCGAACATTTCAGGATTTGGGAACTCTGGGCGGCTACGAGAGTGCTGCTTGGGACATCAACGCAAATGACTTTATCATCGGGGTCTCAACGAAACAACAGGACGATCCGCTCTGGCGCGTTTCTGGCTTTGTTTGGGAAGGAAGCGCTCCGATGCAAGAACTCCCGACTCTTGGCGGCACAAATTCAAACTACCCGACTGGCTATAGTTACCCGATCGCCATCAACAATCGAAACCAGATCGTCGGTCAATCGCTGCGCGTCGACCACAGCACCGTCGCTTCTCTCTGGCAAGAGAATCAGAACAATGGCGCTCCGCCGAACACACAACCTCGCTACGAGCCAGCCGATCTCAACGATTTGGTCGGTAGCTATAGAGATTGGTTTCTGGTGAGCGCCCGAGATATCAGCAATACAGGCCTAATCGTCGGCCAAGGAATTCGTTACACCCGCGATAGCCAGGGCCAGATAGTAGGTCAGCAAGAGAAGGCATATCTGCTGGTGCCAATCGATATACGCACAATTGCTCCCGCCCATAACGGGGTTTTTGCACGTTGCGAAGATGTTCAATTATCCGCGAGTGTCACTGGGCAGGGCAAAGATTTCGTTTCACGCGTCGAGTATTGGGCCAACGGAGAAAAGGTTGCTGAAGCCACTCAAGGGGGGGGCTGGACGGCAGTGTGGAGCAAACCTCAACCGGGATATTACGACATAGTTGCACGGGCTGTCCTCAACATTGGCTCGTCCTATGTTGAAGCTCCTTCCATTATGGTCTTGGGACTTCCGATTTCTCGTGCCTCGATGAAAGCAATGCTCAATTACGAGGTCGGCGGCGGCAAATCTTATTATGACGCCAAACTAAAGGATCCTACGTGGCCGAAGGGCAAGAGCGGAGTGACCATCGGAGTTGGATACGACTTGGGCTACAATACTGCGGCGGAAATTCGTCGAGACTGGCAGCAGTATCTTACACCGGAACAACTAGATCGACTTGCAGCGTTAGCCGGCTTGAAGAAAACCATCGCGCGGGATCGAGTTCAATCTGTCCAGGACATTGATATTCCTTGGGAGTCCGCCATCAAAGTATTCGAATCAGTAACCTTACCGCGGTTCATCGCCGCGACACTGAGCATATATAGCAACGCAGATCAACTGAATGCGGACAGCTTTGGCGCATTAGTTTCCCTCGTCTTTAACCGTGGCACCGATCTAGCAGGCGATCGCCGACTAGAAATGGCAGAGATTGCATCGGCACTGGGGCGGGGGGATACAGCCGCCGTGCCGCAGCTTATTCGAGATATGAAACGCATTTGGGAGGGCGATCCTGATTCCCGAGGTTTGTTAACGCGGCGCGACGAAGAAGCCCGGCTTTTTCAAATGGGTCTAAATGAGGGTTCGAACCCGTGCGGTAATTAATCACATAAAAATAAATGAAACGAAAAAGCATCTGCTCGCTAACTATGTTTATCTTTGTAGGTTTATCGAGTTTGGCCGACACTCTGCCATCGTACATTGGAAATTACGCTTGGCGTAGCGACGACAATGGCGTGGCCCAATCCGTCAGAACTGCTATAAGTCAACAAAACGGGTCAACCACGATCAATACTTCACTGACTTGGATTCCCGGCGCGGCCGTCGAAATACAGGCAACAGTAACGTCGGATCACGTACGGACCGTTGTTATCGACTCCCGGGATTGCACGGAGATCACTTTCTCGTTTAGTGATAGCTTCAAGAACGAGGGAGTTGCTAAGCTTGTCCTCTGCGGCGACACAGCAGACTTGACTCTTGACGAGACAACCATGGTCGAACCGCGAGCTGTCCGGCAATACGGAGACTATCACCTCACTCGGCAGCCGTAGAGTAGCTGAGTCTTGTTCGAACTACGCAATCGCAAGCTTGTGGGTCTAAATACCGTGTACAAAGCGGCCCTGGCCACTCGAAGCGAGAAAGGTGTCGCGGCGCTCAGGGAAGCGCAACGCGCCTGGATAACTTATCGCGACGCGGCAGCAGAAGCTTATGGCACTGGCGAAGAGGGCGACTCGCTAGAAGCACTGATGGTTCTGCGCTGCTCAGAAGCGCTGACCAAGGATCGGACAGCAGAATTGAAGAAGTTGTACTTGTCAGATCACTACCCATATTGACATGAACCACCCAGCCAGACGATGAAGTGAACTCCGAAAGAATTTGCGAGCAGGCTGGTACCCGCCTGCGCGATCCGGTTCCCATGACTAAGACACTTCCACTTCGATTGACGCGCGCTCCCACCAGCCATCGCTGATCTTATTCTCGTTAGGCGTCGCTACGCGCACACCGAGAATTTCCACGCAGTGAACAACCATCAAATTAGGAGAACAACATGAAAATCGTCGTCATCGGCGGCACTGGACGTATCGGCACCAAAGTCGTAAAGAACCTTCGCGACAAGGGCCATGAGGTCGTGGCCGCCTCACCTTCGAAGGGAATCAACTCAGTCACCGGCGAGGGACTGGCGCAAGCGCTTGCCGGCGCTCAGGTACTCGTGGATGTCGCGAATGCACCCTCCTGGGAGGACAAGGCAGTCCTGGAGTTTTTCGAAACGTCGGGTCGCAACCTCCTGGCCGCGGAAGCCGCCGCGGGCGTCGGCCATCATGTGGCGTTGTCGGTTGTCGGCACCGACCGCTTGCTCGCGAGCGGTTACTTCCGCGCGAAGATGGCTCAGGAAAATCTGATCAAGGCTTCCCCGATTCCTTACACGATCGTCCGCGCCACGCAGTTCCTCGAGTTCGTGGGCGGCATCGCCCAATCGGCGACTGAAGGACAAACGGTTCGGCTTCCACCGGTTCTGATGCAGCCCATTGTGTCGGATGATGTTGCCGCCGTCATGGCCGAAGCGGCCCTCGCGGAGCCATTGAACGGCACGGTCGATCTGGCCGGTCCCGAACCGATCCGTCAAGACGACCTCGTGCGGCAATTCCTGAGCGCAACCGGGGACGCACGGACGGTAATCACCGATCCCAAGGCGCTCTATTTCGGCATAGCAGTGAACGACCAAAGCCTAACGCCTGGCGACAATCCACGTCTCGGTCCGACGCGTTTCGCGGACTGGCTCAGCCGCAACGCCTAACCAAGCTGCAGCGAACCGCGGCCTGTCCTTATGTCTAGCGCTGACTGTCTCATGAAGTCACTTGTCACTCGCGCGGTCGCTGATCTTGGGTCTCGTTAGGCGTAACTCGCATGATCGGGTCCGATGACGTAGAGAAAGCGATCAACGACGGTTCAATCTATCGACAGACGCCGCAAGTTTGGCAAGAGATGTTGGCAGCCACGACACGGATCTCCGGTCACAATCCTACGCTTGTGCACCGAATGAATCAGGCCGCAGAGCTTCTCAGACATCTATTACGCTCTCACGAGAGCGAGCAGCAGCTAGCGCGCGCGTCCGCAAAAGCACGCGAGCAGCATAATGCGGTATTCACGATTGGTTCACGAACGCTTCGTTGGACGATTATAGCGGCAGTCGCCGCAGTGATAGGCGCTGTTGCCGCGATCATTGCGATCTTCCGATGACTCGGATACTTTTTCCGGATGCCACGCCAAGGTCTAACCCCTATGTAGGGAGTCAAGCGCGGATGTAAGGTTTGGGTTGGTTTTAGTTCATTGTTTTTTTGGATGGGTTAGTGGTTTGATTCAATCTTGGGAGCGCTTCCTCTTCCTTTTGCTCGTTGGGTTGTTGTTCCAGCGGCTCTTACTCCTATCCGTGCATCTCACCGTGGCGAGAGCACCATTTGATCAATGCGATCGGTGGAAGAGGAACTTGAGGTGGCCCAATCTAGGGCGTCGAACAAGGACGTTTAACCTGATCAGGTTAGATGGCAGGCGCACCTCACGTTCCAAAGTGGATGTTGGTTTAGCTTAAAGTTTCGTTAGGCTAGGCCGGTGCGGCTCGCACTCCTTTGTGTTCCCCTCAAACTCATAAGTTTAAATGCTGAGGCCAAGCTGCTCTGGGCTGAGCCGGCTGGTGCGGATGCGCCACAGATCGACCGCCAGTTGCCGGGCCACGGCTACGATTGCTTTCTTGCGCGCAGCGCCGGTAGCCAGCGCTCCTTTGGCCAGGACCCTTCTCCATTTCACTACCGCTTTGTACTCAGGCTGGAAGCGGACCAGCCGCCAGGCCAGCTCCACCAGCGCCGCTCTCAAGCGCGGGTTCCCGTGCTTGGTCACGCAGGTCTGGACCCGGGTCTTGGCGCTGGAGTATTCTCCGGGACATAAACCGGTGTAGCTCCCAACCTGGCGGCGATTGTTAAACCGGCTCCAGTTCCCAATCTCGCGATCGATCACCACACTGGTCATGGCCCCAACTCCGCGCGGTTGCCCTGGAGCGGCGGCTGATTGGAGTTGCACGCTCAAGGCGCGGATCTTTTCCTCCAGCGCCAGTAGGATCGGCTGCGTGTTCCCGAGCAATTCCTTCATCCACTCCGGCACTTCCAGCGCCGCAAAGGTGCGCCGCTTCCACCAGCTCTTCACTGGCTCGAGCCCGTCGTTCACCATCAGACTGCGCCCCTGCGCTTCCAACTGCTTGCGCGCTTTGACCAACTGTTCGCGCTGCCGATGAATGGCGCGCACTTGTTCTTCCTCCGGGGTGGGCACCCGCACCACCGCCAACGCCTCGCGATTACCTTCCACCAACCGATCCAACTTCAGGCACAGCGCCTTGGCATCGCGCCCATCGGTCTTCACCCGCTGGTTGCGCTCATCCAACTTCTGCGGACAGACCACGTAACACGCGATCCCCAGCCCCATCAGTTGCCGCTGCAACCCAAACCCAAATCCGCACGCCTCATAAACGGCGTGGATCTCTGCCCCGCTCTTCTGCTGCCGGAGTCTGGCCGCCCAACTCAGGAACGCTTTCTTCTGGAAGCGCTGCGCTGGCTTCGGGTTGCCTCCTCCTTCCTGCACCACCACCACGTAAAACTCCTGGTGCACATCGATTCCAAGCTTGATTGCAACCGCGCGGGGATTAAACTCTCCGCGGGTTTCCTCGAGTGAGGACGACTCTACCTTTATGGTATTATTCATATTGTCGGGTGTAGGTCCCAAACCCGCACCCGACAACTCCCTTCATGTCATCTATGCGATACAGACAAGTGGTTAGGTCGGGTAGGATTCTGAGCTCGAGAAGGATCTCACTCGCCCCAGATGGCGAACTCGCCGCCGCCGGGGGCTTCGAAGTGGAAGCGGCGGCCGCCGGGGAATTCGAATATCTCGCGGGTGATCTTTCCGCCGAGACGCGCGACTTCGGCGCTCATCTTTTCGAGCTCCGGATGATGAAAGACGATGAGTGGTGCGCCGGCAGCCGCGGTGCCGGTCTTTTCAGAAGCGAAGAAGCCGCCGGCCATGCGGCCGTCATCGAACGAGCAATAATCCGGGCCGTAATCCTGGAACGACCAACCGAAAAGTTTGGTGAAGAAATCCTTGGTGGCGGCGAGATCTGTTGAAGGCATCTCGATGTAGTCAATGGTGTTTGGAAGAGATTTGTGCATGGCAGTTTCAATTCTGGAACTGCGTCTCGAGCGCGTCGAGATAAAGTGAGATGGGATCGCGCCTCGTTTGTTCCCGTTGCGTGGCCAGCTCGGCGGCGCGCATATAATCGTCGAAGGCGCCGCTTGGCCCGCGCGACTTGGTGGCCTCGAACCAATTCATGTAATCGTCGATCCTTTGTCTTTGAAGAGCGACGCTTCGGCGCGCCAACTTCACGCCGGCCAGCCGTTCGGCGATTCGCTTTGTTTTTCCGCGGGCAAGCAGAGAGGCAATCTCGGCATATTCCAAAATGATGGGCTGATAAATCGGATTCGCGCGGGCCGAGAGGATGCTCAACTCCCGGCTGAGCGCGACGAGTGCAGGCTTGGCGGAAGCCATTCGAATGAAATTCGCGAACTCGTCGAATGAATACCGTTTTTCAGAGCCAGCGTTGGTGATCCTGAGAAGAAGCAATTCGTCCAGGGCTCGTTCCGTTTCTTCCGCGCCAAATAATTGACAGCCCTGGCTGGTCGCGAGTTGGGCGACAAACGCAGTCCACTCCTTCTCCGCGCTGCCGTTCGCGTCGAATAGTTCGGGGAAATGCAATCGAAGATCGGTCATCGGATCATTCGAGGCGGAAGGAAGATCTGAGATAAAGCGCGCGAGACGGTGACGCCCCTCGGGACCGTGAAGAAGAAACTCCACCAGTGCCATCGAATAGGCGCGATAGAGCGAGCGGCCGGGCGCGTCGAGAACATCGGAGCGCTGCCGCAAAAAATCTGCGAGCGAAAGAATCTTCTTCGCGCTCACCGGCGCGGCCAGAATATCAACCGCCGCGGATGATCCAGAATCCGCTTGCTGCGCCGGAACTCCATCGAGGAGCCAATCGGGCGGCGACACATAGGTTGTGCCCGCGGGAACATCGGGGTGGCCGCGGTACATTCTTTCCAGGAGAATCGTGCGAAGGATTTCGCGGCGGAGTTGCGGATGGGTCACGCCCGCGGCCACGATCAGATCGAGTTGAAGTTTCAGGCCGAAGCCCGTCTGACTGAAATTCAAGGCGGCCCGCGGCGCTTCCGGCAAGTTCGCCTGCGGGTATCGCACGTTGATCACGATCGGCGTGGTCCATTCGCCGCGCTGGTCGATGAGTTGGAGAAGATCGCGTTTCGTTTGCTCGGCGAGGTCGCAAATCGCGCCGCGCAAACGGAGTTCCGGACCGTAGACGACGAACTGTCGCGAAGTGCTGACACTGCGCTCCGGCTCCGCGGCGACCATCGCCGAATCGAAGGCGATAAAGCAGCAAAGCCCGATCAGACCAAGGCGGCAGGAGGGAATCATTCGACTACGGCGAGAAAAATCGCAAAGCCGCACGCAAAACGCGAGCGTGAAAGAACGCGCCCGGCGTTTCGCCTACAGCGGCGGAGTTAGCGTCACCGTCTGCGGATGAAACTCGATCGCGGACATTTTCACGACCAACTTTTTCTCGCGCTCCAGCGCGGTCCATAGATCCCCGAAGATGGGATCGGCGAATTTCATCAACGCCGGATGAATCGGAAGGCGTCCGATGCTGCCGCCATTATTTGAAGCGATGAGTTTTCCGTCCTGCAATTTCACCAGATGCGACGTGGCCGTATACACCGAGAAGCCGAACAGGGACCGCTCGACCGTGATCCGGCAAGTGCCTTCGTCAAAATTGACCAGCGCGCGCTCGAAATTCAGCAGCTTGCTCAAGGCCGCTTGTTTGCTTCTCAAGGCGCCGCCGAGGTAAGCGGTTACCTGCGCCTCGGTGTAACTCAACGGCGCCGCGCCGTGGGTCTCCATCGCATGCTCGAGATCGAAATTTATCTGCGGCGGCAATTCGGCCTCTTTCACGCGCTGAGGAACATCCGCGGGCAGGAGCATCTGAATGAGCGCGGCCAGGAGGCAGGCGCCCAAAATCAGTTTGCAGATCTTGAAGAACATCAGCCGCGTCCGGGCGCGGTGCGGATCGAACATGGACTTCAGACGGCGATGCGTCTCCTTCGCGTCTTCGCCCTTCGGCGCGACTTTGGCCAGCGCGGACCGATCCAGGCGCGCGCCGCAATCGTGGCAATAAATGCGCTCGGGTTCGTTTTCGCGCCGGCATTCCGGACAGACCAATTTTATCATTCGGTAGTTTGCTTTTTCGGTTTCCCTTGCGCCGGCTTCGCGGGCGTGGCAGCCGGCGCCGTGCCGCTGCTTTCCTTCGCCGCGGGAGATTTTTCGCTGCTCGCTGCCGGAGCCGCTGGCGCTTCCTTCTTCGCGCCTTCCTTGTAATTGTTACTGCGGTAATCGGTGATGTAAAACCCCGAGCCCTTGAAGATCAGTCCGGCGCCAGTGCCGATGCTCCGTTTCACTTTGCCGTGGCCCCATTTTTTTTGGCGGCAAAGTTCTTTCGGACATTCTTTGAGCGGCTCATCGCGCATCGATTGAAAGGTCTCGAATGTCTTTCCGCACTTCTCGCAGGAATATTCGTAGGTGGGCATAGAGCGCGCTTCCCGAAGGCGGCGAATGGTCGCAATTCTCTCTCATAAAAAGCAGAATACAAGCCAGCACGCTCTCGACGCCTGCGTGTTCGCGGCGCGGGCGGTCACCTTGACTTTCGACTAGGCGAGCGTTAGAAGCGTCGGTCCAAATTTTTCGATTATGTCTCAGATCTCTCTTCGCTCATTGGCCCTCGCTCTTACCGGCTCCGTGGCCCTCTTGCTGGGAGCATGCGAGGGAGACAATCCGAGCCTGGCCCAATCCCAATATCTCGGCGGAGTCTATGGAAACGGACCGGTCTCCTCCTCCGCTCCGCAGGATTCCGTTTCCTACTGGGACGGCGACGGCGTTTCCGGGAAGCCTTCGGTCAAGATCAAGTTAAGCGAGCAGCGCGCCTATTTTTACAAGGGCGGCCAGCTCGTCGGTATCTCACAGCTCTCCACCGGCCGCGAAGGTCTCACCACGCCGAGCGGTTCGTTCTCCATTATTCAAAAGGACGTTGCGCATGTCTCCAGCCAATTTGGCGACTACGTTGATTCCGCCGACAACGTCGTGGTTCCCAATGTGGACGTGGGTAAAGATCCCAAGCCGCCGGGCACTCATTTCAAAGGCGCGCCGATGCCTTATTTCATGCGCATCGTCGGCGGGGTCGGCATGCACGCGGGTTATCTGCCGGGCTATCCGGCTTCGCACGGATGCATCCGGATGCCGGAATTCATGGCCGAGAATTTCTTCAAGTCCGTTTCCACCGGCACGCCGGTGTCGATCTCCCATTAGGACCGATCAGGGGCGCGCGCGGCTCTCGGCTTGCACTTCCTGTTCTCTGGCGACATGATCGTGTTCCCGTCGCCTGTGCCATGATCATCATCACCCAACCGAACGCCACCGAGGAACAGATCGAGCGCGTCGTGGCGCGGGTGCGTGAGTTTGGGCTCGATGCGCAAATCAGCCGGGGCGCCTCTCGCGTTATTATTGGCGTGATCGGCGCGGAAGATCGCATCCGCGAAAAACCGCTCGCGGCCATGGCGGGAGTGGAGGCGATTGTGCCGTTGGAGAAGCCATACAAGCTCGCCTCCTTTGAATTTCGCGGCGTGGCCTCCCCTGTTTCCGTGGGAGGAGTGAAGATCGGCGGCGATGAGAACGTGGCTTTGATTTGCGGGCCGTGTGCCGTCGAAAGTTTGGAGCAGATTTCGTCCATCGCCCGCACGGTGAAGAAATTGGGTGCGGATATTCTTCGCGGCGGCGCCTTCAAGCCGCGCACTTCGCCCTACAGCTTCCA
The DNA here is from genome assembly GCA_003134785.1 of Spartobacteria bacterium. Classification (GTDB taxonomy): domain Bacteria; phylum Verrucomicrobiota; class Verrucomicrobiia; order Chthoniobacterales; family UBA10450; genus AV80. Next base: position 252,801 of record PLCN01000017.1, read on the forward strand.
GGGTTTGCGCGAGGACGGCCTGCGTTTCCTGGCGGAAGCGCGACGGGAGACGGGCTTGCCGGTTATCACCGAGATCATGGACGCGAGAGACCTCGCCCTGGTAGAAAAGTACGCCGATTGCCTGCAAATCGGCACGCGCAACATGCAGAACTTTTCGCTTCTGAAAGAGGTCGGGCGGAGTCACCTGCCGGTTCTGCTTAAGCGCGGCTTCAGCGCCACGATCAGCGACTTGATCATGAGCGCGGAATACATCTTGAGTGAAGGGAACATGAATGTTCTCCTGTGCGAGCGCGGGATTCGGACGTTCGAAAACGCCACGCGCTACACGCTCGACCTGAATGCAGTTCCGATTCTGAAATCCAAGACGCATCTGCCGGTCGTGGTGGATCCAACTCACGGAATTGGGCTCCGCGATTTCGTGCCGCAGATGGCGCTGGCCGCGGTCGCGGCAGGAGCCGATGCAGTCATGATCGAGGTGCACGATTCTCCGCAGCTCGCCAAGAGCGATGGCGAACAAGCGATCGTCCCGGATGTTTTCGCGGACCTTGTGCCGCGGCTCCGGGCCGTGGCGGAAGCGGTCGGGCGGCGGATGTAGTCCCGCTCCTCGTGCTCGTGCTCGTGCTCGAACCCGATCGATCACGAGCAGGAACACGAGCACGATTACGAAGGTTTGAAGTTCCCGCCGATCCGGCGAAACATTGCCGGTGGAAGATTCAGCGAATGATGCCCTGCCAGCGATCGTAACCCGCACGGAATCGATCTCGCAGAAATTGCGCGAGATCGAGCAAGGGACGCGTCACGCCGCGTTTTCGCACGTGACCGAATCGGCGCAGGCCTTCCTCGTCGCCGCGATCGCGGGAGAGATTTGGAAAACGTTCTGGGTGCTGTGTCCGAATGTCCGGTCGCAGGAATTGCTCTACGAAAGTTTGCTGAACTGGTTGCCGGACGCGCTCTTCCTGCCGGAAGCGGAGTTCGCCGCGGTCGAAAATATTTTGCCCGATCCGGAAATCGCGGCGGAGCGGCTCGCGCTCCTGAACCGCGTTCAGCGCGAGAAAGGTCCGCATGTTATCATCGCCACTCGCGCGGCGCTTGATCAGGCGGCGCCGAATCCGGCCGCGTTGAGCTCCGCCGTGCTCGCGCTTCGCCGGGGGAAACGCGAGCCCATGGAGCGCACGCTGGAAACGCTCGTTGCCGCCGGGTACGAACGGGCGGCACAGGTCACCACGCGCGGCCAATTCGCGATTCGTGGGGGAATTCTCGATATGTTTTCCTGGCAGGCACAGCGGCCGGTGCGCGCTGAGTTTTTCGGCGACGACGTGGAATCGCTGCGCGAATTCGATGTCGACACGCAAACATCAGTCCGGAATCTCCAGAGCATCGAAATCCTTCTCGGCGCCGCCGAAGATCAAACGGGAACTGTCCGCGACTATGTAGCAACTGGTCATCTCCGCATCGCGATCGAGCCGGAGGAAAGCGACGATGCCGAAATCCTGATCGGCGAGGGCTGGCTTGGCGGCGAAATGCCCGAGGACTTCGGAGGCGCCTTTGAAGAATGCGACATCGGAGACTTCGCGGTGGGCGATTTCATGCTGATCGAGGCGAAGCGCGCCCAGTTTTCCGCGCGACTCAGGGATTGGCGCGGGGCCGGATTTCGCCTCGTCATTTATTTCCAGACAGAAGGCGAAATCGAACGGTTCCGCGAGATCATGGGCGACGCCGTCGGTGATGCCGAGCTGGTGGAAGGAACGCTTCCGCGCGGCTTCGTTTTCCCCGACGGACATCTGGTCGTTCTTTCCGGCGCGGAATTATTCGGGCGTTATACTGCACACGGACGGCGGCGTTTGCAGCGGGCCGAAAAACTCGGCCGCAATCGGGCGCAGATCGACTTCAGCGAGCTGAACGAAGGAGATCTCGTCGTCCACCTCGAACACGGCGTCGGCCGGTTTCTCCAGCTCATGCGCGTCCCCACCCAAAGCGGAGGAATGCAGGAAGTGCTCGCACTCGAATTCGCGAACGACTCGAAACTCTATGTCCCGCTCGAGCAGGCGTATCTCGTCTCGCGCTATGTCGGCGTCGGGAAAAGGTCGCCGCAACTGAGTTCGCTCGCCGACGCGAAGTGGACGCGGGCCAAAAAAAATGCGGCCGCCTCGATCTTCGATTACGCAGGAAAAATGCTGGCCGTGCAGGCCGAACGCGAGACGCAGTTGGGCCACGCCTTCAGCCCGGACACAAAGTGGCAAAGCGAATTCGAGCATTCCTTTCCCTACCGCGAAACGCCGGATCAGTTGACTGCGATCGCAGCGACCAAGCACGACATGGAATTGCCGCGTTCGATGGATCGCTTGATTTGCGGCGACGTCGGTTTTGGCAAAACGGAGGTCGCGATCCGCGCCGCGTTCAAAGCTGTGATGGAAGGCAAACAGGTGGTCGTCCTCGCGCCGACTACTGTTCTCGCGCAGCAGCATTTCGAAACGTTCCGCCAACGCATGCTTGATTACCCGGTCCGGGTCGAGATGCTCAGCCGCTTCCGGTCGCATGCCGAACAGCGGGAGGTGTTGCAGCTTTTGCGCGAGGGCGGCGTCGACATCGTGATCGGGACGCATCGCCTCATTTCCGGCGACGTTATTTTCAAAGACCTCGGCCTCGTCGTGATCGATGAAGAGCAGCGCTTCGGCGTCCTCCACAAAGAAAAATTCAAGGAGCTTTTCAAGCTGGTAGACGTCCTCACCCTTTCGGCCACGCCCATCCCGCGCACGCTTTACCTTTCGCTCGTGGGCGTGAAAGACATGTCGACGATCGAGACACCGCCGCTCAACCGCCTTCCGGTCGAAACCATCGTCTGCGGTTACGATGAGCGGATCATTCGCGATGCGATCAACCGCGAGTTGGAACGCCAGGGCCAGGTTTATCTTTTGCACAACCGCGTCCAATCGATCGAGAAGGTCCGAGATCGGATCGTGGAACTTTGCCCCGGCGCGCGCGTCGAGTTCGGACATGGGCAGATGGACGCGGATGAATTGGAATCCGTCATGGCGCGCTTCGTCGCCGGACAGATCGACGTGCTCGTCTGCACCACGATCATCGAGAGCGGGCTCGACATCCCGAACGCCAATACCATCGTCATCGACCGCGCCGATCGGTTCGGTCTCGCCGATCTCTACCAGCTCCGCGGCCGCGTGGGCCGGGCCGAGCACAAGGCTTACGCTTACCTGATGCTCCCGCGCGAGATGATGACGGTGGGAGCCGCGCGCAAACGCATCAACGCCATCAAGCAATACAGTTCGTTAGGCGCCGGCTTCCGCATCGCCATGCGCGATCTCGAAATCCGCGGGGCCGGCAGCATCCTCGGTACCGCCCAAAGCGGCCACATTATGGCGGTCGGTTTCGAGCTCTACTGCCAACTGCTCAAGCAGGCCGTCTCGCAGTTGAAGGGAGAAAAATCGAGAGCACGTCTGGAAGTGGAAGTGCGTTTTGATTTCGTCGCGACCAACGAAGCCGAGTTCGTGGAGCTTGGCCCGGAGGCTCGCGTGCCTGCCTTCATCCCGACAAATTACGTGGCCGATCCTGCGCTTCGGATCCAGGCCTACCGGCATCTCGCGGAAATCACGACACGCGAACAGTGGGACCGTTTGCGCAAAGATTGGCGGGACCGCTTCGGGAAATTTCCTGCCGCGGTTGACAATTTGCTCGTTCTCACCGAAATCAAGCTCGCTGCGGCCAAGGCTGGCGTCACCCGAGTCGAGGTGCGCGAGGGAAAATTAATGCTCACCCGCCGCGGCGATTTTATACTTGTGGGAGGCAAATTCCCTCGCATAAGTACCGATAGAATCGACCGCCAACTCACCGCAGTTTTGGAATTAACCAGGAAGATTTAAGCCCCATGATTCGTCCGTTCTGCATCGCTGCGCTGGCAGTGTTTACGATCATACTCTCCCCGCTCTGTCACGGAGCGCTCGCCGCTGAAGGTCAACAAGTCGACGGGATCGCGGCGATCGTGAATGGAGATGTCATCACCTATTCGCAGGTGCGCGGACTTTCGGCGCCGCGGGAAAGATTATTGCGGTCTCAATTCACCGGCGAAGAATTGGCGAAACAACTCAAGGCCGCCCGGGAAGCCGCCCTGAAAGATCTGATCGATCGCCAGTTGATCGTGCAATCCTTCAAGAAGGAAAAGTTCGAAATCCCCGAGCACTTTGTGGAAGATCGCGTGAACGATATCATTCGCGAAAATTTTGGCGGCGATCGCAACACGTTTATCAAGACGCTGCAGGCCCAAAATTATACCCTGACCGAATTCAAAAAAGACGAGACCGAAAAGATCATTGTCCAGGCGATGCGCGGCAAGAACATCAAGCTCGCCACGATCATTCCGCCGGCGAAAATCGCGGAATATTACGCGGCGCATAAGGCGGAATTTACGGTGAAAGAGCAGGTCAAGCTCCGCATGATCATGATCCCGACCCACGCGGCGGAAGGGACTGCGGCGGCGCAAAAAGCGGTCGCGGAAGAAATCCTGGGCAAATTAAATAACGGCGCGCCGTTCGAGAGCATGGCGCAAATGTATTCGGAAGACAGCACCCGCGATCTCGGCGGCGATTGGGGCTGGATCGAACGCAAGACGCTGGCCGGGCCTCTTGAAAAAATAGCGTTCAGTCTTCCGGCGGGGAAGGTCAGTCACATCATCGAACTGGGGCCAAACTATTATATCCTCAAGGTGGAGGAGAAGCGCGGCGGGGATACTCCGTCGCTGGCGAAGCTGCGACCGGAGATCGAAAAGAAGTTGATGCAGGAAGAATCGCAACGGCAGCAGGAACTCTGGCTCGCCGGCCTCCGGCAGAAGGCTTATATCCGGACGTTTTAGTTCGCAGTCCGGTCTCGCACTCCTTTCGACTTCGATCCGTCTTGCGAGTCACCGCGTCGTTGATGACAATGCGCGATGCGGTGTCGCATCGGCATTACCCTCGGCGATCCCGCCGGTATAGGACCGGAGATCATTCAGGCTGCGCTGGCCTCCGGACGATTGTCCCAGTCAGCGGATTATTCAATCATTGGTCAGCCAAGTAATTGCTCGTTAGGCCAACCGACTGAGGAAACCGCGCAAGCCGCCCTCGCCGCCTTGGAGGAAGGCGCCACTCGTGCAGGCCGCGGCGAAATCCACGCCATCGTCACGGGACCCATTCACAAGGCGCGGATGTACGAAATCGGTTTCAAATTCCCAGGGCAGACGGAGTTCTTCGCCGACCGCTGCGGTGTGAAGAATTTTGCGATGCTGCTCACGGGCGGAAAGCTGACCGTGGCGCTGGTCACGACACATTTGCCGCTCCGCGATGTCGCCACCGCCTTAAGCAAGAGCGAGATTGTGCGCGTCGGTCTGCTGCTGAAAGATTTCCTTGAGCGCCGACAAATCGCGAAACCGCGGATCGCCGTCGCTGGATTAAACCCGCACGCCGGCGAATCCGGCGCGCTCGGTCGGGAAGAGATTGAAATCATTGCGCCAGCCATCGCCGAACTAAATTCCCCGCCACCGCTCACCGCTCACCTCTCACCAATCTTCTCCGGTCCTTTTTCCCCTGACACGATTTTCCATCACGCGGCTAACGGCGATTGGGATGCCGTGCTTTGCATGTATCACGATCAAGGTTTGATTCCATTGAAGCTCCATGCCTTCCACGAAGGCGTGAATGTCACGCTGGGTCTTCCTTATCCGCGGACGAGTCCGGACCATGGAACCGCGTTTGAGCTTGCCGGCAAAGGCCTGGCTCGCCCCGACAGTATGATCGCGGCAATCAACCTCGCGGTTGAACTCTCTCAACACACACCGGCATGAAAAGCGCGCGCAAATTTCATTTCGCGCTGCTCTCCATCGTGGCGATCGTCTTCGCCTGGTCGGGCTGGCATCCGCACGATCGTTTCACCTGGTGGCTGGAAATCGCTCCCGGTCTGGCGGGGCTCGCGATCCTGATCGCAACTTATCGCCGGTTCCAACTTACCGCTTTCTGTTACGCGCTCATCGCTCTCCACATCTGCGTTCTTTGCGTGGGCGGCCACTACACTTATGCGCGCGTCCCGCTTTTCGATTGGCTTCGCCCCATCTTCCATTGGCAACGCAATCACTACGATCGGTTCGGTCATTTCCTCCAGGGATTCGTGCCGGCGATCATCGCGCGCGAGGTCATCGTCCGTCTCGACATTCTGAATCGGAAGAAATGGATTCCGTTCCTGGTCGTCTCCGTTTGTCTGGCGATCAGCGCGTTCTACGAGTTAATCGAATGGTGGATGGCGCTGGTCAGCGGCGGCGGCGCGAACGATTTCATCGGCAGCCAGGGGGACGTTTGGGACACGCAGGAGGACATGTGCATGGCGTTGATCGGCTCCGTTTGTGCGCTCCTGTTCTTTTCCCATTTTCACGATCGCGCGCTGCGGAAAATCCGCCCAGTGGAAGGAACCCGCTGAGTGAAAAAATACCTCACCGTCTTCAACCTCGGGCTTCAGAACACGTTCGTTTACCGCTGGAATTATTTTCTGCGCGCTGTCTTCGGATTGATTCCGCTCCTGGGAACCGTCTTCCTCTGGCGCGCCATTTTCCGCGAACCGGGCGGCGGCATGCACGGCTACACCTACGGTTCGATGATCTATTATTATTTGCTCACGATCGTCGTCTCCAACCTCGTCACGCCCACGGAAGACGAATGGCAAATCGCGTCCGATATTCGCGAAGGCCAGATCAATTCCTTCCTGACCAAGCCGGTTAATTACCTCGCCTACCGCTTCAGTATTTTCCTCAGCGGCCGTTTGGTTTTTACCGCGGTGACGATCCCTCCAATCCTCCTGATCCTTTTCTATTTTCGCGCTTACCTTTCCTTTCCTTCGAACGTGCTCACTTACATTTGCACGCTGCTTTCGCTGGTCATGGCCGCGCTGATGCAATTCTTCATCACCTATAGCCTGGCGATGATGGCATTCTGGATTCTCGAGATTTCCACCGTCGTTTTCATCGTTTACTCGTTCGAATATTTTCTCGGCGGCCAAATGTTTCCGGTGGATATCATGCCGGCCGGCATCCAGGCGGTCATGAAATGGCTGCCATTTTATTACGAGCTATTTTGCCCGATCGCGATTTTCATGGAACGCCTGCGCGGAGCCGAAATGGGACAAGCCCTCGCGATCCAGGCCAGCTGGGTCGTGTTGACCTGGGCCGCCGCGCATTACATGTGGAAACGCGGGCTTGGACATTATCAAGCCGTGGGCGGATGAGATGTAGAGGCGCTTATGCCAGGCGCCTAATTGAAGGACAGGCGCTTGACACAAGCGCCTCTACACCGTCGGCAAACTCGCGTCCTTCCACGCCCGCAAGCCACCAGCGAGCGAGCGGACGTTCTCATATCCCATCTCCTGCAAACTCTCCGCCACGAGCGCGGAACGGCTCCCGCCGCCGCAATAACAAATGATCGGCTGTTTCACATCGGGAATCTGCTCTTCGATTTCCAGTTCGATCACACCGCGGCTCAGGTGCGTGGCTCCTTGCGCGTGGCCCTCGCTCCAATCGCTCTCTTCCCGCACGTCGATCAAAATTGCTTCGCCGCTTTCCGCTTGTTTGCGCGCGTCAGCCGGCGAGATCTCGGTGACGTGCTGTTTCGCTCGCGCGACAAGTTTTTGAAAGCGATTCGGCTGTTCCATTGCGCGAGCCTCGGGCCAACCGAACGAAGATCAACCGAATGAAACATTGCGGCGGGGAGCGGCGATTCTGGGGAGCGCAGGCTGCCAGCCTGCCCGGCTCGGCAGCTTGCCGAGACGCTGTTTGGCGAGATCACGCGATAAGCTGGCGTTCGCGGTAAGAGTGTTGCCGGCAGGCTGGCAGCCTGCGCTCCCCAGATCGAGCTTCGCCGCGCACTCGGTAATTGGTAGATTGCCGTCGCAGCCTCGAACAGGGTTTCGCGAATGAAGCGTCAACTCACGATCTGGTCACTCATTCTCGCCGCCCTTCAGTTTTTCACTCCGTGCTCGGCCTCGGCCAAAGATCTCGGTTGGCAACCGGACAAGACCTGGGTCTTCGTGGTCGGCGCCTTGAATTGGAAGCACCGCGAAATGTTCGGTTCCTTTCCGGTCAAGAATCGCCGCGACGCGACGCTCGTCGATTTCTTCAAGCAAAGCGGAGTCCCGGAAACGCAGATTGTTTATCTCCAGGATAAACAGGCCACGCAACAGCGGATCGACAGCGCGTTCGCCACGGAACTGAAGAAGCTGCGATCCGACGATTTGTTGATCGTCTACTATTGCGGTCACGGCTCCAAGTCGGAAGAGGGCAACGACGTTTACCTCGCTTCCTATGATGCGGGCGACGAGGGCGTCTCGGGCTGGTCCATCAATTCGATCCCCGAGAAAATAAAATCCGACAGCAAATGCGCGCGCGTGCTCTGGCTGCTCGACTGCTGCTACTCCGGCCAGGCCGCGCTCGCGCTGACGAAACAAAAAGGCCGTCCCGCTTACGCGTGCGTGACCTCATCCTCCGCCAGCGAATCTTCGACCGAACACTGGACTTTTTCGGATGCGCTACTCGACAGCCTCCGCGGAGTCGCCTACGTCGATCTCAATCACGATGGCTCGGTCACCCTAGCGGAATTCGCTACTCACCTCAGCGCCGATATGAGTCTTGCCGAGGAGCAGCTCTCGACTTTCGCCACGACCGAGGGGTTCGACGCGGAAATGGTTTTGGCGCGGGCCGAGCCCCTGGCTGATCCCAAAATCGGCGAGCGCGCGAAAGCTCGGGACTCGGAGGGCGGCTGGTACGCCGGTCGCATCGTTGAAGCTCGCGACGAGGAATTCAAAATTCACTTCATCGGTTACGAGGATGATGAAGACGTCTGGTTGGCCGCCGCGGACTTAAAACCGATCAAGCCAGTTCAATATGCGATCGGGACACAGGTGGAAGTGCGCTGGAAGAAGCGGTGGTATCCAGCCACGATCCTGCAAGTGAAAGACGGAATTCACCTCATCCACTACACCGATTACGAAGCCAAATGGGACGAGTGGGTGCCATCGAAACGAATTCGTAATCCGAAATCGTAGCGCGGAATTCTCCCCGCCCAGAGTTCAACAAAGACCGGGGCGATTTGGATCTTCTGTAGCGGCAGTCTATGACCGCCGAGAGATTTGACCACGCGACAGAGCGGCAGCACGCAAAAAAGAGAACGGCGGTCATAGACCGCCGCTAAAGCGGAAGGCTTTCAGCCGTCCTCCAGCTTTCACTCGTAACGCAACGCGTCGATCGGGTCGAGCTGCGCGGCTTTGCGCGCGGGATAAAACCCAAAGAAAACGCCGACGCCTGCGCTGACGAGAAAGGCCAGGATGATCGAAGTGGGCGAAATGAGTGACGGCCAATTCTTCATCGCAGCGATTATTTTCGCGGCCGCGATGCCGGTGATGATTCCGATAATGCCGCCGACCGCACTCAGCGAAATAGCCTCAATCAAAAACTGAGTGAGGATATCGCGCCCGTGAGCGCCCACCGCCATGCGGGTGCCGATCTCGCGCGTGCGCTCGGTGACACTGACCAGCATGATGTTCATGATCCCGATTCCTCCGACAACCAGCGATATAACCGCGACGCCCGCAAGCAATGCGGTCATGGTCTCGGTTGTGGCCGTAGCCGCCGCGGCGATTTCTTCCTGGTTCCTCACGGTAAAATCATCGTCGCGCCCCGCGCGAATGTTATGGCGCTGCCGGAGCAGCTCGATGATTTGCTGCTGCGCTGGCGCCAAGTCGTGCGGGCTCGCGACCTGCGCGTTGATATTTCGGAGCGTCGTTCCTCCCCCGAGTACTCGTTTCATCGCGCTGGTGTACGGCATGATCACGATGTCGTCCTGGTCGGTCCCCTGCGAACTCAATCCTTTCGGCGTGAGAACACCTGTGATCTGGAAAGGAACATTTTTGACTCGCAAAACCTGGCCGACGACGTCGTCGCTTCCGAAAATCTGCGTCGCGGTCGTGCGGCCAACCACACAGACTTTGTTTGCGCTCCGCACATCCTGGTCGGTGAAAGGCGCACCGTCGGCGAGCGCCCATTGCCGAAGATCGAAATATTCGGCCGACTCGCCGTAGATGCGGGTGAACCAGTTTTGATTTCCCGACGCGACCTGCGCGGTCGAAACCACTTCCTCGCTCACCAGCGTGACCGCCGGGATTTCGCGGCGAATGGCTTCGGCGTCGTCAATCTTGAGTGTGCCCGCTCCGCCCCAACCGGTGCGGATTCCGCTCGCCGTAGTGCTCCCGGAAAAAATCAAAATCACGTTCTCGCCCAAGCCGGCGATTTGCGCTTCCACCTGCGACTTCGCGCCGTTGCCGATGCTCACCATCGCGATCACCGCGCCGACTCCGATGATGATGCCGAGCGCCGTCAAAGCGGAGCGCAACTTGTTTCGGCGCAGAGCCCGCAGCGCGATCTTGAAGGTGGATCCAATTCTCATGTCTGGACTGTAGGCTCCATTATCTCTTGCGGAAGGTCGTTCACTTTCTGCAGTTCCGACGTGGCATCGAATCGTCGTGTGACTGCGCGGTCACTCACGATGCATCCGTCGCGCATCACCACATTGCGCCGGGCATAGGATGCGATATCGGCCTCGTGCGTCACCATGATGATGGTGATCCCCTTCTCGTTGAGCTCTTGAAAAATCCCCATGACCTCGACACTCGTCCGGCTATCCAGATTGCCGGTCGGCTCGTCGGCGAGCAGAACTTCGGGGTCGTTGATCAACGCGCGAGCTATTGCCACGCGCTGTTGCTGGCCGCCGGAAAGTTGACTGGGATGATGGTCGCCGCGGCCTTGCAAACCCACAGCCTCGAGAACGCGTTCCGCCCGGTCGCGCAATTGCGCGCTACTCATGCGTTCCGTGCTATAGAGCAACGGCAGCTCGACATTTTCCAGCGCTGAGGTGCGCGCGAGCAGATTGAAACTCTGGAAAACGAATCCGAGCTTGCGGTTGCGAACGTCGGCCAGTTGATCGCGGCTCAAGGAGGAAACGTCTTCGCCATCCAGGAAGTAATGGCCAGACGTCGGCCGATCGAGACAGCCGAGAATGTTCATCAAAGTAGACTTGCCCGAGCCGCTCGAACCCATCAGCGCGACGAATTCGCCACGCCCAATCTCTAGCGAGACGCCGCTCACCGCATGCACGTCCACCTCTCCGGTATGGTACGTTTTCGAAACGTCCTCGAGGCGAACCGAGACGGCTGCAGAAGAATCGACCATGAATGAAAAATGTTGTTCGAACCAATCAAGGGCGCCGCGGACCGCTGCCAAACGGATTGGTTGCGGGAGTCGAGGTGGCTCCACTGTTTTCCGTAACGCCAGTGACGACACGGTCGTCCTCCTTCAACCCTTCCAGAATTTCGGTCGCAACCCCGTCGCTGATGCCCGTCTTGATCGTCGTTTTCGTGGGCTTCGACGCGTTGGCCGGCAGGACATAAACGTTGCGCTCGATCCGTCGCTCGCGAAGCGGCGCCGGTTTGTCGGCTGGCTGACGGCGACTCGCTGATGGATCACGCTTCGGTACGGGCGTGGAAACTTCATCGGGCAGGCGAAAGCGCAGTGCGCTATTCGCGAGTTTCAAAGTGTCATCCCGGTGCGCCGAGATAATGGAAACATTTGCGGTCATGCCCGGTTTCAATTTCAAATCCGGATTGGTGACGCCGATGACGGTGTCGTACGTCACCACGTTTTGCACGGTGATCGGCGCATTGCGTACCTGAATGACCTTTCCGTGGAAAGTCTGCGACGGAAAAGCATCGACGGTGAAGTCGACATCCTGATCGATCGTCACGCCGCCGACATCCGCTTCGGCGACGTTCGAGTCGATCTGCATTTTCGCCAGATCATTGGCGATGGTGAAAATCACCGGCGCCTGCAGGCTCGCCGCTACGGTCTGGCCAACATCGACGCTTCGCGAAATGACGATGCCATCGATCGGCGAAGTGATCGTGCAATGATCGAGATCGGCCTTCGCTTTTTCCAACGCGCCTTCCTTGATTTTCACGTTCGCCTCAGCCTGATGAAGATTCGCCATCGCTTGATCAAGGTCCGACTGCGCGGAATTTTGTTTCGCGACGAGCGCCTGGGTGCGCACGGCATTCAAGCGCGCGAGTTCGAGCGCCGCCTGCGCATTAGCCAGGTCACCCTCCGCCTGATTGACACTCGCCTGAAAAACCACGGGATCGATTTGCGCGATCACCTGGTTCGCTTTCACGATCGAATTAAAATCGACGAAGAGCTTCTGGATGTTGCCCGAGACCTGGCTTCCCACCTGGACGTTCTGCACGGGATTCAATGTTCCGGTCGCAGTGACCGCTTGCGTGATCGGTCCGCGAGTGACCGCGACGGTCTGAAAACTCTGCCCGGACCCGCTCCGGTATTTGCTAAAGAGCAGCCCGCCGAGGATCACCACGACGATGCCAATGACGAGCGGGAGAGGTCTTTTCAACATTTTTGGTCAGCAACACGATGATCGGTGTTGAAGTTAATACAACCAAAGGCGCGAGTCGAAGTTGCGTGCGGTTCAAACGGATGCCGCAGTCCGCGCGCTGTCATCCCGAGCCGCGCAGACGGCGAGGGACCTCACAACTGTTATGGATCACGCTAATCGCCGTTTGTGTGATTAAATCTACGACTGTGGGGTCCCTCGCCGTCTGCGCGGCTCGGGATGACATGCTCTTCAGCACGCAATCCCGCCTTTCTTCCTCTCAATGACTGCGACAGGCTCTATAATTTGACTAACACCGCGCTTCGTCAGAGAGCATTCGCGCATGCGCCGCTATTTTGAAATCTGGGGGATCATGCTGCGCAACTCGCTCATCCGCGAGCTGAGTTTCAAAGCGAATTTTATCCTTTGGATGATCGTGGAAGTGCTCTGGTTCTGCGGCCAGATCGTTTTCTTTGGCATCATTTTCGGCCAGGTGAACCAAATCGGCGATTGGTCGAAATGGGAAGTGGTCCTGCTTCTCGGCACTCATCAAATGATCGCGCAATTATTCCAGGCTTTCTTCTTCGTGAACGTCTCCAACATCCCGGAACTGGTCCGCACCGGAAAACTGGACTCGCTGCTGGTCCTGCCGATCGATAGTCAATTTGCCGTCTCCACAAAACAGTTCGGTCTCGACAGCGTCCTCAATGCTCTTCTGGGCGGCGTGGTCGTGATCGTCGCGCTCACCCAACTTCACGTAACGCCTAGTGCCATCGCGATTTTCCTTTACGTGATCGCGCTCGGGTTCGGCGTGGCGGTGCATTACTCCATCATGCTCACTCTGGCCGCGGTCAGCTTTTGGATCGTGCGCGCGCAGGGGCTCGTTTACGGCTACTTCAATTTTCTTCAAATCGCGCGCTATCCGGATGTTATTTTTCCGCGCGTTTTTCTTTTCGTTTTCGGCTGGATCGTGCCGGTGGTGATCGTGGCGAATATTCCCGCGCGGCTCCTGATCAAATCGCTCGGGCAACCGGGATGGCTGATGTTGCACCTGGTTCTAGCCGGGTCGATTGCCTTCTGCCTCTCGCGAATCTTCTGGCGTTTTGCGCTGCGTCACTACTCCAGCGCGAGTTCGTAAATTGCGAGTGCGAAAAGGCCCTCGATTTGCTCGCTTTTCACGGGGAAATCTCTTCTTGCGCCCTTTGGCAAATGCCCTTAATTAAGCCTCCGCTCGCGCCCGGCAAACCAAGGGCGATACCCAAATTTATGGCCAGCTCCCCGAAAAAAAAGGTTTCAAAAAAGCCTGCCAAAGCAAAAACGCAAACGAAGAAAGCTTCGCGCCCCAAGGCGTCGAAGCGACGCGTGAAGACTGCCAAGCCACCTCAGAAAGCGGCCCGCGCGGCTAAGAAACCAGCGGTCAAAAAAATTTCCGTTTCGGTCAAAAAGGCGCCGGTCCGGCCTTCAAAAACTTTGAAGGCAAACAACATTCAAAAGCACTCCGCTTCCGGCAAGACGAACAACATAATTTTACCGAACAAGAACCACAAGGAGCGGCGGCTCGACCCGTTTACTCGGGGCCAGAAAGATAAATTGCTCCAACTGCGCGACGCGATGGTGGACTCGATGGCAGGCGTGGCGAAGGACAATCTCCGTTCCCGCGCCGAGGGAAGCGAAGCCTCCGCTTTCGGAATGCACCAGGCCGATGCCGGCAGCGACGCGTACGATCGCGACTTTGCGCTCAGCCTTCTTTCGCAGGAACAGGACGCGCTCTACGAAATCGATCAGGCGCTCAAACGGATCGAGCTCGGAACCTATGGGACCTGCGAGATGTCCGGCAAACCGATCTCGCATGCGCGACTCGAGGCGATCCCGTTCGCGCGTTTCACCGTCGAATGCCAATCTCAACTGGAAAAGCAAAACAAGGCATCGCGCGTGCGGCAATCGGTCACTTCACTCTTCGGTTTGACCGATGAAGAAGGCGCCGAAGGCGAAGAAGAAGAAGCCAAGACCGACGACAGCAAGGAGTAGTTTATGGCGCAGGAAATAATCACGCTCGAATGCACGGAAGCCAAAGCGCTCGGCGTGCCGGTTTCGCGTTACATGAGCACCCGGAATAAGAAAAGTCCGCGCACGCCCAACCGGCTCGAAAAAAAGAAATATAATCCTTTCCTGAAGCGGCATACCCTTCACCGCGAAACCAGGTAACCAGCCATGCAACCGAAGACCGCCAAACGCCGCTCCGCTTTCCGCCGCGCCAACCGCACCATGCCGCGGCGCCGCATCGACATCGCCACCGAAGCGATCGACTACAAGAACCCCGATCTGCTGAAAAAATTCGTGACCGAGAGTGGCAAAATTTTGCCCCGTCGCGTCACTGGCATGCCTGCCCACATGCACCGCCGAATCACGCGCGAAATCAAGCGCAGCCGTTCGGTGCTGTTGATGAAGTAAATGTAGGCGCTTGTGCCAAGCGCCTGGCCGACGATCAGGCGCCTGGCACAAGCACCTCTACATTTCTCTGCAGCTCGCCCGCTATTTGTCCGATTTCATCCAGCGTGTTGTAGAAATGTGGGCTGACGCGCAGCCAGCTTCGATCGGCGCGATCGAAACGCAGTGACACGATGACGTCCTTCTTTTGAAGAGCGTCGAACAAACGATCAGCCGTGATTCGTGGATGCCGAAACGTTAAAATGCCGGAGCGATTTTTCTCCTCCTTCGCACTCAGAAATTCAAAACCACTCGGCGTGATTTCGCGCTCGAGTGCCTGCGTCAAAGAGAGAATCCGCTCAGCAATTCGCGCCGATCCAATTTCCAAGAGCATCTCGATCGCGGCCCCCAATCCTGCGACCGCCGCGTGGTAGTAAGCGCCCGGCTCAAACTTCTGCCCACCCGGCGCATACTTGATTTCGCGTTGCGCAATAAAATTGGGCGATTGCACATTCCATCCGCCGATCGTCACCGGACGCAGCAAATCGCGCCGGCTCTTCTTCACATACAAAATTCCTGCGCCCGATGGACCCAGCATCCATTTCTGCGCTCCGGCGCTGAGGAAATCGATTCGATCCAGCGCGATCGGAAATGCGCCGAGGGTCTGAATGGCATCGACCGAAAACAAAACCCCGCGTTCCGCGCAAAGCGCACCGATTGCTTCGAGATCGATCCGATATCCACTGCAGAAATTCGCACTCGCCAGCGCGACGAGCTTTGTCCGCTTCGTCAAAGCCCGCTCGACAATTTCCGGCGTGATCTCACCGATACGCGCCGTTTCGAGGAGGACCGCCTTTACGCCATGCCGTTCTAGCGCGAGCCAGGGGTAAACATTCGCCGGGTAATCGTCGAGATAGCACACTACTTCGTCGCCAGCGGCCCAATCGAGGCCATTCGCAATTGCATTCAGTCCGCTCGACGTGGGGCCTGTGAACGAAATCTCGTCCAACTCCGCGCCGATGAACTGTGCCACCGATTCGCGCGTTTTTGCGATGCGCTCCAACTCCAGATCGTACTGCCGCGCATCGCTCGAGGCGCGTTCGATCGACTCGCGCATCGCGTCGGCGACCCGTCGCGGCAACGGTGCATCCGCGGCGTGGGCGCAATAAATTTTGCGCACGCAAATCGGAAACTCGCGCCG
Organism: Spartobacteria bacterium; assembly: GCA_003134785.1. Lineage (GTDB taxonomy): Bacteria > Verrucomicrobiota > Verrucomicrobiia > Chthoniobacterales > UBA10450 > AV80. The sequence continues at coordinate 268,881 of PLCN01000017.1, forward strand.
GCGTAGCTCTTCGTCCGCGTCCAGCGCCGGGATCAGGCCTTCTTCTGCGTGCGCTCGCCTTGTTCGATTAATTTCCAAAATTCCCGGGCCTTGCCGAGCTGATCGTCTTCCGCCATCGGCAGTTTGCTGCGGAAAAGGAAGTCGCGAAAAGTGTTCTTGTGCAGGACGCGGTGGACGGTGATTCCCTCCGCGCGTCTTTCGAAATAAATCCGGTAATCCTTCGCGCGGTAGCGATGCAGTTTCTTTCCTTCGCGCTCGATCACTCCGAAACGGCTCGTGTCCAGGTTATCGAGGTCTTCCGGCAGGATCTGGAATTCCGCAAGCAAATCGAGCTGCAACGTTTTCGGCAGAGCCGCCATCTCCGCCGCGCTCAGTTCGTTGAAGATGATCTGGAACATCGCTGCTCACACATACACGCGACGCACACGACTGCCAAGGAGCGGGGGTCTCCGTTTCTGTCCAAGGAGCGGCGGTCTCCAGTCCGCCGTTTGGGGGCGGTTTGGAAAGCGCCCTTCCTTGACGCTTTAACTCGGCTCACACGTACACGCGACGAACGCGGTTGCCAATCCGCGTCGTGATCTCCCATGAAATGGTGTTCGCACGATCCGCGAGTTCGGTTGCGGAAATTTCCTGATCTCCCTGGCGGCCCATTAAGACAACTTCGTCGCCGACGGCCGCGTCGCCGAGGCGCGAAACATCGATCATCATCAAATCCATGGTGACGCGCCCCAAGAGCGCGCAACGCTTCCCCCGAACCAAAACCTCTGCCTCGCAATTCGAGAGATGTCGCGGATAGCCGTCGGCATAACCGGCGGAGAGCGTGGCAACGCGCATCTCTCGCGGCGTGATGAAAGTCCGGCCATAACTGATCCCGTGTCCCGCGGGCATATCTCGAATGAGGGCAATGCGCGTCTTCCAACTCATCACCGGCCGCAGGAGGTTTTGGAATTCAGGAAGTGGTGAAATGCCGTAGAGCATGATTCCAGCCCGCACGATGTCGAAAGGCGGATCGGCGAAGGCAAGCACGCCCGCGCTTTGCAACACGTGAGCCTTGTAATCGCCCGGAAACTCCGCGCGCAGTTTCTTTACGAGTTCGGCAAATTCCGCCAGCTCTGCGCGAGTGAAATCCGCGTCGTCGTTCGAGACCGGTAGATGCGTGGAAAGACTGTGAATCTTTATGTTCGGCAACGCTGCCACCTTTTCGAAAAGCGCCACTGCTTCGGCTTGCGGAACTCCCATTCGCCCCATGCCGGTGTCGATGACGAAATTGATCAGAATAGGCGTTCCCTTCGCGGCGCGATCGAACTGCTGCGCTTCCTCGAAGGTAGAGATGGACGGGATGAATCCGCCTTCAACGATGGGCACGATTTCCCCAGGCAAAGCCGGACCGAGAATGATGATTGGATGCCAGGCTTCCCGGCGCAGAATCGCGGCCTCTTCAAAATTCGCGACGCCGAAAATTTGCGCATCCTTTGCCAGCGCTTCGGCCACTCCAACCATGCCGTGTCCGTACGCGTTCGCTTTGACGACGGCGAGTAGCTGCACATCGGGTCCAAGTTTCTCGCGCACCACAGCCGCATTATTCCGCAGCGCACTTCGATCAATTTCGGCCCAGCATCGGTACGTTGTCGCGGAGTTCATCGATTGATCCCGGTCACAATAGGAGCTTTGGGGACGGTAATATGCGGCCCGCGAAGATAAATCGGTTCCAATGAGTGGGAATCGGGAATTTCTTCAATCTGATCGCGCGCGAGTTCCGCCAGGCGATGCGCAGAAGGAAAGGCAAGGAGTGCCTCGGGGAATTGCGGCAGAGGCGCCGAGGCGTAAATGGGCCAACGCGATTCCGAGATTCTTCGTTGCACCTCGGCGGCTGCCTGCAGGGAAGGTCCTTCCAGCAGCCGGCCGTCACGCACTCGCGCAAAGAAAAAGGTTTGCCGCTTCGCATCGCCGATCACGCAATACTCGCCGGCCGCGGGATCGATCGCGCAAATGGAGTGAATCCCGATCAGTTTCGCGCCGGACGCCGCACGAAGACCAAACGCGGTCGCAATCGCGATGCGCACTCCCGCATAAGAACCAGGACCAAGGCCGACGACGATCGCAGCCGGTGCGCCGAACTCGCGTGAGCAAAGCTGCAAATTTTCGAAGAACAAACCGGAGTGTTTTCGATCGTTGGCGAAGGAGCGGACAAACGGATCGCGATCCTCTTCGATCCAGGCAACGCTCCCCTGCCCGCTGGAAAGTTCCAGCGCGAGAATTTTCATTGCGGCCGTCCCTCTCGAATCACCCGAGTGTTTTCGCCCTTGAACTCGAAGGAAAACCACTTCGCCTCCTTCGGGATGAGGTCGACGTAACGGTCGGCCCATTCGATCAACGAGACGCCGTCACCGAAAACGTACTCGTCGAATCCCAGTCGCAAAACGGCTTCACTGCGATCGAGCCGGTAAAAGTCGAAGTGGTAAACCGGCAGCCGGCCGCCCTCGTATTCGTGCACGAGAACGAAAGTCGGACTCGTCACTTCCGCCGGGCTTTCCAGACCTGCGACGAAGCCTTTCACGAATTGCGTTTTCCCGCCGCCGAGATCTCCGGTCAACGCGAAAACATCGCCGCGGCGCGCGCTCCGCGCGTAATTGCGCCCGGCGGCGATCGTCTCTTCTGCGCTATTGGAAATGAGCATAGCCTCGCCATTTTAGATTTTGGATTTTGGATTTTGGAATTAAGCGACCAATGCGAGTAAGCGGCACCTTTGAGAATTGCTTCCGCCAGCGCGTTGGCAGCGCGCGCGCGTTTGCAGGAGAAATGGCAAAGAGCAATTCGTAGTCTTCGCCATCTGAAATCGCCTGCTCAGTAGTGCAGCCGCGATTTAAGGGCAAGGCCACCTCGTCCACTTCAAACCCCACATGGCTGGCCCGCGCGAGGCGCGGCAGGTCGGCGCCCAAACCGTCGCTCAAATCCATCATCGCATGAATCGAAAAGTGTTTGGTGAGCCAACGCGATTCCTCTATTCGCGGCGTAAACTTCAGATGCCGGCCGCGGAGCGATCCGCCCAACCGGCCCGTCACGAATAATTCGTCTTTCGCTTTTCCTCCGCTCTGGCCAACCCATCGATGCTTCTCCACGAAACCGGTCACGCTGACAGAAATCACGGCGGGACCCTTGATGTTGCTCGTCTCGCCGCCGACGATCGTTACATCGAACACGCGCGCGGCCTTCTCCAATCCGCGATAAACCTGCTTCACCCAATCGAGCGTCTTGTGCGCGGGAACAATCATGGTGACCAGTGCGAACTGCGGGACGCCGGACATTGCCGCGAAATCGCTCATCGGCCGGGCCATCGCTTTCCAACCGACAAAAGCGGGCGGGCTCTTTGCCGTGAAATGAATTCCTTCCACCACGCAATCGGTTTTGAGCAGTTGGAGTTTGCTCTTACCGGGCGCTTCTACTACGGCGCAGTCGTCGCCCGCGCCCAGCACGACCGAACCGTTGCTTGGAAGATTCGGTAAAAGCTGCGCGAGCAACCGGTCTTCACCGAGCGCTGCCAGCTTCATTGGGGAAAAATCTCGGGGAAGGCAAGCGCGGTCAGGGCGAGCGCGTTAAAGAGCGCATGCATCGTCATGGAAACAAGAATGGAGCCGGTCCATTCGTAAGCGATCGTGAAACAAATTCCGAGGATGAAGAGCGGCGCCAACGACGGAAGATGCGCATGCACGGCGGCGAAAAGAAGAGCGTTGATCACCAGGGCGACGCCGTAGCCGAAGTATCGCTTCATCACGCCATACAAAAAAAACCGAAAAAGAAATTCCTCGGCGATCGGTGCCAGCATTACCGCCAGCAGGATGATCAGGACGCGCTGCTTCAAAGAGGTCGAGGCGTTAAACAGCTCGACGATTCCCTGCTTCTCCGGAACGCCACGCAACAGACGTTGCGTCACCGCCTCCGCGAGAAAGATCATTGGGTATGCGGCCAGCATCAAAACCGCTCCGGTCGCCACCGCGCGTCCGAACCCAATCTTGGATAATCCGCCTAACGAATTGAAGTTAAGCCCGCGCAAATGCAGAAACGTTGCGATGACGAGTAACACTCCAATCGTAAGCAGGGCGCCCGCGACGAGATCGCGGCTGCGCATGCTAGTGGCGTCGTGAGAAGCCGGCACCACGAGATTAAGCATAAGATAACAGGCGAGAAGGCCCGCCAGAATCGCCTCAGGCCAGCCAAAATCGCGGAGCGGAATCGCGGCGGGTTCCGGCACGCGAGCGCGGATTTGCCGGAGGAGTGAGACGTAGATGTAGACCGCGCCGATCAGAAACAACGCGTAGATCGCAGCGGAGAGCGCTGGCAGAAAACCGTCGAACGCCATGGTCCGACGCTTTCCCTAAGGAGCGTAGAAGCTCGGCAGAAAATAAGCGCGGCCCGTCTCGAGCTGAGGGACGAGCTGCTTCGGCAACGTCAGTTCGATCTTCGAATTGCTCGAGCTGCTGAAGGCGCGGAAGAGACGACCGAACGAAAAGGGCGGCCCGTATTTCACGACGGTAGCGTCGGACGCGTTCCCGAGTTCCTTCGCTTTTCCGAACGCGTCTTCGATTTGCCCGAGGCCGTCGATCAATTTGTTATCGAGCGCGTCCTTGCCCGAAAGGATGCGTCCGTCCGCGACGGTGTTCCGCAAAACGTCCGCCGGCACATTGCGCTCCTTCGCCACGATCCCCAGGAACTTTTCATAGGTTTTCATGACGAAGCTCTGGACGTACTCGCGCTCTTCCGGTGTGACGGCGCGGGCGCCGTTGAGCATGTCCTTGAACTTCCCGCTTTTGAAAACGACGGAGGCGAGACCGATTTTGTTGAAGAGTTGCTCGTAGTTCAACGTTTGGATGATCACGCCAATGCTGCCGGTGATCGTGGTCTCATTCGCCATTAAATATTTTCCGCCGCACGCGACGTAATAGCCGCCGGACGCCGCGAGTGAATCCATGTAAACAACCACCGGTTTCTTCGCGCGGGTCTTGACCGCCCAATTGTAAATGACATCCGAGGCCGTGACTTCACCTCCCGGCGAATCGATCTCGAGCACGACCGCGCGAACGTGCTCATCGTCGCGCGCCTGCTGAAGCGCCAGCTTCATATCGTCCACCATGGAATCGCCGACGTTGCCGGGGAGCGACGAACTGATCAGTCCGCGGAGCGTGATCACCGCGATCTTGTCACTGCTGCCTTTGCGGCCGTGTTGCACGATCGTCTCGCGGAACGAAGGAGTCGGTTCTTCCTGGCGCGAACTGCCACTGACTCGGCTGAAAACGGCGGCGATGAGAATGAAATTCGTGAGCACGCTGGCGCAAAGCGCGACGAACAAAAAGATGCTCAAGCAGCCGAGTTTCCGATTAGCCATGCCGGGGAAATGTGCGGAGAACGGAGATGCGCACAAGGGAATTCCCCAATGGGGAGATGGAGTAATGGAGTGCTGGAGTGGGAGAGCGGGAACTGCTGCTTGCCTCCATTACTCCACTACTCCAGTTCACCCATTCCTCCGCTGGCCCGGAAGGTGCTTTTTGGAAATCATGAACAACATCGGCCATCTCCCGCTGAGCGAGACCGCGCGAAACGCGGGCAAGACAAAAGCTCGCCGCGGCCGCCCCCGCAAGAACAGCGCGCAAGCTATTGTGCGCGAGCCGGCAGCCATCGGTACGCTCACGCGCACGAAGAGTTTATTGCTCGCCGCCTTGCGCGTGTGGGAACTGAAACATCGGATTAGCGACTAGCGGGTGGCGCCGGGGATTGTTGAAGAGTTAAAGCGGCAGCATTCTTGGATCACAGGCTTCAACGCTTCAAATTCAGCCCAAAAACGCGGGAGGGACCTCAGTGTCCCGACGACGATCGCGGCACTGAGGCCGCTCCCACATTACGCTTCATCTCTTCACCGACTCGACCTTCACAAAAATCGTTTTCGGCGCCGCGGCGAAATACTTGAACAGCGCCGGGCAAAGCCACCCTTCCATCTTGAAGCGGTCGTTGTAATACCAGTTCCCGCCTGACTCTTCCCGTTGCCATTCCAGCCTTTCGGCGGCACCGGGAAACGGCGCGGCGCTAAAAATCGCGCGAAATCCCAGATCGGCCTCCGGAATTTCCGCGACGAGGCGATCGATCAGCGTATCGATGCCGGCAACGAAAGGCTCGCGTGATAGGCCGACTCCCGGATCATCGAAGACCCACATGCCTTCATATTTGTAAGGAACGATGACGAAGAGCGAATTCATCGGCGGAACGCTCCGAGTTGTCCCATGGCAAAGCAAGTCAGGCGGCCCGCGGAAAGCGATGAACAATTCCTCTCAACGACGGCGCAGGATGGCCACAAACCTGCTGCCATGGACATGTGATTATCGACCAAAAAAATCCCTTTCGTTACTTGTCCGCTTTCTCGAAGAACATCTTACTGCGGCCTGCGCTCCGGTTCGCGACAATTGTCTTGTTGGGATCAACATTGCTCGTTGTGCCTCTGCGGGGTGCAACGATTGAGACGATGACATCGCTGACTCAACCACTCCGCACTCTTCCACAGGTGCGGTTTTCAAACGGAACGTTTTACGGCACCGTTTTTGGCGGCTTCAACGGAGATTTAGATCATGGATCTGTCTATCAACTGGGTCCCAATGGCTCCCTCACCACACTTTATCAGTTTCAAGCTCTTACCCCGGACGAAGCGAATCCGACCGTTCTGATCGGAGCTGCGGATGGGAACCTTTACGGCGCGACCGCGCCTAGAGCCGTCGGTGATTTGAATGGGATGATCTTCAAGCTCACTCCGACAGGAACGTTCACGCCGCTGTTTCGATTTGCGGATAGCAAAGGGACGCACGCGATCAGTCTGATCCAGGGAACGGACGGCAACTTTTACGGCACAGCGGCCGGCGACTCGAGCGGCGGTTTTTTCAATCACCTGGCTGCCATGCACAACGCCGGAATATTTTTTAAACTTACTCCGGCAGGTGCGTTCACGGTCCTCTACAGCTTCACGGGTGGAGCGGACGGAAGTTTGCCTAACTCATTAGTTCAGGGAAAAGACGGGAATTTTTACGGCAGCACGCTGTATGGGCCTGAGACGCCGCCCAATGTTTTTAACGGCTACGGAACGGTCTTCAAATTCACGCCCGCGGGTGCACTGACGACATTGTATTCGTTTACTGGCGCTGGCGACGGCGGCAATCCTGGCAAAGTCGTCCAAGGAAGCGATGGCAATTTGTACGGCGTTGCCAGCTTCCCAACGATCGGCACGGTTTTCAAAATCACGCCAGCCGGTCAACGGAGCACTCTGTTTAGTTTGCAGGGCGCCAACGGCACTGATTCCTCCAAGTTAACCCTGAGTACAGACGGCGATGTCTATGGCGCCACGCCCGATGCTGGGATCCCGAAAGCCGGAAGCATCTTCAGGATCAATCCGGCCGGACAAGTGACCACTTACATTTTCGATGGCGAAGGGACCGGCGGCCATCCGAGTCAGTTATTCGAAGGCGAAGAGCACAATCTCTACGGAGCGACCGAGACAGGCGGCGGCTCAAATCAAGGCACCATCTTTCGATTGAACATGGCTCCGCCGCGGAACCTGCTCAACATTTCAACCCGAGCGCAGGTGTTGACGGCCGACAAAGTGTTGATCGCCGGGTTCATCATCACCGGGAGCGATCCAAAGAAAGTGATCATTCGCGGGATAGGTCCTTCCCTCGCTGGCGTCGGCACTGCCCTCCAGGATCCCATTCTTGAGTTGCATCAAGGCGGCGCAACGCTCGCGACCAACGATGACTGGAAAGAGCATCAGGCGGAAGTGGAAGCGACGACTATTCCGCCCACGAACGATCTCGAGTCGGCCATAGTAGCCACGCTGGCCCCGGGTGCATATACCGCCATTCTTTCGGGAAAGAACGACGGCACCGGAGTCGGCGTTGTGGAAGTGTACGACCTGGCGCAAGCGGCCAACTCGAAGCTCGCGAACATCAGCACGCGCGGACTTGTCGACAACGGCGAAAACGTCATGATCGCTGGATTGATCGTGGACGCCGGCGCGGGCGGCGGCGGAAACGCCAGAGTGATTCTGCGTGCACTCGGCCCATCGCTGAGCGCTTCCGGTATCCAAGGTGCGTTGTCCGATCCGGAGTTAGAGCTGCACGACGCCAGCGGCACCACGATCGCTTCCAACGATAACTGGAAAATTCGTCCCGACGGCAGCAGTCAACAGGGTGAAGTTGAAGCAACTTCGATCCCGCCCACGGACAGTTTGGAATCGGCGCTCGTGCAGACTCTTCCGCCTGGCAGTTACACGGCGATCGTGCGCGGCGCGAACGACTCCACCGGCGTCGCCACCGTGGAAATCTACAATCTTCAGTAAGCGCGAAAGCAGCGAGATCGCGCTCTTCGTCGAGCTCGCACGCCGTCAGCGACAACGAAATTCGGCGCGACCGCACAAACTGATTTGCTGTAGCTTGAGCCGGCAATACTCTCTAGCGACTGATTGCGTTTGAGCGCCCATAGCTCAGCCGGATAGAGCATCGGATTTCTAATCCGACGGTCGGAGGTTCGAGTCCTCCTGGGCGCGTTGTTCAATTAACAAGCTAGCGATGATTGTTGCCGCGCGGTTTGAGACAAAGTGCCAACGGTTTGAGAACAACACTTCCAACACTGTGCCAGAGAAGGTCTATAGAAAGTCGCGGAAATTCTGTTCTCACACCCCTGTCACTTTGTCTCAAACCGCATGGCAGCTTTCACTGAGTGACTTAGCGAATCAGGCACGGCGGACACATTTCCGCGTCTTGTTATTTGCACGGAAATACATGACGATTTGCCTGTGAGCACGGTTGCTGAAATCAAAGAAGCGATCGCCCGGTTGTCGCCACAAGAATACTGCGAGTTGCTGACCGAGCTTTTTCCGCACGCCGATGACGAGTGGGACAAGCAGATGAAGGCCGACTTCGCATATGGCAAGATGGACTGGCTGACAAAAGAAACCGACGCCGCGATTCGCGAAGAAAAAACGATCCCGCTTGAGAAAATTCTCGCGGACGAAGAGTGACGAGCCGGACGACCGCTCGTTTCTGGGACTGCTATCGCAAACTTCCGCAGGAAATTCGCCACCTTGCGCGGAAGAATTACGCTCTTTGGAGCGATGAGGGTGAATATTAGCTACTGAGTGACTTAGCGATTAGGAACCCATCACCCGTCATTTCTTCCACTTCCGCTCGTGATCGAGCAGCCATTTTTTTCGCCAGAGTCCGCCGCCGTAGCCGCAGAGCGATCCATCTGCGCGAATGACACGATGACAGGGTATGATGATCGAGAGCATGTTCGTGCCGTTGGCGCGGCCGACAGCGCGACGCGCGTTCGGAATGCCGAGGCGTTCCGCCATCCAGGAATAGGAACGCGTCTCGGCTGTCGGTATCGAGCGCAAGAGCTCCCAGGTGCGCATCTGGAAATCCGAGCCGATCGGCGCGAGCGGAATATCGAACTCGAGATTTTCGCCGGAAAAATAGCGAGCCAACTGTTGGCGAATCGCGTCGAGGTATTGGTGCTCGCCGGGGACGACATTGGTTTTTAATCGCTGGCGCAGAGTTGCCAATTCATTTTCCAGCGCACGCCGGTCCGCGAACTCGAGCAGACGCAATCCGTTATCGTCCGCGACGGCTAGCATTGCGCCGAGAGGAGTGTCGATTCGTTCGGCAAACATGCAGGCGCGCGATTTGGCTGCCGTCGGCGGATCGCCGAAAATGCGAGTGAAAGCTTCGCGAAAGCCGCTGGCCGATTCGAACCCGCTGCCATTTTGCGCTTCATCCACGCGGCCGCCTTTGCGCACCTCGCGCAACGCGAGCCCCATCCGCCGCGCGCGGTGATAGGCCTGGAACGTCATTCCGTAATGACGCTTGAATTGCCGGCGCGCGGTCGACGGATCGATCGAGAGCGCGGCGAGTTCCTTGTCGGTCAGCCGCCCGCCCGGAGCGCGTTCGACTTCCGCGCGCAATTGTTCGATCAACTTGGGCGGTCGCTCGCCCGGGTCCATCGGCCGGCAGCGCAAGCACGGCCGGTAGCCGCCATGCAACGCTTCACTCGGCGTCGCGAAAAAATCGACATTCATCCGCGCGGGTTTCTTGGCCGAACAAGTCGGGCGACAAAAGATCCCTGTCGTGCGCACGCCGACGAAAAAGATTCCTTCGAAACTCGAATCGCGATTGACCAACGCGCGATACATCGTGTCGGAAGGGGGCAGAAGTTCCATCGCTTTCATATGCGTTCAACCTCCATCGTGTAGCAACCGTGGCTGACGCTGCGGACGTGAACAAAAGCAGTTTCAGGCCTTTGCAGAAACCTTTCAATCACGGCTTCGGGCCCCTCCCCGTTCGCCACCTCGGCCGCGATCATGTCGTGCTGCGAATTGTAGGCTCGTAGGACGCGGCCCTCTCGAAATTCCAGCGGAAATTCGTCAGTCGCCGCGTACCGCGCGCAAGGTTCTGCGTGGACGAAGATCGGGCCACTTTCTGAGTAAGGCCGGCCCGGCGCGATGGCGGCGTAGGGAAACAGGATCATGCGTTCGCCAGGCTGTGCCCAGCGGAGGCAATGCCGACAGGGAAATCCTCCCGGCGAATCCGCCGTGATGACGGCGTGATCTGACGCGCCCGCCTCCGCCTCACGGCGAGCTGCCTCGGCAATTTCGGTGTGAATCGGAACGATTCGAAAGCTCGAATTTTTCATGGCTCAAGCCTAAGCGTCATACGCGACGTGACGCATCCACGGAATTCGGGCAGCGAATTCTTCGGGTCGGCTCCGAGAAATTGAAGGATTCACGGCTGTCTGCGTCGATTATCGTTCGGCGCGCACGCGAGTTGCCGTTGAGCGCCGAACCTAAAAGATGAAATTTTTCCGGCTCCCGCTTTTCCTTATCACGTTCGTCGCGTTCGCCAGTCCGTCGAAATCGGCCGAGTCACTCGACCAAACCATCAACTATCTGATTGATTACGTCGTAAACTCGAAGGCGACATTCATCCGCAACGGCACCTCTCACACGCCCGCCGAAGCAGCCGACCATATCAAAGCGAAGTACGCGCATTTCAAAAAGGACATCACGACTCCGGAAGATTTCATCCGGCTGTCCGCGTCAAAAAGTATTCTGAGCGGCAAGCCTTATCTCGTCCGCCTCCCGGATGGTAAGGAGATGCATCTCGACGCGTGGTTGACCGATGCTTTAAAGCAACATCGGAGCCATTCATAGAGCGGTCGAAAAGCAAAATGTCTCATCCGCGTTCTCCGAGAATCCATCAAAACTGCCAGCGTCTTGCCTGCGCCTTTCTCCTTTGGTGTCTGAGCAGCTGCACGATAGGAGGGAAACGCATTACCGAGGAAGTGGCGCCACTTTATTCGGCGGCATCCCCCGAGTTCCGGCAATCGAGCGGCGCATTGCTCGGAGGGAATTTCGTGCCCGGCAACAGCATCATCACTCTCGTAAATGGCGATCAAATTTTTCCGGCAATGCTCAAAGCCATCCGTAGCGCCCAACGCTCGATCGATTTCGAGACGTATGTATTCTGGGACGGCGACATCGCGCGCGAATTCTCCGAGGCGCTCGCGGAGCGGGCCCAGGCCGGCGTGAAAGTAAACGCGATTCTCGACGCACAGGGCACGAGCAAAATGGGCTCGGAGAATCTTTCGCGACTCCAGAGCGCCGGCGTCAATATCGAGAAATATCATTCCATTTTCTGGTGGGACATTCGTCGGTTCAACAATCGAAGTCACCGCAAGTTGTTGATCATCGATGGCAAGATCGCGTTCGTTGGCGGCGTCGGCATCGCCAACGAATGGACCGGAAACGCACAATCGCCGGAGCATTGGCGCGACAATCACTATAAGGTCGCCGGCCCGGTGGTCGCACAGATTCAGGGGATTTTCATGGAGAACTGGCTGAAGACCCGGGGAGTCATGCTGCACGGTTCTGAATATTTTCCGCCGCTGGCCGCAGCCGGACCTTATCTCGCGCAAGGATTCAAGAGCTCTCCGCGCCAAGGCGATAATAGCATTCGCCTGATGTATCTGCTGGCAATTGCCTCGGCTCAGAAAACTCTGAGGATCGAGAACGCGTATTTCCTTCCCGACGACCTGACGCGGAAGGAACTGATGGCCGCCGCGAAACGAGGAGTAAAGGTCGAAGTCGTCATGCCGGGCCCGCACATCGATCAGAAGTTAGTGCGCGCGGCCTCGCGCCGGCACTGGCCGGAACTCATCAAAGCCGGAATCAAACTCTATGAGTATCAACCGACAATGGTGCACGTGAAGTTGATGATCGTGGATGACACTTTCGTTTCCGTTGGTTCGGGAAATTTCGATGACCGCTCCGTTCGGCTGAACGATGAAGCGAACCTTGATGTTTTGAATCGAAGCTTTGCCGCGACCCAGACTCGCCTCTTTGAAATGGACAAGCGCCAGTCGCGAGAACTAACGCTGAACGACGCCGGCAAGTTGAACCTGGTGGATCCCATTCAGCATGCCGCCAGCGTCGCTTCGCCGGAGCTTTGATTCGCAGCAGCGCGGTCAGCCTTCGCGGACCAAATCAGCCGGTTCGTTGACACTGCGATAGAATCCTTGCGCTTCTACCTCAACGTTCAGCGTCTGAATCGTGCCGGCCCTGGCCAGATTTCGGGCCAGCGTTTGCAGGGAGAAATTGCTGCCCGCGAGTGCCGTGGCAAAATCCGCGACGGCCTCCCGCGGGTAGACCGCGGCCAGCGGTTCGGCGCGATCATTCACTACCGGAACCACGCCGCGTCCAGCTATTGCGAGGCCACAAAGAAAACGCATCTGCTCACTCGTCATGAACGGCATATCGACTGCCAGCGCGACGAGGTGCGATGTTTGCATTCGTTCCAAAGCTTTCGTTAGGCCACTGAGCGGGCCGCGGGATGGCGGCCTATCCAAAATCAACTCCGTGTCGAGCGGCAGCCAGGAAGGCTCGTTGCGGACGGAAACGAAAATCTTCTCCGGGCCGAGATCTCGTAGAAGCTCGATCTGTCGTTGCCAAAGCGGCTGGCCGCGAAAAACAATCTCCGCCTTGTCCCGGCCCATCCGCCGCGACTCGCCGCCAGCGAGCAGGACCGCGGTGAGAGTCATGCCGCAATGCTATCACTTGGGCGCCTCGCCGCATCGGCCTTTCGTGCGATGATTCTTCTATGAGCGCGTTGGGAGCTGAGGAGCAAGGAATCGGCGCCGGAAGCGTTATGCGCCGCAAAGCGGACGGCGGTTATGAATGCGTGACGGATGAAGTCGCAATCGAGGAGCCGCTGGAAATTCGGATCGGCCAGGATCCGCTTGCGGTCACCATGCGCACGCCGGGCAACGATGAGGAGCTGGCGGCCGGCTTTCTTCTTTCGGAGGGAATTGTGCGCGCGCGGAGCGATCTGCGAGAGATCGCGCCGTGCACATTGCCGGCTTCGCTTGGCAACGTTCTCAATGTCACGCTGGCGGCTGCGGCAAAATTCACTCCGGCAGCGGCGCATCGTTTCGGGACGATTTCCACGAGCTGCGGGCTGTGCGGAAAGACGAGTATCGAATTCATTCGCCAACAATTTCCGCCGATTGACTCAACGATTGCGATCCGAATCGAAGCGGCGAAACTTCTCGCACTGCCTGAACGTCTGCGCAGTGCCCAGGGGAATTTCGCTCGGACCGGTGGAATTCACGCCGCTGCTATCTTCGATCTCGAAGGCAAGCTGGTTGTATTGCGCGAGGACATTGGTCGCCATAACGCGGTCGACAAAGCGATCGGCCGCGCGTTCCTCGATGATCTCCTGCCGCTGAGAAACCACATCATGATTGTGAGCGGACGGTCATCGCTCGAGATCGTGCAGAAAGCGCTTGCGGCTGGAATTCCGATCGTCGCCGCCGTTTCCGCACCGTCGAGTCTTGCGGTAAACTTCGCCCGCGAAAGCAATCAGACACTCATCGGCTTTCTCCGCCCGCCCACTTTCAACGTGTATTCGCACATCGAACGCGTCGCCTTCGATCCTAAATAGGGACGTTTCTCCCAAATCGACTTTGCGACCTTGACGATGAATCGAACGCCTCGGAACGGCGTCCCTACCTTACCAGCGATGAAACGCGGGATGACCTTCTTTCACAGCGACGAATGTGCCACGGCAGGTCGCGCAAACTTTTCCACCGCCGGTCAGTGTTCCTTCCACCGTGGCGCGATCGCCGGTTGACTCCACGACTTTGGCTGAGAGGAAAACGGACGCGTTCGTCGGCGTGGGACGCAAGAGCTTGATCGCGTAATCCGCGGTGACGGTACATGGCGTCCGGTCCGCGCCGGATTTGTTCATCAGAAAAAAGGCCGCGGTCCAATTGCAATGGCAATCGAGCAGCGCGCCGATAATGCCGCCGTTCAAGACTCCGGGGAAAGCTTCATAGCGCGTTTCCGGTTTCCATTCCGCGACAACTTCCTCGCCGCGCGGAAAACTTCGGATGTGAAGTCCATCGGGATTTGCTGGCCCGCAACCAAAGCACGCGTTCGTCGGCGCGTATTTTTCCTGCAACGATTGGGTTTCTGCGGCCTCCATCGATCGCTACGCGCCGTTGGCCGCTGAGCCCGGGTACGGCCGCAATTGCGGGCCGGTGTAGAGCGAACGCGGACGGATGAGGCGATTATGATCGTGTTGTTCGATCACGTGCGCGCACCAACCCGCGACACGCGAAACGGCAAAGATCGGCGTGTTCAATTCCGGTGGAAATTTCAGCATGGTGAAAACCGGCGCAGCATAGAGATCGACATTGGCGCAAAGTTGTTTCTCGCGCTCCATCGTCTTCTCCAGGTTTTCGCAGATCGGCACCCATTGCTCCTTGCCCAGGCGTTTCCCGAGATCGCGCGCGATCTCGCGCATGATCGGCACGCGAGAATCGCCGGCTTTGTAGACCCGATGACCGAAGCCCATGATCTTCGCCTTCTTCGCCAACTGCTCCATCAGCCAGCCCTCGGCGCGATCGGGCGTCTTGATATCGTCGAGCATCTTCATCGATTCTTCGTTCGCTCCGCCGTGCAACGGACCCTTCAGCGTTCCGCAGGCGGAAGTGACGGCGGCGTACATGTCCGCCAGGGTAGAGGCGGTCACGCGCGCGGCGAAAGTGGACGCGTTGAATTCGTGATCGGCGTAAAGAATGTAAATCGTGTCGAGCATCCGGATCTGCCACGCCTGCGGCACGGCTCCGGTCAGTTTGTAGAAAAAATTCCCGGCGTGTGTCAGGTCGGGCTTATCGGAAATGAGATCCTGTCCCTGCGAAATGCGCCATCCATCCGTGATCAAGGTCGAGACGCGGGCGATGAGCCGGATCGCCTTGCGCACGTTCGCGGCGTGCGAGTGATCATTAAGATCACGATCGAAAGGGGCGAGCATCGAAACGCCGGTCCGCAACATATCCATCGGGTGCGTGTTCTTCGGCATGAGCCGCAACATTTCCAGCACCGGCTCGGGCAACGCGCGTTCAGCCGCGAGCGCCTTCGAAAAATTCGCCAGCTGTTCGACGGTCGGCAGCTCTCCGTTAAGCAAGAGATAAGCGACTTCCTCGAAGTTGGCTTTGCTCGCCATCTCGTGGATGTCGTAGCCGCGGTACATCAAACCGGCGTTCGGATCGACCCAACAGATTTCCGTTTCCCCCGCGACCACACCGGCCAGGCCAGGGCTGTAAGGAGGCTTTGTTTCAGTGCTCATACGTTTCTTTTCAGAATTTTGTGCGCCTCAACATGAACGAGGAATAACGAACGTCCAATGCGACGCGCACTAACTCTCTGAAGTTGGACGTTGGACGTTGGACGTTGGACGTTGGACGTTCTCCCCTCTGCTGTATCCCGGCCAGCTTTCAGCGGCCGGATCGTAATCAAGCGTCTCGTAAAGTTCCTTCCGCGTTTGCATCTTCTCTACCCAATCGTTTTGGGTGCCCGATTTCTTGAGGGCCCGGAAAAATTCGTCAGTTGCCTTCATCGAAATGCGGAAGGCGCTCTGCGGAAAGATGACCATGCAATAACCGAGATCGTCGAGTTCCTGCACACTGAGCAACGGGCTCTTGCCGAACTCGGTCATGTTCGCGAGGAGCGGGACTTTAACTTCCCGGGCGAAATCCCGAAATTCTTCTTTCGTCAGCAGCGCCTCGGGAAAAATCGCATCCGCGCCGGCCGCGACGTAGGCGTTCGCGCGTTTCACTGCGCCGTCGAAATTTTCCAGCGACCGCGAATCGGTTCGTGCAATCACCAGAAGATCTCGATCGCGTTTCGCGGCGACGGCCGCGCGAATCTTTTCGACCATTTCTTCCGTCTCGACCAAACGCTTCCCGGCGAGATGCCCGCAACGCTTCGGAAATTCCTGGTCTTCGAGATGACAACCAGCCAAGCCTGCGCGTTCCAATTCGTAGATCGTTCGGCCGATATTTTCCGTGCCGCCAAAGCCAGTGTCCGCATCGACGATCGCCGGAATCTTGACGGCGTGCGCGATGAAACCGGCCAGCATGGCCACCTCGGTCAAGGTGAGCAGACCGACGTCCGGCAAACCCGCCGTGGAGTTCGCAAGGCCGGCGCCGCTGATATAGACGGCGTCAAATCCCGCGCGTTCCACCTGCCGCGCCATTGAAGCGTTCGGCACGCCCGGCATCGCCACGGCGCCTTTTGCCATCAAACTCCGCAGTTGAGCAGCCTTCGTCATTTCGCGGAACTATCCGGGCATCTTGGCCAGTTTCATCAATTCGTTAGGGCTTTCCGCCTCATCCAATTTCCAGCCCGCGGCCACAATCTTCCACGCGCCTTCTTCGCCGAGCGCGGGCACGACCAGCGCGTTGAATTTTCCCTCCAGCTGCTTGTCACTGACCGGATTCAGCGCATTGCCTAACGGATAATCCACCCGCTTCGTCAAGGTCCGCCCGTCTTTCAGCGTCACGTGGACGATGTTGGCCACGGCCTTCGCGTAGAGCGAACTCAATTCCGCATTGCGCTGCACGGTGACGTTTTCGAGAAATTTCCAGATCGCCGGATCCATGAAACGCTCGGGCAAAAATTGCTTTTCGGTTACTTCGCCGTCGATCAACGCGATGCTCGTGATGTAAGGCAGACTGTGGTCAGCCGTCTCGCGCGTCTCGGGTTTCCACTTTTCGGGTTCGCTTCCGATGATATCGACCGAGGCGTCGTGGCTTTCGATTCGCACCGATTTGATCTTCGCCGGATCGCCGATCTCTGCCCGCAGGAACATGGCCGCCTCGATCGCGCTCTGGCTGTGGTATTCGGCCGGCCAATATTTGATGCTCGTTCTGAGAATCATCGCGGCCGTGCCTTCGTTCAGGTTCTTCTCGCCAGGTCGCTTGACGAAGACTTCGCCGACGTTGCCTAACGACACGCCCAATTCTTTTTCGAAACCCATTTGTCCTTCGAAGATGGGCGCGGGACCAGTCATGCCCGCGCGCGCGAGCAGTGCTGCATACACGCCATGGCGGGCGGCGTTCGCAAAGGCGACGCCTTTCCAATGGGAGAGCTCTCCGACGCGCGCCTGCCGGAACGCCGCGCAATTTACGCCAGCGATATTGACGGCGTGCCGCGTCTTTTCCGCGTCGAGTTTCATCAGTCGGGCGGCGGCCAGCGCAGTGGAAAATGCTCCGTAAGTAGGATGATCCCAACCCTTGGCCCGAATGCTGGCGGCATCGCAGAAGCGGCACTGCACTTCGTAAGCGAGGGCGATCGCGCTGATTAACTGGCGGCCGTTCGCGCCGACGCTTTCCGCGACAGCCAGCGCCGCGGCGATGTTATCACTCGGGTGCGCCGGCTCTTTCGAAAGATAGGTGTCGTTGTAATCAAAATAGCGAATGCAACAGCCGGTCGCGAAGGCAGCCCAATCCGGCGGCACCCGCAGGTCGGTCCCGATCATGGTGGCGCCATTCTTCGCCGAAAAATCGGAAGCGACTTTGCGCGCGATGACGCACGGCTCTTCGTTCCAGGCGCCGAGCGCGCAACCGAATGAATCGATCACACGTCGCTTCACCTCATGCACGACTTCAGGCGAAAGATCTTCGTAATTCAGCGAACAAGCGAATTCGGCGAGACGATGAGCGAGTGTCTTAGACATAAAGTGAGCCTGCAATCTGGCGATGAATCGCGCGGCGGCAACCGATCCCGAACGGAACTCTTCTGTAGCCGCCGCCCTGTGGGCGACGTAGCGCCGCGGCGGAAGCGACGAATCTACCCCGGCGCTTCGCACAGCGAAGCGGCTACAGAAGAGCCAGCGTTCCGTTCGGAATGACAAACCTTTTTTGATTCGTCCAATTCGTGGTTAAATCTCTTTTCACATGAGCAAAGTCTATCCCAACGCCACAGCGGCACTGGCCGGCCTCCTTCACGACAACATGACGATCGCCGCGGGCGGATTCGGGCTATGCGGCATCCCGGAAAATCTCATCGCCGCCCTGCACGACAGCGGTGTGAAAGGCCTCACCATCGTCGGCAATAATGCAGGTGTGGATGGCTTCGGCATGGGCGTTCTGCTCACCACACGCCAAGTGAAGAAAGTCATGGCCTCCTACGTCGGCGAGAATAAGGAGTTCGAACGCCAGGTGCTCAGCGGCGAGCTCGATCTCGAGCTCATTCCGCAAGGCACGCTCGCCGAGAGGTTGCGCGCAGGCGGCGCGGGCATCCCGGGATTTTACACTCGCACCGGTTTCGGCACCAAATTGACCGAGGGCAAGGAGACGAAAGTTTTCGACGGCAAGGAATACGTCCTCGAACCGGGGATCACAGCCGAGGTCTCGCTGGTAAAGGCGTGGAAGGGAGACAAATCCGGCAACCTCATTTTTCGAAAAACCTCCCGGAACTTTAATCCGATGATCGCCAGTTGCGGCAAGGTCTGCGTGGCCGAGGTCGAGCAACTCGTCGAGGTCGGCGAGCTGGATCCCGACCAGATTCACACACCGGGCATCTTCGTTGATCGCATCATTCAAGGCCCAAGCTACGAAAAGAGAATCGAATTTCGCACCGTGCAAGGCAGCACGGCGGCGAAAAAAGAAAATCCGATCCGCGATTTGATGGCGAAGCGCGCCGCGCAGGAATTGCGCGACGGCTATTACGTCAACCTCGGCATCGGCATTCCAACGCTGGTGGCCAATTACATTCCCGAAGGCATGAACGTCACGCTGCAATCCGAGAACGGTCTTCTCGGCATCGGTCCGTTTCCGACCGAGGATCAAGTAGACGCCGACCTGATCAACGCCGGCAAGCAAACCATCACGACGAGGCCGGGCTCCGCTTTTTTCTCGAGCGCCGACTCGTTCACGATGATTCGCGGCGGGCACATCGATCTGGCGATTCTCGGTGCCTTCGAGGTGACGGACAAAGGCGACATCGCGAATTGGATGGTCCCCGGCAAGATGGTCAAAGGACCTGGCGGGGCGATGGATCTGGTCGCAGGGGTAAAGCGCGTGGTGGCCGTGATGGAGCACTGCGCGAAGGACGGCAGCCCGAAGATTCTCAAAGAATGCACCCTGCCGATCACGGGCTTGGGAGTCGTCAACCTCATCATCACCGATTTGTGCGTCTTCGAGGTGAAGCAAAGCGGCGGGTTAGTTCTCACCGAGCTCCATCCCGGCGTTACCGTGAACGACATCCGCGCCAAGACCGGTGCACCATTCGACATCGCCTTGAAGAATTAAAGGCGGTTAGGGCTCTAACTCTCAAAATAGAGATGATAAGGCCTGGCGCAGCCGGGATTAAACTGCCGGCGACAGTGCGGACAAACTGAGTCGCAAGCGAGATACTCGCAGATTGTTAACTGATGCCCGCAGCCGCCGCACAAAATGGCCGACGCGTCGAATTCTTCCTTTGACCAAACTTCCGCCGCGTGTCCGGCGAGTTCGGCGTGGCATTCATGACACGGAAACCATTTTCCGCAGCACTTGAATTTGATCGCGATGATATCGCGTTCGTCGTGATAATGAGCGCACCGCGTTTCCTCATCTACGTTCAAACCGGTGACGCTTGTGCCATGGACAACAACGGTCATCGGAACCTGCCCGTCGTGCTCTCGAGGCTGGCGCACCTCATGCCGCAGGCTCTCGCGGGCAGAGCAGCACCAGGACCGACGCGATCGTCCAGCACACGATCATGAAGATAAAGCCACCGCGAAAGGAGCCGGTCCGCTGGCTCAGTTCGCCTATGATTTTGGGGCCGAAAAATCCACCAATGCTGGCCGTGCAATTGATAAACCCCACCGCCGCGGCTGCCGCGGAAGAGGATAAAAATGAACTCGGCAGAGCCCAGAACGACGGCAGATACGCAATCGTGCCGAAGACGACCAGCGAAAACACCCCCACGAGCATCGCGTTCGAAGGCGGGAGAAAGAACCACGCGCCCAGCGCCGCCGCCGAGGTCAATTGCGGTATGGCAAAATGCCAGCGGCGCTCGCGCGTTCGATCGGAGTTCCAGCCTAGTAAGAGCATTCCCACAAGGCCCGCGAGAAACGGAATCGCGCCGATCCAGCCCACGCGCTCTGTACTCCAGCCGGTGAGGCGCTGAAGCATGGTCGGCATCCAGAACCAAAATGCGTACCCACCGCTATAGCAAAAGAACAGCCCGACGGTGAGCAGCACTACCCGCCGATCGCGGAGCGCTCGCCAAACCGTAACGCGATCCTGGTTTGCTTTGGCGTGCCGCTCTTCCGCAAGACGAGCAGCCAGCCAATCGCGTTCGTCAACCCGCAACCATCGCGCTTCGTTAGGCCGATCGGGCAGCACGAACAGGGTAGCAATTCCGAGCAAGACCGCGGGCACGCCTTCCAACAAGAAGAGCCATCTCCATCCCGGAATACCGAGCCAGTGAATACCCAGAATTTTTCCGGCAATGGGCCCCCCGAGAATATAGGCAATCGGGATAGCGGACATAAACCGCGCCATCGCCTTGGCCCGGTCCGGGTAGATGAACCAGTGCGAAAGATAAACAATCACGCCGGGAAAGAAGCCTGCCTCCGCCGCGCCCAGCAGGAAGCGCGCGCCGTAAAGCTCCCCCGGAGTGCGAACAAAACCTGTGAGTGTTGTTAGTGCACCCCACGTTATCAGGGTTATCGCCAGGAGGAGCCTGGCGCTCCAGCGTTCCACCAGCAGCGCCCCTGGAATCTGCAGTGCGAAATAGCCGATGAAGAAGATACCGCTCGCCGTGCCAAAAACCGAGTCGGTGAGACCCAGGTCGCCTTTCATCCCCAGCGTCCCGTAGGCGATGTTCGTGCGATCGAGATAGTTCGCGACGTAGAGGAGAAAAAGAAACGGCAGGAGACGTGCCGCGATTCGCGTGCGCGCACTTGCCCCGGCGCCTATTTGCGGTGAAACCATGTTCGTGCGCAGAATAATGTGGGGGCCGTCACGCTCACAATGCGAATCCCGCCGTGGCCGTTTCGAATAGTTAGCGCAGCCGAGCGATCAGCCACATAATTCCCTCATGGGCACCCTTTTTTCCGCTTCTGTGTTCCGGCGAATTGTTCTCGCGACTTCTCTGCTGCTGGCTGCTGGTCTCGTCGTTCGTGCCGCTGATGCTCCGAATTGGGCCGGCGAATACCGCGCTGAGAAATTCCTTAATGGCCGGGCAGTCTTTCAATTAACCATCGAAAAATCCGGCAGTTCGATCCAGGTCACGTTCGATGGCGCCTACATCGATGGCCACGGCGCTGCGCCGGAAGGTCAGGGACCCGCCAAGATTTCCGGCAGCACTCTTCAATTCAAATTCGAAGACAGCTTCAGCAATTCCGGCACTGGCACGATTACGCGTGCCGGCGATGATATTCTCGTTTCCATCACTCCGACCCACGTCGCCGAGCCACGCTGCCTCGCCTTCTACGGCAAGAACATGCGGCTGAAACGCGTGACGAAGAAGTAGGCCCCTCCCACTTTCAGCCGCCCGCTACACCATCGGGCGAAAATGGCCGACGATTTCCTGCAGCCGGCCGGTGATCTGGCCTAACGAGCACACTTCCACGACCTCGATCAGCGTCGGGAAGCAATTCTCTCCGCTCTCCACCACCTCGGCCAACTTATCGAGCGCGCGTTTCGCCTTTTCGGCGTTTCTCTTTTTGAACTTCGCCAGCCGATCAACCTGAAGCTGTTTTTTGGCGCGCGGCGTGCGCACCATTTTCACTTCCGGCATTTCGTCCTTCAGGTCGTTATACTTGGTCAACGCGATGATGGGGCGGGTACCGTTGTAAATTTGTTCTTCGTAACGATGAGCCGCATTTTGGATCTGGCTCCGTTGATAACGATGTTCGATCGCCGGCAACACACCGCCGAACTCTTCGATCTGCCGGAACTCTTCGAGCATCGCCGCTTCCACCGCGCGTTCGACTGCTTTCATGCCAGGCGAACCGCTCAGCATGTTCATGGTGTGTTTGAAGATGCCGGATTCATCGAGCAGGATGGCCTGCCCATGCGCGGCGAGGCGAATCCACTCTTCGCTCGGCGTCGTAAACGGTTCGTCGGCGCTGTTCGAATGGCAGGAGTTCGTGCCGTTCATGTAGGCGAGCATTAACTCCGCCGCCGTGCGCGTGAGATTGTTTTTGAATTCCGCCGCGACCAGCGAACGGCCGCTCGTCTGCGTATGCAGTTTGAACATTTGTGCTTTCGGGCCTGCGCCGAAAACATCGCGCATGCCAATGGCCCAGATGCGGCGCGAGACGCGCGCGAGCGCGATGTATTCGACATCGAGACCGCAATCCAAAAAGAACGAGAGACGCGGCCCAAATTGATCGACCGGAATCCCGCGCGCGGCGAGCATCTCGGCATAAGCGAAACCGTTCGAAACCGTGTAGGCCGCCTGCTGCACCGGAGTCGCGCCTGCTTCGCCGATGTGATAGCCGCTGATCGACACTGGATACCAGCGCGGCATTTCCTTCGTGGTCCATTCGATCATGTCGCAGAGGAAACGCAGCGACGCTTCCGTGGGAAAAATCGTTTCGTTCTGCGCCTGCACTTCTTTGAAAATATCGGCCTGGATGGTCCCGCGCAGATTCGGAACCACGTTCGGACCGAAACGCTTTTTCGCCGCCGCGATGTACATCGCCATGATGATCGGCGCCGGGCCGCTGATCGTCATTGACGCGGAAAAAGCAGAGGAGCCCATGTCGAAACCGTCGTAGAGACGGACCATATCTTCGTAGGTGTCGATGGCGAGGCCGCCTTCGCCAATCTTGCCGAAGACCCCTTCCGCATCGCTGTCGATTCCGTAAAGCGTCGGGCCGTCAAACGCCGTGCTCAGACGTGCGCTGCGTTGATGACCAGTCAGAAAATGAAAGCGCGCGTTCGTGTCTTCCGCCAGGCCGAGTCCGGAAAAAAGTCGCGTGGGTTCCTCGACTTCAACCGCTTTTGGCGCGGCGGCCTTCGCGCCATTTTTCCCATTCTTCTTGTGGCCATTCTTGCCGTTCTTTCCAACCCTCCCGTAGCTGCCGGCTTCCAACTCGCGCAACGGCTCGAGATACATTTCGCGATACGCGCCATTGGTGAAGGGAAACTCGCCCGGCAGGCCTTCGCCTAACAAGTAGCGGGTGATCTCGCCGGCTTCGTCGATTTCCGGCAGGGCAAGACGTGGCAGTTTCAAACCAGTCGGCGCCGTCCCGATCGGCGTCTTCGACTTCACATCATTCCAGCGATCGACCATTTGCTGACCGAATGTCTCGTCGGTCCGCGCTCGTTTTACCTCTTTGAGAACGAACTCATTGTAGTTCTCAACCGCTTCGACCACCTGTCCCAGTTTGCTCATATCAATACTCCGTTAGAAGCGCTCCCCCGAGCGCCACGATACTCTTCTGTAGCGGCGCTCTATGGGCGCCGAACATTTTAAGATTCGGCGGTCATAGACCACCGCTACAACCTTCTGTCTTCCGTCAACAAATCGCACAACTCGTCCACACCTGCATCGCGATGCCGGTTCGCCACCGTGGAAACAAGAATCTGCGATCGCTTGTTCTGATCCAGCCGGCTTCCGATTTCAGAAGTCGCCGTGCGCGCGCGTTCCTGGTCGCTCTTATTCACGACGACGATGTCGGCGAGATCGAGCATGACGATCTTCTGCAATTGCAGCCGGCTGCCGTAATCCGGATTCATCACCAAGACGGTTTTGTGGACCAGCCCGGTCTGAAATGGCATCGCTTCCTGGCCTGTGCCAACCGTTTCGATAATCACGTAATCGAAGCCGGACTGTGCGAGCAGCATCAGGCAATCTTCAGTCGCGGGAGAAAGCCCGCCGGCTTGTCCGCGGGTGGCCATGCTGCGCATGAAAACGCGTTCGTTCTGTGAATTGATCATCGTCGCGCGATCGCCGAGCAACGCGCCCGCGCCAACCACGCTCGGATCATGCGAGAGAATCGCGATGCGCGCCTTCGGTTCGCGATGGAGAAGACGCAACACAAGCTCGTCGATCAACGTCGTCTTGCCCGCTCCTCCCGGCCCCGTAAAACCGAACACGCGCGTTCCAGTTTTCTTGCTCCCTTGTCTTCCTTTGGACGTTGAACGTTGAACGTTGGACGTTGGACGTTTCCCCTTCTTCCCCGCATATCGGTCCTCAATCTCCGTCAACTTGCGCGCCAATTGCATATCGGCACTAGGCTTGCGCCCGCGAAACGGTTTGTGCGTTCCACCGTAATGTTTGTGGACGTAGTCGACCATGTCCGCCAACGACGTGCCTGCGAAAAAAATCTTGTCGATGCCGTTCTTCCGCATAATCACGTCGTCATTGCCCGTGATCGTCCCGCCGCCGCCGCCGAAAACTTTGATGTAATCAGCGCCTTGTTTCTTCAAGAGCCTTGCCACTTCGGAAAAAAACTCGACGTGCCCCCCGTTATAACTCGAAATCCCCAGCGCCTTCACATCTTCCTGGATCGCGGCGCGCACCATATCCGTCGCGTAACGATGATATCCCAAGTAAACCACCTCGATTCCGTGCCGGATAAATTCGAGATTGATCGTATTGATGGCGCTGTCATGTCCATCGCAAATCGGAACAGCAGTGAGAACTCGGATCGGAGCGGCCATGGAGTTTGAAATCTTAGCGGCAATCGCTTGTCGAGCAATGCCGTTTCAGCCTAACGTCCGCGCATGAGCGCATCGGGTTCCACCCTGACGGCCGAGAAGTCGCGCGCTTTTCCAGCCATCGCTTGGGCCACATTGATCGTCGGAATTTTGGACATCAGCTCTGCGTTCATTCTTTCGTATCCGAAAGGCGTCGGTCCAATTCGCGTTTTGCAAGGAGTCGCCGCGGGTTTGGTCGGCCGTGAATCGGCGATCAAGGGCGGCCTGGCGATGGCCGGGTTGGGACTCGCGATCCATTTCTTTATTGCCTGTGTTGTTGCCACTGTTTTCTACGGGGCGAGCCGCAAACTTGTTTTCCTCACGCAGCACCCGGTCATTTCGGGATTACTGTACGGAGTGGTCATTTATGGTTTCATGTATTGGATCGTCATGCCTCTCGCCTATCCTATTGTGCATCCTTCCGCCTCGCGAGATGTGACCGCAGTGTGCGTGCACATGTTCTTAATCGGACTGCCGATTGCACTGATCGTGCGCCGGTATTCCCGCCCTCAACCCTCAACTCTCAACCCTCAACCTCCTCGATGAGTGATCCTTTGGATTTCACCGGCAAAACCGTGCTTGTTACCGGCAGTTCGCGCGGCCTCGGCGCGGAGATGATCAAAGCGTTCGGCAAACGCGGCGCGCAATGCATCGTGAACTACGTCGCCGACTCCGCCGGCCAGAATAAATCGGATGCGGACGCGGTGGCGAAGGAGTTGAATGAACCGCTCCTGATCGAGTGCGATGTGACCAGCCCCGATCAAGCCGACGCGATGATGAGGACGATCGGCGAGAAATTTGGCGGCCTCGACATTCTGATCAACAACTCCGGCATCATTCGCGACCGCACAATCAAGAAACTGACGCTGGAAGATTTCGAAAGCGTGGTACGCGTGAACCTGACCGGCACTTTCAACGTCACGCAAAAAGCCGCGGCCATTCTGCGCAAAGATGGCCGGATCGTGAATTTGTCATCGGTCAGCGGACAAATGGGATTGTTCGGCCAGGCGAATTACTCCTCGAGCAAGGCCGCGATCATCGCACTAACGAAAGTCTCCGCGCGTGAATTTTCGCGGCAGAACATCACCGTGAATGCGATCGCGCCCGGCTTCATCGATGTCGGCATGAGCAAGGGGATGCCCGACGAAGTAACCGCCAACTTCATCAAGCAAATTCCGCTCGGCCGCCTGGGCGACGCAGAAAACATTGTCGACGCCGCGTTGTTCCTCTGCTCGCCCATGGCGTCGTATATCACCGGCCACGTCCTCAACGTGAACGGCGGATTTTATATGGGCTAGGCCTACTCGATCGCGTGGACGATGTAGGTGCCGGCTTGTTTATCGTCCTCCAGTTTTAGAAGGCCGCGCTTCTGCGCTTCGAGAAGGAGTTCGTTGAACGCGCGGAACCCATGGGCGCGCTCGTTAAAACCGGGATTCTGGCGTTTGATCGCCTGCTTCACCAGCGAGCCGCGGATTGGATAATCCTCGCCCCTCTCAGAACGGAGCGCTTCCAAAGTTTTCGTGAGTAGATCGAGAGCCCCGTCGATGGAAGGTCCGCCGCCATGATCTCTGTCTGGGGCGGGTCTCGCGTTACGCGTGCTGGGCGCGACGCTGGGACGCTTCTTCGCCGGCTCGACGCGGACGAGATCGTCGTAATAGATAAACTCGTCGCAATTGCTAATGAAAAGGTCGGAGGTCGACTTCTTGACGCCGATCCCGATCACGGTCTTGGCGTTCTCGCGCAGTTTGCTGACGAGCGGAGAAAAGTCCGAGTCGCCACTGATGATGACAAAAGTGTCCACGTGGCTCTTGGTATAACAGAGGTCGAGCGCATCGACCACCATGCGAATATCGGCCGAGTTTTTGCCCGACTGGCGCACGTGCGGGATCTCGATCAGCTCGAACGCCGCCTCGTGCAATCCGCGCTTGAAGGTCTTGTAGCGATCGAAATCGCAGTAGGCTTTCTTGACGACGATGTGGCCTTTGAGCAACAGACGCTCAAGCACCTTCCGGATGTCGAACGCGGGAAATTGGGCTTCAAGCGCGCCGATGGCGATATTTTCCAAGTCGAGGAAGACGGCCATCGTGGCGTCGGAATCGGGAGCGCTCATGAGAGCCTGCACGGTAGCGACATCGCGCCTGCGAGACAGCGAAATGTTAAAACTTCGAAGCGCGTCCCGCCAGGAACTTAGGAATGCTGGGCCCAGTCATTCTCATCACCGAGTCCAGCGTTGAAACGCCGGGCAAAACAACGTGAATTTCGCCCGTCACCGTGTCCGGTACGGGAGCTGCTGATTTATCTCTTATGCAGCTAACTCAACCACCTCTGCGCACGGTCTTCCTACCAAAAAACATTTCCCAAAAGCCTCGATCAAAAGTGACGACGCCCGACCAGTTCCGGATGTCGAGCTACGCGGTCGATGAGATCAATGCCTACGTTGCCATCCGGGACATTGCCCTGGCTGAAGCGGAGAAAATCACGAGCCCAGTGAACCTGGAACGCGTCCGCATCGCGAATGAGTTCGTCGAAAATTGTTTGAAGCCGGCGCGGCCGCCTTACGAAGCGCAGCATTTGCCAGCCGCCGACGCGGTCCGCGAGCGCATGCGTTGCGAGACAGTGAAGGTCCGCCTTGCTCTGCTCCGTTCGCACATGGACGCCGTGTCACGCGAACACGCGCACGCGGCGTAAGCGGGGTTCCCTGCAAACAACGTCGGCAGTCATAGACCGCCGCTACAGGCAAGCCCTACTCGCGGCCCCAAATCATGGCGACCGAAGTCGTGAGGCTGCCGCCCATATTGAAGGTGAGGAATCTTTTCACGTTCTCAATCTGCCGGGCGCCGGCTTGATTGGTAACTTGCTGATAGGCGTCGAAGACCTGGCGCACGCCGGTCGCGCCGACTGGATGACCGTCGCCGATCAAGCCGCCGCCCGTGTTGACCGGAATCTCGAAGTCGATCTTCCCGCTCACATGTTCGCCGCGAACTTGGGGCAGCGCCGTCGCGCCGCTCATCGCCAGCTCAGCTCCCTTGCCGGGTTCGGCCATGCCTAGAATTTCGTAGGCGATAATCTCAGTGATCGAGAAACAATCATGCACTTCCGCCCCCTGCATGTCGCGGGGCTTTAGGTTTGCCATCGAGAATGCATTCGTCGCGGCTTTCCGCGCCGTCGAAAATGTCGGAGCGTCCTTCTTCTCGAGCGCGAGGTAATCAGTCGTGTGACCGAACCCGAGCAGACGCGCCAGCTTCGATTTGTCCCGGCCAATTTTCTTCAGGTATTTCTCCGAACAGAGAACGAGCGAGGCGGCCCCGTCAGTGATTTGTGAGCAATCGGAAACTTTAAGCGGCGGCGCGACGCTCGGATTCTTGTCGGATACTTGGGACGCGCAATCGTAAGTCAGGTCCGCCTCGCGCATCTGCGCCAGCGGATTCAGTTTGGCGTGCGCGTAATTCTTATACGCGACCTGCGCCAGGGCATTTGGGGAAACTCCATATTTATCGATGTAAATTTGCGCGATTTTGCCGAACAATTTCGGGAACATGAAGTCGCCGTACTCCGGTTTCTCGATGTGATAATCCGCCGCGGCGCCGAGAACATCGGAGCCATCCAGCGACGACATCGTCTTCTGTTGTTCGGCGCCAACGACCAGGACGACATCGTAAAAACCACCCATGATCCATTGCGAGGCGAGCAAAACCGAGAGCGCGCCGGAAGCGCATGCGGCCTCGGTGTGCATGGTGGGAATGCCGTGCAGCTTCGGATCGATCTCCGGCAGAAACGCACCAAGATGAAGCTGCTTGGTAAACTGGCCCGCGTTGAAGTTGCCGACCGTACCGGCGTTGATTTCGCCCGGGTCGATTTTCGCATCGTCGATCGCCTTCCGGCCGGATTCCGTAATCAGATCGCGGATCGTTTTGCCTTCCTTCTTTAGGTTGCGCTTAAAATCGGTTCGGCCGCCGCCGAGAATGTAGACTGGTTCGTTCATAAAATTCCTTGCAGAGTCTGATAATCGCCCGCAGTGCCGGAACGTTCAACTGCGTCCGCACTTTTCACGCTAGAGAGTCAGCGGAAATCGGCGTTCTCGAAAGCGTCTGCCAGGTAATTTTACCGCAGCGTGGACACTTCATGACTCGGCCAGGCGTGCCTGCGGCTTTCCAGCGAACCCCGCCGAGGTCCCACACTGAGCAAGTATGTCCGCATGGGCAGGTGTAAATCCATTCCCGCGATTCGGCTTCCATCGATTTCGCTGAAGCGCCCGGCAGCACTGCCAGCAAGAGTTTCTGGATGAAAGACATTGATTCATTATATCTTTTCAAGGTTCCGATCCGCAAACGGTTTTGAAAGTTGGTCAGGATCATGGGAATAGCAGCCAGCCATGGCACGACTGCACGAATATCAAGGCAAAGCCATTCTCGCCGCCAACGGATTTAAAATTCCACGAGGCCGCGCCGCGTCCACCGCTGATGATGCGGTGGCGGTGGCCAAGGAACTGGCTGGCGGCAAGAAAGGCACCGAAGTGGTCATCAAGATTCAAGCCTGGACCACAGGCCGGGCCGGTATCGGCGGAGTGATGTTTGCCAAGAGACCGGACGATGTTCGCGGCCATGCGGCGCGCATGCTGGCGATGAAAGTCGGACAGTTTCCAGTCGAAGCCGTTTTGGTGGAAGAGAAGATCGCGATTGAGCGGGAGTTCTTTCTTTCGTTCGCCATTGATGACTCCGCTCGCGCGCCAGTAATTATATTCGCTGCCGGCGGCGGCAGTGGAATCGAAGAGCGCGCCGCCTCGACGCGGCGCATCGCGTGCGATGTAAAACGCGGGCCATTGGATTCGGCGGTTGGCGAAGCCGCCACTTCGTGCGGGCTTTCACAGGCGCATGCAGCGCAACTCGTCGAGTCGATTCAAAAATTATTTGGCGCCGCGCGCAGCGTTGAGGCCCGGTCGCTGGAGATCAATCCACTGGTGCTGACCAAGGATGGTCAGTTCGTCGCCGCCGATTGCCGCATCACGATCGACGATTACGCCGTAGCGCGACATCCGGAACTGAATATCGAAATCGCACGCGAGTTCGATCATCCGCCCACGGCTTTGGAACGCGTGGCCTACGCCGCCGAACAAAGCGATCATCGCGGCACATTTTATTTCGCACAGTTGGCGACGACGGCCGCGAAGGATTCCAAAGGTCTGGTTGGCTTTCACGGCGCGGGCGGCGGCGGATCGATGATGTCAATGGACGCCATCGTGAATGAGGGATTCACCATCGCCAATTTCACCGACACCAGCGGAAATCCATCCGCATCCAAAGTGTATCGCGCCAGCCGAATCATTCTGGCCCAGCCCGATATTGTTGGTTATTTCGGTTCCGGCTCCGGCGTCGCGAGCCAGGAACAATATTGGTCCGCGTATGGATTGGCCAAAGCATTCTGGGAACTCGACCTGGATATTCCCGCGGTGATTCGTTTGGGCGGCAACACCGAGGATCGCGCCGTGGACATTTTGCGACGCATGTCCGGTCTGCTTCGCGCACCGGTCGAGGGCTATCGCAAGACCGACGCGCCAGCCATGATCGCCGGGCGCTTCGCGGAACTTGTTGCGAGCGCGAGTGGCGCCAAATGGAAACCGCGCGCTCCGCGCGTGCCGAAGTTCGTCAAGGATCCAGCGGCCACCATCCTTCCCGTGAAAAGCGGTCGCGTATGGATTGACACCGCGAAGTGGCCCGAAATTCGCC
Source organism: Spartobacteria bacterium (assembly GCA_003134785.1). Taxonomy (GTDB): domain Bacteria; phylum Verrucomicrobiota; class Verrucomicrobiia; order Chthoniobacterales; family UBA10450; genus AV80. The sequence continues at coordinate 299,675 of PLCN01000017.1, forward strand.
GCGCCGTAGAGACGCATTCCGGCGGATTAGTCGTGGATCGTTCGGGCGCACCCGCAGCGTCGCTGGCCAGCGAGGAGTTCGCGAATAAGGATTCCGAGTTGCTCGCGTGCGATGTCGAGTGTCGACTCGCCGGCGTCGAAGGCTTCTATCTTGAACTTGAAATTCCTGGGCTGAACCAACTGGGGGACGAAGCTACCGCGCGTGCGCCCGGCATGGCGGAGGGCTCGCGTTGAGCGCGCTACCGAAATTGATCGTTTTCCGATTATGACTACTGTGACCACATGACCGCAACCTTGCGAGAAACGAAGGCGAAACTGTCGGAAATGGTAAAACGCGCCAGCCAGGGAGAAGAAGTAGTCATCACCGTCCACGGCAAGGAAGTGGCGAAGCTGGTCGGAGTTCCCAAGATTCCAAGGAAAATCGACAAGAAAAAATGGCTCGCCAAACTGGCCCGCCTGCGCAGGCAAACTTCAACCGGCCGCATTGGGATAACGGCACAGGAAATCCAGGATGAGATTCGGGCTGATCGTGTTTGACGGAAATGTTCTGGGATACCTCTGCCGTAATAAAATTGTACGTGGACGAGCCCGAGGCCGGCCCCGTTAGAACGCTGGCGCAAACACCCGAGAGCTTGCTCATTTCTGTTTTCACGGTGCACGAACTTCACTGCGGATTACACCGGAAAGAATTGGCCAAGGCATTGAACCCTGGGATGGCCGAGGTGCTGTTCGAGGAGTTTCGAAATGAGATCAGAGCCGAGTTTTTCAGGCCGATCACATACAATGCGCGGGTCGAGCAACATGCCTTGGAGATAGTTCGAAGATGCTATGTCGCCGAGAAGCCCGTCTTTCTTCGCGTCTTGGATGCTTTGCAGTTGGCGAGTGCACTTACCGTCGGAGCAACGGATATCGTCTCTACAGACACACGCATGCGGCAAGCCGCGTCACTCCTCGGGATGAAAGTGTTTCCACAAACGAACGGCTAAATGGCAATTTTGATCGACGAAACGAAGCGCGTTTTGGTGCAAGGCATCACGGGTCGTGAAGGCCAGGCGCGGACGCGGCTGATGCGTGAGTACGGAACCAACGTGGTCGCGGGCGTGACGCCGGGCAAAGGCGGGCAGACCGTACTTGGCATACCCGTATTCAATGCGCCGCGGGATGCGGTGAAAGCTTTGGGCAACATCGACATCTCCGTCGTTTTTGTTCCCGCTGCCGGCGTGAAGGATGCGGCCATTTCCGCGATTGAGGCGGGCATCAAACTCACGGTGCTGGTGCCCGATCGCGTGCCGGTGTGGGACGCGATGGAGATCGCAGCGGCGGCGAAATTGAATGGCGCGATGTTCGTCGGGCCCAATACCCTTGGCGTCTTGAGTCCGGGCAAGGCCGTGGTTGGCATGATCGGTGGCCGCGCCGAAAGTGCGAGACAATGGTTCAAGCCCGGCATCCCCACAGGCGTGGGAGTGATTAGCCGCTCCGGCGGCATGGCTTCGAGCACCGGCTACTACCTCGGACAAGCGGGCGTGCGCATTTCCACCATCGCGCACATTGGCGGCGATGCGGTTCTGGGAATTCGCATTCCCGATGCGGCGCTGATGTTTGAAGCCGATCCGTTCACTGAAGCGATCGTGATCTTTGGTGAAATTGGCTCGTCGCAGGAAGAGGAATTGGCGCAACTTATTCGCGATCGAAAAGTCACCAAGCCGGTGATTGCATACATCGGTGGCAAGGCGGCGCGCGAAGGCACGCGCTTCAGTCACGCGGGAGCGATCATCGAAGGTGGCCGCGGCACGCACGCCGGCAAAGTGAAGGCGTTGCGCGAGGCCGGCGCTACTGTCGTCGATGCGTTTGGGGAATTGCCGAACGCAGTCGTTGATATTCTTAAACGCACAAACGGAAAGAGTCTCATGAGTGAAACCGACAAGAATGCCGTCTGGAACACGGCCGTCACGCGCATTGAGCCCAATCGAGTCGCGGTGCGCGGATACGACATCGCCGAACTGATGGGACGCTCGTCATTCGGCGCCGCGGTACATTTGATTTTGACCGGCGAATTACCGTCGCCCGCTATCGGACGTTTGATGGATGCGATCCTGGTGGCATCGATCGACCATGGCGCTACGCCACCAAGCGCACTATCGGCGCGAACCGTCGCCTCCACCGGCGCCTCGTTGAGCGCATCGGTCGCCGCCGGCATAATGTCGATCAATCGCCATCATGGCGGCGCCATCGAAGATTGCGCCCGGCAATTGAAAAAGATCGCCGATCGCGCCACAAGTGAATCGATTTCTATGGATGAAGCGGCCACGCGCACGCTCGCGGCGATGAAAGAAGCGGGAGATCGCATGCCAGGATTTGGTCATCGTTACCACACCAAGGATCCGCGCACGGCGCGACTATTCGAGCTGGCGCGCGAAGCCGGCGTGGACGGAGCGCATATGCAAGCGGCGCGGGCCGTTGAAAAATCTTTCGCCGATGCGAAGAAACCTCTCCCCATCAATGTGGACGGCGCTATCGGCGCCATCCTGGCCGATCTGGGAATGAATCCCGCAGCCTTCAACGGCATTTTCATGATCGCGCGAACGCCCGGACTCGTGGCGCATGTCATCGAAGAGCAATCTCGCGAGAAACCGATGCGCCGAATTGATCCCGTCAAACACGGCTATGACGGACCCGCACCCCGGAACGTGTCGAAATAATGGGCGATGTCGCTTTACTGCCGATTTCAGAAACGGAAAAATATGAAGGAAGAAAAAATACTCACCAAGCATCCCTTGGGTAAGAGCGGGAAAAATATCGACAAGCAAAAATACGAAACGCTCAAGAAGTCGATCCTATCCGCCTTGCAAAACAAAGAACTCACTCACACCGAATTATTCGACCGGCTGAACAAGAGCTTAAAGGGCAAGTTTTCAGGGAATATCAGTTGGTATGGAGAAACCGTTAAGCTCGATTTGGAAGCTAGAAAAACAATAGAACGAACCTCGGCGAAACCTCCAACATACCGGTTGAAATGAGCACGATGACAACAACACAACGCAGCACTTACGGCGTGAACGAAATCGCGGAACTCTTTCCCAGCTTGCTGAAGATCAAGGATGAGTCGCTGCGCGAAAAGGTGGCGGCCGTCTGGAACGAAGCGATCACCACGGGCTGCGGCGGCAAAGGCTGGACCTTCGACGAGCTGCGCGCGGTCAAGTTCACCCTGCTGGCCGGCGACATCGATATGAAGTTCGTCGAGCATCTGAACTCCTGCGCGCTGCAATGCATCGCGATCGCGGATGTGCTGGAAAGTTCGTTTCGCTGCGACATCCCCGTTCAGCGCGACTTTCTCATTGCCGGCGCGCTCCTGGCCGATGTGGGCAAGCCGCTGGAGTTCGACAAGGACGCATCAGGCAAAGTGATTCAGGGCACCTTCGGGCAGCAGGTGCGACATCCATTCACCGGCGTCGCGTTGGCCTACAAGCACGGCATTCCAGGCGAAGTCATGCACATGATCGCGACGCACAGTCACGAAGGCGACAAAATGGAGCGCTCCATCGAATCAATCATTTTTCATCACGCCGATTTCGTGGACTTCGATATCGCCAAGCTTCTTGGCAAGCGCGCCGCCAAGAAATGACGCGCTGGATAAACCTGATCTATTCATTACACACCCCATGATTGATATCACAAAGCTAGAGGCCAGCAGTCAATTAACGACGGTCAATCCGTCAGATAACATTTTTACGGAACTCGGTCGAAATACCTATACGTATCTAGATCTCCTCTCCGAATTGATTGACAACAGTTTGGCCGCCAAGAGCGCCGATTCTATACTAAATGTCAGCATCGACCTTTTTGTCGACGGCAATGGGAAAGGCGTGCGATTTGTTATTCAAGATGATGCCGTCGGCATTTCGGCGGATAGCCTTGGGCTAGCGATCACTCCCGCTGGCCAGCAAGCGAAGGACTCTTTGAATGAGCACGGCTTAGGAATGAAACAGGCTGTCTCCGCTCTTGGAAAATTAGAATACTTAGCTACAAAAACTGAGAGTGACCAAAGGGCCCGCGTAATCAAGGAATTCAAGTTTGGAGATATTCCCACTTACACATGCGATTTCGATAGAGATCACGGCACAGAGATTTCGATCGTGGAGCCAAAACCTATCTTGGTTACCCACGCGCCCACGATTACAAGAAGCATTGTTCCGCAGCTTGGCGCTCGATACAGACGGTTTCTGAAACCTGACAACAAGAAACTGAATCTTACGCTATCTCTTCGGTCTGCCGAGAAGCCAAGACTCCCATTAAACGAGTGGAAAATAGAGGAGGTAAAACCAGTATACTTTCACCCCTCCAGCCGGTCGAATGAACCTGTAATCTCTAAACATGAGATTGTGGGCAATGGATGGTCGGCCCGGTTGACGTTTGGATACTCGCCAAATCGGCCAGAAGAGTATGAGGAACTAGGCCTAGAAGCTGGGAGATAAAGGCTGCTCAAGCCGCCGCAAACGATGTCTACCAACTATTCATGTATCTCGATGTGGGTAATATCAAAAAGGGGTATCTGATAGCTCCTAGCTTCACTACCGGAGCGACGGTCGCCGCCGAGCACGTTCAAAAAGCGCACGACAAGCAAATCGTTCTCACTCCCTTCACAGATGTTCCAATCACAGACGCTCCGACGGATGCGGAACGTGAAGAATTCTACTAGAGCGAAACGGAATTGATATGGGCCTCACGCTCGTCGAGAAAATTGCCGCACGACATGCTGATGGACTCGCCGCCGGAACCGTGGTGCGCGCTGGAGATTTCGTTTCGATTCGGCCGCGCCATGTCATGACGCATGATAATACCGGCGCGGTGATTCCGAAGTTCAAGCAGATCGGCGCCACGGCGATCGCGGATCCGGCGCAACCGGTGTTCGCCATCGATCACGACATCCAAAACGTCACGCCGAAGAACCTGGAAAAGTACGCGAAGATCGAGGCGTTCGCCCGAGAGCACGGCATCGATTACTACCCTCCGGGCACGGGCATTTCGCATCAAGTGATGGTGGAACAGGGTTACGTGGTTCCGGGCGCCCTCGTGGTGGCGAGCGATTCGCACTCCAATTTATATGGCGCTGTGGCAGCGCTCGGCACACCCGTGGTGCGAACCGATGCCGCGAGCATCTGGGCTACTGGAGTCACATGGTGGCAGGTTCCAAAGGTGGCGAAGGTGGTATTGAAGGGAAATCTTTCCGCCGGCGTCACCGGCAAGGATGTCATCATTGCTTTGTGCGGCCTCTTTAACAAAGACGAGGTGCTCAACCATGCGGTTGAATTCATGGGCGATGCGGTGGCGAATCTTCCCATGTCCGCGCGCATGACCATCGCCAACATGACGACCGAGTGGGGTGCACTGGCGGGCGTGTTTCCGTTCGATGAAGTGACGGTGAATTATTTGCGCTCACGCGTCGGACAGTTCACTAATCCCGGGCGGCCGGGCACGCGCGGCCCGAAGAGTCGTTCCGGCTACACGAACGCCAAGATTGATAAGTGGTGGAGCGATCGCGCCAACTTGAGCGCCGACGCGGACGCCGATTACGCCATCGAGCTTGAACTCGATTTGGCGACGGTGGTTCCGCACGTGTCCGGTCCCAATGAAGTGAAGACCATGGTGTCGCTTCCGGAGATGGAGCGGAAACATGTGCCCATTCAGAAGGCGTATTTGCTCTCATGCGTGAACGCGCGCCTGGAGGATTTGCATGACGCCGCCGAAGTGGTGCGTGACCGCGGTGGGCGCGTTGCCGCGGGCGTCGAATTTTATTTAGCCGCCGCTAGCGCCGAAGTGCAAGCCAAGTCGGAGTCCAATGGTGATTGGCAAACTCTGGTGAATGCGGGCGCCATTGCGCTGCCGCCCGGTTGCGGGACATGCATTGGCCTGGGTCGCGGTCTCGTAGGCAAAGGCGAAACGGCGATCAGCGCGACCAATCGCAATTTTAAAGGACGCATGGGCGACCCCGATGCGCTGGTCTATTTGGGTTCGCCCGCCGTCGTGGCCGCCAGCGCGCTGGCTGGATTTATCTGCGCGCCACAGACATTCGTCGATCGCCCTGCAGGCACTGCCATTCGGCGCGCCAAGAGCAAACCGCCGGAGGCCGTTTCGGTGGAGATCATCGCCGGTTTTCCGCCCAGCGTCACCGGTCGCGTTCTGTTTGTTGATAAAGACAATTTGAACACCGACGGGATTTACGCCGGCAAACACACCTACCGCGACGACATGACTCCGGAGCAGATGGCGGCGGTGACGTTTGAAAATTTCGATCCGAACTTCAACACCATCTACCACAACGGCGACGTCGTGGTCGGCGGACTGAACTTCGGAACCGGATCCAGCCGTGAGCAAGCGGCCACGGCGCTGAAGTTCAAGGGCGTTCCCTGCGTCATCGCCAGCAGCTTTTCCGAAACCTACAAACGCAACGCGTTCAACAACGGCTTCGTCGTGTTCGAGTGCCCTGAGTTGGTGACTCACTTGCGCGAGACGCTGACGAATCGCACGCCTACCACAGTAGCGCCGGAGATCACGATTGATTACAGCAAATCCATCCTGACCATCGATGGAAAATCATTCGCCTTCCCACCGCTGAGCCCGGCGGCCCAGGAATTAATCGTGGCTGGCGGCGCGGAAAATCTGGTCGCTTCTCGGCTTCGCGCGAAGTCTTCCTCCGGGTAGCGCACGCGCCTCGCGTGCTGGTCTCGGCGACTCGCCGAGACGAACTTTGATCGTGTTGCACGGAAATCATTCGGCGAGGCGCCGAACGCGAACACGCGAGGCGCGTGTGCTCCCCAGAATTAATCCGGGCTGCTTGCACGTCACAACGCTCCTCGATAAAGTCGCGACCATGGCTAAATACAAAATCGCGTGGATGCCGGGGGACGGAGTTGGCAATGATGTCATGGAGGCCGCGCGCATCGTACTGGATCGGATGAAACTCGACGCCGAGTATGTGCCTTGCGACATCGGCTGGGATTTTTGGTGCAGGGAAGGCAACGCACTTCCGGATCGCACCGTGAAGGCCCTCAAGGAAACCACCTGCGGTCTCTTCGGCGCGATCACGAGCAAGCCGCAAAGCGAAGCCAAGGAGGAACTGATTCCAGAGCTCAAGGACAAGGGGCTGGTTTACTTCTCGCCGATCGTGAAGCTGCGCCAGATGTTCAACCTGCATACCAACATGCGGCCGTGCAAGAGCTACCCCGGCAATCCGCTGAATTATCGCGGCACTAAAGTCGCCAATCCTAGCGGCGAGGACATCGCGATCGATCAAGTCGTGTTCCGCGAAAATACCGAAGGCATGTACGGCGGCGTCGAGTTTTTCCCGTTGCCGGAGCCAGTTTACACGGCGCTCTGCGCCAACCCGAAGATGAAGCCGTGGAAAGACAAAGCCGGCCTCGAAAACATCGCGCTCTCCACCCGCATCGTGAGCACGCAAGGATGCACGAACATCTGCAAACAAGCCTTCGAGTTCGCCAAGAAAACCGGACGCAAACGCGTCACGTTGATCGAGAAACCGAATGTGCTGCGCGAAACCGGCGGCCTGATGATGCGTTGCTTCAAAGATGTGGCCAAGAGTTACCCGGACATCCGCGCGGATGACGCGAACATCGACGCCATTTGCATGTGGATGTTCAAGAACCCGCAGGATTACTCCGTACTTGTGGCCGAGAATATGTTCGGCGACATCGTTAGCGATCTGTGCGCCGGCCTGATCGGCGGCCTTGGCTTCGCCTCCAGCGCCAACCTCGGAGACAGTTACGCCGTTTTCGAACCGACGCACGGATCGGCGCCGAAGTACGCCGGCCAATACAAGGTAAACCCAATCGCCATGTTCCTGACCGTCAAGATGATGCTGGACTGGCTCAAGGAAACCGAAATGGCCACGAGTCTGGAAACCGCCGTCGCCCGCGTCATCGCGGAAGGCCGCGTGCGCACCTACGACATGGGCGGCCAAGCATCCACGCTCGATATGGCCAAAGCTGTGGCCGACTACGCCAGTTGATAAATCATAGACGCCTGCTGGCGCTGTCCTGGTTCGTTTCCTGAGGAGACTCGTGATCAAACCGCGTTAATGCAGTGAAGTGCAATGCACGTCATTACAAGGAAGCGGTTGAACGAGTTCGCGGAAAAGTATCCGGACGCGAGATCGTCTCTCGCGCATTGGTACGCGATCATGCGGAAAAGCCCCTTCGCGAATTTCGTGCAGTTGCGGGCAACTTTTCCGCACGCTGATCAAGTGGGAAAGTTCACTGTCTTCAATATCGCCGGTAACAAAGTTCGACTGATCGCGGCGGTGCACTATAATAGAAACAAGATTTACATCCGCCACGTGTTGACCCATCAGGAATACGACACGGGCACCTGGAAGAAATAACATGTCGATTGCTGAGCTCGAAAAAGTGACAAAGGCGTGGCCACCGATCTCCCGCGCGGTGCGTGTGCCTCACAGTGAAGGCGATTACCGAGAACTCGTCGAATTGCTCGATCGTGTCACCGATGCAGTTGGCGAGGATGAAAATCATCCGTTGGCTTCGTTGATGGATGTGCTCGGGGTTCTCATCGAGAAATACGAGGATGAGCATGTCGCAGAGCTGACGGATTGAATCGCGGAAGCCAGGCATTCTCGCGCGCGATCTGGCAGTCCCGCGCGACCGTAAGCATTGCCGAGATATCGCGGACGGCCGCCTTCGCACCTACGACATGGCAAAGGCCGTCGCAGACTACGCCAGTTCATAAACCAACAGAACTGAGACAGGTATTGGGACAAGTACGTCCCCACCGTCGTGGAACTTAAAACTCAATACCAAATTCTAGATTCTAGATACTCGATTGCTTATCAATCCGTGTTATCCGCGTAATCCGCGGTTAAGTTGATTAGCATTGACGCCTAACGACATTTCTGCCGGAATCGCCGCATGATGAAAACTCGAATTGCACTAGTAAGTGTGGCCCTGTCGTTTGTCGCGGCAGCAGCTTGTTTTGCGGCCAACCCTCAGATCGGCACGTGGAAGCTCAATGAGGCGAAATCGAAGATCCCGGCGGGGATGGGCAAGAACACGACAGTCACTTATGCGGAACAGAAGGACAAAATTAAGGTGACGGTGGTCGGCGTAGACAAGGATGGGAAACCGACGCACAGCGTTTGGGTCGGCAAGTTCGATGGGAAATCTTACCCGGTGAAAGGGAACCTGCCTTATAACTCCGTCGCCTATAAAATGGTAAATGATCGGACTAACGACATCACTACGTGGAAGGATGGCAAAGTCGTTTGGTCGGGCAGGATTGAAGTTGCCAAAGATGGCAAATCGCGCACGGTCACCATCAACGCGACAGACGACAAGGGGAAGAAGGTCAAAGGTAAGGCTGTTTACGACAAGGCCTAGGTAGAGCCGCGACCTTGTAAACATTGCGCCGCTTCAGCTCGGCGAAGAAGTTGCGCGGGTTCATCAGGGACTCCGGGAAAAGAGCCTCGCCACCAGCTGCTGGAAACGCGGCTCTCCGCGCAGCGGATCAAACAGCGGGTCCACCTTCCGGTCCATCCGCCGCCCAGTCTGCGGAGTGATCGATTGCTCAGGCGCCACATCGTCCTCGCGCTTCAGGCCCTGCGGCGTTAATTCGAAAACCCAGCTCAAGATCACCGCGGGAACGAACCCGATCGCCAGCGTTGCTTGTGCCATACCGTCAATTTATGAGCAAGGCTGGCGTTGCTCCAAATTGGGCGAATCGCGCGATGGAACCGGCTTGAAAATCTGCGCAGCCCGATCAAAGTCATGAACCCGCAAAGATCCACATCTCATGGCACACCAACCAACTGAATCAAAACGTCTCCTGTCACACATCATCGCCGACTGGGCTTGCGCTCTGAAATATGAGCATCTATCCGCAGCGGCGATTCAAGCGGCGAAATTATTCTGGTTCGACTCCATCGGCTGCGCACTCGGCGGCAGTCAACAAGATGACGCCAAAATCTTGCTCAAGCATTACCGCGCCATGGGTGGCGACAACGGCGGCGCCACCGCGTTCGTCTCCGGCTTCAAGACCAATCCGGTGGATGCGTCGTTTTTGAATGGCCACATGATCCGCGCCATGGATTACAACGACATTTATTGGAAGGCTGATCCATGCCATCCGAGCGATCTCATCGCCGCGGCGCTCGCCTTGTGCGAGAGCGAAGGCCTCAGCGGCCAAGACTTAATTCTCGCCACCATCATTGCTTACGAAATCGAAATGCGTCTTTGCGAAGTAGGCCGGCCAGGCGTGCGCGAATACGGTTGGCATCACGCCACCTTGAGCGCGTTCGCGGCGCCGATCGCGGCGGGGCGAGTGTTGAATCTCACGCCAGCGCAGATGGTGTCCGCCATGGGCATCAGCGCGTCGCGCACCTTTTGTCCGGGCGCGGTCACGGCGGGCAAGTTGACCAACATGAAGAACACGGTCGATCCGTGGGCGGGACGCATGGGCGCCGAGAGCGCGCTGCTGGCGCGCGAAGGATTTTCCGGTCCAGAGCACATCATCGACGGCAAGGAAGGTTTGTTCGCTGTCTTTCATCATGTGCAATACAAGGGCGAACCGGCCACATTCGACGGCGAAGCGTTGGTTGCGGATCTGCCCAACTCCGCCAAGTCGCACTACCGCATTCTCGATTGCGGCATGAAGAGTTTCCCGATCGAAGCGCTCAGTCACGCGCCGCTGACGGCCATGATGAAGACGGTCAAGGAACACAACATCAAGGCCGCCGACGTGAAGGAAATCAAAGTCGAAGTGATCGCGCGCGCTGCCGACATTTTGGGCGATCCTCACAAGTATCGGCCGGACTCCAAGGAAACCGCCGATCATTCCCTGCCCTTTTGCATGGCGGCCGGGTTGGTCGACGGCATGGTGACGCCGCTGCAATTCAAAGAAGAACGCGTGCTCGACAAGGCGCTTATCCCAATCATGGACAAGGTGAAAGTTGTGCCTAACCAAGAGTTCGAAGCGCTTTTTCCCAAGTTCCAGCCGAGCCGCGTGACTATCACCACCAACAGCGGCCAGTCACATTCCACGCGCGTCGATGTTCCCAAGGGCGATCCACGCGATCCCATGACTGAGGAAGAAATCGCGGTGAAATTTACGGCGCTCGGCGGCGAAGTCATCGGCAAGGATCAATGCAAGAAGTTGCAGAGCTTCATCATGAGCCTTGAGACAGCCAAAAATCTTGGCGGCCTCTTTGAGCTAACGACAGCTCGCTAAGCCTCGAAGCCGTTACGACGAGCCCGAAAGTAGCCCAGCGTTTTAACGCTGGGTTTGATGAAATTATGGATCGAGTCCCGTCAGGGACGAAAAACGCGTTCATCACGAGCGACATGACTTTGTGAAGGGATTTCTGCCGTCCCTCTCGGGACTTGAGAATACATTTTTCTCTTTACCCAGTGTTGAAACGCTGGGCTATTTTCGGTTTGACTGAATTGGATAGATAACTCGATGCCAACATTCGACGCCGCTGATTTCTACAATCTCGAAGAATTACTAACGACGGAAGAGCGTCGCATTCGAGATACCGTTCGCTCCTGGGTGCAGGAACGCTTTCTGCCAGTCGTGGTGCCACTCTACCGCGATGGTACCTTCCCCATGGAACTGGTGCCGGAAATGGCGCGGCTCGGTGTCTTTGGACCAAGCATCAAAGGGTACGGCTGTGGCGGACTGGGAAGTGTCGCCGCTGGGTTGATGATGCAGGAGCTCGAACGCGGCGACAGCGGACTACGCACCTTCGCCTCGGTGCAGGGATCGCTCGCCATGATGGCGATCAATTTGTTCGGCTCGGAGGAGCAAAAAAATCTTTGGCTTCCTGCGATGGCGCAAGGCACGAAGCTCGGTTGCTTTGCGCTGACGGAACCCGACTTCGGCTCGAATCCTGGCGGTTTGCGCTGTCACGCACGCAAAACCGCCGACGGATATCGGCTCAGCGGCGCGAAGAAATGGATTGGCAACGGCACCATCGCCGACGTCGCGGTGGTTTGGGCCAAGGTCGAGGGCGAAGCTGGCGTCGACCCCGCAAGTGCCGGCGCGATTCGTGGATTTCTGATCGAGAAAGGCATCCCCGGTTTCACGTCGTCGCTGATCGAGGGCAAACTCTCTTTGCGGGCCGCGTTGACGGCGACGCTCGCATTCGACGACTGCGTCATACCGGCGAGCGCGTTGTTGCCGCAAAGCGCCGGAGTGAAATCGCCGCTCTTGTGTCTCAACCAGGCCCGTTACGGAATCGCGTGGGGCGTGATCGGTGCGGCGATGGCGTGTTACGACGAAGCGCGGCAGTACGCAATGAGCCGTGTGCAATTCGACCGGCCCATCGGCGGCTTCCAGCTGGTTCAGGCGAAGTTGGCGCGGATGCTCACTGAGATTACCAAAGCCCAGCTATTGGCTCATCGCCTGGCGCAATTGAAAGACGCCGGCACGGCGCGGCACTACCACATTTCCATGGCCAAGATGAACAACGTTGAGATCGCACTCGATGCCGCCCGAACCGCGCGCGACATCCTGGGCGGCGTTGGCATCCTCGATGAGCACCAGTGCTTCCGGCACATGTGTAATCTGGAGAGCGTGAAGACCTACGAAGGCACTCATGACGTGCATCTGCTCGTGCTTGGCGAGCAGATCACGGGTCTGTCGGCGTTCGCGGGTTGATCCGTCGCTCCGATTTGTAGGGCGTTGGAAAGCCCGGCCTCGCGCTCTCGCGCTGCGTTACGGCTGTGAAACGCCAATCGATGCCCCTTTCGGGCGGCGTCTGACACAGACGCCCTACAATTGTTTTCGTTCCTTCGGTTTACGCAGTCGCGCTGCCGGCGTCCGGGGTGCCGAATTCGATTCCCTGCGCCAGCGGAAGCTCCGTGGAAAAGTTGATCGTGTTCGTCTGGCGGCGCATATAGCTCTTCCACGAATCGCTGCCGCTTTCGCGGCCGCCGCCGGTGTTTTTCTCCCCGCCAAACGCACCGCCGATCTCCGCACCGCTCGTGCCAGTGTTCACATTGGCGATGCCGCAATCGCTGCCGGCCGCGCTCAGGAACTTCTCCGCCTCGCGCATGTCGTTCGTGAAAATGGAAGAGCTCAATCCCTGGGTCACGCCGTTGTGGATCGCCATCGCTTCATCGAAATCGCGATAGATCATTAGATACGCCAGCGGCCCGAAGGTTTCTTCCTGCACGATTTCGAAATCCGGCTGCGCCGTGGCCAGACACGGTTTCATGTAGCACCCGCCTGGAAATTGCGCGCCATCGAGTTTCTCACCGCCGTAAAGAATCTCGCCGCCTTCGCTTTTCACTTTCTCGATCGAGCGTTGCACGTTCTCGACCGAAGTCTGGTCGATGAGCGGACCCATCAGAGTTTTGCGATCGAGTGGATTGCCGATGTTAACCGACTTGTAGGCGGCGAGCAGCCGAGCCCGTACTTCATCGGCGACCGATTCATGCACGATGATGCGACGCGTCGAGGTGCAGCGCTGGCCGGCAGTGCCGACCGCGCCGAAGAAAATCGAGCTGGTCGCCATGTCCAAGTCTGCTGTGGGCGCGACGATGAGCGCGTTGTTGCCGCCCAGCTCCATCACCGTGCGGCCGAGACGTCCGTGGACTTCCTTCGCCACGTCGAAGCCCATGCGCGTCGAGCCGGTCGCGGAGACCAGCGGAATGCGGCGATCGGTCGCGAGTTTTTTTCCGATCGATGGACCGTCGCCGATGAGCAGACAGAAGATGGCGGGATCTGCGTCGGTCTCGCGGCAGACGCGCTCGGCAATTTTGATGACCGCAATCGCCGTAAGCGGTGTTTTTTCCGACGGCTTCCAAATCGTCGCGTCCCCGCAGATCGCCGCCAGCGCCGCGTTCCAAGACCAAACCGCGACGGGAAAGTTGAAAGCTGAAATCACGGCAACCAATCCAAGCGGGTGCCATTGTTCCATCAGGCGATGATTCGGCCGTTCTGATTGAATCGTTAGGCCATAGAGCATCCGCGATTGGCCGACCGCGAAATCGCAAATGTCGATCATCTCCTGCACTTCGCCCTCGCCTTCCGCTATGATCTTGCCGGACTCGAGCGTCACCAGCTGTCCGAGTTCGGACTTTAATTCGCGCAACGCATTGCCGAGCTGTCGAACGGTTTGCCCGCGCACCGGACCAGGAATGACGCGCCATTTTTCAAACGCCTCCTGTGCGCGCGTGATAGTCGTCTCGTATTCCGCGTCAGTGGCGGTTCGGACACGCGCGAGCAGCTTGCCATCGATCGGTGAAAATTTTTCGATGATCGCGCCGCTGCCGATCCAGTCGCCGCAAAAGGCGCCGGGACTTTCGTTAGAAATGCCGAGTTTGTTAAGGATCGATTGCATTGGAAAACGCTAGCTAAGAGAAACTGAAACAGCGTTTCATCTTGCGCGCCGCTCAGCAATCTGGGGAGCACACGCGACTCGCGTGCCCGCTGCGGCGACTCGCCGCAGCGACTTGCCTGCGATCCTGGCAGAAGAAAAAGTTCGTGGCGGCGAGTCGCCGCCACCAGCACGCGAGGCGCGTGCGCTCCCCAGAATCACCAACACACCACTATTCATTTCGAACCAGCGCGCATCTGCTGGCATTGCTGGCGCAGCAGTTCCATCGCTTCGTCAACGACTTCCGTCGAAATGTCGAGAGCGGGCCGGAAACGAATGGCACGCTCGCCCGATTTCAGAACCAGCGCCCCACGGTCGAACAAACCCTTCCAGAATTCGTCGCGCATTTTCGGATCGGGCAGATCGAAAGCGAGGAAGAGTCCGCGACCGCGGACTGCAGTAACGATCGGCTCATCACGCTGCAATTCTTGGAGCGACTCCAGAAAATATTGGCCAACCTTTGCGGCGTTCGCGATCAGGTTCTCCTCTTCGACGATCTGCAGAAAGTGCGTCGACCGCACCATGTCGGTGAAATTTCCGCCCCAGGTCGAGTTCAGTCGGCTGGGCAAACGGAACGCGTTGTCCTGAACTTCATCCAGTCGCGGCCCGGCCATCACGCCGCAGACCTGCACCTTTTTCCCGAACGCCATCAGGTCCGGTTTCACGCCAAAATGCTCGCAGCACCATTTGCGGCCGGTCGTTCCCATCCCGCATTGCACCTCATCGAAGATGAGGAGCATCTCATTCTCGTCACAAATGCGCCGGAGCGTCTGGAGCCATTCGCCGCGGAAGTGATTGTCGCCGCCTTCGCCCTGGATCGGTTCGATGATGATCGCCGCGATGTCGACGCCCCGTTCGGAGATGAACTTCATGATCTCCTGCTCGGATTTCTTTTCGCGCGCGATGACATCTTCCGTCTGTTCCGATTCCGGCAGCGAGAAGTCGATGTGCGGATTGGACACGCGCGGCCAGTCGAACTTGGCAAACAGATCGGTCTTGCGCGGATCGGTATTCGTGAGGCTCATGGTGTAGCCGCTGCGTCCATGAAACGCCCGGCGGAAATGCAAAATCTCGGTGCCTCGTTCGCCGCGCCCCGCGGCAATATTCTTGCGCACCTTCCAATCCATTGCGGCTTTGAGTGTATTCTCGATGGCTAGCGAACCGCCTTCGATGAAGAGATAGCGCTCGAGCGGAGGCAGACCAGCAACGCGCACGAACGTCTCAACAAATTTCGCGTAGCCTTCGGAGTACATGTCCGAATTCGCGATCTTGATTTGCGCGGCGCGCAGGAGATCGGTCTTTACCTCGGCGCGTTGGAAATGCGGGTGGTTAAAGCCGACCGGGTTGGAACCGAAGAAGCCGTAGAGATCGATCAAGCGCTGATCGTTGACCTCATTATACAAGTAAGCACCGTGGCTTTTCTCGAGATCGATCACGATCTTGAAACCGTCGAGCAAGACGTGTTGCTCGAGCGTTTTCAGAACGCTGGCCGCGTCATGAACTTTCTCGGAAGTTGGTGATTTGGACTCGCTGATGCGGCGCCGCGGTGATGTGCGGGCGGCCTCCGTGAGCACGGGCGGCAGACTCATCCGCTGAGGTTAGCTGGCGGGGTGGAGTTGGTCAACCGTAGTGGCAGCAGCTTTGGTAGGGCGACGCTCTGCGGAGCCGATCGATAAATGCGCAGCTCGACTGAGTCTCGCCCTACCAATTATGGACTAAACGATTCCGCGACGCAGGTTCCCGTGTTTACCGGCGAGCAACTCTTGCGTGAGGTCGTAACCACGCTGATCGGCGTTGCGGCTCGTCCCGGCAAAGTGCTGATCGATGCGCGAACGAGCGGAACGGCAGAAGTAATGTGCGAGCGAGAGAACTTCCGCAGCCGGCTCGCCGGCGTTGATCTTCGCCTGCGCAAACGCACACGTGGCGCTGATCGCGAAAAGTTCCGTGGCCACGCCGACGAAGCGCGAGAGCAACAATTGTTCGCGATCGAGTTTCGGACCGAAGCGCATCATGGCGTGGAATAAACCGCGGGCGAGTTTCTTGCTGGTGGACGCACCGTAGTTCACATACTCGCGCAAATCCGCGTGCAGGTGATCGAGGTTACCGGCGTTGCCGCCCATCCACTGCTTTGGATACCAGCGTGTGTAAAACGAGCCGGAACTGAACATCGATTTGATCCGCGTCATCATCGGCAATTGCGTATTGAAAATCGCGCCACCGATCTTGAGATGCGGATCGAGCGCTTCGCGGGCAATGAAGAGCCGCATGATTTCGCTCGAACCCTCGAAGATTGTGTTGATGCGGCAATCGCGCAGGAACCGCTCGACCGCGATCGGTTCGTCTCCGCGAGCCGCGAGTGATTCGGCCGTTTCGTAACCGCGTCCGCCCCGCACCTGCATCGCGTCGTCCGCGATCTTCCAAGTCATTTCGGTCGACCACATTTTGCACATCGCCGTCTCGATCCGCAGATCGCCCGCTTTCCGGTCGACGAGCGCGGAAGTGAGAAACGTGATCGCCTCCATTGCGAACGTATTCCCCGCCATCTCCGCGATCTTGCCCGCGATCGCGTAATGCTGGCCGATCGGAACGCCCCACTGCACCCGCTCCGAGGCCCACTTGCGCGAAATTTCCAAAAGACGTTTGCAAAGCCCGACGCACGCCGCCGGAATCGTCAGGCGCCCGGTGTTCAAGGTCGTGAGGGCGACCTTCAAGCCTTTGCCTTCGCCGGCGATGATGTTCTCGCGCGGGACGCGCACGTCCTTGAAAGTGACCACGCCATTGTAGAGCGCGCGCAATCCCATGAAGTGACAGCGATGCGGCATCGCCAAGCCGGGCGTATCCACATCGACGATGAACGCGGTGATTTGCTTGCGTTCCTTACCCTTCACCATCTTGGGCGCGGTCTGCGCCATGACGACGAGCACACCGGCTTTCAGGCCGTTGGTGCACCAAAGTTTCTCGCCATTCATGATGAAAGCAGAGCCATCCGGGGTCGGCTCAGCGCGCAGGCTCATCGTCGCGGGATCGGAACCGGCGTGCGCTTCCGTGAGAGCGAAGGCCGAGATTTCGTGACGCGCGACACGCGGCAAATATTTTTGCTTTTGCTCTTCCGTGCCGAAGAGCAACAACGGTTGCGGGACGCCGATCGATTGGTGCGCGGAGACGAGCGCGGTCAGGTTTGCATCCCAACTCCCGAGAAGCATCGCGGCCCGGCCATAATTAATCTGCGACAAACCAAGGCCGCCGTACTGTTTCGGAATCTTGATCGCGAAAGCGCCCATCGCGAAGAGATCGTCGATATTTTTCTGCGGGATTTCGCCGGTCCGGTCGATCTCATCCGCGTCCACGTTTGCTTCGAGATAAGCGCGGAGTTCCGCGAGAAAGCCTTCGCCCGCGGCGCGATCTTCCGCGCTCTGCTCTGGGAACGGAAAGATGCGGTCGAAATCGTAACGGCCGATGAAGAGGTTGCTGGCGAAACTGCCGCGCTCATCGAGCGGGTCGCGCGAACTTTCGGCCAGGTCGAGCGCGGCGGCCTTTCCCGCCGACATTTTGGAAGTATCGATCACGGGCTCTGGCGCCTGCGGTTTCGCGCTGGTCTCCTCGGCGATCTGCTTTTCCGGTGCTTCGAGCGGTGAGTTCATCTCAAATATTGGCAGGGCGACGCTCTGCGGAGCCGGGCCTGCAGAGCTGCGGCTCGACGGAGTCTCGCCCTACCCATAGAATGTAGTTCCATTTTGCGCATGCTGACGAAGCAAATCGCACGGCGCAAACTTCTCGCCGGCTCGCGAACGAATTTCATCCATCTCGGCCACGAGTTTCTTCAAGCCGTAATTCTCCGCGTATCGCAGCGGACCGCCTCGGAAAGTTGGAAATCCCGTTCCTAAGACCATTCCGTAATCCGCGTCCTCCGGAGTCGCGACGACTTTCTCTTCCAGACAGCGCGCGGCTTCGTTTACCATGAGGAAAGTAAGGCGGTCGGTGATGTTTTCGGCGGCGAGATTCTCGCCGGGTTCCTGTCTCCATTCCTGCAACGTCTCGTTAGGCGTCTGCTGTTTGCCTTCGTACGCATAGAATCCCCCGCCCGATTTACGTCCGAGCATTTTGCCCTCATACATCTTGCGCAGGATTTCCGGCGCGCGGTCGCGGGCGCCGAACGCTTTCTCCAGCGTGTCGGCAATATCGACCGTGATATCGATACCGATCTCGTCAATCAAACGCAGCGGTCCCATCGGCATGCCCCATTGCAAAAGCGCCTGGTCGATCTCCTCGGCACTGACGCCGCTTTGAAAAATTTCCGCGGCATCGCACAGATAGGGAAAGAGCACTCGATTAACCAGGAAACCCGGGGCATCGCGCACGACCACCGGGAGCTTTCCGATCTGCCGCGCGAACGCCAGCGCGCGATCACGCGTTTCATTGGAGGTTTGCCGTCCGATGACCACTTCGATCAACTTCATCCGGCTAACCGGATTGAAAAAATGCAGACCGACCACGCGCTCGGCTGAACCGGAAGCTGTGGCCAACTCACCGATTGGCAGTGCTGAAGTGTTGGTCGCGAGAATGGCTTTGGGGGGAGTCGTGGCCGCGAGATCGACGAAGATCTTCTTTTTGATCTCGAGTTTTTCCGAGGCGGCTTCGATCACGATCTGCACATCGCGCATCACTCCCGGTTGCGTGGAAGCGACGATTCGCGCGCGACCTTCCTGCGCCTTGTCCGCGCTGAGGAGGCCGCGCTTAACTCCGTCCGCGTACGTCTTCTCGATGTTGGCCAGGCCACGGTCGATCGCCTCGGAGTTTACGTCGCGTAAAATCACCGAGACGCCGCGCGAGCTGAGCCATTGCGCGATCCCCGAGCCCATGATTCCGGCGCCAATGACCGCGGCATGCGTGACCTTTTCCGCGGCGGTTTTGGACGAACCTTTGCGATACTTATCTGCGAGGAAAAAATTCCGGATGAGGTTCTGCGTCGCGTCTGTCGCCCCCAACTCGCTGATCGCGTCGACCTCCATCGCGAGCGATTCCTCGATCGAGGAATCGCCGCTGCGTTGAATGATTTCGTGGGCGCGCCCGGGCGCCGCATTTCCTCCGGCTTTCGGCGCTGCGACGGTCATCCCGCTCTTTGCCGCCTCGGTCTTGCGTTTTCCCTCGCCCAGCTTCTTTCGCGCGGCCTCGATCAGTTGCTCACGCGTGGTCACTTCGTCGATCAACCCGAGCTTCAAAGCCTCGTCCGCGCCATAAAGTTTTCCCTTGAGAATGACCTCCGCTGCGGCATCCGCGCCGAGCAAGCGCGGGAGGCGCGTCGCGCCGCCCCAGGCCGGAACCAAGCCGAGCGTTGTTTCCGGCAAGCCAATCTTCGTGGCCGGATCGTTGGACGCGACGCGATAATCGCAGGCCAGCGTGATCTCGTAGCCGCCACCAGCGCATGCGCCATGAATAGCGGCCACAGTCGGAACTTTCAGCGCTGCGAGACGATTGAAAACCTTCTGTCCTTCGGCAATGAAAGTGCGCAGTTCGCCGGTCTGCGCCTGCTTCAGCAGCGTCTTGAGATCGGCGCCGGCAATGAAGATCGATTTCTTCACGGAGGTCACGATTACGCCGCGGATCGACGGATCTTTTTCGATCGCATCGAGATGCTCGCTGAGATTTTGCATCGTCGGCGCGTCGAAGATATTCGCGCCGGATTCGGGCCGATCGAAGGTGAGCACGCAAATTCCGCCGTCCCCTATTTCGCGGCGGATCATTGGCGCCGTCCCTGTTGCTGTCATCGGGCTCATATTGGCGAGATTCTCTGAAATTCCAAGCAGAGAGAAGAGAGATCAACCGGAGAGAATTTGGACAGGATTAACAGGATTTTACAGGATTGGAGGAGAGGAGTTCCTCTGATTTAAAATCCAGTTAATCCTGTAAATCCTGTCTGTTTTTCATTCGTCCATTACGGCGATTGCGCTTCCCGGGAGCGAGTGTTACAAAGCTCGGCGGCGCGCAGTTAATCGTTTCACTTCGTCATCATCATGGTCGGGAAAATTCTCCAACCGGAAATTCGGAGCTTGATCGACGCGCGTGATTTCGGCGCTCTCCGCGAAATTTTTCGCGAATGGCCGCCGGCGGATGTGGCCGAGGTGATCCTCGACATGCCGGAAGACGAGCAGGTCATTATTTTCCGCGTCCTGCCCAACGCGCTCGCCGCGGATGTCTTCGAATACCTCGACGTCGAGGCACAACAAAAATTGCTTCGGGCCATGGCGCACGAGCAGGTCGTCGGGATCCTGAATGAAATGTCGCCGGAAGATCGCACGGCATTGCTCGAGGAAATGCCGAGCGCCGCGGCTCGGCAGTTGATCAAGCTTCTCACGCCGGAGGAACGTCGCGTCGCGCACGCACTGCTCGGTTATCCCGAAGGCAGCATCGGCCGTTTGATGACGCCCGATTTCATCGCGGTGCACGACGATTGGACGGTGAGGGAAGTGCTAGATCACGTGCGCGAGTTCGGTCACGACAGCGAAACGCTCAACGTGATTTATGTCGTCGACGAACGCGGAAAACTCATCGACGACCTGCGCATGCGGGAGTTTCTCCTGCGCCCACTCGAGGCGAAGGTGAGCGATTTTCGCGACCGCTTATTTGTGGCGCTGAAGGTGAACGATTCGCAGGGGGAAGCGCTCAACGCCTTTCGAAAATACGATCGCCAGGCGTTGCCGGTGGTCGACTCGTATCACTGGCTGGTTGCCCTCACCGTCGACTCGGCGCTGGTTGGAGTAGTGCTGTGGGGCACGATCAGCGGAGCGATGCTTCCATTCTTGTTGCGCCGTTTGGGACTCGATCCCGCAACGTCATCGGCGCCGTTCGTGGCCACGCTCGTCGATGTGACTGGATTGCTGATTTATTTCAACGTGGCGCTGTTCATCCTCCGCGGCACGCTGCTATAGAAGGACATGAGCGCGCGGATAAATATTGTAGGGCGCGCGGGGTCAGCCCCGAATGCTTTCGGGGTTCACAGCCGTAACGCAGCGCGGGAGCGCGAGGCCGGGCTTTCAAACGCCCTACAAAACGCAGATTAAGTTTATGTTCTCGATCCGGCAATTCCTTGGACACGACGAAAAATTTTTCGACCTGCTCGAAGCGAGCGCGCAGCAGGCCGACAGCAGCGTGCATCATCTCGTGGCCCTTCTGGGAAAGCTCGAGCATCACGATTCGCCCGCGAGCCTGGATGAATTCGTCCACAGCCGGCGCAAAGACAAAGAGATTACCCAGGAGCTGACCGAACAGCTCTGCAAAACCTTCATCACGCCGCTGGAGCGCGAGGACATCCAGGCCCTGGCCGCGGCGCTCTACAAGATTCCGAAGACCGTGGAGAAAATCGGCGAACGAATCGTGATCTTTCCTGGAGAACTCCACGGCCGCAGTTTCAAGAAGCATCTCGAATTACTCGACCAGGCCGCGGAGACCGTTCTCGCGATGGTGAAAGAACTGCGCAAAGGCACCGATGTCGCGACTGCCCGCGAGAAGAATGCGCGCCTGCAAACCATCGAAGGCGACGCCGACAAACTGGAGCTGGAATTGCTCCGCGATTTGTATCATGGCGAGTACGACACCAAGCAGATCATTTTCCTGCGCGATCTCTACGAGCTGCTCGAAAAGGTGATCGATCGCTGCCGCGACGCGGGGAACATCATTCTCCAGGTCGTGCTCAAGTATTCCTAAGCGCCATCCGAGGCACGCCGCATGGTCCTGTTCATCATCGTGGTGCTCGCGGCCATCGCGTTTGAATACAGCAACGGCTTCCATGATGCGGCGAACGCGATTGCCACCGTCGTTTCCACCAAAGTCCTGACCCCGCGGCAAGCGATCGCGCTGGCCGCTTTCTTTAACCTTACCGGCGCGTTGACGGGCACCGCCGTCGCTTCCACGATCGGGCAAGGCATCGTCGACACCAAGGTCATCACCATGACGACAGTCCTTTGCGCGCTGCTCGGGGCGCTCATTTGGAATTTGCTGACGTGGTGGATGGGTTTGCCTTCGAGCTCGAGCCACGCGCTCATTGGCGGCTTGTCCGGCGCGGCAGTCGCATCGGCGCGCGGCGATTGGTCCGTGCTCAAATGGAACACGGGACTAATGCCGAAGGTCGTCGTGCCCATGCTCACCTCGCCCGTGATCGGCTTTTTGCTCGGTGCGTTCTTGATGGCTCTCCTGTTCGTCTTGCTGCGGCCATTCACGCCCCACCTCGTCCACAAGATCTTTGGGAAAGCGCAGTTGGTCAGCGCCGCCTGGATGGCACACAGCCACGGCACGAACGACGCTCAAAAAACGATGGGTGTCATCGCCCTCGCCCTCTTCACCGGGACGAAGAGCGGAGCGTTCAAAGATCTGCCGCCCATGTTCAACTTCCTGCACACGCCGGATTTCGTCGTCGACAAATGGGTCGTCATTCTTTGCGCCGCCACCATGGCCGCGGGCACAGCCGCCGGCGGCTGGCGCATCATTCGCACGCTTGGCCATAAGATGGTGAAACTCCAACCCGTCCACGGCTTCGCCGCCGAGACCAGCGCCGCCGTGATCATTCAAGTAGCAAGCCATTGGGGCATTCCCCTTTCCACGACTCACGTCATCTCCACCTCGATCATGGGCGTCGGCGCCGTGAAACGTTTCAGCGGCGTGAAGTGGACCGTCGTCGAGCGGATCGTCTGGGCGTGGCTTCTAACTCTGCCGGCGACCGGCTTAATTGGCTATGTCCTGGCGCGGTTAGCGCAATAACGTAGTTAACCGGTAGCGCAGGAAGTGACGATGCACGAGGCGTTGGCTCCGTAACCGAATTGTAGTCCTACGTCTAAGGTGGCGACTGCTGAGGAACCGAAGTCGGAGGCGGCGATGGCGGAACCGGCGGAGGCGGGGGAGGCGGTAACACGTTGCGCGGTGGTACAAAGCTTCCTTTTGAAAGGCGTTCTCTGGTTGCACTAGCCATATCGTTTTGCTCCTGCCGGTACGGTAGGTTCACTGCGGAAAAAATGCAAAGGAAGACTATTCCGGCAATGAATGCCCGCAGAGACCATGCATTTAGGACGCGTGTTTTCGCCGCGAATTCATTTTCGACGACAATCGGCGCGCCGATTGAATCCACAGAAACCATTTCGTTCAGACTGGATAGAGAGTTCAGAAAACTCTGATATTCTCGGTCGAGGAGACTAACCTGTTCGGTTAGAGCTCTCTGACTCGTTGCAAGAGCGTGGAGCTCCAAAACAACTGAAACGATTAGAAGAATCCAAGCGACTAGTAAGACGACAAAGCTCCACGGAAGTGGATGCGGCGCAATTTTCTCAATGAAAGTAAGTGAAAGAGCAAGTGCGCCGCCCGACAGAACCAACATCCATTTGTCGTACCGCTCGCTTATCTGCAACGATGCGTCTCGCAATCCGTCACGTTCCTTCACATACGAGTCGTACCGTTGTTTACGATATTCGTATTCGCGATCGGCTGCGTCGCTCATAAGAGATGCGGTTGTGATCGTGGACTCGACAATAAAACCGATATTTTCGGCGACGCGATTTACTCACGACGCCGCGCAGGAAGCCGTCAGAAATAGGTCGGCACCGCCGTTTCTCTTGTGGCATTATTGCTCCAAGTAAGACCATGAAGGCTCAAATAGGGAGCACGGGAGCCACAGGTGTCCCGATGTCACCCTCAGTTCCCTGTTTGGAGCGTTTTCGAAGTAGCTTACTGGCGGCACGCGCAATCTTCTTGCGAGCTTCTATCGCCTTGTCGCCATCGATCACTTCTCTCTTGAGAACCTCCGAAGCCAAAACGCTCTTGATTTGCTCGGTCTCAATTCTTACGTCTGGCGAAACCCGCCGCAACTCCCGGCGAATGACCTCCAGAACAGAATCGCTGAGAACCAACGCGCCTAGGAAAAACCGGCTGAGCGCTTGCTTCTGCAACTGGTAATCGCCCAAGACCGATTTAACCCAGCCCTCTTTGCAGAATAAATACAGCACCTCAAGGTCAGCCTGACTTTTGGGGCTTAAAAGACACATATCGATATCGATGACGAGTTCTTGATCAATCGGTTTGCCGAAGATCACGTTATAAACTCGCCAGTGCATCCCGTTCGTCAGGACCACCCAATCAACGCCTTGATTGGCTGCATAATCGACGGCCTGCTTTACGTGCTGATCCTTCAGCTCCAGCCCGATTGCCTTAACCTCAATTAACGCTTGTACCGTGCCCTCAAGTTTCGTTGCTAAATCACAGTATGTCCCACGGATCGCATATTCGGCAGTAACCTCAGAATATTTATCGTAACCAAAAACATCGGCCAGCATGTCGGTCACAATCATGACCGTATCGGCTGGCCTGACCCCAATTGCT
>PLCN01000021.1 GCA_003134785.1 Spartobacteria bacterium
CCACTTTTTGGGGGTCAGGCCAGAGGCGTGAACGATTCGACGAACATAATGGACTCCTACGGAAACAGCCAGTATGATGCGCTCAACCGGCAATAAATGACTTGACGCACAAGCACGAATGAGACATGATGGAAGGGTGAAAACAGAAATAGAGTTCCCGGAAACCCTTCAAGAAGCAATCAAATACTTCGCCGACGATCAGCGGGCATTTGATTACATGAAGCTGATTCGCTGGCCGGACGGGATTGTCCGTTGCCCTCAGTGTGAGAGCGATCAGGTGAGCTTCATTTCGACGCGGAAACTCTGGACATGCAAGACCTGCAAAACAAAGAAGCAATTCACTCTTCGCGTCGGAACGATCTTTGAAGATTCCCCCATCAAATACGACAAGTGGATATCTGCGATCTGGCTAATCGCCAACGCGAAGAACGGCATTAGCTCTTACGAGATTGGCCGTGCGCTTGGTGTGTGTCAAAAGACCGGCTGGTTCATGTTGCAACGTATCAGGCTGGCGATGCAGCAAGGGTCGTTCAAAAAGATGCGCGGCATCGTGGAAGCGGATGAAACCTACATAGGCGCAAAGGCCCGCTACATGCACAAAGACCGGAGAACTGGCGTCGGAGACGCTGGAATCAGGAAAACACCCGTTCAGGGCATTCTGGAGCGCGGGACAAAGAAGAAACACTCTCGCGTCGTGTTGAAAGTTGTTCCCAACACGCGCAGGCCCGAACTGTGCGGGAACGTGCGCGAATACGTTCTGCAAGGCTCTACGGTCTGCACGGACGCGCTCATGTCATACGACGATCTAGAATCCGATTTTGACCGGCAAATGGTCAATCATGCCGTGACGTATGCTCGCGGCCATGTCCACACGAACGGACTGGAGAATTTCTGGAGTCTGCTAAAGCGGTGCCTCAAGGGAACGTATGTTAACGTCGAGCCCTTCCATTTGTTCCGCTATCTGGATGAGCAAGCGTTTCGATTTAACAATCGCAAAGATGAAGGTGGCGATCAGGGCCGATTCGAAAAAGCGATGGCTGGAATCATCGGAAAAAGGGTGACTTGGGCGAACCTGACAGGGAAGGACGTTCAAGCGCAAGGTCTTCTCCCACTCCCAACCTAAGAGGCAAGGCAGGGGCAAGCGCAAGAAACGCATTTGCAAGTAACGCTTTCGGTGGCATTGGTTCCACCGTGGAGCCAGTCAAAACGAAACAGGGGCCTACTCCGTTTCAGAAATTTGATGCGCTTGCTCGCCGCATCATCCAAGTTCCAAAGAAGGTTGTAGATAGGAGAGCTAAGGCCGCTAAGTCGTCACGCGAGCGCAAGCGTGCTGCTAAATGAGTAAGCCCGAACCAGATGGATGCCGAGGTTCTTTAGACCACAACATCGGGACTACTGGAATCCCACTTACGGACGAGGAAATCCGCGAGAGTTTTGGGAAGATTGGGCGCGAATCGAAGAATGGAGTCGGCCGCAATAGCGTAAAAACGAGGTTCCTCTTCTCTCAATTGACGAATTATTTTCGGGCCTTGTTCCGAGTATCCGAAAAGAGATGAAATCGCCTCGTAAGCTGCCTTGTAATCAGCTGGAATTTCGCCGGGGTCTAGGTTGGTGACGCGGCGATAAAAGTCGAAGGCATACCAAGTTGCGACACCTTCTTCTAGATTGTTCGCCGGCGTTCCAATAACAGGGGACAGGAGATGAACGCACTCGTGCGCGAGTTCGTGAACGGCAGTATTCCAAAATTCGCTTGCAGCCATCGTTAGCCGAATCAAAACGTGATTGTTGCCGGAGGCTGGGTAGAAAATGTGTGGCCTTCCTGGTAAAAATTCAAAGCCAACGAACGTGAAGCTCCTATCTCGCGGCCCAAATAGCTCTTCTATTTCCGTCATGATTTCCGACATTTGTATTGCGAGTGACACCGGTCGTCCGCTCCATGTTTGCACGATTGTCGGATTCATCCGACGTACGGATCAGCAGCAACCACGCCAAGACACGCGTGGCGCGGGTTTTGCTTATTACGGGGGCATGTCGCGTTCCCCTCGCGGGCAATCACCCCGCTGAAAATGCCTACGGTTCATTTTCATGGAGAAGTTCTGCCGCGAACCGCAATCATCTCAGTCTCCAAGATGCCGGGGGTCGCTTGGAAAATAAAGGAGCGCGGGCTCTCCTTGCATTTTCAGGTGGAAATCGAACGCTCGCAAATTCACCTGACGGTCAACGCCAACACATACTCTCCCGATGACATTGCCGTGTTGTATAAGCACGCACTCGATATTGCCAGAACCGTCGTGGAACTAGCGGCATTCAAGAAAGGATATGGCGTATTCGTTTTATTGTCCCGATTCGTGGACCCTGATGGGGTATCGAAGGAACTTGTGCTTGGTTGCAACGAAAATCTGGCTCGTATTTGCACGGCCTTTGATCTAACAGATGGTTTTCCGCAGATGTGGAGAATCGTCCAACTCAGTCCGGCGATTTTCGCCATACTTAACGACCTGATCGCATCAATCACTGTGCCACATGTTGCAACAGTGAACTGCGCTAGGGCGATAGACGGCATTAGACAGCTTATTGGCGGCAGCGGTACCGACAAACAACAATGGTCCGCAATGCGTCAAACGCTGCGAGTCGATAGGGAATACTTACAGTTTATCACCGATCGTTCAAAAGGCCCTCGACACGGCAACCGGCTTTATCTTGACGGAGTGGCGGTAACGGAAATCGTGGAGCGCTCATGGACGATAATGAACCGCTTTCTTGAATACAAGAAAAGCGGGGACAAACCTCTCCCGGCGTCCTTCCCGGAACTTCATGGTTAGTTCGGGAAACTCACGGTAGTTTTTTCATCTCCATTCAACATGCCTACGGTGATGGAAATTGTCTTACCCTTCGCCAATCGAAACGAGGTCCTCGCAGATGATGTTTCTGCTTTCGGTCGTAATGTCGCCCTGTCACGGTTCTTCTTTTTAGCATGTGCAGCGTTGTGAGTCATGTCATTTATTGCCGCTCAACCGGCCGACGATGTGGGAACAGACTGGAACAGTGAACGGAGTCAGTAACACCGCCTTTGCGCGGAGCCACTTCGCTTATGACTCGCTCAGCCGGCTGACGGGGAGCTGGCGGGACGAACAGGCCAGCAAGGGAGAATGGTACGGGTATGACGCGACGGGGCAATTAACGGGAGTGAGCTACAACGCGGACCAGGCCTGGAGCAGCACACCGGTGAACGCGAGCCGGACGGTGAGCTACACCATGACCCCCGACACCTTGAACCGCTCGAGCATGAACGACAGCCCGCCCCAAGCCGGCGAACAGAGTGGGATGAGCAGTTACACGCCCAATGCGCTCAACCAGTACACGAACGTGGCGGGCGGGAATGTGTACTACGACGGGAATTTCAACCTGATGTGGACGGGCGGGTTCAGCGCCGGGTATGACGCGGAGAATCACCTGACGGGGATCAGCAGCGGCGAGGACTATGCGCAATTCACCTATGACGGACTGGGGCGGTGCCTCAAACGGACGGTTGATTGGGAGACAACCCTGATCGCCTATGACGGCTGGAAACCGATCCTGCAATGGGATGAATTTGGAAACTTCAAGGCCTGGAACATCTATGGAGCTGGGCCGGATGAGATCTTGTATCGGCGGGATGCGACTCGCGGTGACTTACGCTATCACCTGGACCGGCAGGGCAACGTGGCGTTCCTGCTCGATGCGGATGGGGATGGGATCGAGAAATACACCTACGACGCCTTTGGCCAGCCGACGGTGACGGACTGGGATGGGAGTAACCCGAGAACGTCAAGTTACTACGGGAACCGGTTCATGTTTACCGGAAGAGAATACTTCCCCGAGCTAGGTCTCTACGATTACCGGAATCGATTCTACCAACCCGTTCTCGGCCGCTTCCTCGAAGGTGATCCAATGGGTTTCGCTGCCGGGGATAACAATCTCTTTCGCTACTGCGGCGGCGACCCCGTGAACCAGATTGATCCGACGGGCATGGCATCCAGCGGGGGCTCGCCTGGAGTTCCATACAAGCCACTTGAGCCTAAGACCCCGCCCGGATTTTACTATGGCGGTCAACCGGGATACGAGGGTGGCAGCGAGAGCAACCCCTCGAACTATGGCTATGACCCAGATACGGGTTTGGGAGAACGGGCGACTGTGGGGTGGCCTAGTGGCACTGGCGCTTTTGGTGATGCCTGGGAGACCGGATTCGATAGAATTGCGGGAGCTCATGATTATAGTCCCGCCGATCGTGGTTTCAGTAGTGGTGGTCGCGATGGCGGTGGGGGACCGTATTCCGGCCACTTTACAGTTAATGGATGGCCGCAATGGCTGACGCTGCCCTATACTCCTCCTCCGACGCCCGAGCAAGCTGCCTGGACCGACAAAGGTCGCGTTCCCACTCTCGTCGCAACAGCCGTAATTTTCGCTCCGCTGGCGCTGCCGGAGGCAGTTATACCTGTCTTGTACTCTGCGGGGAACGCTGTGTTAGCCAATCCACAAGTCATTGCTTGGTTCGGTATTGCCTTCAACCAATACATTTCACCGAGCGGACCCGGTGCGACGGTTCGCGAACTAACAGGGGCTTTCCTACATCAACCCATAACTACTCCTTGGATCATACCGAACTTTGGCCCATAAGTGAATGCGGGATACGTATAGCTGACAGATGAACCTAAGAAATGAATCGTTCGAGATTCTGATTCTTGGAACGGTTTTGATCGTTGCGGGAGTAATCGGAGTTAACAAGGCGAAGATCGCCTATATGCAACACGCGCTGATACCCTTCAAAGGCAGCTCCATGTCACCTCTCCAAGCGGGTATAGCGTCCGTGCTTTGCCTGGCCTTCGGTCTTTTCTGGTTAGCTTTGTGGTGCCAGCGTCGGAAGAAGTGACACACCGTAATGTAAATGAAAGAACGTAAGGACCTGTTAAATCGAGGCGTGAACGCTCCGATTTTGTGGAAGCTATTTGGGGCCGTGTTCGTGCTGACCTTGATCGTTTCTCCTACGGGAGCAGAACCTCCCCAGTCGAACCGCGCAGCGGCGCTGTACGCTCCCTACCCCAGGTTCTCATACGAAGTTCGCCGGGCACGCCCTGCTGACGGCGTTTTCGAACTTCATGTTCGGACTGATGGGACGGTATCGGAGGTCGTGGTATTGAGGTCTACTGGACACAAGGTCGCTGATATGGAAGCTGGCGCTACCTTTGTGAAATGGCGCTTCAAACCGGGGTCGGTAAAGAGCGTGCGCATTCCCCTATCTTTCAGACGCGGCTAAGCGCGCGTTTCCGGACACGTTGAAACGTTCGGAAATAGGCAACCAATCACGGGGCAGGAGAAGGGATCAGAGCCGGGATCAGAGCCTAAGTAATGACACACGGTTAACGTCGCGCAATACACGAAACCAGCAGGCTAGGTCAAAAGCCTGGCCTACGATTACGCCAGCCGTGCTGACCATCGTGCAGACCAATGGCGGAGAAACGACGGTGGCATTTGGATATGATAACGCCAATCGGAAGCTCTGGGAGGAGCAGACGGTGGCGGGTTACCCGATGCGCCATCTGGACACGGCTCACGACGCCGATGGAAACCGTTCCACGCTCCAGGTGCCGG
The DNA here is from genome assembly GCA_003134785.1 of Spartobacteria bacterium. GTDB lineage: Bacteria > Verrucomicrobiota > Verrucomicrobiia > Chthoniobacterales > UBA10450 > AV80. The sequence continues at coordinate 5,629 of PLCN01000021.1, forward strand.
GATCGTATTGTGTCGAGTATGATTACACCCAGCGCCACCAGCTCTGGCACATTAAGGATGGCGGCGGGAGCCAATGGTTCACTTACAGCTATGACCCGGCCGGGAACATGACCAAACGGCAGGACGTGTATGGAGGCGTGAACGACTCGACGAACATAGTGGACTCCTACGGCACCAGCCAGTATGATGCGCTCAACCGGCCGACGATGTGGGAGCAGACAGGAACAGTGAACGGAGCGAGTAACACCGCCTTTGCGCGGAGCCACTTCGCTTATGACTAACGATTACGTGCAACGTTCAAAACCAAATAATCCCGAACCCGCACGGAGGACTATTGCTTTCGAACTCCTTCCCGAGGCCTCGAATCTAAATGACGAAAATCACCAACAGGCGGTGCCAAGGCTAATCGCGCTGCTGATGGACGACCTCTTCCGCCTACCCGGCACAAGATTCCGGTTCGGGCTTAATCCAATTTTGGACCTGATCCCTGCCGTGGGCGACGGAGCTGCGGCTTTGATTTCCGCGTTAACGCTGTTTGTCGCGGCACGCTACCGCGTGCCCAAGGTGATCATTGTCCGAATGGGGGTAAACATCGCCCTTAATGCTCTGATCGGCCTCATTCCCGGAGTCGGCGAAATATTCGCCTTTTGGTTCCGGCCGAGCCATCGCAATTATCAATTGCTGAGAACGCACATTCCCGCAGTGGCTAGCGGCCCGGTTCCTTCGAGGACACGAGACTGGCTTTTTGTAATCGCCATCGTGATAGGCCTTTTATTGTTGTTCTCGTTTTGCGCAGGCGTAGGCGTGTATTTGGTCCTACGACTACTGCACGCAATCTTTGGCACATAGCTGATTATTGGAAGATGAACCTGCACTTCGTCCACCGCGACTGCCAGACAAATAGAAGCGCGAAATTCGATAGCGTGGAGTAAAAGGTGCGGCGCGTGACAAACATCCCCGCTTCTCCGCTGCGGCATCTCGCGAGACTAACGTTTCTTGCGTTTCTGCTGACGTTCGTCGCATCGCGGACACTAGTGATTCTAATCATGACGCGTAGCATGCCGGATCTGTTTTTGCACACGGGCGGGACGCATGTGCATCATCTGAATTACGGGATTTTCCTGCTCTCGACGGTGGCGGGCGTGTTGCTCTTCGCGCCATTGAACCGGGCGCAGCGAAGTCTCTCCGCCCTAGCCTATGGCCTCGGTCTGGGGATGACCTTCGATGAATTTGGGATGTGGCTGCATCTCGGCGGAAGCTATTGGCAACGAGCGAGCTTCGACGCGGTGGTGGTGGTGCTTTGTGTCCTTGGCCTGCTGGCCTTTGCGCCGCGTTGGAAGCGTCTGCGGGCCCATCATTTCGTCGGAGGCGGTGTGGTGCTCCTCGCCGTGATCGGATTCTCGATGCTGCTGATCAAGTCACTCGACCACGCGCACGAGAAGCTCGCGCCGAAGCTGATCGAGATTGAAAAGAGCGGACCTGGGTAGGCGCGCGGACCTCAGTTTGGAGGGTGCTTCCTCCTGCGACTGTCAGACCAGAAAGACGCTGCAAAGAAGCCTGAACCAAAATGCATTGCTGAGACGCGAGCGCGGAGGTGATTTCTCACCACTGCCGGTAACACGCTTAACCGGCTCCCATTCCGCGCTCGGGGTCGAACGTGTGCGATGCTCTCGCTTTCGCCAAGTAGAGTCAAGCCAACACTGATTATTGCAAGCGAGCCAGAGTTCGTCGTATCAACAAAACATGTCTGATGAAAACATTGATCGGAACCAGGACATACAACCCGTCACATTGAGCCCTGAAAATAAGGATACTGTGCGGGAGCCGATCACCGCCGTCTGGCTGCATAGGTTCGGCGTGCTCTCCGTGATCGGCGGGGGAATCTGTTTGATCGCGGCCTTTGCTGATTCGAAGCAATCTGAGTTCACTATTGCGGTTGCAGCGATGACGACTGGATTTATCTTGATCGGGTTATCGTCCGGCCTCGGGTTGCTGACCAAGAATGCGAGTAAGCGATCACGTTTGGACACTGGACGAAATCGTTGGCCTTCTAGATAGTTGAGTGATGTTGCCGAATAAGCGGATGCAGCGGGCGGGCGACTCTCTTCTAAAGCATATTCAGTGGCGCTTAGCGATGCGAAAATTCTGCGTTGTTTCTAAGAACGACCTGGATCGGGTGTGGCCTATCCGAAGGAGAAATATAGAGAAGCAAGTCTCGGCCATTCAAGCTTTCGCCAAGGCGAATAATATGTCAGCGGTCATTCACGATTCAGGACTACCCGTGAGGTTTCGGACGCTTCCGGCGCCGGACGGATAGAATTTCCATACCGAACCGGCACCAACACCGCCGGTTACTGAGAGATAGCCGTTCAGGCGAGGGGGTCCACCCGTTTTGCCCCTGACGCAGAAAAAACAAGTCCGTTTCTGACCGCAGAAATCCACACGGTCGAGTAAAGTTAATGCGCGGGAACTTCTTTTAGCGACCGCACTAATCGCAATCTCGACGTCACTGTGGTTTTAGGATAAAAGCGACCCATGCAAACAACATGGGAGTTTCTAAGTACGGTGCTCGGTCTGGGCGTTGAGCCGAAGAATCTGACATTCTTTCAAATTTCGCTTCGAGGATTCATCGTGTTTGCCGCTGCTTTGGTAATGCTGCGGATAGGCGATAGACGCGCACTATCGCAAAAGACACCATTCGACACTGTTCTCATTGTCCTGCTCGCTGCAGTGTTGTCGCGCGCAATCAATGGAAGTGCCGCGTTCTTTGCCAGCATTGGCGGCAGCTTCGTCATGGTTGTGCTACATGGAATTTTGGCCAAAGTGTGTTGCCAGTATCATCCCGTCGGGCGATGGCTCAAGGGCGAGCTGTATGTTTTGGTGCGGGACGGCCAGCTCTGTTCTGAAACAATGAAGAAAAAGTGCGTCACAGAACATGATATCGAAGAAGACATGCGTCTCAGCGCGAAAACCGAGGATTTGACCGATATAAGAACAGCCCGGCTTGAGCGGAGCGGCGATCTCAGCTTTATTCTGAAAACCACAACTTAGCCAACGGCTATTCTCGGCCGCCGTTAGACTACAGCGGCATGCCGACGACGCCGAGGCCGCGTCCATCGAACAGATCGGCGAGCGTCTCCTTACCATTCGGGCCGTCGAAAACGTATTGCTTGTCGATCTTGACCCAGGGCAGCTCGCGACGATGACGACTCACTTCATCGCGCAACCGAGTTAATTCCTTCTCGCGCGTCAGGAAGTCCTTGCGCGCAATGAGCCACTCGGCTTCCGACACGATTCTCGGATGATTCATTTGGCTCGGTTCCATTTCGAGTTTTATCTCGCCGATGTCCATTCGCTGACCCGGTCTCCTTGAAATTGAGGATACCACAAGCGTTCATTGTATCCCCTATTTGTATCCCCTAAGACCAAAATCAGGCATATTACAGCTAATCACCGCAAAAGCAGAATTATCGTAAGTGCCTGAGAGTCAATCCATAATCAACGATAGCTAACGTTAGCAAACACCCGTTTTCTAATTACGAATCAGCTGCTCTACCAACTGAGCTACTTCGGCCTGAAAGCAGAACGCGGGAACATGCCACCCACTCGCGACGCCGCAAGCTGTAGCCGCGGCCCTGTGGGCCGCGCGATCTGCCATCGTCCGAGATGAATCCCGACGCGCCTCACAAAGGCGCGGCTCCAGGGAGGATAAAGGTCTCGCGGAGTGCGATGCGTTGCGGCTCGCGCTTGGAGCGGTTCTTGTTCGTTCTCGGCGGGTTCGCCGTCGCGTCCGCCTGGTCGAAGGAACCGTCACGACTAGCGCGGGGTGCCAAGTCCTTGCCCAATCGCTAAGTCATTTAGTCGCTAATTGGCTAAATGATTCAGATTCCCCACGTCTTCACGAACTGGGAGAAGTTTGGCAGAAGATCGGTCGCGGCGTGAATGATCATCACCGCGAAAAGATTTTTCGTTCGCGCCCAGACAATCCCAAACATGATCCCGCCCACCGACAAGACCGCGATCGCATAAGCGATTGAATCCGCCGGCGAAGGATTCGCCCCGATCGCCTCCTCCAATCCGGCGTGCCGCAGGATAAATCCCGGCGCGTGCGCCAGGCCGAAGAGCAGCGCCATCAACGCCACGCCGCTCACCTCCGATTTGAACCATGCCGCCAGGCGCGTTTGGATCAGCGCGCGAAAAAAGAATTCTTCGACCAGGCCCGCCTCGAGAAAGAGCCAGGCGAAACAGAGCGGCAACCCGAGCGCGAGCTGGCCGGCATGAAATTCACCTCGCCGGATCGGCGCCGCGCCGCCACCCAGGAAATATTGAAAGACGAGAATGGCAGCACTAAGAACGAGGACCACCGGCAGATGATTGCCGGCCGACGCGCGCACGCCTGAAAACTGGAGCCCGAAGTCTCGCCAGCGATATCCAAAGAGCGCGCGAAAAAGAATGAAAGGAATCGCGACGAAGATGATCAGTTTTCGAGTTAAGACGACGAAGAATTTCGCCCGTTCTGAAGCGAGCCAACTGGCGGGCACGAGCATCTCCGAAAGCACGGCGCCCCAAATCAGATAGAGCGTGACGCCGATCACGCAGGCGAAGAGCGCCAATATTTCCCCGGCGCTGCGGTTGACCGTCAGGCTCAGCGGGCGCGCGCGGAACGTCGCGATCCAGGCCAGCAGCGGGAGCGCGAGCCCGAAAATAATCAGCTCAACGATCGCGTCTTCGTGCCCGAAGCTCTTGTTAGGCCAGAGGAGGGCAAGGCTTGCACCATAAGCAGCGAGGCCGAGCAGCGCCCAGACATTTCCGAAAACATTCAGCAACGCTCTCAATCGCGTTCCTTCCTATTCGTCCTGCGTCGTTCGCGCCAGCGTTTCCCGCACTTCATCATCGGTGGTTTGCGAGAAATCCTCGTAGAACTGGCCGACACCATGAAAGAATTCCGGCGCGAACGCGCAGATCAATTCGTCGACTTCCGCCTCGAGTTCCCGGCATGTTTCCGGCGCGCCGACCGGGACTGCGACCACGATTTTCGCGACGCCTTGTTTTCGTAACGCATCCGCAGCGGCGCGCATCGTTGCACCCGTCGCCAGACCGTCATCGACCAGAATGACAACGCGGCCACGCAAATCCAGAGCGGGCCGCCCCTGCCGATAAAGCGTTTCCCGTCGGTCCAGCTCCAGTTTTTCCTGAGCTACGACCAACTCGAGAAGCGCTGCTGAATTGGGGACGGCGCGCATCACGTCTTCATTCAACACGCTCACGTTGCCAGAGGCGATCGCGCCCATGGCCAACTCTTCGTAGCCCGGCACGCCAAGTTTCCGCACTACAAAAACATCGAGTGGCAGTCCCAGTCGCCGCGCCACTTCATAAGCGACGGGAACGCCGCCACGCGGCAACCCGAGGACGATGGCATCATCGCGACCGCGATAATGCGTTAATCTCTCCGCCAACCGTCGTCCCGCTTCCGCGCGGTTTGGAAATGCTCTTTGCATGCGACCGCCTGTTCTCTTGGAATCGCTAAATCACTAACTGGCCAGTTCGCTAAGTACTTTCCCCGTCCACATATTGCGGATAGAGCTGCCGCGCGCAATTCGGACAAACACTGTGGCTAAACTGCGCTTCCGAACGCGTGGTGATATATTTTTCCATCACCTCCCACTCCCCGCGCTCGTTCCGGATTTGTTTGCATGCGGCGCAAATCGGCAGCAGGCCTTCGAGGCGTTTGATCTGCGCCATGGTGGCGAAGAGTTCTGCGTTCAGCTTTTCCTGGGCGCGCAATTGCCGGCGCACCACTGAGGCGATTCCCGCCACCATGATGCAGGCGGCAAACTGCATCAGCGCATTCCATCCCTGGATCGCCAGGGAAGAGTAAGGATGGCCCGAGGCATAATCAGCTGCGAACCACGTCCCAGCAGCGAGAAGCGACATGTAGACGCCGCTGCGCAGACCGACCCGCCAGCTGAGCAGCCATACGGGCAGGAAATAAAACGCGAAGACATGCAGTTCGTATCCAGTCGCGTAGTCGAACCAACCGACCGCGCTGAGAATGACCAGTCCCAACACCCAGATGAACGCCGCGCTTTGGCGCCAGTGACGCTTCGGATTCGCGGAATCGGTCACTGCGCGAACAAATACCGAAAGCGTCCGCCGGTCAATGCATGCTCGTGACTCATCACATGTCACTCATCACTCGCTTCATCTGCCGTTTGCGATAAGTGGAGTAAGCCGGCACGAGAATGGCCATCGAGAAATAGACCCAGCCGCTCCACGCGATCTCGCGTATGGGCAGGGTCAGCGAGAGAACCAGGGACGCGATCCCCACGCAGGCCGGGACACTCCATCCCACCATCTCACCGCGTGTCATCAATCGCTCCCGCGCATTCAACCGCAAGGGCTCGCGCAATTGCCAGGCCCGAAGATTGAGCAGCACGACCTCGATCGCGATGGCGATGAAACCCAAAGCATAAACGGCAAAAAGAGATCGCGCCTCGGCTTCGGTGCTGGGCCCCAGGGTCTGGCCCACCCAGCCGCCACTGAGCAGGTTCCACATCGCCCCGAAAATCGCTTTGAGCGGGTAGATGTAGATGAGGATCGTAACCAGCATCGCCCAGCTGATCAGAATCGAAACTCCATCTTCGAGGCCGTAACGCCGGCTCCATAACCAATGGCCGCGCCAAAAAATGCTCAGCACCGCGATGCTGCAGATAAAGGTCGGGACATTCCTGAACGCCTTTAGCAGCGTGACGATATCGTCGGGGATTTGCTGTGCAGCGATCACCAACATGGTAATGGCGAAGGCGAACCCCGCGTCGATAAAGGTTTCCAGCCGCGTCATCTGCATTCCGCGCAATCTGAATCCACGGAGCCGCGGCAGGGAATCCAGTTGAGCGGGCAATGCCGACGCGATTTCTTCATGCCGCTCTTTCCTCGCGCTCGTGCTCATGCTTATGATCGTGCTCGCTTTTTCTTCCCGTCCATCAACCCTTCGTTCCCCTCGACATCGCTTTCCGATAAACAAGATCCGCCGCCACGATGTCCTCCACCGCTACGCCGACCGATTTGAAGAGCGTGATCTCTTCTTCGGACTCTCGGCCTCGTTTCGTGCCAGCGATTACCTCGCCGATCTCGGCGAAAATGTCACCGGCTGCAATCACGTCCCCGGATTCTTTCATCGCAGCTTCCCGCAGCTCGACGTAGATGCGCGCTCTGCGCAGCGCTTCGTCATCCAGCTCGCGCCAGTTAGGTCGCGTCGCGCCCACGGCATTGATGTGCGTTCCCGGCGACAACCACTCACCCATCAAGACCGGCGTCGTCGCAGCCGTCGCCACCGCGATCACGTCGGCTCCCCGCACCGCTTCCTCGGCCGATGCTGCCGCGGTGACTTTGAACTGTCGCGCGAACTCACTCGAGTTCCGCGGACTCCAGACCCGCACCTCGCGAAATTTTCTCACGATCCGCAACGCTGCCAAATGGCTCCGTGCCTGCACACCCGACCCGAGAATAGCCAGCACCGACGCATCCTCACGCGCCAGCAGGTCCGTGGCCACAGCCGATACCGCCGCCGTTCGCATCTCAGTAATAAGCCGCCCGTCCATCGTCACGAGCGGCTCACCTGTCTGCGGACGAAAGAGAAGAATCATCGCATGATGCGTCGGCACTCCGGTGTTGTTTGGATAGAACGTCACGATCTTGGCACCGAGTGCGCCACCGTAAGCGGGCATCACGGCGAAGAAGCCGTTGTGCTCAGCCACGGGCAGAACCAGCCGCATGGGTTGCTCGACCTTGCCCGCCGAAAGATCGCGCAAGGCACCCGCCATTGCCGGGATCAGATCCTCCATCCGCAAAACTTCGCGAACCTCTTCTTCAACGAGAAACATTGGGAGCGTCATTCAAAGCGCAGGCCTTCGATCGGGTCGAGCTGCGAGGCCTTCCGTGCCGGATAGTAACCAAAAAAGATTCCGACCCCGGCCGAGAAGAAAGCCGCTACCAAGATGATGTTGAGTGATAGATGCATTTGCCAATGCAACGTGCCGCGCAACACGGATGATCCCGCAATCCCGGCCGCAACCCCGAGCACTCCGCCGATCAAACTCATGACAATTGCTTCGCTTAGGAACTGCATCTTAATATCCCGGTCCGTCGCGCCGATGGCCATACGAATGCCGATCTCGCGCGTGCGCTCCGTCACGGAGACCATCATGATATTCATGATTCCAATTCCGCCCACGAGCAGCGACAACGACGCCGCGCTTCCGAGCAAGAGGGTAAACACATTCGCCGCCGCCAGTTGAGTGCGAATAATTTCTTCCGGCGTGCGGATGTTGAAATCATCGTCTTCGCCCGGCCGAAGATGATGCCGCTCGCGTACGAGCGCGACGATGCGCCGGGCCGCTTCGGGAATATCTTCCCGGCGCGCGGCCGAAAAGTAAACGTCGTCCAGCCAATCCATTCCGGTGACTCTTTTCTGCGCGGTGGTGATGGGCATGACGAGGAAATCGTCCTGATCCTGCCCCGTCGTGGAAAACCCCTTGCCCTGGAGCACACCCAGGACCTTGAACGGAATTCCCTGAACTCGGATTACTTCACCGACGGGATTGGCTGTTCCAAACAGGTTCGAGGAGATGGTTTCTCCGATGACGCAGACCGTGGAGGCATGTTCGACATCGTCCTCAATGAACGGCGCTCCCAGCGCGATGCTCCATTTTCGGATCTCGAAATAGTCCGGGCTCACTCCGCGAAACTGCGTCCCCCAGTTCGAGTTGCCGTAGATGACCTGAATGTGCCCATCCACGTTAGGCGAAGCGCTTTTGATTCCCGGCACTTGATCGAGCACCGCGCGGCAATCGCCCAGCGTAAGCGTCTTGCTGCCTCTGCTGCCGACGCGCACTCCGTTCCGGGCCCGGTCGCCCGCCTCGAGCCAGACGAGATTGTCTCCGACGTTGTGCAACTGCTCTTCGACGCGTTTCGATCCGGCCTCTCCGACACCAACCACGCAGATGAACGAGCCGACGCCGGCAATAATGCCGAGCATCGTCAGCACGCTGCGGACTTTGTTCCGCAGCAACGCCTTCAGGGCCTCGCGCATGATGGTATCGAAAAACATTCTTGATCTCGTTAGGCCGAAACGCCGCTCATTCGTATCGGAGCGCTTCAATTGGATCCAATCGCGCTGCCTTCTGCGCTGGATAAAAACCGAAAAACACTCCGATCGCAATCGAGACCAAGGCAGCGATCAAGATTGCAGTCGTCGAGACGGCCACCGGCCATCCTGCCGTCGAGGAAATGATAAAGGAAGCGCCGACTCCGGTCAGAATTCCGATGACGCCGCCCAGGAGGCTGATGGCAATCGCTTCAATCAAGAACTGCCGCTGCACGTCGCCCTCCGTGGCGCCGATCGCAATGCGAATGCCAATCTCGCGGGTTCGTTCCGTGACAGAAACGAGCATGATATTCATGATCCCAAGGCCACCCACAAAAAGCGAGACGCCGCCGATGGATCCCAGCAGCACGGTCATGACCTTGCTCGCTTCCGAAGCGACATCGGCAATGTCGGCCAGATTGCGCACGGTGAAATCATCCGTCTGCCCTGGGCGGATCCGATGCCGATCGCGCAAGAGAGCCTGGATCTGTTGCTGCGCGGCATAGCTCGAAGAGCGGGATCTGGCCGAGGCCATCGCGAACCGTAACCAGGGTTGTCCGGTCATCTTCTTCTGCACCGTGGTGAGCGGCGCAATGATAGTATCGTCCTGGTCCTCGCTCAGCGCGGCCGATTGACCTTTCGCCACCAGAACGCCCACCACGAGGAAAGGCAGATTTCCGATTCGGATTTTTTTTCCGACTGCTTCAGTGGAAGCGAACAGATTTTTGCGAACGGTCTCGCCGATTACCGCCACGTTCGCGGCATTCGTGACATCGTCCCGCGTAAAACTTGTCCCGCTCTGAAACGGCCACGTTCGGATATCGAAGTATTCAGGCGTTGTCCCGACGACCCGTGTTCCCCAATTGTCTCCCTCATAGACGAGCTGGGCGGAGGTCTGTGTGCCCGGCGCAACCGCGACCACCGCCGGACATTCCCGCGCGATCGCCGCCACATCCGGCTCGAGCAATGTCTTCGTGCTCCCGTTCCCGACGCGCAGCCCGCCTGAATTCCCCGAACCGGAGCTGATGAAAAGCATGTTCGATCCGAGTGTAGCGATCTGCTTCTGCACCGTCTGATCGGCGCCCTGACCGATACCAATCATGGCAATCACCGCGCCGACCCCGATGATGATGCCAAGCATCGTCAGGATCGACCGTGTCTTGTTCCGAAGCAGCGCCCGCATGGCGATCTGGAGAGTGGAAAGGAAATCCATGAACTCTCTAATCCTCCAGCGCCGGCATCGTTTTGATCATCTCTGCGGCCACGGCCCGGTTGGAAATAATTTCGTCGCGCCGAATCGTGCCATCGCGAAAAACGATACTGCGCCGCGCGAAACGCGCGATATCCGCTTCGTGAGTCACCAGGATGATGGTGAGACCCTTGTCGTTTAACGTCTGAAATATCTCCATCACTTCGACGGAGGTGTGACTGTCGAGATTCCCGGTCGGTTCGTCGGCCAGGAGGATCGAAGGTCGATTAACCAAGGCGCGCGCGATGGCCACCCGCTGCTGCTGACCTCCGGAAAGCTGCGATGGAAAATGGTCCGTTCGCTCTGCTAGCCCGACCAATCGAAGCGACTCAAGGGCGCGCTCTCGGCGTTCCTCTTTGGCGATGCGCGCGTAGAGCGTCGGGAGCTCGGTGTTCTCGAGCGCGGTCGTGCGGGAGAGAAGATTAAAACCTTGGAAGACGAATCCTATCTTGCGGTTCCGAATGCCGGCCAACTGAATCTTGTCGAGCTTGGCTACATCTGTTCCTTCAAGCAAGTAACGACCGGAACTCGGTTTATCGAGACAACCGAGGATGTTCATGAAGGTGGACTTGCCGCTGCCGCTCGCGCCCATGATCGCGACGAACTCTCCGCGCTTTATCTCCAGGTTCACGCCGCGCAACGCGTGCACTTTATTCTCACCCATCTGATAATACTTATGCAGCTCTTCCACATGGAGAACGTTTTCTCCCTGATCGGGACCCGTGAGCGGAGATTCGGAAGGCGCCACGGGAAAAGCTTCGCGATTTTTCTCGTGACGCCCAACTAGGGACGCCGAGGGCCGGCAGATTTGTCGCCGCCAAGACTCTGGGTTACGCCGGTGGTGAGCGCGTCACCGGGCTTCAACGCCCCATTCACGGTCTGCAATAACTCCGTGTTCGTATGATCGGTGATGCCGGTTTTGATCCTGACCGGTTCAAGTGTCTTGCCTGACACGAGCTTCCAAACAATTCGCGCATCGCTTCTCGGACCCGAAGCGGGTGCGTCCGGCGCAGGGGAACCGCCAGGGCCTTTCGCCTTTCGGTCTGGAGCTATCGCGTTATTGCCTGAAGGCGCACCCTCGCCTTCTTCGGGAATTCCGAATTTCCGGTAGAGCGCTTGGATTTCGTTTGCGGGCAGGTCCGGTTTGAAACGCAGCGCGGCGTTAGGAACTTTGACGATGTTTTTCGCCGTGGCGACGGGAATGCTCACATACGCCGTCATCCCGGGAAAGAGTTTCAATTCCGGATTATCGAAATCAATCACCGTGTCATACGTGACTACGTTCTGCACGACAGTGGAATTCATCCTCACTTGCGACACCGTGCCCGTAAAAGTTTCGCGCGGATAAGCATCGACCTTGAACGTGACCTTTTGGCCGCGCTTCATCCCGCCCACGTCCGACTCGTCGGTCTTTGCGTAGACCTGCATCTTCGTGAGATCCTGCGCGATGGTGAATAGCGTCGGCGCCTGCAAGGACGCCGCCACGGTCTGGCCGACATCCACCGTCCGGGCAACCACCGTCCCTTCAATCGGCGCGCGAATCGTGGTGTAATCGAGATTGGTCTGCGCGACTTGAACGGCTGCGCGCTTTTGTGCCACTTGTGCGCGCGCCTGCAGCTCCTGTGCTTCTGCCCCCGCGACCTGCGCATCCGCGCTTTCTGCGTTGGCCTTTGCCAGTTCGAATGCCTGCTGACTCACCGCGCCGCTTTTGGTCAGTCCGATATTGCGTTCATAGTCGGCTTTGGTTTGCGCCTGAGCTGCCTTCGCCTTCGCGGTATTGGCAGCAGCGACAGCCACATTCGCCTCCGCATTTTCCAGATCCGCCCTTGCCTGGGCATAGGCACCCTGAAAAAGGGCAGGTGAGATCTGCGCGATCACGTCTCCTTTGGAAACGTGCGAGTTGAAATCCGCGTGCAACTCCGAAATCACTCCGGAGACCTGCGATCCCACCTGCACCGTAGTGACAGCGTTGATCGTGCCGGTCGCATCAACCACTTGGAAGATGTCTCCCTGCTCCACCGGAGAGGTCGAATAAGAAACGCGGTCGCTTCCGCCGAGCCCGAACGCCGCAAACAATGCGGTGAGAATGAGAAGCGAGGCGACGATGAGAAGAGATTTCTTTGTTATCTTCAATTATTTGTCCTGGCCGCCTCGTGCCGGGCAGAACCTATGACACGGGAGCCCTCCTGCCGCAATTTTTGCCCTCTGAATGAGACACCGCGCGGATCATGCAAACCGCATCGGGACGCGTTCTCTAAACGGTAAATCGTTCGCTCGCTAAACGCTTGCGCCTCTGATAGACCGGCAGGCACCTATGACAACGACAAAAATTATTCTGGCTGGCGTCCTCGGTGGAATCGCCATGTTTATCTGGTCATCCATCGCGCATATGTTCCTGCCGTTGCGCCATGTCGGCATTCACGAACTGCCTAACGAGCAAGCGGTCCTCGCCGCGATGCAGACCAATCTCGGGGATAAGTGCGGCCTTTATCTCTTCCCCGGATTAGGCGTAGGCGATAACCCCACGCACGAGCAGGAAAGCGAAGCCATGAAACACATGAATGAAAAGATCGCCAGCAATCCTTCGGGCCTCCTCATGTATTACGCGACCGGGACAAGGTCGATCAATATGGGGAAATTGTTGACGGTCGAATTCGCCACCGAGCTTCTCGAGGCGATCCTCGCCGTCTTCCTCCTGGCGCAGACACGCATCGTCTCTTTCGGTGGGCGCGCTGGCTTCGTCTTCGTCACCGGAATCCTGGCCGCGATCGCGACCAACATTTCCTATTGGAACTGGTACGGCTTTCCTGGTGACTACACCGCCTCCTACATGCTTATCCAAATCGTCGGCTTCCTCTGCACCGGCCTGGTCGCCGCGCTGGTGCTCAGAAGTAAGAGATTAGAAGAATGAAGGAAGCTTTCCAAAGGAAGAAGTTAGAAGGAAGAAAAAATGGAGGAAGAGCGGGATCTTCGGGACCGCACGAAGGATTTCGCTTTGCGGATTATCAGGATGTTCGCGCAGCTTCCGAAGAGCACAGTGGCGCAAGTCCTGGGCAAACAGGTTCTTCGTTCTGGGACGTCCATTGGCGCCAATTACCGGGAGGCCCATCGCGGTCGGAGCAGGGCCGAATTCATCGCAAAGGTCGGTGATGCCTTGCGCGAACTTGAAGAAACCGCCTATTGGCTTGAACTGCTTGTCGACGCGAAAATCGTCGCACCGGGAAAACTCGATCCGCTCCGCCAAGAAACCAACGAACTCACCGCGATCTTCGTAACGATCCTCAAGCGATCGAAGGAATCATGATCCCAACTTCTTAATTCTTCCTTCCGCCTTCTTACTTTTCCTTCAGGTCCTTCAGTGCCTTTTCGTAAGTCGGCTTGTTAGGTTTCTGGATCTCAGGAACATTCTGGAGCGCTATCTCCCAATTCTTGATCGCCTTCTCCTTATCGCCCATCGCGGTGTATCCGCGAGCCAGTCCTACATAGGTGTAAAACTTCTCGCTCGGATGCTGTTTGAAGTTGAATTGGAAGATTTCCATCGCCTTCTCCTTCTTTCCGGCTCTCAAGAGGCGCATCGCATATTGATGAATGGAGATCGCCTCGGTCGCGGGTAGGCGCATCGCTTTGTCCATCGTGGCGTCAGCTTCTGACTCTCGCCCCATGGCCGTGAGCACCGCCGCTTTCGTTTGGAAGGTGGAAAAATCCTCGCGTCCCGGACCTGTTCCGCGAAATGGTTCCTTGATCGCCTTGTCCGCCCAGACCAACGCCTCCTCCAGGTTGACTTTGTTATCCGCGCAAAACTGCGCGGCATTCTGCCAGTTCACGTAATTGAATCCCGGCCAGGACTGAAGATCCTTTCGGATTTGCGCGACATAGATGTCGTTCACGTTCGGCACTTCGATCTTGAACGGAACGCGCTTGTTTTCCCATTGGAGGAACGCCACCGCCGAGGCAGGCAGCCGATCTTCAAACCCGTAAGTTAGATATTCGGTGAACGGAGCGTCCGTCGGGCTTGCCGGAATCCGCAAGGCGTCGTTCTTCGGGTCGTACTGATAACTGCCCCAGCCAGTCGAGTTATTCGAGAAGATCCAATTCCACGGTCCCGCTTTCTCTACATCCAGAAACAAGGCGTAGGTCCCTGCTTTGAGATCCCTGCCTTCCACTTTCACATCATGGGAAAAGGTGATGGCGGTATTTTCATTCGCGCCGGCCCGCCAGGGCATGGCCTTGGATGGACCGAACCCATCATCGAAAAAGCCGTACTGGACTAATTCGCCCCAGATATGACCGGTGCGTTCTGCTCCTTTGAAGTGAACTCGGGGGCTATGATAGGAGATCGAGATTTTAACGGGACCGATCCATTGCGACACTTCCGCTTTCTCGTTATCGCCATCCGGCGGCGTGGAAATCTCCGACGATTCCTGCGCCAGCGCGGAGAATCCAGGAAGGCAGAGGAAGAGGTAAAGGAAGCGGATGAGGATCTTTTTTTTCATGGAATAGCTATCTTGTTGTTTTAGCGCTTCAGGGCCATGAAACCAGGATCGCCGCCGCGATCGAGCAACCGAGGAGATGATAACTCGCGTCGATCATCCAGACCTTGGTCGACTTCTTTTCCCATACGTGCACGATCGTCAACGTCGTGATGGAGAATCCCACGGCGAGGCCGGCGCCGAGTTTCAGGGCGGTGGAAAGGTCCCCGATTCCCATGCGGCGGAGGAGAAAGGCGATCGCCGCGGAGGCCACGAGGTTCGAGACAAAGTTCGCGAGCAGCATCCCGACGAACTCACGCTTACCGGGCCGGGCTCCTTCGCCGCCGCAATGCCCAACCTGCTCCGACGCCCAAATCTTGCCGAAAAGCAGGGAATACCAGACAAAGCCCAGGAAGAAGTAGGCCACAGCCGCGCAAAGAATAGGTAACCAGTTCATCCCCGGATCGTCT
The DNA here is from genome assembly GCA_003134785.1 of Spartobacteria bacterium. Classification (GTDB taxonomy): domain Bacteria; phylum Verrucomicrobiota; class Verrucomicrobiia; order Chthoniobacterales; family UBA10450; genus AV80. The sequence goes on from PLCN01000021.1 coordinate 20,962, forward strand.
CAGCCGCTCTCGCGATAAACAAGCCTTAAAGCTGTCCCGACTGTGTGTTTAGTCACTAAACCGGCCAGCCGCTAAATGTTGTTCCGAAAGCGAGCCAACGAAGCTAAAGCAGCTCAGACGCGGGGTTACTTCAGCTTTCGGAAGTGAATAGCCCTGCCAGCCGTACCCTTGCGGAGGGGGGTAAGTGCGCCTACCCGCCCTTCTTCCGCCCCTCGGCTTTCATTTCCGCTACTACGTCCTGCTGCATCCGTTGGATTTTTTGCATAATTGGACCCATCATCTGCTGCATTTCGTTCATCGTATTCTGCATGACCACCGGCATCTTATTGATGACAGCCTGACCGGCAGGTGTCTTGTAGAACGCGATCATCCCATCGACCTCCTGTTGGCTAAACGACTTCTGATAAACCCGCAGATACATCGGCTCCAGCTTGTTCCATTCGAACATTTCCTTCAGAATCGCCATCAACTCTGCTTGTCGCTTATCAATATCTTTTTGGACCTTGGGCGGGATCTGCTGGCCTTGAGTAGCTTGTTGCATGGCCTGCTTCATAAACACTTCCGTCTGAGCCATCACCGAGTCCACCATCTTGCGAGCCTGAGCAGTCTCGAGCAGTTGTTTGATCGACGCTTCACTAGGAGGGTTACTCAGCGCGCCGGAGTTAGCCGAAGGGTTAGCAGCGTAGCTCATCGAGCCGCATAGGCTGAGAATAAGGAAGACCCGCTTTAACATAAGGGGCTAGCCTATCCGCCCCGACCTCTGCTTGGAAGGGCAAACCTGCTCTTCGTGTCCTCCTCTGATAACCGGTAAACGAAATGCCGCAGTTGCAAAACGTTTCCGTAAAACATAGTATTACTGCATGACCAAAACGATTTCGAAAATCGGCAATTCGCAAGGAATCATTTTTGATGCGGCGCTCATGGACCTGGCCCGCGTGAAAGTTGGCGACCACGTTACTGTCACTCTGCATGAGGGAGGTTCGATTGTTTTGACGCCGATCCGTCCGGCGATCGATCCGAAGAAGGCGGGCGCGGCCGCCAAGCGGTTGATCAAAAGGAATTCCGCGCTCTTTAAGCGTTTGTCTTGAGCGAAGCAATTCTCCATCTCACCGTCGCCGCAGTGAAAGCGATTCACGCCGAAGTGTTGGCGGCGCACGGGGGGCGCCCGGGGCCTTCGCGACGAAGCATTGCTCGAGTCCGCGGTGGCCGCGCCTCAGGCCACGATGATGGGGCAACCGCTCATATCCGATCCGATCGAGATCGCCGCGGCGTATTTGTTTTACCTTTGTTGCAATCACGCCTTTATCGACGGTAACAAACGAACCGCGCTGGCCGCTTCTCTCGTATTTCTAGAGAGCAACGGCCTACTGCCGGGGGTGAAGTTGCCGACCGATGATTGGGAAGAGTTAGTCCTCGACGTAGCCTCACGTAAAATCGATCGCGACGCGACTACGCGGCGCTTGCGTAAGTTAGTAAAAGCCGTTCGGAAACGCCAACCCCGATAACTAATAACTGCTACCAATACCCACGCCTAGGTGCCTTGCACGCCTCTTGCTTAGTTATAACTTACGCCAATGTTCCCACACGCCTCCCATGATTGATCAGCAAACATTCGAACACCTTGTCCCGCTTGCATACCAGTGGGTCAAGGCGCAGGAAGAATTCGTTCTGACCCACGGCACCTCCCTGAATCCGCAGCACATGGCGGATGCGCGGTTGGCCGGTGTTCGAGATTGTGAGCGCATCAGAGTGCTGGTCGTCGATCGGATGCCACTGCCTGAAAGTGGCGAACTGGCCGAGGCCGCGCGGCGCGCTCGTATTATCACCGAAGACACCCGTTGCGTCGGATTCGGTCATACGGTCATCATGCGCGCCGACGCGTGGGGCGACCGCGAATTACTTCTGCACAATCTCGTGCACGTCGCGCAATGCGAACGCAGTGGCGGGCTCGATCCGTGGATTCGAAAATATCTCGGCGATCGTCAAACCGCCGCCATGTTTACCATTGGCACCCTCGAGGATGAAGCGCGCCGGACGGCCCGCGAAATTTGCTCGATGGAGGCGGTGGCGAATTAATCCCGGCGGCGCGTCCGCGGTTTGAGCTCGCTGGCTGGCGATTCAGCAGCAGAGGCCAATTGCTGCTTTCTAGTCAAAGTGCGCCGTTTTCTGGGCTGGCGGACTCGAAGTAATATTAGACACACGCGTTTTTATCGGCCGCGCCGATTAGGGGATATCCACGAACGTCACATAAAAATATGAACCCATCGCGCCGCTTTTCCGCAACCCGTTATTCCGCCAGTTTGCTCTTGCTTCTCGTCAGCCTGTGCAGTGCCCGCCTCTCCTCTCTAGCTCAGCAACCGGCGCCGCCGCCCTTTAGCCAATTCATCGTCTTTGGCGACAGCCTCTCGGATACGGGCAACGTCCGTGATCGCACGAATTCAAAAAGCGGCGGCACGATCGACTATCCGAGCCACACTTTTAATTACAGCAACGGCCGGTTCACCAACGACGACGCCACCGATCCGTCGTCGGCCACTTTCTCCGGCGTATGGCACGAACAGCTCGCACGCACTTTTCTGAACATGCAACCGGCCAGCTTCAGCCTCGGCGGCGGGACGAACTATGCCTTCGGTGGCGCGACCACGGAAAACGGCACGACGGACGAGGTCGTCGTCTCCACGAACTTTGGCGACCTTACCATCACGATCGATAACATGGGCAAGCAGATGGACGATTACCTCGCCGCGCACGCGATTGACCCGAACGCGCTCTACGTCGTCTGGGGCGGCGGCAACGATCTCTTCAATGACGACAGCGCGGCGAACGTAACTGCGACCGCAGCTCGCGCCACCGCATTGATGGGCCGCCTCGCCCATGCCGGCGCGAAATACATCATGGTGCCGAACGTGCCGCCGCTCGGCGTCATTCCTCAATATGCAGGCGATTCGGCCAAGCAAAAATCGCTCAGCGCCGCCGCGGCAAGTTATCGCACCGAGCTCAGTGCGGATCTCAACTCGAGCCTGACCTCTCTCGCCTCCCAAGGGATCACGCCCACGATTTATCCCGTCGACGCCTGGACGAATACGATCCGCGTAATCGCCAGTCCCGCAAAGTATGGGTTTATCGACATCAGCAGTTCGTCCCAAGGTAAGTCGGACAAGAACCCCGATCAGTTTCTCTTCTGGGACGACAAACATCCCACGACCGCTGGCCATTATCAGACCGCAAAAGGCGCCCACGATGCGCTGACGATCCCGCCCACGCCTGCGGGCAAGGCGCTCAATCTCGCGACCCGCCTTTTTGTCGATACGGGCGAGCGAGTTTCCATCGTTGGCTTCATCGTAGCGGGCAACGTCTCGAAGAAGGTGCTCATTCGCGGCATAGGTCCCTCGCTCGCTTCCAACGGCGTCCCGAATCCGTTGGCCGATCCGACCCTGACGCTATTCGACGAGGCGGGAAACACGTTGAAGGCAAATGATAACTGGATGCAATCGGACCAGGCGGCCGAAATTATGGCCACCGGCATCCCGCCCAAGAACGATCTGGAATCCGCGATCGTTGCCACCCTCGCGCCGGGACACTACACCGCGGTCCTCGCCGGCAACAACGCCGGCACCGGCAACGGCCTGGTAGAAGTTTACGATCTCGAATCCGGTACCGATTCCACGTTGGGTAATGTGAGCACGCGCGGCTTCGTCGGCGTCGGCGACAACGCCATGATCGGCGGCCTTATCATCGGGAGCGGCGACACACCCATCGTGGTCCTCCGCGCCATTGGACCCACACTGGCGAGTGCCGGCATTACTAACCCGTTGCTCGATCCCACGATCGAATTGCACGATGGCAACGGCACAGTTATCGGCTTCAACGACGACTGGAAAAACGGCCAGGCGCAAGCCGTGGTGGCGACTCAATTCGCGCCGAGCGACGATCGCGAGTCCGCCATCGTCGCATTCCTCACGCCCGGGAATTACACCGCCGTCGTCCGCGGCAAGGGCAACACCACCGGTGTCGCGCTGGTTGAAGTCTACCGAATTCAGTAGGGCGCGTGTGCGCCGGCGCAGAGAACTAGGAGCCAATCTTCGATAGACCAGCGCGGCGCGCTGGTTTTCCGCGACTAAGTCTTCGTCGCGGTGTTTTACCTCTCACGCCGACGTCCGAGATGACCGCAACCGCAAAAACCCTGCTTACGATCCTCGCCTTGGCGGCCTTATCCAGCACAGCCTTTGCCAAAACGAAAAAGGCAGTCGGCGCGCAGGTTAGCTGGAAAGAGGTTCCAGCCGCGGCGCAAACTGCGATTCAAAGCAGCGCAGCTGGCGGCAAGGTCGTACAGGTCGACAAGGAAAGCGCGAATAATGTCCTCTTCTATCTGGCGGAAGTAAAAGGAACCGACGGCAAATGGTCGAAGGTCTACGTCACGGATACGGGCAGCTTGATGAAAGTGGAGCCCGACAAAGCGCGCAATAACCGCAAGCACAAGCCGCTTTTCGGCGGCTAGTCTCTAATTAATCGGCCCCTGCTTTCGTGGTCTGCCTGCTCAGAACGGGGCGAACGCGCAACTCCGCCACCTAAATCGGGTTCAATTTTCGTGCTTACTCCTCTTGCGTCTGGCGACTGGAATTACGGGACAGCCGCGCATTTGCTAAACCGCGCCGCGTTCGGTGGCGCGCCCGAGGAAATCGAAGCTGCGCGTGCAAAGGGTCTGCCAAAGGTGGTGCGCGAATTAGTCGATACGAGCCCCGCATTGGAGAACCCACCGGCTCCGGCATGGGCGCTACCGCGAAATATTCGCGAGATTCGCATGGCGATTCGGGAGGAGAAGAACGAGCCCGACGGACGCAAGGATAAGAGGCGCGAATTTCGTCAGATGGAGGGCGAGAACATCCTTGATCTGCGCCGTTGGTGGCTCGGCCAGATGATGACGACGCCCGTGCCGCTGGCCGAAAAGATGACGCTTTTCTGGCACGGTCACTTCGCCACCAGCGTCGAGAAAGTGAAGGACGGCTACTGGATGTGGCGCCAGAACGACACGTTCCGCCGGCACGCACTCGGAAATTTTGCCACGCTCACGAAGGAGATCTCGCGCGACCCGGCCATGATGATCTACCTCGATTTGCAGCAGAGCCGGAAAGAGCACCCGAACGAAAATTGGGCGCGCGAATTGATGGAACTTTTCACCGTCGGGATCGGTCATTATTCCGAATCGGATATTCGCGAATCGGCCCGCGCGTTCACCGGTTATCGAATCGACCTGACGAACCAGCAATTTCGATTCGCTCCGAGACAGACCGATGCCGGCCCCAAAACATTCATGGAAAAAACGGGTCCCTGGAACGGCGATGACATCATCGATATCTTGATGAAACAGCCGGCGTGCGCGCAGTTTCTCGCCCGGAAACTCTGGCGCTTCTTCGCGGAAGACGAGCCCTCGGCGCAAATCGTCGACGCGGTCGCGGCGCGCATTCGCGAGCACAATTTCGAGATGCGTCCCGTCCTGAGCGAGATCTTCCGTTCGCGGGAATTTTATTCAGACGCGGCCATGCGCAACCAGATCAAGAGCCCCATCCAGTATCTCATCCAGACCACCAAGCTGCTTGCCGCCGATCCGCCGGCTGCACCTGTGGCGCAAAATGCGATGCGGCAGATGGGCCAGATACTTTTTGCACCGCCGAATGTGAAAGGCTGGGATGGCGGCAAAGCGTGGGTGAGCACATCGACGCTTCTCTTCCGCTACAACTTCGCGAACTATCTGATCAACGGCGATTCGATGCGGCCAGAAGCCGATCCCTCAAAACAAAAAGGCGCCGATCTGGGATTTCGCCGCGGCCCATTCTCTGCCGATATTCCGCGGCGCGACCCGATCGACGTCGGCAAAGTCATACCGTTGGAATTGCGCGGTAAACCAGCTCAGCTCGTGGCCCATCTCAGCACCCGCCTGTTCCAGGGTCCGGCTCCGGAAACTGAGCGCGAAGCTTTCCTGCAATACTTGAAAGCGCGGGAGCCTGACACCGGCGACGCGACCATGCGCGGATTGCTTCACCTCATGATGAGCACACCACAATTCCAACTCGCCTAACGAATCCATGCATCCCACGCTTCACACTCGCCGGAAATTTCTTCGCACCTCGATGCTCGGCGCCGCGGCTTCGTGGACGCTCCCCGTCTTTCTCGAGAAGACATTTTTCACGCTGGACGCCATGGCCGCGGAAGCGGTCACGCAAGCTGTCACGGGTAAGGACGGAACGATTCTCGTCGTCCTCCAGATGGCCGGTGGAAATGATGGCTTGAACATGGTCGTGCCGTTTGCCGATGACACTTACTACCGTTCGCGGCCGAGGCTCGGAATTCCCGCGGGCCAGATCCTGAAAATCGATTCTTACGCCGGCCTCAATCCGAAGCTCCCCGGTTTGAAGTCGCTCTTTGACGAAGGCCATCTCTCCGTTATCCAAGGCGTCGGTTATCCCAATCCGAATCGCTCTCATTTCCGCTCCACGGAAATCTGGCAGACCGCTTCCGACGCGGATCGGAACGAAAACCAAGGATGGCTCGGGAAGTATTTTGATAGCTGCTGCGCCGGCGCGGACCCAACCGTGGGTGTTGCCATCGGCGACCAGATGCCCCAGGCGTTCGTCGCGCGCACGCCCACCGGCGTTACCTTTTCAAAGCCGGAACAATTTCGCTGGGTGCCATCTGAGAAAAGGCACGGCCCCATGAGCGCGGAGGAAACATTTTTCCGGCAACTAAGCGGCGTGAACGACGACGCTGCGCCGTCAGCGAATGACGGCGGCTCCATCGGCGCGATCCCCGGTGACACGAAGGCGAATCAAAGCGCCGTCGATTTTCTCCAGCGCACCGCCCTGGATGCGCAGCTCAGTTCCGACAAGATCCTGGCCATCGCTCGCAAATACAAATCGAACATGCCTTATCCGCAGGGGCGGCTGGCCGCGAGCCTCAGCCTCATCGCGCGCATGATCGCGGGCGGTCTGCCGACGCGGGTTTATTATGCGAGCCAGGGCGGATTCGACACGCATGCCGGCCAACTGAATACCCATGACCGGCTAATGACCGAGCTAAACGATTCGCTCAACGCGTTCGTGGCCGACTTGAAACAGCAGGGCAACTTCGATCGCGTCCTGCTCATGACCTTCAGCGAATTCGGCCGGCGCGTGGCCGAGAATGCAAACGGCGGAACCGACCACGGCGCCGCCGCCCCGATGTTCGTCCTGGGAGGCGCAGTCAAGCCGGGTCTTTTCGGAAAATATCCGAGCCTGAGCGATCTCGATCACGGCGACTTGAAGTTCAACACCGATTTTCGCAGCGTCTACGGAACGATCCTGGACCGCTGGCTGAAAGCTCCGAGCCAGCTTGTGCTCGGCCGCAAATTTTCCGCGCTTCCAATTATCGGTTAGCGCTTCTTCCGTTTTTCTCCGTTCGCCAAATCGCTAGATGATTACCTGTCGAATCGGAAAAGCCGGGCTGCCGGATTCGGCCGTTGCAGAAGCTGATCGCGGATGATCTCAGCCGCAACGGCTGCGTAAGTGATGCCATTGCCTCCAAAACCGAGAGCGAATAGGTAGCGCGGAAAGTCGGGAAGGGAACCAATGTAAGCTAGGCCGTCCTTTGTTTCCGCGAAGGTGCCGGCCCAGGGATACGCCACCTCCAGGTCGATCTTCGGAAACATTTCGCGAAACAGACGGCTAGCTTCTCGGTTTTTTTCGGGATAAGACGGTCTCGGTGGGCTGGGTTTCGGAACGGTATGTCTTCACCGCCTACCAGCGCGCGGCCGTCCGGAGTAGTGCGCAGATAAAGATAAGGGCGTGCCGTTTCCCAGATGAGGCATTCTTCCCACCAGCCCTCGAAACTTGCCAGCGGCCTGCTCACGAAAGCGAACGTGCTTTTCAGCGTCGCGATGTGTCGCGGCAGAAATTGCACCGACTCATACCCGATCGCGAAGACCACTTGCCGCGCGGTTACTTTGAAGCCTCGGTCGGTCTCGCTCGAGGTTCCAGTTTCGCTCGCCTCATGTTTCACCACTTCCGTTCGTTCGAACACTCGCAGTCCACGCTGGCAGGCTTGCGCCAGGAGTTGATGGGTCAGTCGATAAGGATCCACCTCCGCGGCATCTTGCGAGAGCAACGCGGGCCGTTCGAAAGAAAACATCGAGCTTACTTCGCGCTTATCCAGATACTCGACTGCGATCCCGGCCTTCTTCCGGGCCGCGCATTCTTCCCCCAGCAATTTGGCGTCGCGTTTCCGGCTGGCCAGATAGACACTTTTTTTCTCCGGAAGCCGCAGGAATCGTTCAACTCGCGGACGATCGTCTCAATATTTCCGATGCTGTCGCGGCAGATTCGATAAGCATCCTCGGCCTCACGCTGGCCGATCATTTTCGCCAGCTCCGTCAGCGGGACGTCTATTTCGTACTCCAGGAGCGCCGTGCTCGCGGCGGTGCTGCCGCGGCCATTATCACGTTTATCCATAACCACGACGTCCAGGCCTTCTTTCACCAAATGATGCGCAATGAAGGCGCCGGTAATTCCGCCGCCGAGCACGAGGATTTCACAGTTCAAATCCTGTTTGAGCGACGGATAAACGGCGGGCAAGCCGTCTTGCAACGGCCAGAACGGGTGTGCAGAAGTCAGGTCCATGATCGACGGCAGGTTCCCCTATATACTACCGACCACATCGAAGAGGAATGTCGATTATGCCGTTGGCTTGACCTAGCAAGGACGCGCTAACTAGTAGCCGATAACTGCGGTCGCGCGCAGATTCCTCTGGTGTTTCGATCAACCGGCGAACAAAACGAGCTAGTCCCCCAACATGTCCCCCATCCACAGAGCCAGCCCGACAGAATATTCGCCCCGCCGTCGTCAGCGGTTCGGCGTCGATTTTTATGAGAGCGCGATGACCGGTCTGTTTACGCCCGTCGCTACTACCCTTCCTGTTCGCGCGGTCGCAGAGTTCGTGCTCGAAGCGCCATGCAAGCCGCGCCATGCGCGTCTTACCAAATGTTTACCGAGATAGTTAAATCCTAAACCAGGGAGATAGATGAAAACAAAATGCAGTCTGATGGTCGCTGTTTCAGGTTTATTCCTGATTCTTGCCAACACAGCTTTCGCAGCACCGATACCTTGCACTGGCGCCGGTTCGATCCGGCGCGTGAGAAACACCGCCATAGGGAACTATGAATACGTTATCTTTGATTATGTTCCGCCGCCGGCCGCGAGCTATTCCGTCACTGCGGTGCCGCCTTCCTTTACCGAAGACGAGGGCGCGGATCCCGGCACGGTCAGTGGCAACAAATTCAAACAAATCAGGTTCAAGGCGCTCACGTGGACTTGCACGATTAACCAAAGCTTTTCCTTACCCAAGACAGCAATAAAAGGCATAAAAAAAACGGGCCAATTCGAAGCAGTGATCACATACGTCGTCGGCTATAGAACTGCTTCAACGTATCTGAACACCTATTCTTACAATGTCGGTCCCATCAAAAAAGTGGTGATGCAATTCAGGCGTTAGCAGCGGGCGACTTCTGGTACCAATCTCCCATAACATCGCACGCGCGTTCGCGTCAGTTGCGCGGAATCAAAAAACGCGAACGCAACCCGAAAAACATGATTGTACCGCGCACCATTGCGAATTTGCTCCTCGCTTTCACGTTCCTGCGCGGCACCGGAAGCTTAGTATTCGCTCAGCCCGGCAGCACCGACCTTTACCCAAATCGTTGTGTTTGGCGACAGCCTCTCCGACACCGGCAGCGTTCGTGACCGCACGAACTCAAAAAGCGGCGGCACGATTCGATAACTGGAAGGATTCACAGGCGGCCGAAATCATGGCCACCGGCATTCCTCCGAAAAACGATCTCGAATCCGCGATCGTTCGCAGCCTCCCGCCGGGACACTACACCGCAGTCCTCGCCGGCATAAACGGGCTGTCGGTAACGGTCTGGTGGAAGTTTACGATCTCGAACCAGGCGCCAGTTCCACGCTGGCGAACCTCAGCACCCGCGGCTTCGTCGGCGCCGGCGATAACGTCATGATCGGCGGCCTCATCATCGGCAGCGGCGGGAGTCCGATCGTCGTCCTTCGCGCTATTGGACCTTCACTGGCAAGCTCCGGCATCGCCTTCAACGACGACTGGAGAATCCCGCAGACATTAGCTGTGCGCGCGACGAACCTCGCTCCGACCGACAATCGCGAAGCAGCGATCGTCGCGCCCTTCCTTACGCCCGGGAACTACACCGCGATCGTCCGCAGTAAAGGCAACACCACCGGACTCGCGCTCGTCGAAGTCTATCGAATCCCGTAGCCTGCAAAAAAGCCAACTGCGTTGGAGAACCGGCTTACCGGCGGCTTACTCGCACCGAACTCAGGCTCTGACCTCCGAGGGCTGTCCTGATAACCAATAACTGATAACCGAAATAATCGGCGCACCGCGCCGCCCTACTTCTTCACCTTGATCGACTTGATAATGCCTTCCAGCACGTCCTTGGTGTTGGCGGGAGCGTCGGTGTCATAGTCGGCATAGAAGACCCCGGCCTTATCTCCTCCTGCCGGGAATATCGCCACCACGAACTGCACCTTGGTGCCTTCGCGTTTATCCAGGCCGCTTCCTTTTACCAGCATGAAATGAACGCCATTGATGTCGATCGCTTCCTCTTTGACATCCTTATCCAGGCTCTTGAGCGAGTCCTTCAGGGTCGCATCCAGATCTTTGGCCAGCGCCTTCTGATCCGAAGTTTTCACCATCCACGCACTGAGATAAGCGTGATTATCGGGCGCTGTCGCCTCCGCACTTTCATCCTCGATGTTGCCCTTCGGGTTCCAGCCCGACGGGACTTCGAAGGTATACGCGGGCTTCGCCGCGCTGGGCACTGACATCGTCTCGGCGAACGCGGGCAATGCCAGACCAATGGCCGCAGTGATAAGGGTGAATTTGGAGAAGGTGGCCGTTTTCATTTTTTTTGTGGTTGACCACAGGCTGACCGGCGCACCGGCGGATGACAAGAAGTATTGGGCTTGGAAACGCCTGCGCTCTCGCCGATCACAGACAACCCAACCCCCGATAACCTCTAACCCTCGGTTCCGAGGCGATTTCCCTTCCATCTCAACAGTCGTCCGATAAATGCATCAGTCTCCCTTATGCCTTCGCCCGAAGAGAATAGTGCTTCTGTGATTTCGCCCCTCAACGACGTGCAGGAAAACGTCTGCCGATTCCAACGCCGACGAAGCCGTCTGCTCTGTTTCGCCAGGAAGCGTGCGCGGCGAACGCGACTGCGCCGGTTACGCAACGAACTTCAGCGCGCTATTCCGCTTGCTGGAGTTACCTCCGATCACTGAAGAGCAGCTCGATCAGCTCGATTGGCTTGCCGCCGACCGCGAAGCGAGACCCACCCGGGCGATTGGGAATCTGGATGGCTCCGTAAAACACTCCCGATCCAGGTCGAGCAACGGATCTTTCTCATCCCCGGTCAAAAGGTCATGCTCGATGGCGTAGAAGCGCGCAGCCTGAACCAAGCTGTAGCGAGAAATCGTCAGCGATTTCCTGCGGATTTCATGTTTGAGCTCTGGCCCGCCTTCTGCCCGACAACAAATAACCAATAGAGCTGCTAACTAACAGCTGACCTCTGAAATCAGCGTTCAGCGCTGAGGAATTGGTGGCGGCAGTGGAGGTGGACCGATCCGGCGTTCATCCGATCCATCTTTGCGTAGACACTCTTCTGTTGGTCGGCCAGTTTCCACACGTACGGCAAGTGGACCGTCATCGCGTTGAAGAGTTCCACCAGCTCGGCGAAACCCTGCATTCCTTGGCCGGCGTTGGGCGGCAATCAACGCGATCTGCGGGAAGTGCTCGACGAGTTGAAGAAATAGGCCAGCTCTCCGAGCGGAAATGGATTAGAGTTGGCCATGAACAAATTTGCTCTTGTTGCCGGAAAGGTTTTTGCCTTCCTGCTGCTCGTTTTTGCATTGAGCGGCTGCGGTTACAATCGATTGGTCGCGCTGGAACAAAACGTGAACAAGAAATGGGCCGACGTGCAGTCCGTCTACCAGCGGCGCGCCGATCTCATTCCGAACCTCGTCAATACCGTGGCCGGCGCTGCGAACTTCGAAAAATCGACGCTGACGGAAGTGACGAATGCCCGGGCCAGTGTGGGCCAGGTGAAACTCGATCCAAGCAAGGCGCCGACCGACGCAGCCCAACTTGAGGCATTCCAAAAAGCCCAAGGCCAATTGAGTACAGCCCTGTCGCGACTGCTGGTGGTGAGCGAAAATTATCCGCAGCTCAAAGCCACCGAAGCGTTCCAGAATCTGCAGGCGCAGCTCGAAGGAACCGAGAATCGGATCTCGGTCGAACGGAATAATTTCAATGCGGCGGTGCAAGAGTACAACACGGCCATCCAGAGATTTCCGACCAACGTGTTTAACAAGATGTTTGGATTTCAACCGCGGCCTTACTTCAACGCTCAGCCGAGTGCCGAGAAGGCGCCCGAAGTGAAATTCGATTTCAACAAAGCGCCGGCCACAACGCCTGCGACGTCGCCGGCTGTAACGCCCTAACGCAAGACGCCCCACGCTCAAAAAGGCGTCTCCACCTGTGAAAACGTTCGCGTTGCTGGTTTCGGTGTTGATGGCATTCGGTGTCGCGGATTTGCGCGCGGCTGAGACTATTCCGCCGAAGCCCGCCGGTTACTTCAATGACTACGCCGGCGTTGTTTCGAAGGAGGCGGCGCTGCGTTTCAACGAGCAGCTCGCGCAATTCGAACGCGAAACCTCGAACCAGGTCCTGGTCGCCGTCTTCCGTAAGATGGAAAGCGATTCTTCCATCGAGGATTACGCCCAGCGCGTGGCGCAAGCGTGGGGCGTCGGCAAGAAAGACCGCAGGAACGGCGTGGTCCTTCTCGTCTTTGTCGACGATCGGAGAATGTCTCTTCAAGTTGGTTACGGTTTGGAAGGGGCTTTGCCGGATGCGGTCGCGTTCGATATCCGGTCTCGCCACATCAATCCGCGTTTCCGGAACGGGGATTATGAGGGCGGACTCGCCGAAGGAATTGATCTGATCCTCAAAGCCATCCGCGGCGAATACACCGGGGACGGCAAGACCAACGCGGAGCGCACCTCCAAGAGCAGCGGTGGAGGAAACATTCTCTTTCTCGTTATTTTCGTCATCATCGTCTTGATGGTGATGCGATCATCACGGCGCCGTAGCGGATACGGGTACTCGAGTTTTGGGGGACCTTTCCTCGGCGGATGGTTAAGCGGCGGCGGAAGCTCGTCGGGCGGTTCCTCCGGTGGCGGCTTCAGCGGAGGTGGCGGAAGCTTCGGCGGCGGCGGCTCGAGTGGAAGCTGGTAGAAGCGATGCGAACAAAGGATTTCCTCGATAAGCTCGAACACGATCGCATCGTCAGCGCGATCAAAACGGCTGAAGCGAATACCTCCGGACAGATTCGAGTCTACGTGCAGCGGGGAGAACTAGCGCGCGAGCCGCTGATCGCGGCGCAGAAAAAATTCCAGAAGCTGGGCATGCAAGCGACCAGGGAGCGAAACGGCATTTTGATTTTTGTGGTTCCGCGGGCGCGCAAGTTTGCGGTGATAGGAGACGAAGGCATCCATCAGAAATGCGGGGATGAATTCTGGGAGCAGTTGGTGGAAAGGATGCGCGCGCATTTCCAGAAAGAGAATTTCACCGACGCCTTGGTGGAAGCGATCGAAGAAGCCGGCAAACTTCTGTCCCGCCATTTTCCGAAGACGGCTCCTCCGCAAAACGAGCTATCGGACGAGATCGTCGAAGGCTAATTCAGGAGAGGCGGTTTACAAACCGCCGAACAAAAAAAGAAGGCGGTTTGTAAACCGCCTCTTCTTGATGCCGGCAGACGAGCTTCGCGTTAGGAGAAATCCCTTCTTGCAAAGCGGGCGCACTGGTGTTGATTCCACGTCCCGCAACGAGTTTTTGAAGTTGCGCCGTTGGTCCCTGGGTTTCCGTCGCTGGACGTGAGGCCGCACTCGTCAGGGGTAACCCGGTGCTTGGAGGATTTCGGATTTTGGATCTCGGATTTCGGAAGGATTTAACTTTCCCGCTATCTGGTTTCCGCTATCCGGTTTTATAAAATGCCAGTTCATTACGGTCGTTTTGAGATGCCGAAGACTCTCGTGAAAGACGAGAACGGCGCCACGGAAACCTACGCCAGATTTGTCGCCGAACCGTTTGAAGCGGGTTACGGCCACACGGTGGGCAACTCGCTCCGCCGCGTGCTGCTTTCCTCATTGGAAGGCGCAGCGATTACGGCGGTGAAAATCACCGGCGCGCAACATGAGTTCGCTACTTTGCCCGGTGTGGTCGAGGACGTGACGGACATCGTGCTCAACCTGAAACGGATCAAATTCAAGGCGGCGGAACACGAGCCGCGCAAGCTTTCGCTCACGATCAACAAGGAAGGCGAAGTGACCGCGGGCGACATTCAGCTGGTGCAAGGCTACGAGGTGTTGAACCCCGATCAGCTCATCTGCACGATGGACAAGAAACATAAGTTCGATGCCGAGCTCGAAGTGCGCGTCGGACGCGGTTTCGCCACGGGCGATGAAAACAAGCGCGCCGATCAGCCGATCGGGCTCATTCCGATCGATTCCATTTTCTCGCCGGTCACCCGGGTGAAGTATGCGGTGGAAAACACGCGCGTCGGTCAGAGGACCGATTATGACAAGCTCATCCTCGAGGTTTGGACCGACGGCCGCTTAACGCCGGACGACGCTTTGCTCCAGGCTTCCGCAATTCTGCGCCATCACCTCGATGTCTTCGTGAACTTTAATGAAGACGTGATCGAATTCGACGAAACGCCGGCGGGCGTGAGCGAGGAAAACATGAAGCTGAAGAAGCTTCTCAACATGAGCGTGAACGAGATCGAGCTGAGCGTGCGCGCGGCGAATTGCCTCAACAACGCGAACATCACCACGGTCGGTCAGCTCGCGCAAAAGACCGAAGCGGAGATGCTGAAGTATCGCAACTTCGGCAAGAAGTCGCTGAACGAGATCAAGGACAAGCTGCAGCAGCTGCAATTGGGTCTCGGGATGAAATTCGATCCAGGCTTGGTGGATACGCCGATGGCCAATGACGGCGCCGCCGGGGTCAATGGCTCCGCCGGAGAAGAAAAGTAACCACTCGTTAGGCAACTGGCCGCGTTGAGGATGAATCCATGAGACATCAAAAGAAGACTTTGAAACTCGGCCTGACGGCCTCGCATCGGAAAGCGCTGTTGGCCAATCAGGTTTGCAGTTTGATCGAGCATCAGCGGATCAAGACCACGCTGGCTAAGGCGAAAGCAGTTCGTCCGCTCGCGGAAAAGATGGTGACGCTGGGGAAGAAAGGTTCGCTGCATGCGCGGCGGACTGCCTTGGCCGTGCTTCGACAGAAGGGCGCGGTGAAAAAATTGTTTGAAGATATCGCCCCACGCTCCGCGAGCCG
Organism: Spartobacteria bacterium; assembly: GCA_003134785.1. Taxonomy (GTDB): domain Bacteria; phylum Verrucomicrobiota; class Verrucomicrobiia; order Chthoniobacterales; family UBA10450; genus AV80. The sequence goes on from PLCN01000021.1 coordinate 36,418, forward strand.
GAATGGCGGATACACGCGAATCGTGAAGCTCGGCGCTCGCAAGAGCGACTCGGCGCCGGTTGCGTTCATCGAATGGGTCGATGCGCCGCAAGTTGTGGAGGAACCGGTAGCGGAAGAAAAGGGCAAGAAGCGCAAAGCGTCGAAGACGACGCCCGCCGACACCGAGACAAAATCCACGAGCAAGCCGAAAAAGAGCGAAGCGGACGAGAGCGAAAGTAAGTAGCGGTTTGGATTCCTGTAGCGGCGGTCTGTGACCGCCGAAATCTGTGGCCTCGTTGCGCGGTCAAAGACCGCCGCAACAGAAGAAATCTGAGCCCATTTCGCCGTCCCGAAATCGGAACGGCGTAATCCCGCCGCCGGAAAAAAACGCGAATGGTGAAAAATCGCATGGCACCCATAAACTGCTGCCACATAGCGTGTTATAAATCTGTTTTAGCTCATGGCACGGGCTTTGCATAACGAGAGACTGCAACCAAGAAAATCCTTATGAAATCAATCGAAACAAACAACGAAGTCCACGAATCGACCTACGCCTTACTCGTTAGGTCGGAAGAAAAAGAACGCAGCCTGTTCGAGACAATTGCTTACGGCCTCTTTATCTTGAGCGCTGTGGCCGCGATCTGGCAGTTCGCGCAGCAGCCAATTAATCTTCCGCTCGCCACAATGCCTGAGACCGCTTCCATCACACAAACGGCAGGCGCAGCGGCACACATTTAATCGCGAATTCAAACGCGACCGGAAGGCAATCTCCGGCCGCGCTTTCGGAGAGCGTTTCATTGTCCAAAGACCCGGACCACTCATGATCGCCCATTGATGAGTACTCTGCTCCAGGACGTTCGCTACGGGCTGCGAATGCTTCGGAAGAATCCGGGTTTCACGATCGTCGCGCTGATCGCCTTGATCTTGGGCATCGCCAGCACCACCGCGATTTTCACCGTGGTTGATGGAGTTCTTCTCCATTCTCTTCCCTATCCGGACTCGGAACGCATCCTGTCGGTGTCGCAGACTGTGCGCAGCACCGGCATTTCGAGCCAGGACTCGAGCCCCGCGAATTATCTCGATTGGGCGGCGCAGAATAATGTGTTTCTGCAGATGGCCGCGTCGCGAGGTGCCCAAGGCAATCTGACCGAGGGCGACCGCCCGGAGCGCGTCCGTATGACGGTGACGACCGCCAGTTTTTTCCCACTCTTCGGCGTCAATCCAATTCTGGGACGCACTCTGCTCCCCACGGATGAAAAGGCCGGCAATGCCAATGTGGTCGTGCTGAGTTACGGACTTTGGGAACGCCGCTTTGCTTCCAACCGGAATGTGATCGGGCGCGAGATCAAATTGAATGGAGAACCGCACACCGTCGTGGGAGTGATGCCGGCAAATTTTTCACCCGATGATTATGGCGACCTCTGGCTGCCGTCGCCGTGGGGTGTGCCGGCGAATGCACTCCGGCCAACGGAAGATCCGCGTCCCGTCCGGAGCAGCAACCATCTCGATGTTTGGGCGCGATTGAAGCCCGGCGTGAGTTTGGAACAGGCGCGAGCCGAGATGAACGCGATGATGCTTCGTTTCGAAACCCAATATCCGAATGACGACATGGGAGTCGGAATTGCTTTGACTCCGATGCACGAAGAGATGGTCAGCGGGATTCGCCCGATCTTGCTCGTGTTAGTGGCGGCGGTGGCCTCGCTCCTTTTGATCGGATGCGCCAACGTGGCGAACCTTCAACTGGCGCGCGCGGCCGCCCGGGCCAAGGAAATTTCAATTCGCGCAGCGTTGGGCGCCAGCCGGCTTCGTTTGATCCGGCAGATGCTGACGGAAAGTGTTCTGCTTGCGTTGATCGGCGGAATTCTGGGCGTGGTCGTCGCGGCGTGGGCCGTTCCTTTGTTGGTGGGTCTGAGTCCAGCGGATATTCGCGGTTTCAAAGAGATTGGGCTGAATCGCGAGGTGTTGGCGTTCAGCTTTCTGGCCTCGGTTCTGACGGGGATCGTTTTCGGGCTGGTCCCCGCTTGGGCCGTCTCATCCGCGAATCCGAACGAGTCGTTAGGCGAAGGAGAGCGGGGAAGCACTTCGAGCCGCAGCCGATCGATTCTGATCGCCGCCGAAGTCGGTCTCTCGCTCGTCTTGCTTATCGGCGCCGGCCTGATGGTGAAAAGCTTTTCGAAACTAACGCGGGTCGATCCGGGATTCACTCCTGAGCGTCTCTTGATTTTCGACGTCGGCCCCTCCTTCACGGATGAAGCGCGCCAGACCATTTTTTATCAACAGATTCTCGGTCGTCTCCAGACAGTGCCTGGGGTTGAACGCGCCGCCGCCGTGAGTCGGCTCCCGCTTTCAGGCGGAAATAGCAGCCGGTCATTCAATCTTCCTGGAACTACCACTGGCTACACCTCGGACATCCGGGTCGGGACGCCTGAATATTTTCGCACTCTCGGGATCCCGCTGTTGCAGGGGCGCAATTTCACCGACCACGATTCCAAAAACTCCGCGCCGGTCGCAATCGTGAACGAAGCTTTCGCGCGGGCCACATTTCCTGGACAGGATCCGATCGGCAAATACATCGTCAACTTTGGCCCCGGCAATGAGAAGCTTGAGATCGTGGGTGTCGTGGGAAACGTCAGGCACCTGGCGCTGGAGACTGCGCCGCGCGCGGAACTCTATCAGCCTCTCGGCCAGGCGAGCTGGCCCAGAATGTTCTTCGCCGTTCGGACGTTGACCTCGAATCCGTTGACACTCGTTCCGGCCATTCAGGATGCCATCTGGAGCGTGGATAAGAACGTCGCGCCCGGAACTGCCCGATCAATGGAGATGCTCGTTGCCCGCTCGCTCCTCAAGCGAAAATTCACCATGACTCTGCTGGCAATATTCGCGGGCCTGGCGGTCACGCTCGCTGCCATCGGATTATACGGCGTGATGTCTTATTCCGTCTCGCAACGCACTCGCGAAATCGGCATTCGCATGGCGCTGGGCGCTCAGCGCGCGCAGGTCCTTAAGCTAATCGTGAAGCAAGGCATGAAGCTGACGGCCATCGGCGTGCTGTTGGGAATCGGCGCCTCTCTGGGACTGACGCGCTTGATCGCCAATCTTCTTTTTGGAGTGAGCGCGACGGACCTTGCGACCTTTGGCGCTCTGTCTGTTCTTCTCCTTTCCGTGGCACTGCTCGCCTGTTGGTTGCCGGCGCGGCGCGCCAGCGGCGTCGATCCGATGGTAGCCTTGCGCACCGATTAAAATCCAGCGCGGCGTTGCGCTTAGCGCAGTTTGATCGTCTGCCAGCTCAGTTTTCCGTCCGCGGCGATTTCCAAATGCGCCGCGCTCGCTGGTGCGCCTCGATTTGGCCGCGTCACGCATCCGGGATTCAAAAAGAGCACGCCTTCGCGCCGCTCATTTCGCGGCACATGGGTATGCCCGTGCAGAAGGACATCCACGTTTTCCGGCGCATGGTCTGGTGGAATGTGGACGAGTCGAAAGCGGACGCCGTTTCGTTTCAGATCAACGATCAAGGGCCATTCGAAATTGCTGTCGCAATTTCCGCGCGCGATCGTCACCGGCGGTCCGATTTGCTCCACGATTTCCAGAATGCTCGGCGCGCACACATCGCCGAGATGCCAGATTTCATCCGCTCCTTCCGCCAGCGTTTCTATGTTCGCCGGCAGATGATTGTGCGTGTCAGCCAGCACGAAGATGCGGAGCGGCAGCGACATTTCGAATCCTCGCACAAAGGTCACAAAGGCTCACCACGTTCTAAAGATAATTCTTTCCCAGCCGCCGGGGTCCCTTCGTGGCCGTTGTGCGAGGCCCAAATGCGCGGTAGTTTGCGCTCGTGTCATTCAAAGATTTTGGCCTTTCGTCCGAGGTCGTGCGCGGCACCCAGGCGATGGGTTTCACGGAGCCGACGCCGATCCAGCTTCGCGCTTTCCCGATCGTACTCGCCGGCAAAGATCTGATCGGCACCGCACAGACTGGCACCGGCAAGACCGCGGCTTTCGCGCTTCCGATCCTGACGCTGCTGGCAAAGCATGGGAATTTTCGTTGCCTCGTGCTCGAGCCGACACGCGAGCTGGCCGCTCAAGTCGAAACCGCGTTTCGCGATTACGGCCGCTTCACGGACCTGCGTGTCTCAGTCGTGCACGGTGGCGTCGGCTACGGCAAGCAACGGGAAGAAGCGGCGCGTGGGATGGACATCGTGACGGCGACTCCCGGCCGCCTGCTTGATTTGCTGGAACAGGGCTCGCTGAATTTGGGGCAGGTGAACATTCTCGTGCTCGATGAAGTGGACCGAATGCTCGACATGGGTTTTCTGCCGGATGTGCGCCGGATCGTCGAACAAATCTCCACCGATCGCCAGACGCTGCTCTTTTCCGCGACATTGCCCCCGGAAATCGAGCGATTAGCCGCGTGGGTTCTTCGTGAGCCCGAAGTGGTTGAGATCGGCGCGCGCCGTTCACCGGCCGAGACCGTAACGCATGCCGTTTATCCGGTGGCGGCCGAGCAGAAATTCGATCTGCTCATGGCATTGCTGGAGCGAACAAATTTCGACAGCGCCTTGATCTTCAGCCGGACGAAACACGGCGCGGACAAGATCGCGGTGAAGTTGAAGGCAGGCCGCCATTCCGTCGCCGTCATGCATTCCAACCGGACGCAACGCGAACGGGTGGAAGCACTCGAGGGTTTCAAGAGCGGCAAATACGAAATCATGGTGGCGACAGACATCGCCGCGCGTGGAATCGATATCGCCGGCGTAAGCCACGTCATCAATTACGATGTCCCCGAGCATCCGGAAGATTATGTGCATCGCATCGGCCGGACAGGTCGCGCTCAGAATGTCGGCGATGCGTTTACCTTGATGAACGGCGAGGAGCTCGCTTCGCTGCATGCAATCGAGCGCTTCATGGGCCAAAAAATTCCGCGTCTGAAATTGGACGGCTTTCCGTATCTGTATACCGCGCTTTTCGAACCGGAATCGAGCGAGGGCGGCAAGCGCTCCATCGGCGGTGGCCGCACCCATCGCGGCTATTCTTTCGGCCGGCGTCGCCGCTAAATCGTCAGCCGGAATAACCGCCGGCGATGTAGCTTTCTAGATGCGCGATCGCGGCGGACTGGCTGGCGATCACCCACTTCACCAAATCACCGATGGAGATGACGCCGCGCAACGTTTCTCCATCCACTACGGGCAGGTGCCGGATGCGTTTGTCCGTCATCATTCGGAGGCAGTTCTCGACCGGCTCGCGGGACGTGACGATCGTGAGATCGCTCGACATAATTTCGCGGACCTGAGTTTCGCGCGAACGTTTGCCGCGCAGCATTACCTTGCGCGTGTAATCGCGCTCCGAAATCATGCCGAGAAGCCGGCCGTCGCCCAGCACGAGCAGCGCGCCCACGTTCTTGTTGGCCATCAGTTCGATCGCTTCGAAAACGGTCGCATCGGGCGAGACCGAAAAGATCTCGCTCCCTTTTTGGCCGAGAATCGCGTCGATTGTTCCGCTTACATCCATAATTGAGAGCGCCGCGTTTACCGCCGAGCCACCAGGTGGAAGGCGAAAGTAACGACGCGCGCCCGGCGTTGCAATACTTCTCTACGCGCCGCTTAGGCTCTTCTCGAGAGCGCAAAATCGAATTCGCGCTGGTGCGGCCGCTCGGCCGGGGCGCTGGACGCCGCCAAGGATGAGCGAAGCGCGCGCAGAATTCGCAGTCCGCGCTCGATCCGATCTGGCCGAAACGAAGACGGAACGGTGAGCAAGCTGCGACGCGGATAATGAGTTTTGTATCTTTTCATGGCGCCATCATGAAACAGGGGGTAGGACAGTGACTGTCCAATGGTAAAAAATAATTTAAGCTTTTTCAGGGTATCTGGCGCTATAGCCGCGCCCCTGTGGGGCGCGTGAGATACAGCCAATGGCAGCGAACGCGCGAACCGAGCGGCGCACAGGGCCGCTGCTACAGAAAGCCGATCATGGATTTTCCCGGCCGCCACTACAGCGAATGATGCGGCTTCATGCCGCGCTCAAGTCGCACCACTTTCCGAACTGCCAGAAGATCGCGACCGAGCTCGAGGTTTCGGCCAAGACCATTCAACGCGACATCGATTTCATGCGCGATCGGCTCGGGTTGCCGATCGGATACGATCCACAGCGATTTGGATTCTATTACACGGAGGCCGTCACCGGCTTTCCGAGCATCGAGGTTTCAGAGGGCGAGATCACGGCGCTGTTCGTCGCGCAGAAGGCGCTGGCCCAATACAAGGGAACACCGTTCGAGCGTCCGCTTCACTCCGCTTTCCGGAAAATTACCGACGGCTTGAAGGATCGCGTTTCCTTTTCCTGGACCGATCTCGAAGATGTCATCTCGTTTCGGAGCGCAGGCGCGAGCCCCGCCGACTTGGAGCTTTTCGAAATCGTGAGCAAAGGAGTGCTGCGATCCGTCGAATTGAACTTCGAATATCGGAAGTTGAAGAGCAGCGGGTACGAATCGCGACGCGTGCGTCCCTACCATCTCGGCTGCCTCGAGAATCAATGGTACCTTTTCGCGGAAGATTTGGATCGAGCGCAGTTGCGGACATTCGCGCTCCCGCGCATGCGAAAGGTTTCGCTGACGACGAAGGGCTTCCGGCGACCCGCCGACTTTTCGATCACGAAGGTCTTAAGTGGAAGCTTCGGGGTATTTTCTTCCGGCCGAAAGCATCGAATCAGGCTGCGGTTTGATCCTTATGCAGCGCGGCTGGTGTCAGAACGGACCTGGCATGAATCGCAGCGCATCCGATCGCTGCCCGATGGTTCGATCAAGTTACAGCTCGAGCTCGGCGGTTTGGAGGAAATCGAGCGCTGGATCTTGAGTTGGGGCAGCCACGTTCGTGTGCTCGAACCACGGACACTCGTCGATCGAATTCGGAAAGAGGCGGAAGGAATCGCCAAGCTTTACCGAGGCTGATTCTGCAGCAGCCCCGAAAGCTTTCGGGGCTCGGGAAAGCGCTTGGACAGACAACACAACTCTCGCGCTTCGCACAGCGAAGCGGCTACAGGAGATACGCAGTGATGCGCTACTCGCGCGGACGGTGCTGGAACTTGTCCTCGATCAATCCGTGGACCAGATCGGTGATCGCGGGATGATCCAGGCGATCGACGACTTCGTTCAAGAAACCGCTCACGAGAAGTTGTTTCGCGACCGGAAGGGGAATGCCGCGCGCGAGAAGATAAAACATCTCTTCTTCGTTGATCTGACCGGACGTGGCGCCGTGGCTGCACTTCACGTTATCGGCCAGGATCTCCAGCCCCGGCATCGAGTTCGCCTCGGCGTCGTCGCTCAGCAAAAGATTGCGGACGGTCTGGTAGGCATCGGTGAAATGCGCATGCGGCTCCACCCGGATCAATCCGCCGAAAGTATTTCGCGCGCGATCGGTGAGCGCGTTCTTGTAAAGGAGGTCGCTTGTGGTGTGCGGAGAGATGTGATCTTGCAGCGTGCGCGCGTCGAATTCCTGCGTGCCGTCGGTGACGGCGACCGCGAGCAAATCGCTGCGAGCGCCTTCGCCGGTGAGCCGGCTCAGACTTTCGAAGCGCGAATAAGCTCCGCCGAGATGAACGTTCAAACTCAACCCGGACGCTTCCCGCGAAACTGTGGTGGCGTTCATTTGAATCGACAACACTTTGTCGTTCCAGTTCTGCGCGCAAATGTAATTCACCTTCGCGCCCTGGCCGACTACGAGATCGTTCACGCCACAGGCAAACCCGGCGCGCTCCCGATGGGCGGAACGAAAATGCTCGATCACGGTCACCTTGGAAAGTTCGTCGGCGATAAGAAGAATATGCGGAAAGACCGCGGCATTCTCGCCGTGCAGCCAGTGGAAGATTTCGATCGGCAGTTCCACTTCGACGCCCCGCGGCACGTAAACAAACGTTCCGGAGGTGACCCACGCTTGATGGAGCGCCGCAAATTTCGCCGAGCCGAGCGTGGCCGGCTGCGCCATGAAATGCCGGCGAAACAAATCTTCGTGTTCGAGCAAGGCCCGCTCGAGCGGCATCAGGAGGACGCCGCGTTTGAGGAGTGGCTCGGGCAGCGGATCGCGCCGCAGCAATTGCTCGTCTGCGAAAATGAGCCGTCCCGCAACGGCGTCGAGGGCAATGGAGTGATCGAGGATTTTAGTGCGCTCCGTCTCGTTGAGTCTTGGTCCCGGCACGTAGCGAGAAAGATCGAGCGCATCGACGCTCGAAAAACGCCAGGGCTGGTCTTTCCGATTTGGGAACGGGAGGGATTCGAACGTAGCCCAAGCCGTGCGCTGCTGATCGCGAAACCAAGCGGGCAACTCGGCCCCGCGCGCGCCGGGAGGTCCGGAAAGAATCGCCGGCTCGGAATGTGCAAGCGGCGATTCGAGTTCCATTACTTCATCGAGAACAGCGGTCTGGTTAGTCATGCCCGAAAAATTAGACGCAAACGGCGGCCCGAAGACCGCCGCGGCTCGCTCTTGTCTTTGGGGGCGAAACCCTAGCCGACCGAGCCTTCCATCTCAAGCTCGATCAAGCGCTTGAGTTCGACGCTGTATTCCATCGGGAATTGGCGCACGAGATCGTTGACGAAGCCGTTCACGCTCAAGCTCATCGCCTGCGCTTCCGTGAGGCCTCGCTGTTGCATGTAGAAAATCTGTTCCGCGCTCACCTGGCTGACGCTCGCTTCGTGCTGCACGGAGTTACCGGTGCCGCGAACCGTGATCGCGGGATAAGTGTCCGTGCGGCTGGTCGAATTGATCAGGAGCGCGTCGCACTCGGTGTTGTTCTTGCAATTCTTGAGATGCTTTGGGATGTGGACGAGGCCGCGATAAGTGGCGCGGCCTTTCCCGATGCTGATGCTCTTGGAAATGATGTTGCTGGTGGTTTCGTCGGCGGCGTGCACCATCTTCGCGCCGGTGTCTTGGTGCTGTCCGTCACCCGCCAGCGCGATTGAGAGAACCTCGCCACGGGCACGCCGGCCTTTCATGATCACCCCGGGATATTTCATGGTCAGCCGTGAGCCGATATTGCAATCGATCCATTTTACCTCAGCGTCCTCGTGCGCGATGCCGCGCTTGGTCACCAGATTGAAAACGTTCGCCGACCAGTTTTGGACGGTGATGTACTGGAGCTTCGCGCCTTTCATTGCGACCAACTCGACCACCGCGCTATGCAAGGTGGCAGTGTTGAACTTCGGCGCTGTGCAACCTTCCATGTAGGTCAGCTCCGAGCCTTCGTCGCAAATGATGAGGGTGCGCTCGAATTGTCCGAAGTTCTCGGCATTGATTCGGAAGTAGGCCTGGAGTGGATGCTTCACCTTCACGCCCGGCGGAACGTAGATGAACGAACCGCCGCTGAAAACGGCCGAGTTCAGCGCGCTGAATTTATTGTCGCCAGTTGGGATAACTTTTCCGAACCATTTCCGGAAAATTTCCGGATGGTTCTTCAATCCTTCGGCGCTGCCGACAAAGATGACGCCTTGTTCGCCAACGGCTTTCTTGATGTTGGAATAAACGGCCTCGCTATCGAATTGCGCTTCGACGCCAGCGAGAAATTTCCGTTCCTGCTCCGGGATTCCAAGCCGTTCGAAGGTCCGTTTCACGTCATCGGGCACATCTTCCCAGTTGCGCTTTGGCTGCGTCCCGCCGCTCAGGTAATAGCGAATATTATCGAAAACGATCGCTTCCAGATCCTTGCTCGCCCAATGCGTCGGCATCGGCTTGCTCATGAAAGTCTTGTAGGCGTTGAGCCGGAATTCGCGGACCCAATCGGGATCGTCCTTGATGTCGGAGATGTAGTGGATCGTCTTTTCCGTCAGCCCAACGCCCGCATCGTGCGTGTGCGTCTCGGGATACGCGAAATTCCCCACGTTCCGCTCGATTTCCAAAGGTGATACTTCCTTAACCATAAAATTCTCCTAATCAGGCCATCGCCGGTTCGCCGATTTCGTCCTTCACCGTTTCGTAACTTTCGTAACCTTTTTCTTCCAATTCCAGCGCGAGTTCTTTTCCACCGCTCCGAACGATCCGGCCCTGGACCATGACGTGAACGTGATCGGGTATGATGTAATCGAGCAAGCGCTGGTAGTGCGTGATCAGGATGACGCCGAGATTCGGGCCGCGCAAGGAATTGACGCCGTGAGCCACGACCTTGAGCGCGTCGATATCGAGACCGCTGTCGGTTTCGTCGAGGACAGCGTATTTCGGCTGCAACATCGCGAGCTGGAGGATCTCGTTCCGCTTCTTTTCGCCGCCCGAAAAACCCTCGTTGACCGATCGGGAAGTGAAAGAGCGATCCATTTCCAGCAGATCCATTTTCTCGTAGAGCTTCGCGTAGTAATCCGTCGCCTCGAGTTCCTCTCCTTCAGGCAACCGTGCCTGGACCGCCGCGCGCAGAAAATTCGCGATCGTCACGCCGGGGATTTCGCTCGGATATTGAAAGGCCAGGAAGAGCCCTTTGCGCGCCCGTTCGTCCGGCGCGAGGGCGAGAATATTTTCGCCATCCATCAGGACTTCGCCCGCCGTGATTTTGTAATCAGGATGCCCGGTCAGGACTTTCGCCAGCGTGCTTTTCCCGGACCCGTTGGGCCCCATGATCGCGTGGATTTCGCCCTTTGGAACGGCGAGCGAAAGGCCGCGAATGATCTCCTGATCGGCGATGGAGACGCGCAGATTAGTAATGGACAATTTGTTCATTTCTCGGAAATGGAAGCATAGCCAGTTTCCCAGTATTTGCGAGCGCTGAATACCCCGGCAACAGTGGCACGCCGCTACTCACGCCGCGCACAGCGCGGCGGCTACAGGAGACCGGCTGCGCTCAAAGTCGCGGGCTGCGGCTCGATCGCGCCCAGGACTTCGAAAATCTCGAGCGGATTTGGCAGGCCCTTGATCGTCGCTTTGCCTAGCGGCCGGAGTTCGAACTCCTCGATGACCAGCGCCATCACGTTTTCACCGACAATGAGCTCGGTCCCCAAATCCTTGGTCAACTCCTGGAGTTTCCAGCTCACATTGACGGCGTCTCCGATCACGGTGAATTCCATCCGCCGCGGCGAACCGATGTTGCCCACCACGACTTCACCGTGATTAATAGCGATGCCGATCCGAAGCGGTGGCAAACCGCGCGCCACCCAGCTTGCGTTCAACCGGGACAATTCCTCTCGCATGGCGAGAGCGGCGCGCACCGCATTGGCCGCGTCGTTTCGGACGCCTTCGCTATGCGTGTTGCCCCAAACCGCCATGACCGCATCGCCGATGAATTTGTCGAGCGTGCCGCCGAAACGAAAGACGCATTCCACCATTGCGGTCAGATATTCGTTCAGTTGCGCGACGAGCGCCTGGGGGTCGCTGCGCGCCGTCACCGAAGAGTAGCCACGAATGTCCGAGAACAGGATCGTGGCCGGTTTGATCACGCCGCCTAACGACTGGGCGTAGAGCTTTGGTTGATCGAGCAATTCGCGCACGACGTTTTTGGAGACATATTTTTCCAGCGTCCGTCGGACCCGGTTCTTTTCGACGCGTTCCCAAGTCAGATCGGCGATGAGCCCGAACAGGACGGTGAGATTGAGTTCGGCCAACGGGGCGACCAGCGGCAATAAGATGGAAGTGCGATTGAACACGAGCAGAGCCAGCCAGGCGCCTGCGCCGTTTGCGACTGCGAGCGCAAGCAAGCGGAGCCACGGCGATCGGATGAAGAGCGACAAGGCGATCGCAATCAGTCCGGCCAGGACCGTCAGCATCACCGCAAGAGCGGGCGCGACTTCCCGAATGAACGCGCCGTGCAGCGCGGCGTTGATTGCGTTCAGATGGACTTCCGGCCCGGGCATGGAACCGAACGGCGTCGCCAATTCGTCGTGCTGCCAGTTCCCTTCCGCCCCGACGAGCACGATTTTGCCGCGAAAGAATTCCCCGGATTGATAGTTATGCTGCCAATATTTCGGCACGAAGATTTCGAAGATGGAATGCGGGGGAAAACCCTCGCGAGGCGCGCCGGTGAAGCGGAATCTGCGTTGCCCGAGGTCCGCTGGAACGGCGGCGCCGAAACCCGCTTTGGTCAGGCCTCGTGCGGCCAGCGACAGAAAAATTTCTGAGTCGCTCTGAGGATTCCCACCGTCGACTTGCTCGAGAGTCACCCGGTACTGGGCGCTCCGAACGACTTCGTCGGCATCTGGCCAAAAATTAGTGAAGCCGACGCGGTCGTCTATGCTCGTCTCCTGAGGCACGAGTGTCTCGGTAGGCCGCGTGTGACTGGCGCGCAGCTCATTTGCCTGGAAAAAATTACTGCCAATGACGACACGGTCGCGAAAGCGGTCCAGCGCCGACCGAAACGGTTCGTCTCCGTCGGTGGATGTGGGAAAGGTGAGATCGAAAATGACCACTCGCGCGCCGGCCTGAACGAGCCTTTCGAGGATGAGACCGTAGATCTCGCGAGGCCACGGGAACTTCGAACTCATCAACTGCAAGGCGCGTCGCTCCTTGATGTCGTTAGGCGCCAGCTCAAACCCGCGATCGATGTCCAGCTCGCCCTCCAAGCCCACCGAGTCCGCTTCGATCGCCATGAAAACGAGATCCGGATTCGCCGGCGTTTTTTGACCCGCGCGAGTGAGTGCATCCGCATAGGATTTCTCGAGGCGCAGAAACGAATAGGGCTGCCGGAGATCGAGTGCGATCAAACAGACCATCCCCGCAACTGCGAGAGTAAGAATGACGAGAGCGCGCCGATTGAACACCGGACAAGCGGGGAGCGGAAAGCGTGCCGTGGTGGACGCCGCGCCGAAGGCGGCATAGACCCTGCTAAACCTCGTGCGTGGCCTATTTCACGAAAGGCGTCTGCTGTCTTCTTACTTTGTCGCTCCTCCGAACTGTTCCCGCGCAGGACGCGGGTGCCATCGTGGAGCGCGCGCGTCTCTTGCAGAAAACTCCGGGCACGACGCCGGAAGCGGTTAACTCGGACGAAGTCACTGCCTCCCCAGACAATTCAACCGAAGACGACAGCTTCGGCCGGCAACTGATCCTCAAAAAGAAGGAACGGCCGCGTCCATTTACTCTCAGCGGGGACGCCGGGACGTTTTTCACGAACAACGCGGCCCTTATCCGCCACGACACGCAGAGCGATTTCTTATTCATGGCCAACGCGGGGCTCAGTTGGAATGGGCAGCTCGCGAACGACGTTACCCTGCAACTCGGAGGCCAGGCCTCAACTTTTCGTTACGCCAGGATGTCGTCGCTCGACTTCGAGAGCCTCGGGGCTGGCGCCGGCATATCATGGACGCCCGCGCGTTTGAACGGCGTGAGTTTCTCAGCGCGCTACGATTTCATCGAGCTTTTGAATCGTCACAGCCGGGAAGTGTTGAGCGACCACGAGTGGACGCTGGCGGCGCAAAAAACCTTTACCCTCGGCGGACCGCACGCGTTCACGCTGGGCGTTGTCGGCATGGCTGGCGTGACCGATCCGCACTCGGCCCAGCGCGATCTGGCCGGCGGTTTCGCCCGGTATCATTTGCAGGTCACACGACGGCTGGACACCGATCTCAGCTACCGGCTCTCCCCCTATTTTTACAATTCGGGAGGCCGGACCGACGTGAATCACGTCGCATCCTGGAACGTGCGCTATCGAGTCTCGCCGGACGTCGAGCTGAACGGCTTTGTCTCCTACGCGAGTAATCGATCGAACCGCCGTGCCTTCAATTACGATGCCGTTACTACTGGGCTGGGTGTGGGAGTTGTCATCCGCTTCTGACCTTCCTTCTTCTGGAAATTATAAGAGAAGGCATGCCACCTGCTAAATCGAAGGACACCATGGCGCGCCCTTCTTCTCTCCAGATTGCTTTGCTGAGCGCGGGTTATTGGCTGGCGGCGACCACACCAGGTTTCGCAGGCCCCTTGCTCGAAGCCCGCGTCACCAAGATTATCAATGTGGTCAACGTCGTGGAACCGGCGCGCGGCTCGCATCCGGCCTCATTCAACGAACTGATCAAGGATGAGGTGGCCCTCAAGACCGGTGTAAAATCCCGGTCCGAACTTTTATTCCAGGACAACACGCTGACCCGCATCGGACCGGAAACGTATTTCAGTTTTAAGGCGGGCACGCGCGACATGACGCTCGAGCAGGGAACGCTTCTGCTTCAGGTGCCGAAAGGAATTGGCGGAGCAAAGATCCGAACTGCGGCGGTCACGGCCTCCATCACCGGCACGACCATTATGATGGAGTATAGACCCGGCCATGATCTGAAAGTGCTCGTGCTCGAAGGCAGCTTGCGTCTTTCCCTCAACGGCAGGTTGGGCGAGCAGATTTCGTTGCGACCGGGGCAGATGATCATGATGCCGCCGGACGCCAAGAAGATTCCGCAGCCGGTGCACGTCGACCTCAAGCAGGTGATGAAAACGTCGTCGCTCGTGAACATGTCGAAAAAAGGCAACGCGCCGTTGCCCAGCGTCGCCTTGATTCAGAAGTCGATCGACGAGCAGACGGTCGAGAAAAGCAATAACACGCTCGTGGCCACGAACCTCACGATCGAAGGAAAAGGCACGGACGTAGTTGTCGGCACGGATTCGTTGATTGCCGCGGTCAGCCGCCACGACGATGCAACCAGCGGGGTAACCCAGGCGGCGGGAAACCCTCAGCCCACTCCGGTCCCTGTTGCGACTCCCGCCCTCACTCCAACGCCCGATCTAAATCCAACGCCGAACCCGCAGGGGACGCCAAACCCCTCACCGTCGCCAGCCTCCAGCGCCACGCCCCAGCCAACCGTTTCTCCGCAACCGACGGCAAGCGCCACCCCGAGATCTACTGCAACGCCGGGACCTACTGCAACGCCGGGACCTACTGCGACACCGAGACCTACTGCAACGCCCAGGCCGACCGCAACCCCGCATCCCACCGCCACACCCGGCGATGACGATGATGACGGCAAGGGCGGCAAAAAGAGGAGACACGAGGAGCATGCGCCGCCGTCCAGTTCGCCGAATGGTCAGAATGGAAACGACTCCAGCGCTGCACCACAGCTCTCCGACGGCAAGAAGTCCAGAACGAACATGACTCTTCCGCTCCTGGTGAATCGGGACCGCGTCATCCATCTCCGAAACAGCGAACAACTCGTTTCTCTGATGGAAACTTCGACCAATGGTCCGGGTGGCCGGGTGCGCGTGCAGCTACCTGCCCCAGGCGTTCGCGGCGCTAATTCCACCAGCCGCAATGCTAATCCCCGAACCGCGAGAGCGGGACCGGAATCGGTCCGACTTCCGGGAAAAAATCCTTCCGTGGACCTGTCTCCTGCCATGCGCGAACGCATGCGCTCTGGCCTTTCGCCCTAGCAAAATGGAAATTCCATCCGACGGATCAAAACAACCCGCTCAGGACGCCGGAAAAAAAGCGGCGAGCGAGCTAAATAATTTGCTGGAGATCATTTCCGGGACCAGTGCGGCCATCGAGAATATCTGGGTTGGAAACGACGCCTCGGAAAAATATTTCGGCATGCTGCGCACGAGCGTCGATCGCGCGGCGCAGGTGACGGCGCAGCTCGTCGAGCACGCGGGTGGTTCGGATAAAAAAGTCTTATTCCATCCCGAGATCACCGCCTTCGCCAAGGCCAGGAAAACACCGCCGCCCACGCCAGTGAAGTCACGCCGGCTTTTGGTGGTGGATGACGAACCAATGGCCGTAGTTCTGGGCAAGCGCATTCTGTCGGAAGCCGGCTTCGAGGTCACGACCGCTCAATCGGGTTTTGAATGCCTCGATCTCTTCCGCAAGCAACCGCACCACTTTGATCTAATCCTGCTCGATCTCTCGATGCCGTTCATGGACGGTGAAGAAACTTTTGGCCGTCTCCGCGCAATTCGCCCCGATGTCGTCGTTCTTTTGAGCACGGGTTTTATCGCGCAGGAAAGGCTCGACCGTATGCTTGCCGCAGGCATGGCCGGCTTTTTGCGAAAACCTCATCGCCCCGCTGAACTCGTAGCCTATATCCGCTCCGTGCTGGAAGGCGTGAAGATGTCCCGCGCCGGCTGCGTCGCAGGTCCGCTCGCCTCCTCTTTTTAGCTGCATGCCATGAGCTCCTCTCTCGCCAAGGCCTTCGATCAGTTATCTCAGAACCGACTCTTCGAAGGGCTCGAATCGGATTTGCTCAGCGAAATCGCGCCCGATGTTCACGTCGTCCGATTGAGCGCGGGCGAGGTCATTTTTCGCGAAGGTGATCCGGGAGACGTGATGTATTTGGTCGGGGAAGGCTCAGTGAAGATTTCCAAGTCCGGCCGCGGTGGTCAGCAGGAAACGCTCGGCTTCATTCAATCGGGAAACTTTTTTGGCGAAATGGCGTTACTCGATGGCGAGCCGCGCTCCGCCATGGCTACGGCCGCGGAGCCGACGCTTCTCGGCACCGTGGACGAGCCGACCTTTCAGCATATTCTCGAGCTCGCGCCCAGCCGCTTGCACATGAATTTTTTGCGCTCGGTCTCGGAGCGGCTCCGCACGGTGAATTCGCATTTTATCAGCGAAGTCATGCGCACCGAACGGCTGAGCCTGGTCGGCTCGATGGCGAATTCCATCATTCACGACCTGAAGAACCCCATTTGCATCATCCGTTGCTGCACGGATTTGATCGCCGGAGAAAGCAAAGATCCCCGCCTGCTCGAGCTGACGTCGATGGCGGACAAGGCCGTGGATGGAATGCTCGCGATGACCCAAGAGCTGCTCGACTACGCGCGCGGCTCGACCTCGCTTTCCTGCGAAACCGTTTCGATCTGGCGTCTGCTCGATGAATTGAACCAGCAATCGCTTCGCCTCCTGCCCGGGCAAAACATTCAGTTCGCCAAGAACATCCGTTACGACGGGAACGTCATCGTCGATCTTGCGCGCTTCATTCGCGTGCTCTGCAATTTGATCAAGAACGCGCGGGAAGCGATGCCGAGCGGCGGAATTCTGACCATCACCACCGATCTCGTCGGCAATCAGGTCGTCATCCGCATCTCTGACACGGGGATCGGGATTCCCGAGGACCTCATGCCGAAACTCTTCGAGCCTTTCGTCACGCACGGGAAGTCACACGGGACCGGTCTCGGAATGGCGATCGCCAAGTCCGTCGTGACCGCGCACCAGGGAAAGATTTCGATCAGCAGCGTGCAGGGCAAGGGCACAACCGTCGACATCCGTCTTCCCGCGCCGCCTGCGCCATTGTAGTCTGACGGTTTCTCGACCCGTCCGAACGAGTTGAATTGCGGATTGCGATTTGCCGTTTGCGATCTAAGAATGTGAGCGGCGAGCGCCGAAATCCAAAATCGGCAATCGAAAATTCGAATACCCCGTGGTGTAACGGTAACACAGCGCCCTTTGGAGGCGTTATTCATGGTTCGAATCCATGCGGGGTAGCCAATTACAACCGGCCTAACGAATCTGCTCTGCCTTGCGCGAATGCCGTCGTGTCAAATGGCAGCGGATGAAAACGCAAGATCGCTGCGCTCGGTCGTAATAACTGCCGCGTGAGTTCAAACGAAGCGATAAGTGCCGCGAGTCTTCCAGGAGATCGATCCACTTCAAGGACGCAGATCGCTGAGTATCGCCTGCGCGCGAGCAGACAAATTGGCGAATCGCGACTAGCGGAAGCTTGCCTGTTCCAACACGATTTGAGATAAGAGAAGGTTTGCCGCCGCATCGAGTGGTGCGGGGGTGATGCAACCAACCACAACCAACGGAAGAACAGCAAATTATGGCTGACGAAAAAAGCGGGACGAAGCCGGATAAAGAGGGCGGTGCCGGCGCCGAAAAAGATGAAGCCCAGGGGACTGAAGTCGAAGGTCGGCACAGGCACCATCGGATGCTCTACACCTGCTGGCGCGACGGTACAGGCAACTACGTTCATGGCGACTGGTCATGGTTCACGTGCTGGCGGTGCGGCGCGTTGAACTACATGTAATCCGCCTCGGAAGAGCAGGGTTCCATCCCCTGCGCTTCCGTTCCCCTTCGCCAGCGCGCGAAAAACACCTTCGCCCCAAGGAGGAGCCCTTTCCAAACCGCCTTTCTTCCTATCGGTGGTCTACTTGACCGCCGGTCCTTTTCTGCTGGTTATCTGGCCTGCCAACAAATGCCGCAAAGCTCAACGCTCTCCAGCTCTAAGTATCAAGTAACCGCAGGAAGGCAGCGCTACAAACTACCTCCGTGGTCGTGTACTTCACCCACGTCAATTCCGGTGCTGTTTGTTCAGTCCAGCAGCGACGCGGCGTAAGGCCAAAGTAGGACAACGAGTCAGGCGTGAGGGAAGGCACCTCGGCCGCGAGTCGCGAGTGCTAGCCTCGCCGCCCCCCCTGTGCAGGCGGCGGAAAATGAAATCCACCAGCAAGGCAATCATAACCCCTCCAAGAGCTCCACCTAGCGCGCCACCACCAGAAAGACTAAGCCGAATAAAGCCATGGAGGATAGAATGCCGTTAACCAGGATGGACCGGACCACCGAATCGTAACATTGGCGGCAGGCCGAAAGGGCGAACGAGTAGCATGAGCGAATCAATAAGATCAGTTATGCCTGATGAGAGCGAGCATAATCAGAGATCAGAGTCCGGAAGTCAGCGTTCGGTATTTTTGCAATGCCGAACAGCTAGCCTGCTCTCAACGCCTCCACTATTCTCGTTGGCCGGCAGACGAGGTTTGCATCCGCCAAGCCATCAATGGCATCATTAGCGCATGTCTGAATCGACCCCGACTTTCCGGAAGAAGCTTGGACGTTGGGCGGCGGAGTTGCTCCTTGTCTTTCTCGGCGCTTACGCCGCTTTCTCGCTCACCAACTACCGGCAACACCGCCAGGAAGCGCGTCGGCGCGACCAGATCCTCGAGTCGCTCGAACAAAGAACCCGCGAGACGCTCGCGAATTGTGAAGAACAGGGAGGCAAGGCGCAGCGGGACGCAGCTGAGTTCCGCCGGGCGCTGGCGGCGGGTGAAATGCCGCCTGTCCGCCCCATCACCTTTTCCTCGGATTACAACGCCAACGATGCCGCGACTCTTTTGCAGTCGGGCGGCCTAGAGCTGCTCGAGGTCAAAACCATTCTGGCGATGCGCAACGCCGAATCGGCCATACGCGGCGGTCTGAGCCGGCTCGCCCACATCGAAAAATTGAGCGACGAAATGATCATGCCCAACCTCGACCAGGAGATCAGCTTCTTTTACGACCCTGCCACGAAACAACTTCGCCACCGTTTCGCGCTCTATCCCGCCGCCCTGCAGATCGAGGCTGATTTCTTCCGCGACCTGCAACGCGCCGAGACCGAGCTCCAGCAACTACAAGCGGAACGAAAGCGCCAGTGGTAAGCGGACCCCAGTTCCAGCTCATCGGCTGCTCAACATAGCGCCAGATGTTTCCATCGCCGGTACAAACGCTGCTAGTTGTTAGGTGAAATATGGACGCATCTCTGAGAATCCTGGCGGTCGATAACGAACCGTCGGTGACACTCTCCCTGAAGTTTGTCTTCACCGCGCCGCGCTACGAGTTGACCTGCGTTGACAGCGGCCAGGCCGCGCTCGCCAAACTCGATGCCAATGCGAACCCGTTTGATGTCATCATCGTCGACCAAAAAATGCCGAATCTGAGCGGCGCGGAATTGGTCGGCGCGATAAGGCAACGCGGAATCACCAGTAAGATTATCGCCGTATCGGCGCACCTCTCTTCGGAAGTTCGTGAGGCTTACGCACGGATGGATGTGCACGAGATGTTCTCCAAGCCTTTTGACGTTGCCGAACTCCGTTCCGCCGTCGATCGCCTCGCCGCCTGATTTGCCCTTCGCCGATCGAATGCGCAAGACTTTGGCCTAGAAACTACTTTTCCGCGCGTGATAAGGCTGGTGGGACTGGTAGAGGCCCAGCCGAGATTTCGCGCTTCCTCTTTCCTTCTCTCCCAGACTCGGTGTCTCCAGGTATTTCGTCTCGAATTTGATCGCTTGCTCGAAGTCACCCGCTTCCGCGTAGGCGGCGGCCGTGGTATCCAGCAAGTCGGGATCTTCCGCCTCCGTTAATTCAGCTGCTTTCCGGGCGCATTTCACAGCCTTTGGTCCATCGCGGATATTCGCCTGGGCGCAGGTGGCCAGAAGCCAGGCGAGGCTTTTGTAACGCCCGGCCACTTTGGGATTCAGCCGCACAGACTCCTTTAAGTCCGCGACAGCCCATTCATGCTGACCGCTCAATTCGTAGGCAATGCCACGCGAATAGTAGGCCGTATCGTAATCCGCCTTTATTTGTACCGCCTGCGTGTAATCTGCGATGGCTTTGTCGTATTCAGCCTTATGCCGGTAAGCGAGGCCACGATCGAAGTAGGCGTCCACATCTTTCGGGTCGAGCCGGATCGCTTCGTTATAATCCGCGATGGCTTTGTCGTATTCGCCCTTGTCATCGTAGATCGTGCCGCGGTTGACGTAGGCGGACGCATATTTGGGGTCCACGCGGATGGCTTCCGTGTAGTCCGCCAAAGCTTTATCAATCTCATTTTTCTTTCCGTAAATAAGGCCGCGACTTAAGTAGCTCTTCGCGCTTTTCGAATCGAGCCGAATCGCTTCGGTGAAGTCCGCGATGGCTTTGTCGTAGTCGCCTCTATTTTTGTAAATGATGCCACGGTTGATGTAGGCGGACGGGTCGCCCGAGTCGAGTAGGATATCTTCATTGTAATCCGCGAGGGCTTTATCGGTGTCGCCTTTGTGTTCGTAGGCCAGGGCTCGATTGAAAAAGGCCCACGCATTCTTGGAATCAAGCCGGATAGCCTTGGTATACTCGACTATGGCTTTATCGTAGTCGCCCGCCTTTGAGTATTTGAGGCCGCGGTTATAGGCAGAGTTGGTACTAGGCAGCAGTTCCAACAACAGGACCGGCACAGCCCCGAGAAGAACAACAACCGAGAAGATTATCCCAAAGGTGAACTTCGATGAAACGGCCATCAGCTTGTCCTGGTCTAAGTGCGCAAGCTATCGTTTACAAGCTCGATCTACCCGCAAAGCCGCGGTAAGCGATCCACGCGAATCCGGTCAACGCCAGGAGAACGGGCAGGAAAAAGGCGCCTTCGAAGACATCACTGGGAGGACCGATTCGGATCAACACCAAAACGAGAGCTACAATGTTCAGCGCGAACGCAGCCACTGCGGCGTAAGGCCGCGCCTCGGTAATACATCCGGCGAGTAGTAGGAGAATAATGATCGCCGCCGCAGTCAGCGGGCCCTAAATTACTCCGAAGAGGAAATCAGTTATTACCTGGAGCGTGTCACCCGTCGAAAAAGTGTGTTGCCAGATCAGCACCGCCAGCCCTGCGACCAGGTTGAGCAGCGAAAGCAAGAGCGAGACGATATAGAGCGCTATCTTCATGCTGCTACTGGTCTACTGCCAATTCCGCTGGGGGCCAGGCAATTCTGCTGTAGCCGCGTCGTTGTGGGACGCGTGGGAATGAGCCCGATAACGTAACAGACCATCGCGATGGTGACGACGGTCTGCGGAGTTCAGCTCGTGGCGGACTCAGGAAGCGTACCGCTCAGTGGGCCAAGCCCAAGAACGAAGCTAGCCCAGGGGTTGTTACTTCTGCATCAGGCTCTGGTGCTCGGCTACGATTTGCCATTTGTCGTTGCGGCGAACCCAAATATTTGTCACCACACTGGTGATTGAGAACGCCTCACCGTTCGCGCGTTTGCCTGTGTCGATAATGCGCGCCGTATAGACCGCGGTGTCGCCAAACACGCGCACCACCGGGTCGTCCACCTTCGTATCGCTCTCCTCGCTTTTCTCGACCGCGCGTAACAGGTCGGCTTTGCCTCTTCTCGCTCCTTTGAACGACCAGGCTTGGATGTCATCCGCGATGAGCGGGCTGATCGTCGCCACATCGTGCTTCAGCCAGGCTGCGTTTATCATCTCGGTTAACCGCAGGATCTCTTTCTCGTCGGCAGCCGATGACGATGTCGTTTGTGGCTTCGCTTCCTCCAGGTACACCGCCTGTTCCGTCACAGCGCGCCAGCCTTCCGGCTGTTTCACCCAGACACGCGTCACCCGATCCCGGCCACTCGACCGTTCGCCCTTAAACTCGATCGTGTTCATCCAACGCGCCGTCACAATCGCAGTCTCACCGTAAAGACGCACCTCTATTTGATCCAACTCGATCGACAGAAACTTTGCTCTACCCGATTGAAGCGCGTCGATAAATTGCGCTCTTGTCTGTTCTCGGCCGTTGACATGGATCACCTTCCAATCGTCCGCCAGCAGGCGATTCAACGCAGCCCCATCGTGTTGCAAGAATGCCTGCCGCAGCTCTTCCTCTGCGCGCAAGACTTCATTCCTGTCAGCGTTTGGATCCGCGAAAGCGGGAAGCGTGGCAATCAGTAGAACTAAGAGAACAACTCCTGTCTGCATGCTTCTCTTTTATGCGGCGATAAACCCGCGGACAAGCTTTCCGGAGCAAGAATTCATTCGTGCCTCGGAAATCTTGAATCCAAACGCATTGGAGATGCATCCAACCGAAAAAAGGCACTTATGAACCTGACATCGACAAACGGCCGTAGAGCAAGCTGGAAATTAAGGGCGGGTTCATTGGGCCTGGGCGTGCTGGCCGGCCTTCTCGTATTTGGAGTAGGCTTAGCGGTTTCAGAGGACCTTCGTCTTCTTTATGTCAGCGGAGCGATTCTGCTTTTTTGCGGCGCGACCTGGGTGGGCGCCAAGAGCGGCAGGGATTGGCTGAGCGCTCTTCTCTTCTACGTGCCACTGGCGGGCTTGTTTTGCTTTTTTGTTCTAGGTCAGTTGCCGTTCCTATGGCCAAATCTCTTGTTCTGGGCTCTCGCCGCCGCCCTCGGTTTGTTTCTACTAGGTACCCGACAGGAGCGCGGAGCCAGGGTCTCCGGTGTCGTCATCTTGCTCGCTATCTCGACCTGGTATTGCATGTCCTATATTCCAGATCAAATGAAGCGCGCCACGAACCATTTTAGCGATGGTGCTGCGCCCGCGTTTGTCTTTCAAGCGGTCAGCGAGGGGTCGGTGCCCACCACAGCGACGCCTGGGAAAATTCTGGTGATCGACTTCTTTGGCACCTGGTGTCCTCCATGTCTCGCGGAGCTGCCGGAAATTGCACTGATGAGGTCAAGCTTACAAGACAGGCGCGACATCGAATTTGTTATCGTGGCCACCAACGCGGGTGGAGACACTCCGGAGCGCCTGCGTTCCTTCGGCCGGCTGCGGCATGTTACCCTGCCTCTCGCCTTCGATCCGGCCGGAAAAGCGCACACCGCTTTCGGCCTGACCGGATATCCCGGAATAGTGGTCATAGATCGGACTGGCCGGGTCCGACTTACCCGACAAGGATACAACAGCTCCGAAACGAGCTTCCGCACGGACCTTACCCAACTGTTACAGAGCTTGTAGACTGCTTAGCCCTTATCCCACCGAAGAAATTGCCGAATTCGGAACGGTCTGGAGCGTTTGTTGATTCTGCATTCCGCATTCCTGATAGCACCTCCCTATAACCCGGTCATGGCCCGAAGGAAAAAGAATAGCACGCCTATGGCCACGAGCGCGAGCGGCGCGCGCGCCAGAAACTTCGTCACCCCATCAAGACTCTGACCGCGCCGGGATTGCATGAACGCAATTAACGCCAGAACAAGCCCGATGCAGTAACAGATCACCGCTATGGTGACAGCGCTCTGCGGGGTCCAGCTCACTGCCGAAGGAGGTAGGGCGCCGCTCACCAGACCGAGCCCAAGGAACAAAAACGACGCGAACCCAAGTTTGCGCAAATGATTCATGCTAACACTTGCTTACGCGATGCCGCCCGTCCTGCAAGTCCGTCGGGAAAGCTGAAACGCGAAAGCGGCTCGGCCTGGCTCCGGCCTTATGGTCCCAGGTCGTAGACTTCCACCAGGCCGAGACCGGCGCCGTTGTTCACCTTCTCCACAACACCATGGTCTTTGCTGGGCCGGCCCTATTAGTTTTTTGTAGGTGCAGGACTTGAAACGCCGGGTGGCGGTGACTCCAGGGTTCCGAAGAACGCCGGCTCGATCGGCGGATTCAGCGTGATCTGACGCGTGGAGGCTTTCTCCAACACCTTGCCCGTCTTCAAGTCCGTATCGGTGGAGGCGAATGCGAACAGAACCCCGCCTACCTTGCGAAAATCGGTCATGGTCGTCTCGATCGTCGTCGGCGTCGGATCGATATCGGGATGTAGAGCGCGAACCTCACGCCGGCGCGTGATGAGCCAGCTCTCCGGATCCAGGTAGAGAGTCGTGCTTACCCCGTCACCAAAGGTAAGCCGAAGAACGTAGTAATTGATCTTGTCCACCATCTCCCGGCCGGCCAACTCCAGTTTATTCCCGCGCTGCCGCACCTCATGCAACCCGAAGAGCTTGTCCGGCAGTTCCACTCCATGGCGGAGCGCGCTCGTCGCCGTCTCGGATTCGTCCACCGCATCGCCCTGGCCCTTCCACTGCCAGCCTCGTTTCCCGTCGAGAGCCTCCGTGTAAACGTGTTTGCCGCCGACCGTAATATCGATCCGCATTCGCCCCGGCCGCGCAGCGTAGTAAATCCCGTCCGCCTCGAAACCAGGATCGGCGATATGAAGATCGAACCGGATCGACTGGACCGCTTCGATTGCGGCGGCACCGCCGGCCGCGTTCACGTTGTGTTCGACCAACTGATCGAGTGTCAAATCCTGCGCCGACGCCCTTGTGCCTGGGAGCAGGAGCAGAAAGCCAGGCATTAAGGCGATTAGTGCGCGACTGAAGCAAGAGCCCATTACTCAAAGACGCCGCTGTCCGCGAGACTTGTCTAGCCTCCCGAGAATGCACAACCGCGAGAGCGTCGCAGGCATTCGCGAAAGACGATGATAGCGGGCGGCTATCTGATGCGGAGGTGGCGGTTCTCTTGTAGCCGCGTTCCTGTGGGACGCGCTCTGCGCCATCTCCCGAGCGCTCCACAGAAGCGCTGCTACAGCAGAGGTCGACCGCCGCTACAGGTCAATTCGTTGATAGCAGCGCCCTGATAAAAAAAGAAACGGCGGAGAAAGCATTGCCTTCTCAAAGGCAAAGGGAATATCCTGCCTCAATAGTCATAGAGAGGATCGCTCCCATGCAAACACTTACTTCGAAACACCCTGAATTTGGAACCAATCGAACGGCAATGCGGCATCTCTCGCGAGGAGCGGGCAGCGTTATTGGATTGCTCGTCTTGCTGTGGTCCCAAACGGCGCATGCCGCCACCATCACCGTCACGACGGCGGGTGACGACCTTACCCCTAATAATGGGAGCGTGTCTCTTCGTGAGGCGATGACCGCGATTAATGCCGGAAACAACCTCGGCGATCCGGATATCATTGCGCACACCGTAGGCGCGTTCGGCACTAACGACACCATCAACTTCAACATCGCGGGCGCGGGCGTGAAGACCATCAACGTTGGCTCCGATGCCAGCGCCAGCGGGATTGCGCTCCCGACGATGACCAAGCCGCGTACGATCAACGGCTACACGCAAGGCGTCGCCTCCGTCAACACCCTGGCCAACGGGGACAATGCGGTGATCCTCATCGAGCTTAATGGCACCAGCGCCGGCAACGGAAGCAATGGTTTAACTCTCGGAACCGGCAGCGGTGGCAGCACCATCACGGGCTTGGCGATCAATCGCTTCACCAGCAACGGCCTCGTGGTTCAGAGTAACGGCAACACTATTTCCGGCAACTTCATCGGCACCAATCCCGCTGGCACCACCCGGATGCCCAATGGAACGTTCCCTAATTCCGGCGACGGCATTCTCATCCAGAACGCCTCGAATAACGTCATCGGCACCCCTGCTACGGCTGACCGGAACGTTATTTCTGGGAACGCGCTCGGTGGGATTCACATCGCGGGCACTCTCACCACGCCGGCAAGCGGAAACATAATCCAGGGAAACTTTGTCGGCGTTGGCAAGGACGGCGTCAGCAGCGTAGGCAATCGGACAGAGCCTGCGCCCGCGCCGGGTGCCGCCGAGGGCAACAACCTCTACGGCATCGAGATTTCCGGTGCAAATAATAATACGGTCGGCGGCACCACGGCGGGAGCCCGCAACATCGTCGCCCTCAACGCTGACGGGATTGCGATCGACAACGGAGGCCAGGGCAACCTCATTCAGGGGAACTTCGCCGGAGTGGGCGCCAATGGCGTGACCCCGGTAGGAAACCTCCTACACGGCATCGCTCTGCGCAGCTCTAACGGCTTCTCTGCTCCCCTCGGCCCCCCGCAGCCCAATGAACCGGGCGTTTCCTTCAACCTGATCGGTGGCACAGCCGCCGGGGCTGGCAACCTTGTCGAGTTCAATGGCACCGGCGGCATCGCCGTCTTCGGTAACCCAGTGTCGGCTTCCGGACAGCCGAATCTCGACAACGCGATCCAGGGCAACTCCTTCTTCGAGAATGGCCGAAGCAACGCCAGCCCCGCCCCGCTCGGCATCGACCTGACAAACCAGTTCGTCTACCCCAAGGATGACGGCGTGACGCCCAACGACTCCAACGGGCACGGCGCACCCAACGATCCTAACAACTTCCAAAACTTTCCGGTGTTGACGACCGCGACATCGAGCGGCGGCATGACGAACATTGCCGGTACGCTCAGCAGCGACCCGAACTCAACATTCCGCATCGAGTTCTTCGCCAGCGATCCCGATCCGCTCGGTCTCCCCGCCGAGGGAGAGGAGTTCCTTGGCTTCACTAACGGGAGCACAGACGCTAGCGGCAACGTCTCGTTTAACGTGTCTCTGAACGTGCCGGTAGCCAACGGCCGCGTCGTGACGGCCACTGCTACCGAAGCCGCTGGAAACACCTCGGAGTTCTCCACCGGCATTGTGGTGCCGACCCAGGCGCCTACACCCACCCCTACACCTACACCCACACCTACCGCTACACCTACACCTACTCCTGCATCTACATCTACACCCACACCCACACCAACAGCCACGCCCACCCCCCCACCTACCGACGCTCTGAACCTATCCACGCGCGCGCGGGTCGACCTTGGAGACAGGGTGGTGATCGGCGGCTTTATCATCACTGGCAACGCTCCCAAGAAAGTGGTAGTGCGCGGGCTGGGACCGTCGCTCACCAGGTTCAACCTCAGCGGCGTGTTGCTCGACCCAGTCCTGGAGCTGCGCCAGGCGAATGGCTCCTTGATCCTAAGGACTGATAATTGGAAGGACAACCAGCGCGCGCAAATTGAAGGTAGCGTCTACCAACCCACCGATGACCGGGAATCGGTGATCCTGGCCACTCTTCAACCGGCAGCTTACACGGCGACCCTAAGCGGGAAGGACCAGACGACTGGCATAGGAACGGTAGAAGTTTACGATAACGATCAAGAGGCTGACTCACAATTGGCCAACATCAGCACCCGCGGTTTCGTCCAGACCGGCGACAATGTGATGATCGGTGGATTCATGCTCGGCTTGGGCAGCAGCAATGTGCAAGTAGCAGTGCGCGGCTTAGGACCTTCGCTCAGCCAATTTGGACTAAGCAGCGTGCTCGCTGATCCTACTCTGGAATTGCACGACTCTAACGGGGCTACTCTGGCTGCGAACGACGACTGGCTAAGCGACCCGGTTTCGGCCGCACAGTTAACCGCGAATGGCCTCGCGTTGCCGGACTCAAAAGAATCCGGCATTTTCACTTCCCTGCCGCCTGGAGCGTTCACCGCGATCCTGGCCGGAAAGAACGGCGGCGTCGGCATAGGTCTGGTAGAGATTTATAACTTGCATTAGCCCTCGCCTCATCCGAAAATACATCAACCCGCAGTTAATCCGATCCTATGAAAAAGAAATCATCACTACTCATTGCCATGCTAGTCACCGTCATGCTCGGCCTCGTGCCGTCGTTTGCGCAAAACGCGGAGACCTTCCGCGGCGCCGGCCAGAGCGTCAGTGGCTCCGTTCTTACCGTCTCGGGAGGCGGCGAGACGCACCGGTTCCAGGTGACCGGTTCAACAAAAATTGTCGATTCGAATGGTAAGCCGACCCAGCTGGCTCACGCCTTGAACCAATCCGTTGAAGTCACCTATACGGGGAAGAAAGAGCCGTTCAATGCTCTGAAGGTTGAATGCCTCGAGCAATAAATCGCGGTGCCGACTTGGCTGCACTTTCCCTCGCGCGCGGAGAATGGTTGCAACCATCTTCTGTAGTTCGATCACCGCGTGCACTTGTAGTCACGACCGCCGACAACACCTCCGAACTCGGCGCGGTATCTTAGCGTCTTAGCTTTTCGGAACTGAAATGGCAAATCTGCTCGCGAACGTTTTTTGGGGCATGGATACGACCCCATATCGGTGCCACACCGATTCGATTGCACACACGATGAAAACAACTTTATCCATTCTCTTCCTGGTCCTTTTTCCGTTGGGACTTTTCGCCAAAGATAAATCGGCTCCGACCAAGGAAAAACTCACCGTCGCGACCGAGGCTTGGACGGGCCAGAAGCTTCCGGCCTATCCTTCCGGGCAACCGGAGATCAGCGTGTTGAAGATCACCATCCCGCCGGGCCAGCGTCTGCCCATGCACAAACATCCGGTCATCAACGCGGCCGTCGTGCTCAGGGGCGAGCTCACAATCACCACCGGCAAAGGCAAAGTCCTCCACGTCAAAGCCGGCCACCCGATGATCGAAGTCGTCAACGAATGGCACTACGGGGCGAACCATGGGACCGAGCCGGTCGAAATGATCGTCTTCTACGCCGGCGTTAAAGGCACACCCATCACCATTCCGCAGAAGTAACGGACTGCTGTAGCGGCGCTCTATGAGCGCCGACGCCTTAGGTTTGAACCCCGAACTGGATCGTTTTCGCTAACAGATGGAACTCATGGCTAGCAAAGGATTGCCGTTGTACTTGCACGCCTTTCTCCTGTAGCGCCTTCCACTGTAGCCGCGTCCCTGTGGGACGCGTTCTAAGTCTTCCCAAGCGCTCGCTGTAGCCGCTTCCCGAGCGCTCCACAGGAGCGCTGCTACAGCTAAGATCGACGGCCATCCTCCTTTGCTCTACTACGGCGGGCGCGTGCTACGCTCGCTTTCGATCCATTGCTCAGCGGATTGCCGCGTCGGGAAAACAGCGATCCGCCGGTTGAGCCGGCGCGACTGGGAGACGAACTCCATTATGCGGGCGAGAGCTTTCGGCGACATGCTCACGACCACCGCCCGCGAGATGTCACCGACAAAAGGCGACTTCTCAACCAAACGCGCGATCGCCTCCTCGCTGACCTGCTCCGAGATCACGGCGCTGAAATCCCACAGCCGATCGAAGCACGGATCAAACGTGGGATCTGCCAGAACCTGCTTCCTGGCTTCCAGGAACTCTTCATCCGTGACCGTCCCGGAGCAGACCGTGATCACGAGCTTTCGTTCCCTATCGACCGTGACATGGGCAGGCATGACTGCCTAGACTACGCAGCTTTTTTCGGGCCGCACCCACATTGTCACCCTCCTTCGCTCGACTACGGCGGAGAAGCGAAGATCGACGGTCATAGACCGCCGCTACAATATCTCAGCAATCCGCCATCCGCCGGTGCGGCTCGCACCTAGTACGAATTTCTGATTGGCGGAAAAGTCCGTCCGCACACTCTGCGCGCAGCGTATTATATTCATGAAATCGAGCACAAAAGACAAAATCAAAGGCACCCTCCGGGAAGCCAAAGGCAAAGTTAAAGAGGAGAGCGGAAAAGCCATCGGCAATCCCAACTTAAGAGATCGTGGCACCGACGAAAAAGTAGCCGGCAAGGTTCAGAAGAAGATCGGTGATGTAAAGAAGGTCTTCGGCAAATAGCACGACCAGTCGTGCCTCACCCAATTTTACCCAACGATTTGTTGGATCGTGATGGTGACAAACTCCGCCGGCCTGATCGAAGCGAACCCAATTCGAATGTTCATGATACCGTCCTCAACGTCGTCGGGGCCGGTAGTTGTCTGGTCGCAATTAACGAAGTAAGCATTCTCCGGGGTCGATCCCAAAAACGCGTCTTTGAGGAAAAGATCGTGCATGAACGCGCCGACGATGAGGCGGATCTTAGCCCAGAGCGGCTCCTCATTCGCTTCGAACGTGGCCCAACGCGTGCACCGGCCGATACTCTCCTCGAGGAATAACCCCAGCCGGCGAACGGGAATGTATTTCCAGTCTAAAACGAAATCGTCGGTCCCGGCTAACGTCCGCGCGCCCCAAGCTACCGGGCCATGCGGTGCAATAACTCGGAGCACATTGATCCCCAGCAAGGCCAGCTTTCGGACCTTGTCGTCGGTGACCGCATAATCCAGCGTTTCCACGCCAACCAAATTCGCTTCTATCCCAGCGGGGGCCTCCCATACGCCCCGTGTCGAATCGGTCCGTGCGTAAAGACCGGCCAGGGTGCCGCCGGGCGCCGACCGTCTCGGCAAGGGTGGATTCAACGGATCCGCAATGTTGATCCACGGAAAATAGACTGCGGCGTTTAACGAGCGCAGCGACGTCTCGGTTTCGATCCACTCTAGAAGCTGTTCCGGTGTGTTCGCCTCCTTTGGCGGATCCAGAATCAGAAAAGCATGCCGCTTCACGCAATACTCAAGAGCTGGGATCACGACCGATGGGACGGTAACGCCTGGCAGGACAAGGAGATTGAAAAGGTCCACGGCATCCAAGGCGTTGATCGTACCGATCCACTCAACGTCCGTGGGTGAATCGGACACCCGCACCACCCAGGCGCTGGTTCCGCCATTGCGAAAAAACTGCAGGACCGAATAGCCCAGTTCGCAGGCGGCGGCCAGCGCCCCGAACTTCTCCTCAAACTCGGCAAAGCTACCGACCTGCGCCGGCACGTAGAGTTCGCCTGTTGCCGCGGTGCCGATGAACGCTGTTATGCTTGTCGGCACGCCCGCGATGGGAGCCATGCCGCCATCACCCGTAGTCTCCAAATACACTCCGGGATAGGTCCGGTCGAGAGTCATGGAAATCAGCCAATCAGTTTTTCGAATCCACCGCAATCTCGCAACGGGACTGCCCTTGCTCCGACTTGTCCAAATTGTAGGACAATCGACCCGATTGCTAATCACGTTCCAGCCTCCTTTTCGGCAAATTCATACCGAAGTAATTGAATTGGGAAAGCCGGGCTGGTCCAATGTCGGGCCGCGCACCGCGTCACTTTTCGGCGTGAAGAAGCGATCGGCATTTTTTGTAGGGCGTTTGAAAGCCCGGCCTCGCGCTGCTGCGCTGCGTTACGGGTGTCAGACGCCGTTAGTCTCGGATCGGCGTTTGGCACAAACGCCCTACAATTCCGACTTAATCTTGCAACGCCGCCTATTTGAGCTGTAGCTGCGTCCCTGTGGGACGCGTCCTAGCCGTTTCCCAAGCGCTCCACAGGAGCGCTGCTACAGCTAAAGATCGGCGGTCATCCGCCTTCGCTCGACTACGGCGGAGAAGCTAGACCGACCGCGACAGGCCGGGGTCGACGGTCATAGACCGCCGCTACAGTTCAATTCACCAGGATGGTGGCGGGATCGCTCCAGGGGCAGGGACCGCAGGGACCGGTGGGCAACGAGGCGGTCGAAGGTCGAACTTGGCGACGGACTAAGCGAAGAGATGCTATCCGTGAGTCACGTATAGCAGACAACGAAATGGAGAAGCTCGATTGCAAGCGGAGTCCCTGGAGGCGTATCCGTGATTCACGTATATCAGCAGAAGAAGCTTGAGGCTTCTTGTTGTAGGTCAGCCGCGATCTGTCGCACTTGACCGCTTAAAGCGGTCAAGTTCCAATGGGATTGTTCTTGTTCTAGCGATCTGAAATTTAACGCGTCAGATTGGCCGATTCGTTTTCTGATCCACACGAGTCATTTTCTAGTCGCGCTGATCGTTTTCAGATCCAGACGGATTGTCTTGCCATTGATGCCGATCCATATCGCTATTTCCGCGGAATTGGCCGCTCAATGGCGCGGGGATTGCGGCGCCTTCGCCTTCTTAACGAAGTCCGAGTAGACCGTAAGCCCGCTCTGATCAAGCTGTTTGCCAGCGTCGTCATGGGAACGCGACGCGCTTTCGTTTCATGATACAGCGCGCGCACAAGGGCGCGCTCCAACTGCGGTGAATGCAACGTGCCGGGCGGCCGTTGAATAGACGGTCAGGGCCGCAAGGGTGGCGGCCGAGGAGTGCGCACCGACGAGTCAATAACATTTTGGTTTGGACATGCGCCGAGCTTGAACAGCGCCGAGTCCTGATCCTCATACGCTTCCTGTCGTATGGGACCGACCGATCGCTCCGTGCCAATTGCGCGCACAATCCTCAAGAGTTCGATTGCATGTCGGTATGGGAGCCGCTTCATTAGCGGTGGTGCAGGCTCGCGAACTCAACCTCCTAAACACCGGCCTTTACACTGTGCCGGAAGCATCGCGATTGACGCGGATCTCCACCGGGAAAATTCGACGGTGGATTAAGGGATATGATTTTCGCGCAGGCCGATCGATTCGGCATTCCGATGCTGTCTGGCAAGGAGAAATTAAGCCGCTTGGTAACAAGATCTCCCTGAGCTTTCGCGACCTCCTCGAGCTGCGATTTGTAGATGCGTTCATCCGGGCAGGCGTAAGCTGGCGGACCATGCGGCGCGCGCACACGAAGGCGCAGGAAGAACTTCAGACCACGCATCCGTTTTGCTCCAATCGCATCGCGACCGATGGAAAGAACATTCTCATGCGACAAGCCGAGGAAGACTCCGACGAGGCGCTGATAAACCTCGTCACGGATCAGAAGGAGTTCTCGCGTATCGTCGAAACATTCCTCAAAGAACTCGAATTTTCAGGCAGCGACATTATCTGGTGGCCGCTCGGCAAGCGACGGCAAATCGTTCTCGATCCGAAACGTAATTTTGGGCAACCGACGCTGACGAAATCAGGGGTCCCGGCGGCAACATTGGCTCGCAGTGCGAAAGCGAATTCCTCCCAGGAGATCGTCGCGCGGTGGTATGAGGTCCACCCGGACGAGGTCCGTGACGCGGTGGAATTCGAGGAATCGCTCGCGAAAGCGGCGTGAGATTCTTCTTCGATAACAACCTATCCACGAAACTCGCGAAGAGCTTGCACCTCCTGGTCGAGCCGGAGCATCAGGTCGTTCATCTAAAGGAACGGTTCGCAGCAAACACGCCTGATGAGACCTGGATGGCAGCACTCGCCGGAGAACCAGACTGGATAATCGTGTCCGGCGACTTACGGATCCGGAAAAACCCGCACGAAATTCACGCTTGGGAGGCCGCGGGCCACACTACGTTTTTCCTCAAAGCAGGATGGATCAATCTCCCGTCCTGGACCCAGACCTGGAAGTTAGTGAAATGCTTTCCCGATATCGTCGCCACCGCCGGACGCGCGAAGAAAGGCACCTTCTTCATGGTATCCACGATGGGAAAGGTCGAGAAATACCGGCACGCCTTCGACAGCTTCGTGGCGAGTCAGGCGCACATCGTCACGTGGCTCCGGCGCAGACATCACAATTTCATGACGCAGACACTGGAAGGAGCGAAACGCGTTCGTGCGGCGCGGTGATGAAGGGGATCGCGCGACTGGCCACAAGCCACGAAATTCCAAACGCAACGAGTCCAGCCCATTCGCCGTACAACGTCAGGCGCGGCAGCTTTGAGCCAAGATGCTGGCCGCTGAAATTGTCGATTCCCAATACCGCGATAACGAGAATGATCGTGATCGCGCAAGCCGCGTATATGTAGGATCGCCACCTTGCCTGGCGGTGGCCTTTTGCCTGAGCGCGCCTGTAGAAGATGCTACAGAAGCCCGCCAGGACGACGAACATGATCGCTGCCGAGGTAAAGTGGACGTACGTCGTTATGTTGGGGGTTTGGCCGCAGCGGCACGGAAACAAGACTACTCCGACCGCAGCCAGCGCAGCGATCTTACTTAGTATCATCTCAGCGACACTATCTCCGTTGTAGGCAAACAGGAACGAACTAATCGCGAACAAAAACCCGATAAAAAAATCGCGTGCCCAGCCATCCTCATAATATGACGCGCTGATCGACCCGATAATGTCATGTGACAACCAGGCTGTCACGTTAGCCAGCGACAATGCGACCAATCCGACGATGAGCTTGAGAACGTGGTCGTCGATCTCTTTTAGTTTGAATGACACCTTCATGACTGTCGTGAATTCATTCGTATTCGTATTTCATAATGAGATGGGCGCTGCCGGTCGAGACGCAACTTCACCTCACTAAATACGGTGTTCGTTAGGGCAAGTTCTCCAAATCTTCCCGGCTTTTCGCCGACCAAAAGGCCGCGACATCTTACTTCCTCCTTCTTCCTTCTTCCTTTAGACGCAAAACCGCGGGGAAGCTCGCGTCCAGTCGTCGCTGGCGAAATGGCCTCGAAGTGGCACCCGGCGAAAGGCGTGAAGTAGCCGGGCGCCCCGGTTACACCCAGCGAAGAATCACACAGACGAGAATCGCCACCACCAGGGCGAGAGCAATTTCCACCGTGGCGACCACTGACCCGGCATGCGCCGGCTGATATCCGATGGCGACCAGGTTGATCGCGACCCAGAGCAGCGCTCCCGCCACGATCGCCTTGAGTAAACCTTTCATCGATTCCTTCCTAGCGGACAAAATGCATCTCGTCGAGGCCGCGGATTTCCTCGAGACAATAAAATGTGCAGACAACCGCAGTTGGGATCGCAGGTGGATCGAGCGCTCCGCCGCTCGATGATTGCCGGCAATGCAAGTCTAAGACGCACCGCGCGGCGGAGCGCTCGATCCCAAGTTATTCTTCGGCGGTGAAGAAGCGGTCGGCGTAGAAGGCGGCGGCGGTTCGATTGTCTACGCCGAGTTTATCGTAAATCCGGCCCAGGTGTTTCTTCACCGTTCCGACTTTCAGGCCCATGATCTTTCCTATTTCTTCGCTCGTCTTCCCTTTCCTCAGCCAACACACCACCAACACTTCCTGCGGGGTCAGCTTCTTCTCCTCGACCACGCGTTCTTCCAGCAGAAAACATTGCGCGCCTTTCCGGCTGCGATCGACTAGACGGACGAAAACGATCCGCCCATTTCGCACCAGGCAGAAAGGAGTTTCCGGCCTGGTCCGGGCCCAGGAGCCGAGCGCTTCCGGGAGGCGATACCTGTCCGGGCGCGGCTCGAAATGTTCCTTCAAATAGCGCGCAGCTACCCGGCTGAGAAACCGGATACGGCCACCCGGCGCTACGATGAGCGCTCCGCAAACCTGTTCTGGGCGAGATTTCTTCAAGGGGGTCCTCCGCTGCTGCCGAGCGATGTATCGTGGAGTCCGTCAAAAGTCCGCAAGAATTTTCGCTCTTCCACCAGACGCAGCCACGCGAATGAACACATTCCCGAAGGGAAAAAGTGCCCTTCCGGACTGCGAAAAAGGAAGATTCACGAGGGAAAACCCGCGGGAGCGCCATCATTAGCCGCGGCTACTCCTTAAGGCGGTAGCGGATCAACCCCCCGTTTTGACAGACTCGACTTCGTGAAGCCTCTCCCCTGGGACATCAGCGCACCTCCGCGAGAAGCGGTCAGCGCGCGATCAAAAGCCCGGAAGCCTCGGTCCTCTGCGGCTGCTCCCTCCAGAAACGGGCTGTCTCCCCGGGGAAATGGTGCGTTTCCTCAGAGAAACGTCGCGTCGCCTCGGAGAAATGCAGGGTCTCTCCGGGACGACGTCACTTCTCGTCAGGGAAAAGTCGCGTCGCCTCGGAGAAATGCCACGTCTCCTCGGAGAAATGCCGCTTCCCCCCGGCGAATTGGGCCGTCTCCTTGCGGAAACGCCACGTTCCCTCGGAGCAACGTCACATATCCTCGCAGCGACACCGCGATTCCCCGAGGCACCGTCGCGAATCGCCGGGGAAAAGGCGAACGCCACGAGGGAACGCCCCATTTTCACGATGTCAGAGGTCCGAAGGCAGAGATCAGACGGCGCTGGGACAACAAATGGATATCGCTTCCAGAGTCCCCGGAGGGACGAAAGATCGACGGTCATAGACCGCCGCTACAACTAAACCAGAAAGACGACGGCCAGAGGCCGCCGCTACAGAAGAACAACAACCACAACGACAGGAGATAAACAGGAATGGATTACTTCAAAGCACGCGTCGATTACTCGAAGGACCCCGATGGGGCCTTGAGCGGTCCGGCGCATAACATCCACGACAAGCTGGTCCTTAATGCGGCCAGTTTCCCCGCTCTGCCCATCACGATAGCGGCGTTTCTCGCCCTCATCACGACGTGGGACACCGCGCTGGGAGAATCGCTTAAAGGCGGCAGCGACCGCACCACCATCAAGAACGACGCGAGAGACGCGCTCGAGAACGCCCTCTTCAAGCTCGGCACCTACGTGAACCTGGTGGCCGATGGCAACAAAGCCACCATCGACCTGAGCGGGTTCGACAGTTACAACACCACGCACGCGGTTGGCGGTGGCGGGGTCAGCTTCGTCCCGCAAAACGTGCGTTGGGAAGACGGGAACGTGGCCGGCGCCGCGACCCTGCGCTGGAAAGGGGACGGCAAAGGCTCCCTCTACGAAGTGCAAACCTGCACCGCCGACCCCACCGTGGAAGCGAACTGGACCTACCGCGGTTCTTTTAGCGGCGGCCGGGCCGAGCTAAGCGGGTTCACGCCCGGCACGATCATTTGGGGCCGGGTGCGCAAGATCGGCACCGGCGGCGAAGTGGGCGGCTGGAGCGACCCCGCGCAAATACGAGTCGGCTGATTCCTTGACCTAACGAGTGAAGAACGGGCGGGAATAATTTTCCCGCCCGTTTCTTTTCCGGTGGTTGAAACTCGACTGCTTTGGGATCGATGCTCGTTCTGATGCGTCAATGGCTTGCGCTTTTCGTGTGCGATTTCTGCTTGGCTGGGCGAGGCCGATTAAATATTGTGGCAGCAGTTCTGGGGGGAACAAAGATTGGGCACCGCGGACTTCTGTCCCGGTGCCCAATTCATTTCCCGCGTCGCGGAAAAGAATCTGGCCGAGCATTAGCCTCCAGGTCCACCGGGATTTGAAAGCCCCGGCCGGTGCTTCGCATCCGTTGCGGCGGTGAGCTGGGCGATCTGAAAGCATTCGCGAGCAAGCGGTAGCCTCTGGGTCTTCGGTGATTTTAGTGCTAGGATTCCGGGGTCGGGGAGATTGGCGCTGTCTTCCAGGTTTTCGTCTCTTTGCCTAAGGGCTCCGCCACTTGTCAGGGCCGCCCTGATCAGTATGTCTGACGCGTTCCACATGCGGGGTTGCATCGGGCTCTAGCTCTTTTGCTCGCTCGATGGCCTCTTTTTGTGTGGGAAGGACATCGCTGGCTCTTTCCGAGCCGGCCCTTCTTACTGCCCAATCACCCTCGTCCCGCTGTTCAATGTATATTCTTTTGTCGCTCATAGGATTTCCTTCGACTGCGTGCTTCTGAATCTCAAGAGCAAAATTTTCTGAGAAGGCGCTGGCATTGCGTTCCCGCACGATTTCATTTTCCACGGGCACCTTTCCCAAGATACTTACCGCCTTGTCGAACGCGGAACGGAGTTCTTCTTCCTGCGGCTCGCCAAGCAACAAATAAAGCTTAAATGGCTCGGAGGTCTCAGAGACGCTCTGTATTTGTCCCAGCCACTCGTGCGCCTTGCGTTTGATGCTGTCACCAGAGCTTAGATCGAAAGAAAGCGGCTCAAGGCAATGCCAGACACCATTCTTCCAAGCATACTGAAACTCCACCTCGTCATCCTGAACAACGATCTTCTTTGGCTTCAAGTGCTGCAGTACATGACGCGACTCGAGATTCCTCTTGTACTTTCTCCAAACGTCTTCATCTGAACGGCGCTCAACTGGCGGTCGCTCATCGTAGCGCATGACGAGTCGATCAAAGAGCGTCTCAAGTGTCGCGGAAACGTCATCAGCCAGTCCCCCTCCCGCTGGCGACCATTGGAGTGAGCTGTCATCCCGAGCAAGAACGGTCTGCGCGAGATCGAGCGCTGACTTCGGCAATTTCTCTAGCGGAAGCTCACTCCTGTAACGGTCTCCCAATTCTTCGAAACGCGACTGGATGTGGCGCATCAGTCCGCGGAACGATTCGCCATCAATTCCGGGGAATGTTTTCGACAGTCGACCGTAGGTCGTACGACAGAGCGCGCTGGCGTAGCGGGCTTCGGGCGCGTAGAGCGCGACACCGACGTTTACGAATTCACCGGTCGTCGTGTCATGGACGTACCGCAAGACTGTGTATGTGTAGGCCGTCTTCATGCGAGTGCTCCTTGAAGCTGATTTATTGCCAAAGGAAGATGTTCTTTCAATGCGCGAATATAGTCGATAATCCGATTCACGCTTGTCGCATCCGAAATCCATTCTTGAGGTAGCGCTGCGCGGTATTCATCGATCCGCTTGTCCGCGATCGCTTCGAACGCTCCGGCCAGGCGATTCAAATCGAGAGTCCGTCCCCGCAGTTCTTCTTGGAATACATGGACGCTTTGAGGATTGCCCGGCGGGAAATGCGCAGCACCAGGTTCCCACGGCGGTCGCCAGCCGAGAACTCCTTCTGTGATAAAGGCGAGCTCGTGATCATAGATACCGAATTCACGCCCGTTGAAGAGGAGGTTCGGATTCGCCACAGTTCTGTCGGGGTTAGCGATCAGATAGTCGAAGGCGAAGATTTCGGCCGCCAATCCGAGGAGGGAGCGGGGTATCGGTTTTTCGACCGGATAAGTCGCAAACCCCGGCGGCAGCTTCTTCGATCCGAATGCCAGGCGCGGACTCTTCAGCGCCTGTGCCTTTGCGGTCGCGTCGGGAATGGCCTGAACAAAATCCACCTCGACTACAACGACGAATGGCTCTGGCACGGGCAAGTCGAGATCGGCTGCGAGCATTGCACCGATAGCCTCTCTCACGAGCGCGAGTTCCCTCGCTTCGCAGCCCGCGACGAATTTTGCGACAACCTCGACTTCGCTTCCGTCATCACAAACGCATGCCATCAATGATGGCCGCGTCTTGCCGGTGCCGATCAGGCGATCGAATCGAATGGCGTTGACGCTCTGCAGCATTCTGAATGTTACCTGGGAAGAACTTCGTCTGCGGTTCTGGCGATGTATCGAACGAAAGCACTGATACGGTCCACCCAGTAAAGGCATTCTCGCTCGCTCAACTCAGAACTGGTGGCCTGGCCGTGGCGAACATCGGGATAGAGCTCATGAATATGGTTCCATATCGTTAACCCGTCTTTGACAATGCGATCTTCGCCCCAGCGCCCACCCACCCTAAGTGCCGTCGTCGCGTCTTTGATATCTTTTGTTGCGGTAGCCGTCTTGAGCAGGGACTCCATAGCAGAGAGGCAGTCGCGAAGGCCGTCCTTTCGCGCCCTTGCCGAATCAGGCGATCGAAGGTGTTCCAAAGCTTGCTTGAGATGCTCGAAAGCTTGATCGAACGAGGTTGCGAGGACGGAAACGGCGTCTTCCACCGTCTGTGTTCCGCCATCTACGGTGGTGCCCCGGATGACCGGATCGAATATCGGCAACACCGGGCTTCGGGCGCGGTCTCGTTTAAGATGATCTATGAGACGGCGAACCTCGTCATCAAGACCGCGTTCTCGCAACCTCTCCAATTGCTCGTGAAATGCAGCTAGGGCCTGCCGCGCACCGACAACCGAATGCCAATCGACGCTCGCATAGTGGCGTTGAATTAACTGACGACGCTGGCCGACAAGCGCGTCGCCTTGTCGCGGCGGCTGTGGCTCGATACCAGCATCCGCAAAATCATGTGAGATATCGCGGAGAACGCCGTTCTGGACGTAGGAGTCTTCAAAGGCGTTCCGCGTCGCCGACGAGATAATCGGCCCTATGGTGCGCAGTTGTTCGATCATGGCTGAGGGAATTCCGCCGTCCTTGATCGCCCAATGAGTATGACCGTGTTCTAACCCATCGATACCGAGCCGGCTTGAGAATTCCTCAAGAATAGTCCGGTCGAGACGCCCAGCTTCAGCGAAGCGGAATACCAACTCCTTCCGCACAACCTGAACACTGCGGATCTGCCCATAGCGCACGACTTCGCTGTTCGCGCACTCCGTTCGACGCTCATACATCAACAAAGCCGGCGCGGTTTCGAGAAGTTTCAGTGACTCGGGATTCTCTACAGTCACCGACCCCGCTTCAGATCCCGGGCTGAAACTCTTGAAGCGCCCGAGTTCCATTCGCATCAACTGATCCGTTTCCCACGCGTTAGGCCTGCCTGAAACAAGGAGACTAAACACAGGTTAGAGCTCTCCTTTGAAAGCTTTGTCGAGGATGGCGGGGAGGAGGGCGTCGAGTTCGGCGGCAGTCTCGGCTTGCAGGCCCTTCAGCCCGTCCATTTCCGCTTGCAATGTGTCCAGTTCCGCCACGATTCGGCATTGCTCAGAAACGGGAGGAACCGGCACCCTAAACGACTTAGCGTTTGCTCCGCTGATTCCGATATTGCCGGCGGTTGTCTTGCCGATCTCTTCGATTTGAGATCGGACACTGCGAGAACTTAGCGCGAACACCAAAAAGTCCGGCGTCATCTTCAAAGGATCGGGACGCAGCCGCATAAGTTTATCCGGATACACGATGCGAGTGCGGTTCTCACCTTTGTAGATCGCTGGCTTAGCCACGCGATCAATGTCGCCATTGTATCTAACGATAAAAACGTCGTCGTTTTGCAGTACAAAAGGCTGTGCATCTTCTTCGTCCACATCGACGTTCTTCACTGCAAGCGTATCGACGAATCGAGTAGGAGAACTCGATACTGCGTTAATACGCAGCATACCCCGGCCGCCGGTTTCCACTCGTGCCTTCGGGGATAAACCATTGCGTGGAGATGTGGACAGCACGTCCGAAAGCGATTTAATCGACCAATCGCTTTCGTCGAGAAGCTTCGAAATTGCACGGTTCATCAGCGCCGCGGCTTCCTCAACGGCGTCGCGGCGGAGGGTGCGGGCCTCATCGATTTGGGCGGCCAGTTTTTCAACCTGTGTCACTACCCGTCGCTGTTCGGCCAACGGCGGCAGTGAAATTTCAAGCGCAAGAAAGCGATCTTCCTTTCAACCGAACTCGATTTGTTGTGCCTTCACTAGCACGTTGGCAAAGTTCGATGAATGGTGCAGTACGGCAGAGCCACTTGAGAAACGATGGATCGAGGTGTTGAGTGTTTACCTCGAACAGAGGAAAATCGTTAGTAACGAGAGCTCCATC
Source organism: Spartobacteria bacterium (assembly GCA_003134785.1). GTDB lineage: Bacteria > Verrucomicrobiota > Verrucomicrobiia > Chthoniobacterales > UBA10450 > AV80. The sequence goes on from PLCN01000021.1 coordinate 77,509, forward strand.
GAGCGCGTCGGGTACAATTCCCATCGCGCCATTTCGGGCGTCAATCCGCGATGTGATGAATTGGCCAGCTCTGGCAACAAAACGTCGGCCCGCAAGGTCCGCGCCGACCGCACGGCCTCGTTCGATCACGCCCTTTCCCCAAAGGCGTACCGTGATCTCGCGATACTCCGCATCAATGCTCGGACTAATTGTTTCCCGCGACCGTTTGAGTAAGTCGTAGAGCTTAACTGCGGGCTGAACGTTACTCATATGTTGGAGGTGCAAGAAGATTTCTGATGTTTTCGATGATCTGCGTAATGCGCTGCTCTTTGTTTAGGATGTTAGCGGCTAGTTGGTCAGGTGAAAGATGCGTGATGTCTTCTTTGCCCCGTGTGTTCTTGCGATCAAGGTTGCAGCCGTTAGCCAGCAGTTCGGCCGTGGATACTTTCCATGCGCAGTCAGTTTCTTGACGGTCATTCCACCACTGCAAACAAGGAGTAAACTCCTCGAATTTCAGAGGGTTTGTTTTCGTGTAGCTCTTCCTGCCTTCGGGCAGTGGGTGTTCGTAGTACCACAGGTGTTCGGCAGGATTGGTCCTGTCAAAAAATAGGATGTTTGTTGCGATATCAGCATAAGGTGAGAACACTCCTTTTGGCAGTCGGACAATTGTGTGGAAGTTGAACTCCTTGAGCAGCTCTTCTTTGATGCGTCCGCAAACGCCGTCGCCAAAGAGTGTGCCGTTTGGAACCACGACTGCAGCGCGTCCGCCTATGGGCGTGCGACGCAGCTTCCGCATGATCAGTTGCAGGAAGAGCAACGCTGTCTCCGCCGTTTGCTTATCGCTGGGGAAGTTCGCGAGAATTCCGCGTTCTTCCTCACCTCCAAACGGTGGATTGGTCAAAATGATATCCACGCGATCACGATCGCCAATCTCCGTTATGCGGACGGCGAGCGAGTTTCCCGGGTTGATCTGCGGCGACTCAAGACCGTGCAGAAGCAGATTCATCTGCGCCAGTAGATACGGCAATGGCTTCGCTTCGCCACCAAAGATGCTGCGGGTCTGAACTGTCTCGCGATCCTCCACGGTTTTGCATTGCTTCTGTAGATTCGAAAACGTTTCGACGAGAAAGCCACCGGTCCCGCAGGCCGGATCGAGGATGGTTTCGCCAAGCCGCGGATTGGTGACGGTTACGATAAAGCGGACGACCGCGCGCGGTGTGTAAAATTCCCCAGCATCGCCCGCAGCATCGCGCATCTCGCGTAGCATCGATTCGTAAAGGGCGCCGAGCGTGTGCAGTTCGTCGCTCGATCCGAAGTGAATGCCCGCGACCTTGTTGACCACATCGCGCAGCAGGTAGCCGTTGATCATGCGGTTGATCGTGCCTTTGAACACCGTCGCGATTACATCGCGCCGATCTCCGCCATCGCGTCCGACCAGGCTCTTCAGATAAGCGAACAATCCTGGCCCGCGGGTGCCATCCGGCCGGACTGCCTCTTCATTGTTCACGAACGAAATTAACTCATCGCCTGTTATACCCGCAGGGTTATTTGCCCAATCGCGCCAGCGATAAGGCTCATCAATCGCCCGCCGAAACTTCTTCCCTGCAAGCGTCGCTTCTTCCTCCCGCTGAAGCTCGAGATCATCAAGGAACTTCAGGAACATAATCCACGTCAGCATTGGCAACCGATCCAGGTCACCATTCAGTCCCTTATCCTTGCGCATAATATCCCGCGCGGACTTCACGAGGGAGCCGAGGGATTGCGTAGTGGTCGCTGTCTTGAGAGCCCGCTTCATCTCGATTTTTTGTCGCGTGCCATGTTGCTGCGGACAATCGCAGCCACTCTCTGCTGTTCTTCGGGAGTGAGCGGTCGCACCCTACCTCGCGTTGCATCGGAGACCCTGCGAAGCTCTTCCTCACCGTGCATCAGGATGTCTAGGCCAGTATCGGTGCCAAGCCGTCGGCTTTCCATGTGGATTGAATACCCAACGCCGATGTTACGATCATAGATATCCATCCGGTTATGCTTGGCATGCGCGTCTTCGAGTAGAACGAAAAACTCGTGATCTTGCAGCCCAACTAATATCGATTCGCTTATCATCAGCTGGCCCACCTCTTCGAAGCCGGCTTCTTGATAGGCCTTGTAACGCGCAGTCGCTTCTTTGGAGCCGATTATCGTGATCTGAACCAGCACCGAATACGGCAACTTAATCGAGTGCTTTACGATCGTTAGGTGAAGAATAACGAGATCGTCGATGAAGCCCCAATCGAGACTCCAATCGATGTGGTAGTCATCTTTCTCAATTCGCCCTAGATGCGGACTCGTGAACTTAGCGATAGCTGTTCGGAGGGTCCCCAAGCCTGCGTCGAAGTCCATACGAAAATCGGCGAACTTCTTGTCTCGAAGGAACAGCGGAATAAGGCAATCTTCGATTAGTGCAGGGACGACAACGACCCGTCTCTCCTCAAGCTCTCGTTGAATACCTGCGGTCACTTCACGTTTGCACCAGATGCTCTCAACGGCCGACTTAGAGAACACCGCGACCAAGACTGAAGCGCCTTGGATGGCCGTCTGAATCCGTTCGATCAGCGATTCGCCAGCGGCAATTTCCCATTCATCGAGCCACACCCAAGTTTTATCTCGAATAAGATTGAACGCGAGTTTGGTAACGAACTCTTTGTCTTTGTGGCTGTAACTGATGAAGACAGGCATTGTTGACGACTCTGGCCAGAAGCTACTTGTCCACCAAGCGAACCCCTACTTCTTCAATGCGAACTGGAGATCGTGCCAGCCACTCCGAGGTGCGTTTCAACGGAACGTGACCATGTCGCTCAGCAATCTTTTGAGCCGCTTGATGTTCCGTGAGTGGAAAGGGATAGCCACGCTCCTTTTCGAGTCTTTCATGCTCCATCCTGAGATTTTCGATTTCAAGCCGAAGCTTTTCGCGATTTTGCGGCTTCATTTCGATGTAGTCAGCCATCTGAACAAGCGCCCACATCGCACTGATTGCCGCTGCCGTACACGTAATCTTTGCGATCAACTTGGTTGGAGATTCGTGCGACAAGTAATCGAGAATCAGTCTGTCGGCGTCAGCCAATGCGGAGGGCTGGCGGCGATAGGACCAAAATAATGGAGGCGGCGGGAGATCGATTTGCGCGTAGCTGTCGTCGGTGCCGAGACGCCCAATTTCGTAAATAAGATTTACGTTGTCGAGATAGGCTAACACCTCTACTAGAAGTGGATCCGGTCTTTCGCGTCCTATTATTGTGATTTCGATAGCATTCATGATTCAGTTACGCTGCGTATAGTAACGTTTGTAGTTGATTGACCGCTTCTCGGAGCTTGTCTGCCCCACCGAATAACTTCCCGATTTCTATCACGTTCCCACGGTTAGAGATCGGTGGAACTTGAAGCGCGCCAGGCAAAACAAACTCGGCCGTTCCGTAGACTGCGTACTTCTCGACAAGCTGGTCTAATATCTCGCGAGCCTCGGGTCCGTACTGTTCGAAGAAGTCTTTGCGATCTTCCCGCAAGCGCTGGGCGCGTTCCCGTCTTGTGCGGAGGGGCGCGTTGAACGCTACGTGACATAGCAAGTCGAAGGGGTCGGCATCCGGCTGGTTCGCCGAAGCGGCCAACTCATCGAAGCTAATGCCGCGTTCTGCCAGCTTCTGAATAATCTCCGAGCGCGCTGAGGGGTTCGCCCACTGGTCGCGTAGTTCTAGAACGGACGGATATAACGTGCGGACTTTCTCGGCCGCGTAGTCGGAAAACTTTATAACGCGAAGCTGCTTGCCATCTGGATCGAGTTCGTAAACAAGATGGGACGCGATCTCCACTTGTCCTCCATCAAAGTAGTACTTTCGCCTCTGGACTTCCGGGCCTTCGTTGATGATCGGATCGCTGAAGAGTTTGCCCTCGTCGGCCGCAACTTCTTCGTCAGGATCATCTTCACGGATGACGGTTGTTGTTCCTCCTGGCTTTAGTTCTTCCTCGGTGATCAGCGCCGGCTCGCCGTCAAAATCGGGATCAGCGAACAACCGCGTAGCGGAGCCGGTGTAGTCAAGAATGTTGAACCAGAGCTTGCCGTAGTCGTCGCGAACGCGCGTGCCGCGTCCGATAATCTGCTTGAACTCCGTCATTGAGCCGACGACGCGAGCAAGCACGATGTTCTTGCACGTGGGCGCATCGACGCCCGTTGTGAGCAGTTGCGACGTGGTGAGAATCACCGGTGTCTTCGTTTCCACATCTTGGAACCGCGAGAGGTGACCGCGGCCGATGTCTGCTTCGTCCGAAGTGACACGACAGACGTAGTCGGGAAACTGCTTCACCAGATCGGTGTTCAAATTGTTCAGCGCCTGCCGCATTTCGGAGGCGTGTTCCTGATCGACGCAGAAGATGATCGTCTTCGCGAAACGATCGGTCTTCTTAAGGAAATCGGTGAGATGGCGCGCGATCGCTTCGGTGCGGGCGCGCAATGCTACGGCGCGCTCGAAGTCTTTCGTCTGGTATTCCTCATCAGGAATTGCGCGACCGTAGCGATCCAGTTCGTCTTTGCTGGGCCGCCAACCGGCTGCATCCCATTCTGATATGATGCGGTGGACCCGGTAAGGAGCCAGGAAGCCGTCTTCGATGCCTTGGCGCAGGCTGTATTGGTAAATGGGATTGCCGAAGTATTCGTAGGTGTCGCGGTTGTCGTCCCGAAGCGGCGTGGCCGTCATTCCCAGCTGCGAGGCGGGCTGGAAATATTCCAAAATCTCACGCCACGCGCTGTCTTCGCGTGCGCTGCCGCGGTGGCATTCGTCGACGATGATGAGATCGAAGAAATCAGGCGCGTATTCCTTGTAGAGACCGGGACGCCGCTCGTCTTTCGTGAGCGCCTGGTAGATCGCGAAATAAATTTCGCGGCTCTGAATGAGTTTGCCGCCCTCGATCTTTGCCCGCGCGTCTCCGAACGCCGCAAAGATCTTATCCTTCGGGTCATCGATGAGAATGTTGCGATCAGCGAGATAAAGAATCTTTGGCCGGCGGTGCTCGCGGTTGCGATTCCAACGTGCGCTCCATAGCTTCCAGCAGATTTGGAATGCGACAGGCGTCTTACCTGTGCCGGTCGCCATTGTGAGAAGAACGCGGTGCTTGCCCGTCACAATCGCTTCGACAGCGCGGCTGATTGCGATTTGTTGGTAGTAACGTTCGCCTTGGCGCAGAGCGAAGTTGATTGGCGTGAGAAGCTGCTCAACCGCTGTGTCGTTCTTCAGGTTTTTGCCATCGCGAAACCGCTGCCACAGCGACCCCGGTGTCGGGTAGCTGGTTACGAGCTTCTCCGTTCCGGTGAAGTAATCGAACTCGATAATCTCGGGTCCGTTACTTGCGTAGGCGAACTTCAATCCGAGCATCTCCGCGTAGTTCTTCGCCTGCTGAAGACCGTCGGCCGCCGTCTTGTATTCTGGCTTCGCTTCCACGACAGCGAGTGGGAAGTCACGCCGGTAGCGCAGTAAGTAATCGACGCGCTTTGACGGCCGGCGAATGAAGCTCTTTCCGACGGGAACGATTCGCCCGTCGGTGATTGTCCGCTGCTCCGCGATCGAATAGGGCTCGTTGTCCCAACCGGCAGCTTGCAGCTTGGGGACTACGAACTTGCGACAGGTATCAGCTTCAGAAGGCATGGGGAACGCGTGGTTTTATCCGGCGAGCGGTGAATTTTCCAGTGTAATCTCGTTTCGTCGTCAGCGCTGGCACGAAATTGACTCGTTCACTCCCGCTCGCTCGGCGTGTCGACTCGCCCATCTATGTCGCTCGGGACGGACCATTGACTCGCGAATTGCCCATTCGCTCGGTCTACGACCTTTCGTCTATGTCGCTCGCATCCTGCGGCTCCATTCGCAGCAGTTGGCGGAAATGCGTGGCACGGATTTAGCAGCAGAAGCGGTATGATGTTCCCCAAGAAGAACAAAAATCAGCCGGCATTGAAGGTGCGCCGCCGCCCCGGACAATCGATACGAGACGAAAAGGAGCGGCTCCTGGAAGATCGCTTGATGCCTTACGTCTTTGTCCCCTCGTTTCTGTGGGTGATTTGCTTAATCGAGTCGGCGCACGCGTGGTTGAATCAGCCGCCAATGCCACGTTTCTGGCTTTGCGTTGCTATCGCGGCGACCGGGTTTTCCTGGATCGGCTTTCGCCGGTTGTTTCCCAAGTTCCGTAATCTGAATCGCGGGGAGCGCGGCGAATTGTGCGTTGCTGAAATCCTCGACGAGCTGCGCAGCTCTGGATATCGCGCCTTCCATGATTTACCCGGCGATGGCTACAATATCGATCACGTGGTCGTCGGACCGGCTGGCGTTTTCGCAATCGAGACGAAATTTCGGAGCGGTTACGGCGAAATTGAATTTCGAAACGGTGAAGGCCTCTTCATCGGCGGCAGGCCAGAAGAAAAGGATTCTCTCAAACAAGCGCGTGGGAATGCGAGGGAGGTTAACCGAATCATCAAGGAAAACTGCAGCTTCGACGAGTGGGTCTGGCCGATCGTGGTGTTCGTCGGCGATTGGCGAGTCAAGAACGATTGGCAAACCACCGATGCGCGGGTGTTCACGACGAACGGGTTAGTGAGCCATATCGTGAATCAGCAGCCGCGACTCAGGCAGAGCGAGATCGAACTGATCGCATCACATCTCGAGCGCTCGGTGAAGAATTGACGAAGCACTGCCAGAGTCGAACTCCGAAGCTGGGAGAATGGCGCGCACGTGGCCGTCGTGTTGAATATACTTCCATGAACAGAGCCCGGACTGACTTTTAGCTCATGAAACTCCTGCATTGCATGAAGCGGCGCGAGTATCTGGAGCAGGCCCTTCGAACAGGCCTAATGTTTACGGGACACGATGTGAGGTTTGCTCCAACTGAAGATCCAAAAGTGTTCGCAGGTCTCTTCGAACAAATCCTTCCGTTGCTGCACCAAAAACTCGCATCGCTCGGTCGTTCCTTCGATTTCCTGAGTGAAGGAGAGCGACAGGTGCTCATGATGGGTTTAGGCGCAATGAGCGGATCTGTGCCGATGATCTGCTTAACCGAAGTTCCTGCTGGACGATCGATCGATGTCCATCAGGCGACGTTTGGCGGTTATGGCCTAGTCATATCTCGTCGGTGGGTCGAATTGAACGGCGGAGACAAAGTTCTTTACGTCGGCCATAATTCCACAGCATCACGTCGACTTTTCCTATTACTGGCCACGTTAAAAATATTTAGCCTGCATCTCGGGGCTAATGGCCAAGTGCTTTTCGAGAACAATGCATTCCGAGCCTCGCTCGATTTGCTTTGCTACGTCGAACGACGCGACTACCTAGAGGAAGCCGAATGGCGTCAAACCGGCAATCCCGGCTGGATGGGAGGAACGGTCGCGAATGGAACGAGGCTTCATCTGCCGATCGACGAAATCGAATTTGTGCTCGTTACGAATGACGCCGACGTCAAAGCGACGTCAACCCTCGTGCAAGAGCTAGCGGTTAAACAGAAATCGAAAAGTATGCCAAAGACGATAGTCTTTCCCCGGCAACTCCCTTAGATATGGAAGCGACGTAAACGTCGAATCCAACGCTCAACGTCCAATGACGAGTAGGTAGACGGCAAACACGTAAGAGAACGTCCAACTCCGGACGCGTCGCGAGCACGGTCCAACATCCAAGGTCCAATGAACAGAAATTTTCCTGCATCCGTGCCAACACGCAAGGGGTCGGGGCGCGAATTGAATGAGAGTGAAAGCCAGGAAACCAAAAGCATCGTGAACGACCTCGCGCCGGCTCGGCGGTTGCGGCCTGGCGGCGGCGATCGTTTTGTTCGGCGGTTCGCGCCGAGTTATTGAAAGATCAGCTATTGGTTCCTGGGAGCAACACCGGCGTTATTCGGCGGGCTTGATCAGGGCGACGATGGGATCGGCGCCGCCGTTCATCGAGAACATGGAGAAATATTTTTTCCCGTCGGGTGTGAAGATGGCGTAGAACATCGGGCCCAGGCCGGTCGTGACCATCGTGCCCAGAGCTTTGTGACCGGGCGACGGTCTTCTCTTCCACATCGCCGCACTTGGTCGGCTCCAGGGTTTTCATGTCGGCCAACGCGACCTTGCTGAAGTTGGCTTTGGCGCTGGCTTCGTCGGTGATTCCCGCGTCGGCCCGCTCCGCTTTGCTGACCAGCGGAATCTCTTGAGGACGGGTGAATAGGGAGAGACCCGGCAGCAACTCCTGTAGTAACTGCGTCCAGGTCTCCAGAGCGAATGGTTTGGTCAGTTCGCTTTCGAGATCACGTGGGGACATCGTTTGACGGGAACAGGATTACCACAGCGTCGGCACATCCGCATAGTCTCGCATTTTGCGGTCGCTCGTGATGATCGTCAGGTTGTGTCTGCGCGCTGTGGCGACGATCAGGCGATCGGCGGGATCGCCGTGGAATTCGCCCGGGAGTTCATTCGCTTCGCGCGCAATCTCCGCATCGATGGGTATGACGCGAACGAAATTGGAGCGCAAGGCCATCGCAAGCCAGCGATCGATGGGGAGCGAGAGAGCGAGCTTCCCTTTGCGAGCTTTCTGTCCGATTTCATAGATGCTGATGGCAGAAAGGCCGAATGGGGCCGTCCCAAGCGTCAGAATCAGGGACGATGCCGAGCTCGTGAGCTCCTCAGGCCGTTCGATCGAGCGGAGCCACGCATTGGTATCAAAGAGGTGTGTCATCGCGCTCTGCGTTCCACTGCTCGAGTGGCTCGTCATCGTCGTCCCATCCGGGTTTTAAGATGATGGTGCCGCGCATGGAGCCAAGGTATTCAGCCATGTTCGCAGGAGCGCTCGTTTGCTTCTTCGTCAGCTCGGCTTCAATAGTTTGACGCAACGCTTCCAGTTCATTTACGGAGAGCTGCGTGATTTCGGCTTTGATCTCAGCGACTGACATGGCTGTAGTTTAACATTGGGCGGCGCGCTGACAATGCTTAGGCATCGATGAAGGACTCCGAGAGGATGATCTTCGGCTCGAAGCCGCTGAACTCCATCGGCGTTTCCGGCCGGTCCACCTCTTGTTCCTCAACTTCTAACGGGTAGGAGCGCACGATCGCGAGGACGCTATCGAGGTAGGCGGCGGTGGTGATGCGCGTTGCACTTGTTTTTGGCTTCGCGACAGATTTTTGGAGGGATCCCCGAGATGCAAAAGCCCTTTGCTGTGACTTCGGGCGAGAAGGGCATCGACGTCGATGCCCACAAGTATCCGAATCAACGGAACTTTCTTTAGGTGAGGGATCAGCGCGAAGTAGCCCGAAGAGCGAAGATAGCCTACGAGGGCATCGAAACGCTCGATGTCGGCATTGCTAGCGAAAACGCCAGCGAATTTTTTGAGCAGTGTGTTTTCGCCATCATTGGTGAAGAAGCGGGTGACATCCGTGGTCAGCAATGAGTATGCGGTGAGTGGCGCCAGCTTTAAAGAAGCTTTTTGATCGTTACGCCGAGAACCCGACGTGTCCGTTCTTCTAAGGCGAGCATAGGGGAACGCGTGATTTTAGCGAGACGCGTCGCAGAGGCCAGTTATTTGTTCGGCGCGCGACGCCGAGTTACTGGAGATCAGTTATTGGTTCCCGGGAGCAACACCGGCGTTATTCGGCGGACTTGATCAGGGCGACGATGGGGTCGGCGCCGCCGTTCATCGAGAACATGGAGAAATATTTTTTCCCGTCGGCAGTGAAGATGGCGTAGAACATCGGGCCCAGGCCGGTCGTGACCATCGTGCCGAAGGCTTTGTGACCGGCGATGGTCTTCTCTTCCACGTCGCCGCACTTGGTCGGCTCCAGGGTTTTCATGTCGGCCAACGCGACCTTGCTGAAGTTGGCTTTGGCGCTTTCTTCGTCGGTGATTCCCGCGTCGGCCGGTAATTCTTTGATCGAGAGATCGGCGGCGGCGTTGTCGGTCGAAAACTGAAGGCGTTCGCCTCCCAGCTTGGCGGCGTCGCCCGTGACCCATTCGGATTTCCAGCCGCTCGGGAGATCGACGCTGACCGCGGGGTTGTCTTTCGGGAATTTAATGGTGTCCGCCCGGAGAGAGAGCGGAAAAGCGAGGGCCAGAAGGAAGGCAAAGGTGAAAATGGGGAATGAGCGGAGAGCGACGGCAGGACGACGAGCGGACGACAGGTGGTTCATGGATGCAATTGAAAGCAGAAAGCGGAAATTAGGAAGTAGAAAACGAGCGGACGGGAGCAATGCTGGCGCGAGCGCGGGAAGCGCGGACCCGCCTTCGCCGAGCCTGCGGCGTGGCAAGGGTCGGACCCGCCTTCGCCGGGCTTCCGCCGCCGCCAGAGCTTTGGCGTGACGGGACGGCGTGGCAGGAGGTCGGCGATTGGGCAATAAAATTGCTTTTATTCTGCGCATGCCCAACCCGCAGCTGGAGCAGTTCATGCACGCGCTGGCGTGGAGGGCGGTGCCCGTCATCGTCCTTGCCGGAGGCGGCGCAATCGTGTTACGCGAATTGCTGCGCCGGATCGGGCGCCGAGCCACCCGGACTGTTCGTGCACCGCGAACGGACCGGGGAAGGCCTCATTGCCCGTCGTGCAACCGCAAAATGGTGAAGCGAACGGTGCGTCGCGGCGCGCGCGCTGGTGCTGAGTTTTGGGGTTGCAGTGGCTATCCGGACTGTAGCGATACACGGGGGATCTGAATGGGTGAGAAGCAACGTCCAACGCTCAACGTCCAACGTCCAACGAAAAGGGAGCGAAGGCCGGGTATTGGCTCAATTTGATTTCGTCTTCTGAAAATAGCCCAGCGTTTTAACGCTGGGCTTCCATGGTGATGGAGTCCAAAGCCCCTTTAGGGACGGCAGACCCGGTTCTCTTCCCTGGCGCTCCTGTCGTCCCTAAAGGGACTCAATGTCTTGATTATGCGATTTTCCCAGCGTTAAAACGCTGGGCTATTTTCAGCGAACACGGACGCAAATACGACCATATCTCTCCAAGGGTTTTGAAACTGAGCCACTACCGAAGCCGGTAAAGCCGGGATGTCGGCGGTGACACACCGCCGCTACAGGCGACGAAAGCGTGCGCGAGCAGGGTGATGTTGTATAAATAGGGTGTGAGCACAAAGGAAGTTCTCCTGCAGGTGGCAGAGAAGCTTCCGCCCGACGCAACTCTGGTGGACGCTATCTACGAGCTTGAGTTCCGTCAGGCCGTCGAGGAAGGATTGGTTCCGCTGGATAGGGGCGAACGCATCTCATTGGAAGAAGCTCGCAAACGGATCCCCCAATGGACTTCAAGGTCTTCCTCTCCTCCGACGCCTTAACCGATTTGGAGCGGATCGTCGCTTACGTCGCGCGCTTCTGGCACGGCCCCGATGTTTCCCCGAACTCATCGCAATTTGCGATGAGTTGGCCATTCCTTCCGTTTTGACATCGCAGTTTGCGATTTCAAAGTCTCGAACTCGGCTCGCTGGTCGGCGGTGACACACCGCCGCTACAGACGTCCTCGCACTGGCTCGCCGATTGCGGCGTGGCCTGGTATCGAGCGGTAATCTTGCCGGCGGGGGGAACCGAATGGGTGCGCTAGCACGAACTGTAGTCGTTAGGCGATCAACGCCCCACGCGGGGCAGAAAGCGCTCCGGCGTTTGAATAGATCGCGCTCGTTTACGACCAAAGCACATCAACATGAAAAAATTCACCAACTTACTGATCGTCTGTTCGCTGGCACTGGTTGGAGCCGTGATGGCTCAACAGCCACAACCGGAGGAGACACCAAGCAAAAAGCAGGGCCCTGAAAAAAAGCATCCGGCGGAAGTGAAGCCCGGACCGACGCATGCGCCGAAGCCTGAGGCCACGGCCGTGAAAGAGCCGGCGGCGACCCACACGCCGGCTGTGCCAAAGCAGGAGAAGAAGGCTTCCGGTGAAGAACCGGCCGCCGGCACGACGCCTCCCGCGAAGAAGCAGCAGCCGCCGCAGCGCACCAAAGAGAAGACGCCGGCCGCCAACGCGACGGCTTCGCCGAGTGCTACTCCGGCAGCACCCAAGACGACGACTGCTACTCCGCCAGCAGCTAAGACGACGACTGCTACTCCCGCAGCAGCCAAGACGACTGCCACTCCGCCAGCAGCTAAGACGACGACTGCTACTCCCGCAGCAGCCAAGGCGACCGCTACCCCGGCAGCGACGGCATCGGTCAGCGCGGCTCCGTCCGTTTCGCCAACCAGCCAGACAAAGCCGCAGGTTAATCCAGCCGCAGCCAAGAAGCCGGATCCGCAGCAGGTGCAGCAGATCAAGACGCAGCACCAGAACTTTCACGCGCAGCCAAAGCCGGATAAGGTTCCGGCGGTCACGTTCAGCGCGAGCTATCGGGTCCAGGGAAGCGAGCACTGGCAGGGGCCGCAATATGAAGTCTATCGCTCCTACCATCCGGAACGGCACGATCAGGGTTGGTATCGCTCGCATTACAATCGGGTGGAGCTAATCGGTGGCGGTTACTACTACTGGAACAACGGCTACTGGTATCCGGCGTGGGGCTACAGTCCTGCCGCCGAGTATTATGCTTACGATGCCCCGATCTATGTCGGTCAGAAGGCGGAGCCGCCGGACAAGGTGATCGCGGACGTGCAGGCCGTGCTCCAGGAGATGGGCTACTACAAGGGTGACGTGGATGGATTGCTCGGGCCGTTGACCCGGGAGGCGCTTACCGCCTATCAGGCCGACCAAGGGCTCGTCGCGACACAGGTGATCGACGAACCGACGCTCGACTCGCTCGGGATGGGATAAGGCTGGCCAAACTTTCGACGAGAAGCCGCCGGAGCGAACAATGCCTCGGCGGCTTTCTCTTTTAGGCGGGAGGAATTAAAGTGAACGCCGGGAAACCGAAAGACTAACGTCTAACGCCTAGTTGAAGAAGGGAGGCAACGTAAACGTCCAACGTCCAACGTCCAACGGGGGAAGAGAGCGAAGGATGGAAGCTAACGCGGAGGGGACGAGGATTGAAGGCAGACAAGGCAAACGTCCAACGCTCAACGTCCAACGTCCAACGGCGAGCGGGGAGGGAGATCGGCGAATGGAGCAGAACGGGCGAAGGTTTGACGGCACGGTCTGCAAGGAGCATTCTGCGGAGATGAGCGCGCAAGAAATCATCGAGTAAATTAAGGCTCTTTCCGCGAAGGAACGAGCGCAGGTTGCGAAGTTCGTCGTGGAAAATGATGATTCCTGGATTCCCGAATCCTTCAAGCAAGGGATGGCCGACGCTGAAGCGGGACGGCTGGTGGACTTGGACACTGCACTCAACGAACCGTATGCCGGTGATCAATGAAGTATCGCTTCAACGCCTCTCGCGCGTTCTGGCGAAATTTCGGTAAGCTCTCGATCAAACAGCAGCAGAGCACTCGAACGCGTTTGAAAGCCCGGCCGCTCCTTCACCCGCGTTACGGCGATATTTTCAAGGAGAACCCGTTCGACGCTCGTCTGCATCTCACAAGATTCACAAGCTGTCCGCGCGTTATGGACAGACGATCTACTCGACTGAGATCGAAGCTGATTTGCGCGCTGTGTTCTACGTTGAAGGCGACCTGATCGTGACGGTGGATATCGGTTCGCACAGCATCTACCGTTGATGTTAAAGCGGCCGGAAATAATGTGGCACGAAATCGACTGATCTGATCGCATCTCAAGCGCTCAGTGAAAAGCTAGATCCAGAGTTCCGAGATCAGATATTAGAGAGCCCGCAGGTGCGAACGCCTAACGACGGGGGAAGAGGGCGACGGAGGAGCAGGGAAACGTCCAACGCTCAACGTTCAACGTTCAACGGTGGAGAAGAAGTCGAGGGAAGGTAGGGGCGAGGACAGAGGATTGAAGGCAGACAAGGCAAACGTCCAACTCCGAAAGCTTTGACTCGTGTGCCCCCCCACTCGGTCGTTTGACTTGCCCATCTATGTCGCACCGCTTCCCGCGGGCTCCATTCGCGAGCAGGCGTTCAACGTCCAATTGGAAAGGGAACCGAACGCCTAACGTCTAAGGCCTAACGTTTAACGCGAAGGGAATCGGAAAGCGATTAGACGGAGAAGCGGGAGCGAATTTCGGCTGGGACACGGGTGGGCTTTCCAGTCTCGGGATTAATCGGAACCCAGAGCGTGCGAGCTTGCGCCTGTAAGGTGCAATCGCTTTTGCGCCGTATCTCGGTGAAACGCTCGAAGGTAATTCGCGTGGCTTCGCCCACCCAGGTGCGGAGCACGATTTCGTCCCCGAGACAGGCGGGCATCTTGTAATCGATCTCGTGGCGCAAGACGACCCAACCGATCGCATCGCGCATGGTCGCCGGCGCGGTCGCGTCCCAGTGCTCGGTCGCGACCTCCTGAACCCAGCGGAGGTAGACGGTGTTATTGACGTGGTTCTGCTGGTCGATATCCGCCCGCTGAACGGTGACGATGATCTCGAACGGAGGAGACGCGGGCTTGGTCACGAGAGACGCTACGGCAAAGCGACGCAAGTGACGAGCGAGGAAGGCGGAGAGAGGCAGACAGGGAAACGTCCAATTGGGAAAGAAGAGAAAGGCAGCCTTAGCCTAGGCGGGATGCCACGGACGACTGGGAAAATTACCTTTACTGCGCGGGTAAAGTTTTTTATACGCGGCGCCGGAGTTACTAATTTATGGAAAGCTCAAAAGCATTTTTGCAGAGGAAGAATCGATGGCGGATTGCCTCCTCGATCGCGGTCGTGGTGTCGGTCCCAGCAATAATCTGGAGTTCGGTCGTGCTCGCCCACCTCGCCCACAGTGGGAGCAAAGGCGCGGTCCTTTTGTTCCCGCTCTTAACGTTCACCGTTGCGGTTCTCGCGCTCATAATAGGCGGAGGCATGCTTTATACGGTGCAATCCCAGATTAATTCCTACGGCAAGATCACGAGCAGCGACCATCCAGTGTTGCTGCGTTGGCAATGCACGGGTGACGAGGCCAGCCGGTTCATTGCCGCGGAAGCGATCCGGTTGCGGGTTTCGCGCATGGCAACGCTCTATTTTATTCTCGCCCTCATCGCCGCCGGTATCATGATTGCATACATCCAGCGGGAGCATTTTGAGTGGGGAGCGTTCTTCATAGGGTATGGGATCCTCGGCGGCTTTCTCACTTTCCTTTACATTACCTGGCGGGCATCGAACACGGCCGAATTGCGAGCGGCGAAAACAAGGGCGACTTCTGAAGTAGTCATCGACGCCGAAGGACTCCTGACAGGCACCGATGTTTTTAAATGGCGTAGTCTCGGCTGGGGACTAGAGGAGGCTACCTGCGAGAGCGGTCAGCCGGACGTTTTAAACCTGGTGTTTCTAGCGGGAACGCTGCCGGGGAGCGCTACGGTTGGCATGCTGAGGACCGCGGCTTATGCAGCGGGGGCGGCGAGCTCACCAGGAGGGTCCACCCAAACACACGTTAATGTTCGAATCCCGGTGACGGCGAGCAAAGCCGATGACGTTCGCCATCTGCTTTCCACCACGATTGCCCGGCACTTACTTACGCCGCCAGTCATTCCATAAACGCGCGAAGGACATCCGCGCCGTTCTCAACGTCCAATGGAAGAGGAGGCGAAGGACCGGCAAAGAATTCCCTTGACCCTGGAACGGGTTACACACCGTAACCTGCGAGCATGGATGAGAAAGCGCGCACGAAAGCGTTAACCGCGGGGGAGCTGGCGAGCGCCGTGGGTGTGAGCACCGACACGCTGCGTCACTATGAACGCAAAGGCGTGATCAGCCGCGCGCAACGCAGCGCGAATGGATATCGGCAATATCTCCCCGCGACGTTGGATCGGGTTCGCCTGGTCCGACGCGCTTTGGCCATCGGCTTCACCTTGGATGAGCTGGCCGCAATTTTGAACCTGCGAGATCGGGGCGGGATGCCTTGCCGGGAAGTGCGCCGTCTGGCCGGGGAGAAGCTGGCCAGCACGGAGGAACGCCTGCGGGAGTTAGTAGCACTGCGCGATCAACTCCGGGCCACGCTCCAGGAATGGGACGCGCGTCTCGCCAAGACATCGAAAGGAAAGCGGGCCGCGCTCCTCGATGCCTTGCCCCCACGATCGCCGGCCGGAAGTCGCGCCGGGTCCAAATTTTCTACGAACGACAACCGCAAAAAGAAAAAGGAAAAACTGAAATGAAAAATCACACAACGATCGCACTGGCAATAACACTAATGACCGCGCCGGCGCTCCGGGCCGAGGATGCGCCGCACGAGAAATCATCCATGGCTGATTGCCCGATGATGAAGGAACACACAACCGCGGTTAACGAACGTGGGGACAAGGCGATGGGATTTTCGCATGAGAAGACGACGCATCATTTCCGCCTGCTGATTGACGGCGGCGCGATAGAAGTCACGGCGAATGACACCGCCGATACATTGAGCCGCGAGCAAATTCGTGGACATCTCGGGCATATCGCGAAACTTTTTGCCGAAGGGAATTTCGCCATTCCGATGCTGGTGCACGCGCAGAAGCCGCCGGGGAGCGAGGTGATGCAAAAATCCCACGGTCAAATCCAATACAAATATGAGGAGATGCCGGCAGGCGGTCGTGTGCGGATTACGACGAAGAACTTGAAGGCGTTAAGAGCGGTGCATGAGTTCTTGCGCTTCCAAATCAAGGACCATCAAACAGGGGATCTAATCGAGGTGGAGAAAGCGCCTTGAAGTGAATCGGCGCGCGGCGCTGAGTTATCCCGCCGGCGCTGAGCCGCCTTTGCGGTAGCTACGGCGAGCCAGGAGCCACTCCGACAGCGTTCGCGCGCAGGCGGCGTGGCATGCAATTGTTAGTCATCGAGGGCAGAAGACGGAGATCATCTGTCAGAAGTCAGTCATGAGTGGGAGGAGTTTAGTGAGCACGCAGGCGGTTCTTCGCCGGAACGTGGGCGCGCGAGGATGCGGAGCGCGCGCGATGCGCGCCCCGCACAAGAACGAAACGCCGTTACCGGCCGGCGGCGATGCCGGCTTCGACTTCGGCGATCGCGCGGTTGACCAACTCCACGGCGCGCTCGCGATGCCCGCCTTTGTTCCGCTCCGCATTCTGCAGGGCGGTGCGTGCGTCACGCAAATGCGCCAGCGCATTTCTCATCCGCGGCTGATCCGCGCGAACCGATTGAAGACCCATGGCCGCGATCGCGGTCACGAGCACCAGGCTTGTTTTCAATGTTTTCATGTTTCCGTCTAACGAGATCACGGCTGGCCTGTCAAGAAGCGTCATCCTCTTTCGCGGGCTACTCTGAAAGCGTTCGCGAGCAGGCGGCAGGAGGCGTTGAGTTATTGGACGCGTGGGCAAAACGTCGACGGTCATCCTCCTTCGCCAGACCACGGCCGAGAAGCTAGAGCGCCGCAACAGGTTTGCTTAAAACAGAAAAGCCGCCACGCATCTCATCGTGGCGGCTTCCTGTTCGTCGAAATCTGTTTGAGTCTAACCTGCCAGGCCAAGTGCGGCTAACGTCGGCTCATCGATCGCGGCGGTCGCCTCAAGACCCTGGGCGCTTTGGTAAGAGGCCAGCGCCTCCTGGGTCATGGGGCCGAGCAAGCCGTCCACTTCCCCCTTGTAGTAACCCTGCTCCTGCAAGGCGGATTGCACATCGGCAATGACCTGATCGAGCGGTGTGGCGTTTGGGCCCGAATAAATAGGACCATCGTATGGATAATAGGCCGCGGAGTTATCATAACCCCAGGCCGGATACCAATATCCACCATCCCAGTAGTAATATCCGCCGCCGATCAGGACGATGCGATTGTGGTGCGAGTGCCACCAACCCTGGTCGTGCCATTGGGGATGATACGATTTGAAGACCTGGTAATGAGGGCCCTTCCAATTGTTGGCCCCATGAATGTGGAAGTTCTTATTGAACTGGACGCTGGCAACCGTCGACTTCGGTTGGGAGTGGAAGTTCTGATGCTGAGGATGAAAGGTCTTCGCTAGTTTCTGGTTCGACTGGACCTTGTTCGATTGGACCGCTGGCAGCGTGTTCGTTTTGTTCGTCTGAACCGCATGCAACTTGTCTGACTTGTTCGACTGGACTGCGGGCAACGTGTTGACATGCTGCTTCGGCGCGTGGTTGTCGTGGATCTTCGCAGTGTCGTGAATGATGGGGCCTTTGTGCTGCGTGTGGACGTTCTGCACAGGGGTTTTCGTCACGACGTGCTGTTGTCTTGGGGCGAAATTCTGCTTCACCACCGGTTTTCTTTGCACCGGCTTTTTCTTCGGGTCTACCTGTTCCGCCCGGACGCTGACTGCGAGCGTAAGGGAACAGCCTATCAATAATGTGATGAATTTTATCATTCTTGCTCCTCGGTTAATTTGATTTCCCTGGTTCCTCCAACGGTATTTCTTACCGGGAGTAGGGGCTTCATTATCCTCTATTATGGCCGCCACGCCAATGAGGGATTGGTAATGGTTATCGGTTATCCGGAGGTGGACGGCTGATCGCTATTCAACAGGCTCCTAGGTCTTGTTCTGCAGATGGAAGCCGATGCGAGGTTTTTGCGAGGGCGGCGGACCTGCCATCAATTCGCGAATCGCGTCGAACACGATTCTAAAATGGGCATCGTATTTATTTTCGAGCGCCAGGAGTTTCCGAGCGAGATCCGCGTTCGACATCAGCATCTCGCGCAGCCGGACAAACGCGCGCATGATGGCAATGTTCACCTGCACGGCGCGCGGACTGCGCAGAACGCCAGAAAGCATGGCAACACCCTGCTCGGTGAAGGCGTAGGGCCGATAATGGCGACCGCGATACTTCCGTGAACTCATCACAGTTTGTGATGAGTCGCGCTTTTTCCCTTCCAATGTGGTCACAAATTCTGACCGGATGTTTTCGTATTCCGCGTCGGAGAGTTGAAACATAAAATCCGCCGGGAACCGCTGACGATTTCTCGCTACGGCTTGGTTCAGACTGCGCGCTTCTACCCCATAAAGCATGGCGAGGTCCGCATCGAGCATGACCTTTTGACCACGGATGAGAAAGATCCGTTGCTCGACCTGGATCAGGAGTGTTTTGGATCTCACGGGGCGATCCAGATCCCAATCGCCCGGGTGGGTCTGGCTTCGCGGTCGGCTGCAAGCCAATCGAGCTGATTGAGCTGCTCTTCCGTGATCGGCGGTAACTCCAGCAAGCGGAATAGCCGGCGCAGTCGTTTTCGCCGCGCACGTTTCCTGGCGAAACAGCGCCAAACGGCTTCATCGTCGTTAAATCGCTGGACGTTTTCCTGCACGCTGTGAAGGGGCGAAATCACAGGGCCGCGGAAAACCACGACTGGCGAAGATCCTCGGACATCATCCGATGGCGCTCCGTCTATTCAGATTGCACCGGAGCGGCGTCGGTCGGCTCCGGCTCCACGGATGGTTCCGGAGATTCCGGTGGCGGGGCGGGTTTGGCGGAGCCGGCTGATGGCAGATATCTGCGTCGCAGCTCCTCGGCATTTGGAAGCTCGTCGAGATCGCGCAAACCGAAATGCTCGAGGAAAAATTGCGTTGTCTCGTACAAAAGCGGGCGGCCCGGCACTTCCGCGCGTCCGGCGATTTTGACCAGCCCGCGTTCCATCAAGCTTTGCAGCACGCCATCCACGGCTACACCGCGGACCGCTTCGACATCGGCGCGAGTGATCGGCTGCCGGTAGGCGACGATCGCGAGAGTTTCGAGAGACGGCGGCGTGAGTCGCGCTGGCTTCGTCGCGGGAAATAATTGCCGGACCCACGGCGCATAGGCCGAATCGCTGACCAGTTGCCAGCCTTCGGATTTCTCCACCAGTTGAAACGCGCGACGCTGCTCGATGTATTCGATTTTCAACTGCTCGAGCGCGGCCGCCACGTGCGCTTCGGTCGCGCGCGAGAACTCGTTAGGCACGAGCTCATCCGCGTCACCCGCGCCTTTGATTGCGCCCACCAGCTCGCGCGCTGAAAGCGGTTTCTGCGCGCTGAACAGGAGGGCTTCAACAACCTGAGATAAAGTCATGCTGGCGAAACTATTTTACCGCAGAGGACGCAGAGCGCGCAGAGGTTTGATAAATTTTCTCTCCGCGAGCTCTGCGTTCTTTGCGGTTCATCAAGCCACTCCGATCGCGCTTTGAATCGCTTCCGCGATCCGATTCGCCTGCCGGTCGATTTGCGCCAGCTCTCGTCCCTCGATCAGGAGCCGGATCTTCGGCTCCGTGCCCGAATATCGCAACAGCACGCGGCCTTTGCCCGAAAGCTCCTTCTCCGCATCCCCCACCAGTCTCATCACTCCCGGCAATTCTTCCAGCGGGCGTTTCTCCTTCACCTTCAAATTCCGTTGCGCTTGCGGATATTTCTTGAGGCACTGTTTCAGCTCACTCAATGGCTTCTCCATCGCTTTCATGATCCGCAGGATCTGCAACGCGCTGATGATTCCATCGCCGGTTGTCGTGAAGTCGCGGAAAATCATGTGACCGCTTTGCTCGCCGCCCAGGTTCAAATTTCGCTCCACCATTTCCTCGATCACGTAGCGGTCGCCCACCTTCGCGCGCACTACCTTGCCGCCAGCCGCGGCGAGCGTTTCGTCCAATCCGAAATTGCTCATGACCGTGGCGACGAGCGTTTTGTCCTGGAGCTGGCCCGACTTCAAGAGATCGACCGCCGCGATCGCCAGAATCTCATCGCCGTCCACCAGCTCGCCATTTTCGTCGCAGAGCAGAACACGATCGGCATCGCCATCATGCGTGATGCCGATCTGCGCGCCGCTTTCCTTCACTGCGCGCTGAATCTCCGAGGGGAAAGTGCTGCCGCATTGTGCGTTGATGTTCGTGCCGTTCGGTTCGTCGTGCACCACTGTGAGGGCCGCGCCGAGTTCGCGCAGAATGCAGGGCGTCGATTTGTAAGCGGCGCCATTCGCCACATCCACCGCGATACGCATTTTCTCGAGCGACATTCCGCGAGGGAAGCTCGCTTTTGCGAATTCGACATAACGCCCAAGCGCGTCATCGATTCGGGTCGCGCGCCCGATCTTCCCCGCGATCGGGCGAATGGAATCGATTTCGCCGCTGAAGACAAGTTCCTCGATCTGTTGCTCGATCTGATCGTCGAGCTTGTAGCCGTCGTGCCGGAAAAATTTGATGCCGTTGTCTTCGTAGGAATTGTGCGACGCGGAGAGAACGATCCCCGCGTCCGCCCGCAACGATCGTGTGATGTAGGCCACGCCGGGTGTCGGCAACGGGCCGATCAAAAGCACATCCACGCCGAGCGAGGTGATGCCGGCCACGAGCGCGTTCTCGAGCATGTAACCGGAGAGCCGCGTGTCTTTGCCCAACACAATTTTCGGCCGCGCGCCGCTCGGGTGTTCGCGCGGATTGAGCTGCGTGAAAATATGGGCTGCGGCGCGCCCAAGTTTCAACGCGGTCTCCGCGGTGACAGGCTCCACGTTCGCGACTCCGCGCACGCCGTCCGTCCCAAAGATTCTCTTTTCCTGCGCCACGTCGGTTATTCAAAGGCCGCGAGTGCCATTCGTAAACGGGTAAATTCCCTGTAGCGGCAGTCTTGACCGCCGAAGACGGAGTTCAGTTGCGGCGCTCGGCGCTCATAGACCGCCGCTACAATGGCCGCTCGCCAATCTTTCTCGCCGGCACGCCTGCCCAAATTTCATAAGGCGGAATGGAATGTCGGACTACTGCGCCGGCGGCCACGATCGCGCCGCGTCCTATCGTCACGCCCTTCAACACCACGACGTTTGTGCCGAGCCAAACATCATCCTCGAGCGTGACCGACGCTTCGGGGCCATCCGTCTGCGTCTTCACCGGAACATCGCGCCGAGCCAACTGATGATCGTGATCCACGAAGCGGCAGCCCGACGCGATCAGGCAATGCGAACCGATCGTGATCCCCCGCTTGAAGTTGAATTCGCAACCGGCTCCGAGGAAAACATCATCGCCGATCAAGAGCTTCGGCCCGGGTGCCCAGATGCCATCGTATTTGAAATAGTTGAGCTGCTCGATCGCGCAGTGCTCGCCTAACGAGACCTGATGCGGCCAGGTCACGTAGATTTTCGGCAGCCGCGTGCCTGCGCCCACGCGCATGCCGAGCGTCCGCCACCAGAAGGTCCGGACCGTGCCCGCGACCTGGTCGAGCCAGGACCGCACCCGGAACACCGCCCGCGCAAAAAGCGAGTTGTTCATGATTTCACTTCGTCGTTCGCGCTTTGCCCTTCGGATTTCTCCGCGTTCATCTCGTTAATTTTCCGATGCAAAGTGCGGCGGCTGATCCCGAGCTTCTTCGCGGCGGCGGTGACGTTGCCGTTCGTCGTCGCGAGCGCCTGCATCATGAGCCGCCGTTCGGTTTGGCGCAGGTCGAGCGCGCTCGCTTTTTCGCCAAACGCTTTCGCCGGCGTAATGCCCCCGGGAAGAGTGGGGCCGGCAGCCTGGCGCACATTGGTTGGCAGATCGCGCAACGTAATCTTCGATCCCGTGGCCATGACCACGCCATGCTCGATCGCCGTGCGCAACTCGCGCACATTCCCCGGCCAATTGTAAGTGAGCAGCGTGTTCATCGCGTCGGCCGTGAGGTCGAGGAGCGGCTTCTCGTTCACCTTGCAGAAATGGCGCAAGAAGACGCGGACGAGCATCGGGATGTCTTCCTTCCGCTCGCGCAATGGCGGCATCGTGATGTGGACGACGTTGAGACGAAAGAACAGGTCGTCTCGAAATTTCCCCTCCGCGACGAGCTGCTCGAGATTTTTGTTCGTTGCCGCAATCAATCGCACGTCCGCGCGCAGCGTCTGATTGCCGCCGACCCGCTCAAAAGCGCGCTCTTCGCTGATCACGCGCAGCAATTTCACCTGCGTGCTCGCATCGATCTCGCCGATCTCATCCAGGAAAATCGTGCCGCCATTCGCCTGCTCGAACCGGCCGATCCGACGTTCGTGCGCGCCGGTGAATGCGCCGCGCTCGTGCCCGAACAATTCGCTCTCGAGCAATTGAGGCGAGAGCGCCGCGCAGTGCACGGTGACAAATTTCGCCTTGTTCCGCCGGCTCAAATTATGGATCGCATGCGCGGCCAGTTCCTTGCCTGTACCACTTTCGCCCTCGATCAAAACGTTCGCCGAAGAGGGCGCGACCTGCCGGACGGTATCGAGCACCTCGTGCAACGCCGGTGATTCTCCGATGATATTCTCGAGTCCGTAACGCTCGTCCACCTGCTGCCGGAGCGTCCGGTTTTCCTGCTCCATCCGTCGGCTGGCGAGCGCGCGAGCGATCAGGATTTCCACCTTGTCCAGATTGAGCGGCTTCGTCACGAAATCGTAGGCGCCACGCTTCATCGCTTCCACCGCGGTGTCGACCGAACCGTAGGCCGTCATCATGATGGAGATCGGCGGATGCGGCAATTTCAGCGCGCGCTCGATCAGTATCATCCCGTCATCGCCGCCGAGCCGCAGATCGGTGATCATCAGATCGATCGGTTCGCGTTCGAGCACATCCATGGCGCCACGGATGTCCTCCGCCAGGTAGGTATCGTATTCGTCTTCGAGCAACCGCCGCAGTCCATCGCGCGTGTGCTTTTCGTCGTCGACGATCAGGATCGTGGGCTGAAGAGAATCCATTGAGTAAGCGCTTGCATTTCGCGCCTGAACCTTCTGCCAAGGGCCCTATCACTCAATCTCTAAATCGCGCCGGCGCCGAAAATTCGTGCGCTTCTGCCCAAAGGCGAATAGAGCGATCGATTGCATCAGATGAAGATGGAAGACGGCGTTTCCTGAGGCTTCGAGATTGACTTCAAGCTTCACATTTTCAAAAATCGGGCAACGGGCTTCCAAAATGAAAAAGAACATCTCGGCAGTAATCCTTCTTGCGGTTTACAGCATCATTTTCCTGTCCTATCGCAGCGCCCGCGCCGCAGATCATGGCGACAGCCCTACTGCTTCCAACGACCCATCCGCCGATATCAATGACGTCTTTTTCTTTCTCGATCCAAACGACAATAGCCGCGTCGTTCTCTGCATGACCACCCGCGGTTTCCTCGTCCCGAGCGAAGCCGTTAACATGGGAATCTTCGATCCAAAGGTGGTTTACCGGTTCTTGATCGAAGAAACCGGGGACGTAATTCCTGACGCGCGGATCGATGTGACTTTTGCGCCGCGCACCACCACTAGCGCCGGCCAGGTGGCAACGATCCGCATGGACCAGGGAGCCACAAACGTTTTCGAATTCAGTGCGCCCGCGACTAATCCAACCCTCAATCCCGACCCACCCGCGCAAGTGATCACGACGGATTCCGCGTCCGGCGTCACCTTTTTCGCCGGAGAAGTGGACGATCCATTCTTCTTCGATATTCCCGCGTTTTCGCGGTTCACAGCGGCGGTCCGCGCCGGCTCGCCCAATCCTGCCGCCGCATTCACTCGCGCCCGCGATTCTTTTGCCGGCTACAATACGATGTCGATCGCTCTCAGTTTACCGAAGAGTATTTTGCCCAATGCAAATGGTGTCGTCGGCGTCGAGGGGATGACGCTGCGCGCTGTTCCGCAATTCGGATCGACTCTCGGGAATCTCGCCACCCGCGGCCCGGTCGAAGGAGGCAGCAAAGTGCTGATCGGGGGCCTCATCATCTCGGGGACCGAGCCGAAGCAAATAATTGTTCGCGGGATTGGACCGAGCCTGGCGGCGAGCAATGTCCCCGGACCGCTGCCGGATCCGACACTCAGGCTTTTCAATAGCCAGGCGCAACTCGTGGCCAGCAACGACAATTGGCAGGATACCCAGGCGGCGGAAATTTCCGCCACTCAATTCGCGCCGACCAATCCCAAGGAATCGGCCATCCTGGCCACGCTTCAGCCGGGCGCCTACACCGTGATCTTGGACGACGCTGCGGGCGCGACTGGAATTGGAGTGGTGGAAACCTACGACCTGGATGTCGCCAACGCGACAGTTCAACTGCATACCGTGGATCGCATGGGCGTTCCCGCCGTCAACGTCGCTTTGATCCCGTTCGCGCGTAAGGATGAATACAATCTCGGAACTCCGGAGGAGGATGCGAATGGCCGGTTTGCGGGTGACATCGTGGCCACTCTCAAGGCGCTCGGCACTGACGATACGAACATCGCTATCCTGGCGGAAGTCGCCGTGAATCATGGAGATTACCTGCGGCTGAATTTGAACACTGCTAATACGGGCCCGGGCGGCGGTAACAATAGCGGGGCGGGGTTCCCCAACGGCCGGCGCCTCGGAGACGACGTGATCGATACGCTCCTCTTTTTCATCCTGAATCAGAAGTCGCTGCCCGACAACGTCAACGCCAACGACGTTCCGCTGCAGGATACTTTTCCCTTCTTCGCCAAGGCGCAGCAGCCGCGTGACTCCGGAGTTGACGACAACACTCGCAACTAACTGCGAGTGGAACGCTTCTCACGCTCGCCGGCAGAGAAAATCAAAATCGCACTATGCCTCGCGGCATACCTCGCGATTATCCCGAGCAGTCCAATTGCTGCGGAGCCGAAAACTGTCGCGGCGGACGCAGCCTCCGTCGATCCCGAGACCGAGCGCGTCCGGCGGTTCCTGGAGGATCGTGTGCAACGTGACCCGGACGACATCCTTGCGCAAAATCGGCTGGCCGAGATCGATCTTCAGCGCCTCCGCGAAACTGGCGACTACGAATGGCTGCGCCGCGCGGGGGAGGCGGCGCGCCGATCGCTGGCTTCGGTGCCGGCCGAGCAGAATCCGAACGGCCTCTTCATGCAAGCGCGAGTCGAGTATGAATCGCATCACTTCGCCGCGGCGCGAGATTGCGCTTTGTCCCTGACGAAAATCCAACCGGGTAAGAGTCGCACGTTCGCGCTGCTCGGGGACGCTCTGCTGGAGTTCGGCGAGATCGACCAGGCTGCGGCGGCTTATCAGGAAATGCAGAAACGCAAAGGCGATCCGGTTGAATCCGAAACGCGGCTCGCGCGGCTCGATCTGGCGCGTGGCGCCCTCGACTCGGCGCAGGAACATTTTACGAAAGCATTGGCAGCGGCGCAGGCCTTATCGCCCGCTTCTTCTGAAATAATCGCATGGTGTCTGGTTCAATCAGGGCAATTGGAGTTCAACCGCGGTCAATGGGAGGCGGCCGAAAGAGATTTTCAAACCGCGATCGCGGAGCGGCCGGGGGATGTGGGCGCGCTCGAGCACTTGGGAGAATTGCGAGCCGCGCAGGAAAAATACAGTGAAGCCATTCTTCTCTATGACCAAGTGATTGCGCGAATGCCGCGTCCTGAATTTTACCAGGCGCTGGGAGATGTATACGCGGCGATGGGCAAACAGAGCGAGGCGGCGACCTGGCACGCCCGGGCGCGCGATGCCTATTTGAAAAATGCCGGTGCCGGCAACGCGCATTATTTTCATCATCTGGCCGGATTTTTCTCCGACACGGAAGAAGACCCGGGGGAAGCGCTAAAATGGGCGCGGCTGGATTTGGAATTGCGCCACACCGCGGCCGCGGAAGACACGCTGGCCTGGTCGCTTTATCGCGGAGGCGAGTTCGCCCAGGCCGTAGAAATCGAAAAGAAAGTTCTCGCGCAGGAAAACAAAGATGCGCACATCCTCTTCCACGCCGGCATGATTTTTTTGGCGGCTGGTGATTCTGCCCGCGGAAAGGAACTCCTGGCTCAAGCGGCGCGAATCAATCCGCGCCATATGGCTTTCCATGTCCACCGTTAGTGAAAACTCGGTGCCGCCGCGCCCGTCCTCTCTGCCCGGCATCCTTTTCGGTTTTCTTCTGCTCTCGTTGATGCCCGTCGCGGCTGGCGCGCATCCCGTTGCGCAAGGCGCGATGTTCGTCACGATCTCGCCGAAGGAACTCACCGTTCGGTTTACCGTTTCGCTCGAGGAAGTGCTCGTCGCCGACGCTTACGGACCCGAATCTGCGCGAGCAAAATCGCCGGCCGAGGCGGGACAGCGTCACGGCGCCTATTTGCTCGAACACTTGCGGATAAGCGCGGATGGGCGGCGCCTCAGCGGTCGCCTCGTTCAAACGGGAACCGAAGAGAAACCGAGCCGCTTCGTTTACGAGTTCGCTTTCGCTTTGGACAAGCCGGCATCGGAATTTCGCTTCGAGGAGGATGTGCTCAACGAGTTCGAATTTGCTCCCGGAAACCGGTGGGAAGCCAGTTATGTGGTCCAGGTCATCGAGAATGGATCTGTTTCGCGCGAAGGTCTGCTCCTTACCAGCCGCCAATCGCTCACGGTTAGGCCCGAAGATCATTCCGCATCTCGGAACGCGGCGCCGCGGATCGATCGCCTGCGGGTGCTTCGAGATTATTTTCATCATGGACTGCTTCACATCCTCACCGGGTACGATCATCTGCTTTTCATTACCGCGCTCGTGCTGAGCGTGCGCAGCCTGTGGGAATTGGTAAAGGTCGTCACCGCCTTTACCCTGGCGCATTCGATCACTCTGGCGCTCTCCGCCTTCGATCTCTTCCGGCTCTCTTCGCGCACCGTCGAACCGATGATTGCGGCCAGCATTATTTTCGTCGCGCTGCAAAATGTCTTTTGGCCCAGGCAAACGCGCGGCTGGACCCGCCTCGGCGTCGCGTTTTTCTTTGGACTATTTCACGGGCTCGGTTTTGCGGGTGGTCTCCTGGAAGCCATGCAAGGCATGTCCTCGCGCGCTCTTCTCCTCGCGATCCTGGGATTCAGCGCCGGAGTTGAAGCCGGCCACCAGGTGGTGGTGCTCCCAACTTTTTGCGCGCTGAAACTCGTGCGGAGCTGGCGCCGCGATCCCAGTCAAAACGAGGCACGCGTGGCCCTTGTTTCGCGTTGGGGATCGGCCGCGATTTCGCTGGCGGGAATGGTTTACCTCGCGGCCGCCTTGCGCCGCTGGTGAGGTAGCGGTTCTTCACTTTCTCTAATAGCGCGAAGCGTCTTCCTCTGAAATCCATTGCCAAGTCTCCGGCGTAACGGGCAGTCTCTTCCGCCATGAAAATGAATCGTTTGCTCTTTTTGATCGCAGCTTTGTTCGTGCTGTCGCATTACCGTGCCGCGGTAGCCGAGCCGGATTCGAAGACAGCGAAGAAGCCGGTGACGGATGAGTATCAAGGAATCAAAGTCGAAGATCCGTATCAATGGCTCGAGCAGGATGATGCGGCGGAAGTCAAAGCGTGGTCGGATGCGCAGAATGCGCGGACGCGCGCTTATCTCGACAAGCTGCCGGACCGGGCGGTGGTCGAGAAAACTTTGACAGAGTGGTTCGCGAAAACTTCGCCGAGCTATTCCTCGCTCGTCTCGCGGCCGGGCGTTTTGTTCGCAATGAAATTTCAACCGCCGAAGCAGCAACCGATGCTGGTGACGCTCGCTTCGGCTGACGATGTGAAATCGGAGAAGATGCTGCTCGATCCGAATGCGATGGATGCCAAGGGGATGACGACGATCGATTGGTTTGTGCCGTCACTCGACGGCAAGATGGTCGCGGTCTCGCTTTCGCAAGGCGGCAGTGAGGATGGGACGCTGCATTTCTACGAGGTCGCGACGGGGAAGGCGCTGCCGGATACAATCGCGCACGCGCAGTATCCGACGGCCAGCGGCAGCGCGGCGTGGAACGCCGATGGCTCGGGAGTTTACTACACGCGTTATCCCAGAAAGGGCGAGCGGCCCGATAGCGACCTAAATTTTTATCAGCAGATTTATTTTCATAAACTCGGGACGCCGGATACGAGCGATACTTATTCCGCCGGCAAAGACCTTCCGCGGATCGCCGAAATCGCACTGGAGAGTTCGCGCGACGGGAAAACCATCGTGGCCGAGGTCAAGAATGGTGATGGCGGCGAGGTAGCGCACTATTTGGTTGGCTCCGATGGAACCTGGAAGCAACTCACGCAATTCAGCGACCAGATCAAACAGGCGCGGATCGGACGCGATAACGCGCTCTATCTGCTTTCGCGAGCGGATGCGCCGCACGGCAAGATCCTCCGGATGCCGCTCGATAAGCCGGAACTCGCGAGCGCGACGACGATCGTGCCGACGAGCGAGGCGGTGATCGAGCAAATCGTGCCGACCGCAAACGCGCTTTATGTCGGCGATCTGCTCGGTGGGCCTTCGCAAATCCGGCGCTTTGGCCTCGACGGCAAGGGCGAACAACTGGTCGCGATTCCAAAAATTTCCACCGTGCAGCAGATGCTCGCGCTGGAGGATAATTCGCTGCTCTTCAGCGATGTCAGCTTTACCCAGCCGGCGGCCTGGTTTCATTACGTGGAAGGAAAACCAGAAGTCGTCAAGACAGCGCTCGTCGGCACGTCACCGGTTTCGTTCGACGATATCGAAGTGACGCGCGAATTCGCGACCGCGAAGGATGGCACCAGGATTCCGCTCAACATCGTGCGCAAGAAAGGGACGAAGCTGGATGGGCTGAATCCGACGCTGCTCTACGGTTATGGCGGCTACGGCATCAGCGAATCGCCCGGCTTCAGTTTCCCGCGGCGGCTCTGGTTCGATCGCGGCGGCGTTTATGTGGTGGCGAACATCCGAGGCGGCGGCGAGTTCGGCGAAGCGTGGCACAAGGCGGGGAACCTGACGAAGAAGCAGACTGTGTTCGATGATTTCGCGACGACGGCGGATTACTTGATCAAGCAAAAATGGACGAGCCTGCAAAAGCTCGCGCTTCAAGGCGGGAGCAACGGCGGCCTGCTCATGGGCGCGTTGATCACGCAACATCCCGAGCTAATGCGCGCGGTCGTATCATCGGTTGGCATTTACGATATGCTGCGGGTGGAACTGGCGCCGAACGGGGCCTTCAACGTGACGGAATTCGGAACGGTGAAGGACCCGGAGCAGTTCAAGGCGCTCTACGCTTACTCGCCATATCATCACGTCGTCGACGGAACCAAATATCCGGCGATCCTGATGATGACTGGGGCGAATGACGGACGCGTCGCTCCTTATCATTCGCGCAAGATGGTCGCGCGCTTGCAAGAAGCGAACAAGTCCGACAAACCGATTCTGCTTCGCACCAGCTCGAGCGCCGGTCACGGGATTGGCACGGCGCTGAGTGAGCGGATCAAGCAGCTATCGGACGTTTATTCGTTTCTCTTCGCCCAGCTCGGAATGCCGGCAAGCGCGCATAAATAAGCCGCGACGGATTCGGCGGTGATAGACCGCCCCTACAAGATCGCTTTCGATGCAAGCGATGGGGAGTGTCTCGTATTAGAAGATATGACTGTGAAAGAATTGAGCACAAAAGAGGTTTCGACTGAGCAGGAAGAAGTAAGTGGCCGCTGCCGGGACGTGGAAACTGTTGAATGCCCAAAATGCGGCATGGTCACTCCGGTAAGCAGGCATGGCTCGTTGGCGGTTTTTTTCAATTGTCCCTATTGCGGCAACGGCCTGTTTGTCGGCTGACCGAATTCGAGCGGCGGTGGTTTGGAAACCGCGAATCCCTTTACCGAAAGCTAGTGCGTAGCGGCGAGCTGAGCTTCGCGCTTTCTGACTACATTAAGCGTCACCAAAGCGGCGAGGGCGCAGATGAAGGCCCCGGTCGCAATCGTCACTGGAGTGCCCAGGAAATCGGCCATAAGGCCGGCTTCCAGACTGCCGAGCGGAATCATTCCGCCGAAAATCAGGGCCCAGATTCCCATGACGCGACCACGCATTTCATCGGGCACAATGCTTTGCAAGACGGTGTTGGAGGTGGAGAAATAGAGCACGACACCGAAGCCGACAATCGCGAGAAGCGCGGTCGCCACATACAGATTCTTGTTGAAGGCAAAGAGCGCGAGCGCCACCGAAAAAATCCCAACACCGCCCAGCGCCATGATTCGCGTGGGAAGAATGTGGCCCGCGCTCGCGACCGTGAGCGCGGCAGCAAGCGCGCCGACGCCGCTTCCAGCCAATAAGATTCCGTACCCATGCGCCCCCAAATGCAAAACATCGCGCGCGAACGCGGGCATGAGCACCGAATAGGACCAGCCGAAAATCCCGACAACCGTGAACAGCGAAAGAATGGTGAGCACGCGCGGATGCGTCCAGACGTAACGGAATCCTTCCAGCGCCTGACCGAGCGGACTCGCATCGCTATCAATCTGCGGCTCCTTTTTCGGCAGCCGCATCCGGAGCAGTCCGGCGATGACGGCGATGAAGCTGAGGCCGTCGATCAGAAAGCAGGCTGCGATGCCGACCTTCGCCATGAGAATACCGGCGATCGATGGACCGACGATGCGCGCGCAGTTGAAGGCGGAACTGTTGAGCGAGATCGCGTTCATCAAATCTTCGCGGCTGGTCATTTCGATC
Source organism: Spartobacteria bacterium (assembly GCA_003134785.1). Taxonomy (GTDB): domain Bacteria; phylum Verrucomicrobiota; class Verrucomicrobiia; order Chthoniobacterales; family UBA10450; genus AV80. The sequence continues at coordinate 108,671 of PLCN01000021.1, forward strand.
ACGAACGATTGCCGCGCCGGCATGTCAAAAGCCATCGTGATCCCGCTCAGGATGGCGAGGACGATGATGTGCCACGGCTGCACCACTCCGCTCCAGACTAGCGCCGCCATGGTGAGCGATATCACCATGGAAGCAGTCTGGGTCGCGACGATGACGGAACGTTTCGGATAACGATCGGCCACCCAGCCGCCCCAAGTCGCGAAGAAGAGCATCGGCGCGGACGCGGCCGCGGCCACTACCCCGAGCAAGGCTTTCGAGCCGGTGAGTTGATAGACGAGCCAGCCTTGCGCGGTTGTCGTCATCCAGGTGCCGGTGAAGGAGATCAGCTGGCCAAAAAAGAAGAGGCGGAAATTCCGATGCTTGAGCGCCGAGAAAGTTTTTCGGAACGAGATGCCGCCGGTCGCCACGCGCCGCGGCTGGCCGGTCATATCCTGCGGGACGCGAGCGGTGGATTGGTCGGGCGAAATCATCGGGCGGGCGGGTGATCGAAAACGAAAAGACCGAACATAGCAGGGGAAGTAAAATCTCCCAAAGGCAGGGAAGCGGAATAAGATGGGGCGGCGATGTTGCGAATTTTTCTCCTGGTTTTGATCCCGTATGCGTTGGTCCTTTCGTTTCTCCTGTGGCGCAAAGCGCCGGCGCGGCGTGACGGAAAAGCGGTGTCGCGCGGATGGGGAAATCGAGTGCGAATCCTCATCATCGGAGCCACGGGCGGCACCGGCCGGCAACTAGTCCAGCAGGCACTAGATCAGGGTCACCAAGTCACGGCTTTTGTTCGTGGCCCGTCCAAGTTTCACCTCGAGCACGCGAATCTGCGAATAGTGAAAGGTGATGTGCTTGATTACGCCTCGGTGGAATCGGCGATGCGCGGGCAGAGCGCGGTGCTCTCGGCACTCGGCCACAAGCGCTTCTTTTACCCGAACAAAATTCAATCGGATGGGATGCGCAATATTCTGCGCGCGATGAAGGCCTGCGACGTGCCGCGACTCATTTGCGAGACGGCTCTCGGAATCGGGAACAGCGTGGGACGCTGGGATTGCCTCACACGTTCTTCATTCTTCCCGTGATCCTGCCGTTCTACATGTGGGACAAGTTGCGGCAGGAAGAACTCATCATCGCGAGCGACCGGGATTGGGTGATCGTGCGCCCGGGCGTGCTGACGAATGGAGAGGCGCGCGGCAGTTATCGTCACGGCCCGGCGGTTGGAAATTATTTTTGGCCGGTGAGAATTTCACGCGCCGATGTCGCAGATTTCATGCTGAAGCAATTGACCGCCGATACCTACATTGGCTCCGCGCCCGGCGTTGCCTGTTAAAGAAAACGGCGGCGCGATACGAGCCGGGCCTCGTGCTCGCCGCCACGCGCGATGAGATGGCGCGACGGCCGGCATAATCGTTTCCAAAACGCCGGCAAGCCGACCACTGGTTTGGCGTGAAAGCAGCTTCTTTTTGCGGCATGCCGTTCTTCGCGTCGAACGCCTTGGCTCGCAATCGCACCCTCTTGTTTTGCTCAGCGCTCGCGATCTTCTTTGTGACGCCACCGAACGTCCAGGCAAGAACATCCAAACATCGAAAGCACACTGCGTTCGCCGTGGCTTTGCAGCCATTCTCGCTTGTTCATGCCGTCGTCCATGCGGCAGCGGCGCCCGTAATTTCGAATGCGCCTCGCGTTTTGCGCGCGGCCGCCGTGGTGCCGATCAAACTGGCTTATTACGCACCTCGAGCGATCGCGGCGTCGGTTCCTCGCCCGGGACGGATCGAGGACGACACCGACGAAGCGCAGGCACAGCCCACACGTGTGGCCTATCAGTCTTCACGTCGAACAGGAAACGCCGAGCCGGAAGCGGACTTGGGAGATGACTATGATTTCGGGCAGCGTGTCGAAGAAGAGTCCAATCAGATCGAAAGTCGCGGCGATCATCCGACCGTCGCCGGCAGCCGCGCGGTCTTGCGCGACGGCATCGCCTATGCGCCATCGCGGGCGCCGCAAAGCGTGAAGAATGCGATCTGGGCGGCGAACACCTTGCGCCGCAAACCCTACGTTTGGGGTGGCGGGCACGGATCGTTTTACGACCACGGCTACGATTGCTCAGGCTCCGTTTCATTCGCGCTCCATGGCGCTGGAGTGCTCGCGGCGCCACTGCCTTCAAGCGATTTCACACGCTATGGCGAACGCGGACGCGGGCGGTGGGTCACGATTTACGCACGACCAGGCCACACCTTCGCCGTCATCGGCGGCTTGCGATTCGACACGACGGATTTTCGCCGCGGCGGCGACGTTGGTCCTCGGTGGTACACCGACGGCCGCGACTTGCGCGGTTTCGAAGCTCGGCACCCAGCGGGACTGTAGGGAAAGGGTAAACCGCGGATCTCGCGGATAACGCAGATGTAAGGAGCGTTTGACCGAACGCCGGGTTCCTTCCTGTCCGATCCTGGAAATCTGCGTCATCCGCGGTCAATTTTCTTGAATCCAAATAGCCCCGGAACAGCATCTCATTCAAAAGAGATCCTATTCTTATGAACACCATCCCGATCCGGCCATTCGCGGCCGTAAAACTTTTGACCTTCGCCGCCCTCTCGCTTGGCGGCTGCCACCTCACCGGTATCAGAGGCAATGGCCACATCATCACGGAGAGCCGCCCCGTGGCAGATTTCACCAGCGTGGAAGCAGACGGCGCGTTCGATATCAAGTGGTCGAACGCACCGGCCGCGTTCAGCATTACGACCGATCAGAACCTGCTCAGCCACGTCGAGACCAGTGTGAATGGAAAAAAACTGCGGATACATTCGCGCGGACAACTCCGGCCGACAGAGGGAATGAAGGTGACCCTTTCGAGTTCCGCTCTGAGTGGCGCGGACCTTACCGGCGCCGTCCGTCTGACCGCAGGGAAGCTCGCAGGCAAAGGTTTTTACCTCGAGGGCACGGGAGCGACGCGCGTGACGCTGGATGGAGCCGTCGATGAATTACTGGCGAGCATGTCGGGCGCAAGCCGGCTCGATGCGGCGGGATTGCAAACACAAACGGTGCAGCTATCGATCTCCGGCGCGGGGAAAGCGGACGTGACTGTGAGCAAGACGTTGAAGGTCGCTATTTCCGGAGCTGGCAAGGTAACGTACAGCGGCAATCCGGAGATCGAAAAACGGATCAGCGGCGCAGGCAGTGTGCGACAGCGGGACTGAGAAATCAGGTTCTGCCGCGAGCGGTCGCAACAGAGCTTTCAGCCTGTTTCGTCCAGCGGCGTTCCAGCCCGCTGCAATTCCTGCGCAGACAAAATGTCTGCGTTACAGGACAGGCGAGAACGCCTATGTTACGTCGCATTGTGCGGATTTTCCTTTGTCCTCTCCTAGCGTTAACGAGCTGCTGGCTCTGCGCGAACATCGAAGCCGCCGAACCTGAAGGGACTTCGGAATGGGCCTCGATCTCCAACAGCCATGACATCGCGATCTACCGGCGTCCGCGCGCCGGCCCGGGACACAATGAATCCAAAGTAGTTGGGGAGATCGCAGCACCAATCGCGGTCGTCCACGCGGTAATCGATGACGTGGAGGCCTACTCGAAATTCATGCCATACACGGTGGAATGCCGGGTCTTGAAACGGGAGGCCGATGGAGTCCTGACTTACCAAAGAATCTCCGCGCCTTTTGTCAGTGATCGCGACTATACGGTGCGGGTTCGCACGACGACGAAAACGGTCGAGGGCGGAACAAGTTACTTCAGCCGATGGGAGACAGAGAACGCGCTCGGCCCCGCGGAAAAGCAGGGGGTTGTCCGCGTGAATTTATGCCAGGGCAGTTGGCTGCTCGAGCCTCTCGGTCCGAACGCGACGCGCGCCACGTACACGATCTATACCGACAGCGGCGGAGTCCTTCCCGCGTTCATCAAAAATACCGGCAGCCAGATCGGCTTGCGAAAAATGTTCGTTGCCATTCGCAAGCAAGTGCTTGATCCAAAATATGCAGCGAAGCGGTAGTCACGTCGCTCTAAGTCTGCCATTTGCGGTCCGCAATCTCCGCGGCGCCATAGGTGCGGATCGGCGGTCTCGTCCGTTTGTTCAGACGGCTTAGGTAAAAATTGAGGACGTTCAAGAAAACGATCAAAGCAAAGCAGATCAATAGTATGCGCATTTGCGCGGTGACCTGGCGGTTTGATCCGGTCTCCAGCCCGGCCTCCGCTGGATTATCGGGTGCGTAGGCCACCAGCACTTCTTTGCCTACGGGATATCGGCTCAGAATCGCGTCCGTCTCTCGCGGGGGATAACCTGCGGCGAATGAAATTCGTTGCGAGGTGAAGGGAGCGCCGTTGACGGAATACGAAAAAGTCACGCGCGGCTGTTTCCGAAACATCACTTTGGCCGACTCCGCCGCGATGATAGTTCCGCTCACTCGCGGCCACGCTGCGCTGGCTTTCGCCATTTCGATATTTTTCCACGCTTTCCACAGCGCGAATGGGAAGACGATGAGAAAAATCAGCGAGAACACGGGACAGACGTTGTCTAAATGTTTGGCGGCGAGAACAAGCCTAAAAGGAAGGCGGAGGGCGAAAGGCGGAAATTTACTGTCGCCTGCGCGCTTTAACGTTCTTCGTCATGGTAAAAGAATGGCGATCAATTCATTGGGTTCATCACGAAGGGGATGGACCAACGAGGGCTTCATCACGCCTGAGTCAGCCAGCAGTTCAAGCCACAAGTCGGATTCATCCAGTTCCTGCTGCGCACCCTCGAGTTTGCTGATGAAATCGAGATCAGACTTTGCGCGGCATGCTTCACGATAATGCCCCGCGACCGAAGTTGCAGATCGCAGCAATTGTTTTCCCAGGACATCCGCGACTGCGTCTCTTCGTGGAAGCGCGCGGAATAGTCGAATGACTCTCAGGGCGCATTCCTTCGTTCGTGCTCGCAAATCTCGCGGCGCGTTCATTCTGATTCCACCTTCCGCCCTCCGCCTTCCGCATTCGAAGTCCCCTCTTCCAGCATTCGCACCCGCTTGTCGACATATGGCAAACGAATCGTCAACGTGAGTCCTTTGCCTTCGTTGCTTTCGATGGCCATTTCGCCGCCGTGTTCGCGAACGATTCGCCGCACGATCAACAGACCAAGCCCTGAGCCGGAACTCTTCGTGGTGAAGTAAGGCTCGAAGACGCGGCTCAAACTTTCCGCCGACATGCCGCCCCCGGTATCGGTGAAGCTGACGTTCACATGCGTGGCGTCCATGTTGGTCGCGATGCGCAGGATGCCGCGGCGCTTCATCGCTTCGAAGCTGTTCTTGATCACGTTGTAAAAGACCTGCTTCATCTGGTCGCGATCGAGCTCGAGCAACGGCAGATCGGAGCGCAGTTCCTGCTCGACCACGATGTCGCGATCCTCGATTTCCGGCGCAAAAAAGCGCACGGCTTCTTCCACGATCGCGTTCACATTTTCCGGATGGAGCACCGGCTTCGAGGGCCGGATCGCCTGCAGAAATTGCGTCACGATCGAATCGAGCCGGGTGATCTCTGCGCGGGAAATGGCGATGGCTTCCTGTAGCTCTTCCTTCACTTTCCCATCAAGCTTGCGCACCTTGCGCTCCATCAATTGCAAATGGATGTGAAGCGAATTGAGCGGGTTGCCAATCTCGTGCGCGACTCCCGCGGCCAGCAGCGTGAGCGCCTTGAATCGTTCCGACTCGATCGTCTTCTCAGTCGAACGCCGGCTCTCGGTGATATCGCGCAAAATAATCGCGTGTCCCACCGGCTCGCCGTGACCGTTCACACCGCGCCCGGTAGGGCGAGACTCTGTCGAGCCGTCGTCTTTTGCCGTGCGGCGCTCGATCAGAAGCGGCACGATGTAAAAATTGAGAAAACGATTGGCCGGATAAAAAATTTCCATGTCCCGGCTGATCGCGCCTTCCGATTGCGAGAGTGATTTCCAATCGAGACCGCGCACGCTTTCGTCGAGGCGTTTGCCGATCGATCTTTCCGCTTCGAGCCCGAAAAGCTCGCACGCCGCGTCGTTCACATAAGTAATGCGACCGCCGGCGTCGGTCACGATGATGCCTTCCTGGATCGCATTGAAGACTGTCTCGATCAGTCCCTTCTCCTGCGCCAGTTGCAGAAGATAATTCTGCACGTCCTCCGGCCCGATGCGGCCGAGACGCTCGATCAACTTGTCCAGGAAGCCGGATTTCATGACGCGCTTCCATTGTAGAGTGGGGAGCGCAGGCTGCCAGCCTGCAGTAGCCCCGAAAGCTTTCGGAGCAACACTTGGTGATGCCCAATGCTCTCCAGTCGCGGCGACTTCAATCAGCGTCTCGGCAAGCTGCTGAGACGGGCAGGCTGGCAGCCTGCGCTCCCCGGAAAAATTCTCGCTCCGCTACGGTAGACTACGCGTCGCCTCGTTCCCGCGCGGAGTGCGAGGCTCGTACTTATCGACCGTTTGCCAATGATTCTGACGCACGGCGTAGAAGGGAAAACTAACCACCGTTTTTGCGGTCGCCCGGCTCATGCGCAAGAGACGGTTGCCGCCGCGCACGGGCTCGAGTTCGTAATTGAGCTGGAAGGTCGTCACTCGCGCGATAATCCAAAACAACGAGCAGGGAGACTGAAGCGACGCCTCCGCTTTCAAAACCGTGAAATCGTTCCGGCTCACCCAGAGCTTGCCCGCGAGCAGACTGAAAAATCTTTCCTCGCGTGATCTTGCATTCTGCTTTGGCTTCGGTTCGAAACTCAAAACGTAGGCGCTTTCGCCGACAGCAGTTTCATCCGGCAATCGTTTCCAAAGATATCGATCGCGCAGATCATATTTTCGAACCGCGTCCACCGCGGATTCCATCTGATTCCCTTCCGATTCGACCTTGTTTTTCGGCTGCGGTGTTGCGGAAGCTTTTACCTCCGGCGCCGATTGCTCGGCGCCCTTCTTAAAAAACGACAGCTTCCCTTCCATGCTTTCGGCCGTGTATTCCAGCGGCCCCGAATCTCCGGGCCGAACGATCGACTTCCAGGTTCCCTTGGCCACGATTTTTCCCGAGCTATCCAGCTGATGTGTCGTGAGGGTTTGATGATACTGCCACTTGCGTAGCGCCACCCGGCTGTCTTCGAATTGCTTGAGAGCCGCGTCGAAAATCCCAAGCGGCGTGAGCTTTTCCTCCTGCTCTGCCGCGACGGAAAATACCTGGCCCAATGCGGAGAAACAAATGACGAGAAAAGACATCGTCATGCGAAATCGGCGCATAGAATATTCTGGCACTTTGCTAATTTACAAGCGCTCCATTAATGCTGGAGCGGATTAACGCGCAGGTTGCTCGCTGTCTCTACGGCTTCACCACTACGGACGTCCCGACGTGCACGGTGTTGTAAAATTGTCGCGCTTTCCAATATGGCATCCGGATGCATCCGTGGGACGCAGGAACGCCGGGCAGATAACCCTGGTGCAATCCATAGCCTGGAGAGAATTCCACGAAATACGGCATCGACGCGCCCAGGAATTTGGAATGGGCCGGCTTGGGGTCTTTCCTCACGTCCACGTTCGGCCTAACGACTCGGCCCGACCCATCGACGTAGTCGCCGTAGAGGCTGGAACGATGACCCTCGTCTTTGCGGATGACACTAAACGAACCGATCGGCGTCCGGTGTCCTTCCCGGCCGCTCGAAATTCTGGACGCCGCCGTCACATATCGTCCGCGGTAGAGATACGCTTGCTGCTCACGTAGTTTTACCACGATCGACGGACGGCCGGAATGCCTTTGCGGCAGGTTAGCCGTGACCATCTCTGTCACGGAACTGCAGCTACTCAGGCCAACCGCGAGAACGATAAATAGCGCAAAGCGCGCGACTCGATTCACGAATCAGCGCGTCGGTTGTTCGACCCGATCGGGTTCCGAAGTCTGGCCAGTCTCGGTCGCGGCCCGTTCTTTGAGCGCGGCTTTGCGACTCAATTTTACGCGGCCCTTGTCGTCGATGCCGATGCATTTCACCCAGATCATCTCACCCATCTTGGCGACGTCTTCGGTGCGATTGACGCGGAAATCCGCCAGCTCGGAAATGTGGACGAGTCCATCTTTGCCCGGGAACACTTCGACGAAGGCGCCGAATTCCTTGATCGAGACCACACGGCCGTGATAGGTCTGGCCCACTTCGATCTCGCGCGACATGCCGCCGATGATTTCCTTCGCACGCGCCATGCTTTCGGGACTGGTCGCGTAGATGTGAACGGAGCCGTCGTCTTCGATGTTAATTTCCGCGCCGGTTTCAGCGACGATGCCTTTGATCGTCTTGCCGCCGGGGCCGATGAGCGCGCCGATTTTCTCGGGATTAATCTTAAGCGTCTCGATGCGGGGCGCGTATTTGCTCAGATCGGCGCGCGGTTTGTCGATCGCTTGCGCCATGATCGCGAGAATTTTGGTGCGCGCTTCTTTCGTGCGCATCGTCGCTTCGGCCATGATCTTGTGGCTGACGCCCGGTAACTTTAGATCGAGCTGGAATCCGGTGATGCCGGCTTCTGTTCCGCAGACTTTGTAATCCATGTCTCCGAAATGATCTTCGGAGCCGATGATGTCGGTCAGAAGCTCGTAGCGCTTCATCTCCCCATCCTCGCCCTTCTCCGTGACGAGACCGACACTGATCCCGGCAACCGGGGTCTTGATCGGAACGCCTGCATCCATGAGCGCAAGCATTCCGCCACAAACGCTCGCCATCGAGCTGGAGCCATTTGATTCCATGATCTCGCTAGTGATGCGGACCGCATACCGGAAGTTCTCGGTCCCGGGAACAACTGGCTCGAGCGATCGCTCGGCGAGCGCGCCGTGGCCAATCTCACGACGGCTGGCGCCGCCAGTCCGGCCTGTCTCGCCGACGCTGAACGGCGGGAAGTTGTAATGCAGGAGAAAGCTCTTCGAGGTTTCGCCACCGCCGTAAGCGTCAATATTTTGCGCTTCCTCGATCGGCGCGAGAGTCACGAGCGCGAGCGCCTGCGTTTCGCCGCGTTGAAAAATGGCTGAGCCGTGCGCGCGCGGCAGGACGCCCACTTCGCAAGTGATCGGACGCAGGTCCTGATAACCGCGGCCGTCCATCCGCTTCTGTTTGTCGAGCACGCTGATGCGGAAGGCTTTCTTCTGCACGTAATCGAACGCCTGCGAGATGGCGAACTTGTCGGCGTCCGGGAATTTCTCGAGGACGGCCGCTTTCACTTCCTCCTTCAACGCGTTCACGGCTTTGCTGCGATCGACTTTCTTTTCGTTGTAGAGCGCGCCTTCGATGCGATCGCCCGCCACCCGGTAAGCCACTTCAAGGATTTCCTGGTTGACCGTCATGAGCGGCATCTCGCGCTTCGGTTTTCCGACTTGCGCCGCGAGCTCGCGTTGAATGCGAATCATTTCCTTGGCGTGTCCGTGCGCGAATTCGAGAGCCTTCACAAAGTCCGCTTCCGGCAGTTCGCGCGCTGAGCCTTCGATCATGATCACGTCGTTTTCCGTCCCGACGTAAACAAGGTCCAGATCGCTGTCGTTACGTTGATCGTGAGTTGGATTGGCGATGAATTCGCCATTCACTCGACCGACGCGAACAGCGCCCACTGGACCAGCAAACGGAATGTCGGAAACGGTCAATGCGGCCGATGCGCCATTGATCGCGAGGATATCGGGATCGTTTTGGCCATCGGCGCTCAGCAGCATCGAGATGACCTGCGTGTCGTAGAGGTAACCCGCCGGAAAGAGCGGTCGCAAGGGCCGGTCCGTCATCCGCGAGGTGAGCGTCTCTTTTTCCGAAGGGCGACCCTCGCGTTTGAAATAACCGCCCGGAAATTTCCCGACCGCGGCCGCTTTTTCGCGGTAATCAACGGTGAGCGGGAACCAGTCCTGCCCCTCTTTAATTTGCGTCGCCGAGACCGCGCTGACGAGCACGATGGTGTCGCCGCTGGAGACGACGACGGAGCCGTCGGCGAGCTTGGCGATTTTGCCTGTTTCGATTGAGACCTGCGTGGACCCGATTTGGGCCGTGACCTTGTGTTGCATAGCTACTTTCTGGAATTGGCGAATCCCAGGCCGGTCACCCTGATTGTAGGTTTTAATCCGGCAACTGCTGGACTAAAACCTCTAATCAAAGTGGAACGTCGGCCTGAGCGCCGGGTTTACTTTCTATTTAACGATGACGCTGACGGCGGAAAGGCGAACGAGAGACGGGAGCTGGAACCTGAGATCGGCTTGCGGTTACTTCCGCAAGTTGAGTTTTTCGAGCAGGTTTTTATACCGGTCGGACTCCGACTTGCTCAGATAATCGAGCAAGCTCCGGCGCATCGCCACCATCTTGAGGAGGCCGCGGCGCGACGAATGATCTTTGGCGTGGCTCTTGAGGTGGTCGGTCAGCTGCGAGATCCGGCGGGTAAGGAGCGCAATTTGCACATCCGCGCTGCCGGTGTCCTTCTCGTGGAGCTGAAACTCCTTCATGTCCATCGTATCACTGCTTTCTGCCATAAACGAGCCGGTATTGTAGGTGAAGAACCGGCGTTGGCAAGGCGGGAAAATACCCGCTGCGCTACTCGCTCTTTTTGCTTCGCATCAATTCCTTGATCGAGCTGGCCGCTCCCCGGAGCGACACCTTGTTCATTTGCGCGACCCTGCCCCAAGTATTTTCCTTTGTTTTCATGGCCGCGACTTGATCGAAACTTTTGTGCGCGGCGAGCGCGATCGAATGCGCCACGTACACTTCGCCGAGGGTGAAACCGCGCGCCTTTTCTTTTTCGAGTGTCTTGCCGGCCACGTCGGTGTTGATGGTGATGATGCTTAACATGCGCGCCTTGTCGGTCTTCGCCGCAGCGTCGATTTCCGAGATCAGTTTGTTGATGGCGATGGAATCATCAGCCTGAGCAATCGTTGTCGAAAACAACGTGATCGCGAGGAGAATGAACGAGGGCGCCCTCATACTTCGTTTGTTCATTAACAAAGAATTGGACGCGGTGCGAGCAACAGTGCGGAACAATTACTGACAGCGGCTGCTTTCTCGGAGGGACTCGCCGCGGCGAGTCCGAAAGTGCCGGAAACACGTCCCTCCCGCTAACGGACGCGATCGGGCCTGGCGACGTTTGAGCACGTGCGGCCTGAGGGCAGGCCGGTTCCAGTTTCGCGTTTGCCGTCGTACCAGAGATCGAGCTTGTCTCGCGATTGCACTCCGCGTCTCCCGCGGAATACGATCGCGATCGATTGGGAAAAAATATGTCGCGCGGAATGCATACGCAGCTTCCGGCCGGACGTGACGACCGGCTCGCGGAGTAATTTGAATCGGCCTAGTTTTTTCAACGCCAGGGTGAAATAGACTTCTTCGCCCGCGAAAAGTTGTTCGTCGAAACCGCCGGCGGCCCGGAAATTTTCGCGAGTGGTAAAGAGAAAAGCACCGGCGCCAAGCTTGACCGCAAAATAGATGGTGCAGAAGGCCCAGACGAAAATGTGGCCCCACAGAGGAAGCGAGCCGTCGGTGGTCACGCGCGCGCCTCCGCCGGCGCAGCCATCTGCCAGGGCGCGCAGGGCGCCGGCAACGTGCGCCGCAGAAATCTGCGTGTCCGCATCGACGAAAAATAGGATGTCGCCGCGCGCGGCCGCCGCGCCCGCGTTGCGCACCGCCGCGATCTGGCGACGCCGAACCGGAACGACGTTGGCCCCGGCCCGCCGCGCGATCGCAGCGGTCGCGTCGCTGGAATCATCATCGACTACGATGATTTCGTACGGCCGTCCCGATTTCTCCGCGGCCACGCGCAAAGCCGCGAGCGCTCGCGGCAACTCATGCTCTTCATTGTAGGCAGGAACGATAAACGAGAGCATGACGTTCCGAAGTGTAGAGGCGCTTGTGCCAAGCGCCTAACCAACAACAGGCGCTCGCCACGTTGAGCGCCTCTACAGTCCTGATCGAGCCGTTAGCCGACCAAATGAAATTTGCCGCAGACGTACAAGAGAATCAAAGCGCCGATGATCGACATGATGAAACCGGCCGCATGAAAGGACGTGCCCGGCTCTGGTTTCGAAAAGAGGCGCGCGATTAATCCGCCCACAATCGAGCCGCCGATACCGAGAAGCGTCGTCCACAAAAAACTCAAGTGTTCGATGCCCATCGCGCTACCCATGATTTTCTTCGCGACCCAACCGACGATAAAACCGACGATGATTGACCAGATGATGTGCAGCATAAGTAATCCTGTTAGTTAAGTTTCCAAGCGGGCGAGAGTAGCACCCTCGCAAAACGGAACGCCACACATTTCTGCGCGGCCAGCACGATCAGGTCGCCCGAGCCTTCTCGTCCAGCGCGAGATAATCGTCCCGCGGCGGACTGAAGGTATCGAGCACCATGCTGTCTTCGATCGTTTCGATCCCGTGCGGGACGTTGCTCGCGAGATAAAAGGATTCGCCGCCACGCATCTCATGCGGCACGCCGGAAACGATCAATCGCGCGTGACCCTCAAGAATGTGCACGATCTGTTCCTGCGGATGCTTGTGCTCGGGCATGCGGCTGCCGGCATCGAGTTTCGCGATCATCTGGTACATTGAAGCGCCGTGCGTGATCGTCCGCCGCCGAATGCCAGGCGCGATGTCGATCCATGGACTTTGGTTCGCTGGTTCGCTCACAATGTTGTTTTAGCGGGAAGGACCCGTCGGATCAACCACGATGTGCTCGGAGCGCGCCGCCACCGACGGCGCCACTTCTATTTTCGACATCTCGACGCGAAGATAATTCAAGATCACGGGCGAGAGAATCATGCCGGGAACGCCCATCAATTTCTCGCCCACGATCAATCCGAATAGAGTCAGCCAGATCGGATTGCGGATGCGGGCGCCGACGATCTGGCTATTCAGAAAATATTCGAACTTGTGGACCACGACCAGGAAGATGAGCGCGCCAATCGCCACTTTGGGCGAAACAAGAAAGCCGATGAAGACGATCACGGTGTTGCTGATGACGTTGCCCACGATCGGGAGAAGCCCGCACAGAAAGGTCAACCCGATCACCACCGGCGCATACGGAAGCTTAACCGTGAAAACGAAGATCGCGGTGAGGATCGTGTTGATGCAGGAAATCGTCATCTGCGCGCCGATCACAGTCGCGAAGCTGCGATAAAATTCGCTGAAGCGCGCGGTGATTTCATCGCAGGAGACCGAGTAAAGGTTGTTGCGCAGCCTGTGCGATTCGCGAAAGAGATCGAGCTGGCTGTTAAAGAAGAGACTGACCGCCGCGACGACGCCGATCACGAGGAAGATGAAGGTGGTCGACGCGTTGCGCGCGAAATTGGCGACGTTACCCAAGTAATGCGCTTCATCTTTCACCGCATTCATCGCTGTCGCCTTCAGCCCCTCGAAGTCGGTAAAGGGCAGGCGTAGGTCCCGGGCCTGCGCCCAGGCGGTCGCCGCGGGAATGGAGTTGTCGGCGATCTTGGGCAACGCGGCTATCGCCGCGCGAATGAAATGGCCGGCTGTGTAAGAAATTGCCGCGACGACGAGGATGAAGACGGCGAGCGCGAGCCATTTGTTGTGAATGAAGCGGCCCAATTTTGTCAGGACGAAGTAGGAGAAAAGCAGCGCCAGAAGCGGCGCGCCCAACTGAAGCAATCCCACGAGGATCAGCGTGGCGGCAAGCACGGCATAGGAGAAGCGCGCGGGATTCGTCATTCAGTTCAAGGTGCGTTTCAGGAGTTTCTTGTCCAGCGAAGTCTGCGGAAGTGCGGGGACTTGAGTGACGGAGTGATGGGGAAAGGAAATTACATCACTCCATTACTCCATCACCTCCCTTGCAATCCGCCGGGCTTCTTCCTCCAGCGAGCCAAACGGATAACCGGCAGTCAGGCATTCGTGAAGATACTGCTCCAGAAAGGGGCGAACGCCGCCGAAGCGCTCATATTGCGAAGTGTGGACCAACTCGTGCAGCAATAGTCTGCGATCGTCCGCATAACGCGCCTGGATGAAGATCCCGTAACCGAACGTAATTCCAACCGTGTCGGATGGAAACGATCGGAATTTCTCCGCCGCTTTGCGCAGGAGCGGAAACAACGGCAATGGAACTTTCTCGACGAACTTCAATCGTACTCGGTCGGGGTGTATTAGTCCGATTTTGCGCGCGTCCGCCATCTGGGCCCCGCTCAAGGCCGTGCCGGTCTCGAGAATCAGAGCTTCCTTCTTTCGCACCCAGGCGCAAGCCAGCGGCAAAATCACTTTCACGGTGGCGCGCGCGATCATGATGAGATCGCGCCCGCTTCAATGGCGGCGATCAATTTCATAAATTAAAAGAGGCAGCTCGCGGCGTTCGCCTTCAACCTTCGTCACGCTTACTCCAACGCGCTTCGCGCCCATGCGCTGGTAAAAGCCTTCCGCGTTCGGATCGGCTTCGATCTTGATGACTTGGAATCCCAAATCTCTTGCTTGTCCAGCCGCATGCTGGAACAAGGCTCGTCCGATGCCGCGACCCATCGCGCCAGGAAGGATCCAGAGATGGTCGAGATGCAACCCGTCGTTTTCGGTGGTCAGAACATAAAATCCAACGGCGCGATCGCCTTCCATCGCGCAATAGGTCGCATTCGCGGCAATGAATTCAGGACGCATCGTGAGGATCTCCCGCCAACTTTGGATCCAGTGCTCGGGATAACCCCAATGCCGTTTCGCGGCGAAAGCGATCTCAGTCAGCACGGCTGTGTCTTCGGGTTTGGCGCGAATTATTTCCATGAAGGCAAGGAAGGCCTAACGAGTAGATCGGATGCCATCTTCAACCGCGGCAGGGAAGATCTCGCTTACTTCGCCTTCTAACCGCAGCGTTACGCATTCTTCACCATCGTGGTCAGTCGCTCCGCGATTGATCACGACGTAAGGAACGCCTCGTTTCGCCGCCAGGAGTGGAAATGACGCGGCGGGATAGACTGACAAAGTCGAACCCAGTGCCACCACGAGGTCGGTTTCCATGGCTGCGTCGCCCGCTCGCTCCAGCTCTGCCTGGTCAAGACTTTGGCCGAAGCTTATTGTTGCGGGTTTTAGGAATCCGCCACACTGGCAGAGTGGCGGCTTGCGCGTGCGACGGAAGTATTCGAAATGCGGCTCCGGATCTCCGCGCGATTGACAACTCTGACACTCCACGAGCGCATTAGAGCCGTGAAGTTCCACCAAACGTTCCGCGCTGGTGCCGGCCAGGCTGTGCAGTCCGTCGATGTTTTGGGTAACGACGCAGAGAAGTCTTCCCGCGCGTTCCAATCGGACGATAGCCTGATGAACTGTGTTGGGCTGGGCATCGCGAAAGGCGTCTCTCCCTTCGAGCTTGTAATCCCAATGCTCGATCCGCGCCGCTTCCGAAGTCATGAAATCCTGGTAGTAGACCGGCTTCCGCTTGGTCCAGACACCTTGCGGTCCGCGGAAGTCCGGAATGCCGCTCCCAGTTGAAACGCCGGCGCCGGTGAAGATCAGCGCCTTATTCGAGTTTCGAAGGTGGTCCGCGAGTGTCACCCACAAAGCGTATAGGAATTCTCCTACTTTACGAACGACGATCGAGCCCCATTGAACTATCGCCATTCCGAGGAAACAATTAGAGTTATGAAAACGATGCTTGGATTATTCTGGTTGATTGCGCTCCCGACACTGGCTCTTGGCCTTGCCCAAGCTCAAGCTGCATCCACTCCCGCCTCACTTAAAGTAACTAGCCGAGTATTTGCACAAGGCGGGAAGATTCCGAAACGATATACGTGCGACGGCGCCAACGTAAGTCCACCATTGCGGATCGAAAATGCGCCCAAGACCGCCAGGAGCTTGGTCTTGATCGTAGACGATCCTGATGCACCAGGCCGGACCTGGACTCATTGACTCTTTTGGAATGTCGATCCGAAAGTGAGTGAGATTTGGGAGGATAGTCCGCCGCAAAATGCCGTCCAGGGAACGAACGATTTTGGTAACGAGAAATATGGCGGCCCATGTCCACCCTCGGGCAGGCACCGATATTATTTCAAAGCTTACGCGCTCGATACAACTCTCTACCTGCCTAGCTCGACCACGAAAGCGGCGCTGGAGAAAGCGATGGCCGGCCACATCGTAGCGGAAGGAAGTTTAATGGGGACTTACTCGCACGAGAAGTGATCGGGCGGTCTTAAGAGGATAGCTTGGGTAACACGTTACCTACAAAGTCGACCAGGAAGTGACCGATCATGTTGGCGGCCAGGTCGCGGCGCCAGAGGTAAGAGACGGCCAGGATCCCGCCGAGCGCCAAAGCAATGACGATGTTTGCCCAACCACCGGTCCAGTGACCGACGCCGAAGATGGCCAGCGGAATAGCAGCGGAGAGCCCCCCCGGGAGGCCCACTGCTTGCAGTCGTTCGATCGCATAGCCCCGATAACAGAGTTCCTCCACCGCTCCCGCTCTTATCACAATCAAGATAATCAACCAGAGCGGTAGTTTCCCCAAAGCCTTTCCTGCTTCACCGCCGTTGTAACCGGTCAACGCGATCAGGACGCCGGCCACGCCAAAGCAGATTACCGCAATCAACAATCCCCAAAGAATCGACTTCCACCAGCGAGTCGTGCCCAGGCCAATCGAACTAAAGGGCAGACCTTCGCCGCATCTCACGATAACGAGAAGAACCAGCGCGATAACCCACATGCCCAGTTCTTTCGCAATCGCCGACGTGATCGTTGAAGTCGGCCAGACGTAATTGACCATCTGCCGAGCCAGCAACATTCCAAAAAGCGATAGAAACAGGCCGACCCAAGTGGCGGATGAAGTCTTTGGCGCAATGGCGGGTTCGTCATTCATAGTCTGTAGGTAGGATGCGAGAACGGGCCACTTGGATTCAACATCATTCGCACCGCTCGCATTAAGTAGCCTTCCGCCTTCGTCTGCGTCGTATCGCGACGCGCAGCTTCCACTGTAGCGGCGGTCTAGCCTCTCCGCCGTAGCTCATCGAAGGAGGATGACCGCCGGCGCCTTGGGTTTCGGCGGTGACACAGCGTCGCCACAACTAAATTGAAGACCAGCGGTGATAGATTGATTCGAGTTCTTGACTTACCGCGCGGTATCCGACAGAGAATGGATGAACAGACAACTCCTAATCGCGCCCTGATCCATCTTGTGACGATTTCAAATTCCATGCTGCGTGAGCGCACCCGACGCAATTTTCTAGTGCTCGCCGGCAAAGGCCTCGGTCTGGCCGCGCTTTCTTCTGCCACGGTCGCGTCGTTGCTAAGAACCGTCGAAGCAGCGACGAAGAGCGTGGCGCATTTGACGCCGGAGGAGGCGGCCATGGATGAAGACTACTGGGCCATCATTCAAAACTCTTTCAGCGTCACGCGTGGCATCATCAATCTGAACAATGGTGGCGTTTCGCCCAGCCCGCGGATCGTGACCGAGGCGCTGGTGCGTTATACCTGGCAACAGGAAGACGCTACCGCCTACACTATGTGGCAGATTCTCGAGCCGCAATGCGAAACGATTCGCACCGGCCTGGCGGAACTGTTCGGCTGCGATCGCGAAGAGATTGCGATCACGCGCAATGCCTCCGAGTCACTCGAAATTCTTTTGCTGGGCATGGACTTCAAGTCTGGCGATGAAATTCTCACCACGACCCAGGATTATCCCCGCATGCTTACGACGCTGCGTCAGCGGGAGAAGCGGGAAGGCCTGAAGCTCAAGCTGATTCAGATTCCCATTCCGCCCAAGAACCTCGACGAGATCACCGCGGCCTTTGCCAAAGGAATTTCCGATCGAACCCGCCTGATCCTGATGGCACATCAGGTCAACATCACGGGACAAATCACTCCCGTGAAGGCTGTCTGCGACCTGGCTCGCGCCAAGGGAATTGAAACGATCGTGGACGGCGCGCATTCCTTCGCGCAGTTTGATTTCAAACAGAAGGATCTGGGTTGTGATTACTTCGGCACCAGCCTACATAAGTGGTTGTATGCTCCAAAGGGCACGGGTCTGCTTTACGTAAAGCGCGATAAGATCGAAAAGATCTGGCCCATGATGGCCGCGGAATCCAAGCAAGCATCGGACATACGCAAGTTCGAGGAGATAGGCACACACTCAGCTGCGATAAAGCTGGCCATTGGTGAAGCGCTGGTGTTTCACCAAGGTATCGGCGGCAAACGCAAGGAAGCGCGGCTGCGTTATCTGTCACGTTACTGGATGAACCGGCTTAAGAATGTACCCAAGGTTCGCTTCAACACTTCATTCGATCCGAATCAATCGTGCGCCATCGCGAATGTTTATATCGAAGGAACAACCCCCGACGCCGTTGTTAAGTATCTGTTCGACAAACATCACATCTTCACCACGCCTATCGTCCACGAAGAGTTTCAGGGCATTCGCATCACGCCCAACATCTACACCACGCTCGGCGAGCTGGATCGTTTTTGCGAACAGATGGAGCTGATCGCGCGTAAGGGATTGCCGTCATAGCGGCGGCGATTTAACAGGAAGCAGCCTATGAATTACCTATTGGTCGGCGTGCTCATGATCGGCGGTCCGGCGGTCTACGCGATGGCCGGTGTATTTTTTAGCCGCAAGCTTCTGCACGGCCGCGTCCAGGAAGGACACAACGATGTTTGCGTGCCGATCTTCCTGAACGCGGGCGTGCTCTTTGCCGTCCTCTTGGGCTTCATGGTCATAGCAGTTTGGGAGTCCTTCGATGCCGCCAGAGTCAATGTGGCGACGGAGGCCATCTCCCTTGTGCCGCTCTACCGCTCCTCGGGCAATTTGCCGCCGGAAGCTGGCGAGAAGATTCGCGAACTGATCCGCGAGTATATTCACCGGGTGATTGAAGATGAGTGGCCCACACAGGCCAGCACCGGCCAGGCCAGTTCGAAGGCTCGCAAGCAAACCGGGGATATATTTCGCGCCTTTGGCACCAGCGGCCCGGTCACCACCCAGATGAAGAAGGATTATCCTCTGAGCTGCAACGTGCTGATGCAGGCCCTGACCGAGGTGACGAACGACCGCAACAAGCGCAACATACAGGCGAATGAAGAGATCTCCACGGTGATGTGGATTGTCATTCTCAGCGGGGCCTTCGTCGTCATCACCATGAGTTTCATCATCTACATGGAGCGCCCGTTACCGCACATGATCATATCCGCCATGATGGCTGCGTTGATCGGACTGCTCTTGTTCAGTTGCCTGATCCTGAGCCATCCTTTTCGCGGCCCAATTGCCATCAGCTCCGAATCGTTCGAAAAGACCCTGGTGATCCTGGATGACGTGGACCGCGGAAATTGAAGCGATGTTCGACACCAAACCGAGATCGAAGAAGCCATGAGCCACGAAAAACCGACAGCACCATCGCCCATCCGGATGAACGTGAGCACGCTTCCCGGCCTACCCGCCGGCGCGCGAGAGCTTGGAGTTGTGTATGCCAGTGTGGAAGGCGTCAACGATCATTCGTTTGATGAGTGTCTGGCCGAACTCACGCGCAAAGCCCAGGCGTTGGGGGCGACCGCGTTGATCGGGATGCAGCTTGTGCAAAGCCAATTTCAATGGAATCAACGCACGAGCCTGCTCGCGACTGCCATTCAAATTTGATGGGGGGGACCGCGGCGCGCACGAGTGTTTGCCGACGCAGTGCAAAAGGTAGCAATCGCAGCGGCGTTCTTCCGTAGGGGCGGTCTAGCCTCTCCGCCGTAGCTCATCGAAGGAGGATGACCGCCGACGCCATGGATTTCGACGGTGACACACCGCCGCTACAGCGGATTGCTTCGCAGTCCGGGACGGAAATCAACTCCACCGCGCCGTTGTTTTCGTTGCTCCGCGCCGGAAAACAGTGCGTTCCAATCGGCCATTCCCTGATAATTCGGCGATCTAACGGGAAACAGCCTGCGGATCGTCTTTCAGCCAAGAGGTGAGATCGAGCTTGCCGAACGCGGCCAATCTCTGATTGAATCACGTTGAGCGCGATCAGATGAACGGGACACGAATAACCAGCGAAGAAAAGTCGACGCTCAGCACGTACATCGGTCTCATCGTCGTGCTCGCGCTCGCTGCCGGCGGGATTTACTTCTTCGTTCTCGCCCAGAAAGAAAAGGAACCCATCGGTTTCGATCCGAACCGGCCGATCCCGAGCGACGCCAGTTTGAAACGCCGATTAAAGGCGGAGCAGTACCATGTCGTGCGCGAAAGCGGCACCCAGATGCCTTTCCAAAACGAATTCTGGAACAACGACCGTCCCGGCATCTACGTCGATGTTATTACCAACGAACCGCTCTTCACTTCGGTCGACAAATACGATCCCGGCCTCGGCATGCCGACCTGGAGCAAACCAATCTCGAAAGATCTCCTGGTCGAGAGCCTGGACACTTCGCACGACATGCAGCGGACGGAGGTGCGCGCCAAACGAAGCAACGCCCACCTTGGCCACCTCTTTCCCGACCCGCAGTCGCCGAGCGGAGAACGCTACACCCTCAATTCGGCCGCCTTCCATTTCATTCCGATCGAACGAATGAAACAGGAACATTACGAAGCGTACCTGCCGCTCCTGGAGAAGAAGTAGCGCTCGAACTGTGGGAAGAGCGCACCCAGCGCGCGTGCTGTGCTAGCCGATTCTGACCGAATGCACCTGGCGTTTGCGACGTCCGGGCATTCGTATCACGCCCAACGTCTAAACGAACTCGGCGAGCTGGATCGTTCTTGCCAGTCCGGTAAGGATGGAGTGTTTATAGGGAACAAGTCTGCGAGATTTCTCCAGCTCCGAAATGCGAATCCTAAAGATAGCGGCGCTTTAGTCGCTCGAACGCGCTGTTCTTCGGGAAGTCAGCGTTCTTGTCCACGCCGGCGGTCCGCAACATAGTGTTCCAAAAGTGGACTGCCAGACAGCTGTCGATCGGGAGTTGTTCGTCAAACAAGAGGCGCTCGTACTCCCACCAAGGGACGGGCAAAAATTTCCCGGCAGGCTGCACCGCATCTTTGCGACCGCACGCGCAGACCGCGTCGGTGAGAAGCACTGGCCCGGTCTCCGCGTGGACCACTTTGGCCACGTCCTTGCGCGCGAATGTTTCGAGACAGTGTTGCAAGACGCTGCTTGCAGGCGGAGCCCGAAAAATGCACGACGCAATCAAGAACTCCCCACTCTGCGTCTCCTCGCGCACGTAAAGTTCGTCACGGTCCGTCTCGAAGGCGCGGAGGCAACAAACATCGGTGTCCACCCACCATCCGCCGAGGCGCTGAAGCAGAGTGTATCGGAACAGATTCGAGAAACCCGACAAGCTGCCTTCATTGAGTGTCCCGGCGGGATATTGAAAGATTCGTTCCGCCGGCAGGATCTCGCTGGCATCGCGCACGCTGACGCCTTCGGGGACACCGCGAGGCTCGTCATGCGTGTAGAGATTGTATTGGGCGCCGTTCTGCACGAACGAAGAGAGACAAATCAGTTCGAGCCGGGTGAGCGGACCGCCGCCCCAGTAGGAATTTACTTCGAAATGAGCGGGTGCTGTGGTCACGAGCGCGGACTCACTTAACGTTGCTCTGCATGCGCAGGCGAAAGGTTGCCAAATGCGCGCGCGAAGTCACTTGCAATCGGCGGAATTCCATAGCTCCATTCACGCGGCCATGAAGATCTTCGGGGTGACGCTGGTGCGGTCTGAAGCGGATATCATCGCGGTCACTATTTGCCACCATCTTCAGCTGGGACTGGATGGGGTGTTCGTCCTCGACAATGCCTCTTCCGATGGAACAGAGACGATCCTGGGACGATTAGCACAGGCTGACAATCGCATCCGCTGGAGCCGCCATGAAGGGGAATATCAGCAAGCGGAACTAACCACCGGCCTGGCGCAAGAGGCTTTCCGAGCCGGCGCCGACTGGATCGTTCCGTTCGACGCGGATGAATTCTGGTATGCCCCGGGGCGCACGTTCCGGGAGGTGCTGGCCTGCTCAAATGCCGGGGCGTTGCGCGCGCAGGTGCTTCATTACATCCAGGCACGGGAGCAATCGAGGCGAAGTCCAGAAGGATTGTTGACGATAACACGGCGTGCCGCACGGGCGATTGGTCCACCGGACTACGGACGAGCTTTGGTCGAAGCGCACGAGATCGGATATGTCGAGGCTATGTATTCGCCGAAATGGATCATCCGAGCTTCCCTGAACCTGGAGATCGGCGCAGGAAATCACAACGCGAGTAACCTGACGGGAAAGCCGGAGACGACGACGGAGCTTGTTTGCCTGCACGCGCCGGTCCGATCGCGCGATACGCTCGTGATGAAAGCAGCGCACAGCCGGCGCCTCGAGGCGGCAGGGCGACCACCGGATGACGGCTGGCATACACACCGGGTCCGGCAACTTGCGAAGGAGGGCTCTATCGACGCGGAGTGGGCGGCGAATAGTTACAAGAACGATGCGCTGGATGTCTATGGTGCACAGCGGCCTGTGATTCTTGATCCTACTCTGCGCGACGCGGTGGCGCCGTTCCTGGTGCACGCGCCGACCGGGCCAAGCGATCCGGAACCTTCGAAGACGCAAGCACAGCGCGCGGCATGGCAAAGGGAGATGGCCCAGAATTTCCTGACCAATTTGCACGATGATGCTCTCTCCCGCACCGAATGGGCAGAGGGCCTCAACCAACAGCTGGCTCGCTCGCGAAGTCTAGTGGCCGATCTGGAGGGGCAGAAGGCAGATCGCACCGCATGGGCCAAGAGTTTGGACAAGGACCTGACCAGCGCGCGAAAAGTGATCGCGGATCTCCAGATCCGGGTTGCGGAGCGAACCAATTGGGGGCAGTCGTTGGACAAAGAGTTACTTGAGACGCGCGCCCACAATGCTGATTTGGAGACGCGGATAGCCGAGCGGACTAATTGGGCGCAGTCGCTGGAGAAAGAGTTACTTGAGACGCGCGCCCACAATGCTGATTTAGAGACGCGGACAGCCGAGCGGACTAATTGGGCGCAGTCGTTGGACAAAGAATTACTGGAGACGCGCGCCCGCAATGCTGACTTAGAGACCCAGATAGCCGAGCGGACTAATTGGGCGCAGTCGTTGGACAAAGAGTTACTTGAGACGCGCGCCCGCAATGCTGATTTAGAGACCCGGATTGCCGAGCGGACTAATTGGGGGCAGTCGCTGGAGAAAGAGTTGCTGGAGACGCGCGCCCGCAATGCCGATTTGGAGACGCGGATAGCCGAGCGGACTAATTGGGCGCAGTCGTTGGACAAAGANNCCACAATGCCGATTTGGAGACGCAGATAGCCGAACGGACCAATTGGGCACAGGCAGCGGACCGCGAAACGGAAAAAGCCCGTGCCGCTTTTGCCGAATTGAAGGCAAAGCTGCGACCGGTTTAGTCCAACCCGATCTACCAAGAGGGCCTCAGTTATCCGTCCAGTTCAGAGAGCGATCAGCTCGCAGAACTTTTTCAAATCGAGATTACCGCCGGAAACGATGCAGACGATCGGGCCGTTCCCAGCTCTTCCGGTCAACGCGGCCGCGAGCGGCAATGCGCCGGCCCCTTCGGAAATGATTCGCGTTTTCTCGGCCATCAATCGCATCGCTTTCCTGGTCTCCTCCAGAGTAACAACGATGGCTCCGTCTACTACCGGTTTCATTCGGTCCCACATCCGCGGAAAGACGCTTCGCCCTCCGGCGCCATCCACGAAGGAGGTTTTCCATTCCTTGAATTCGCGTGGACCCTGCTCGGCGAAGGAGAGCGCGAAAGGAGCGGCTGTCTCCGGTTCCGCGCCCCAAACCTTTATCTCCGGTCTAAGCGCTTTGATGGCGCTGCCGACGCCCGCGATGAGTCCGCCGCCACCAATGCTCGCGATAACGGCAACTGTTTCGGGCGCATCTTCAAGAATTTCGAGACCCATGGTGGCGTGCCCCGCGATGAAGTTGTCGTCATCGAAAGGGTGAACAAAAGCCCCTTCGACGCCGGGGAAGGAACGGTCTTCGAGAGCTTTCCAGGCTACTTCGTGCGGCACCGGAATGAGCTTCGCTCCCAACGCGCGCATGCGTTCGATCTTCGACGCGGGCGCAGTCTCGATCACGACCACTGTGCACGGCACGCCCGCTTGTCTTGCGGCATAAGCGACTCCTTGCCCGGCGTTTCCCGCGCTGATGGTCCACACGCCGCGCTTGCGCTCGGACTCGGGTAACAACGCCACGGCGTTGGCGGCGCCGCGCAGTTTGTAGGCGTTGATCGGCTGTAAATTCTCGAGCTTCAACCGAACGTCGGGAAATCCCGGCCCTGACTCAAGACGGACTAACGGGGTCCGGACGATAGTTGGCGCGATGCGCTTCCGTGCTTCCTGGATCTCGGTTAGTGTTATCGGACGGACAGCAGGTAGAGTCGTGGACATGGTTGGTGCCGGCAAGGTAACCAATTAGGCTGCCTTGGGTAGTTCGCTTTTTCCTAGGGCGAGGATTTCTTTAGCCGCGCGGTTGCCGGACTCAACCGCGCCATTCATAAAACCGGCAAATTCGCCGCTGGTATGCTCGCCCGCAAAAATAAGGCGGCCTTCCAGTTCCGGTAGCGGCGCCGCTTTGAGCAAGGTGGTATACTGGCCTGCCAAAGGACAGGAGTAACTGCCGCGGGTAAACTTGTATCCGGGCCAGTTCATCAAGGCTCGCTTACTATCGAACTTATCGGTGATGCCTGGAAAGACGCCTCCGAGCTCTTCGCGGAATTTGTCGAAATGTTCCTGGCTTAGCTCTTTCACCGCCGCAGCGCCGCCCAGGTAGTTGGTCAGGATTCCGCTCTCGCCCGTTTGGCCGCGACTGCTTTCCCAAGTGCATTGGAGAGACAAATCGGTGAAGATGCTGCCATTGCTGGTGGCCGGTAACCCGGCGGCCGGATTCCGCCACCAGCGCTCGGTAAAGCCATACATGACCTTGGAGTTGTTGCCGTAGCCCAGCCGGGCAATCGCATCTTGCTTTATCTTGCTTAAAGCAAGCGCTTTCACCCCATCCACCAGCCGTAGCATGGTAAACGGAAGCGCGCAGATGACTCGCGCGAACTTAACCTCCTTGCTCCTGCCCTTGGAGGTGAAAGTCAGAGTCAGGTCTGAGTTATTCTGAGCGATCCTGGCCAGGGTATGGCTTTGATGGATCTCGACCTTGCCTTCGAGCGCTTTCACCAGTTCATTCGGCAACGAGCTGCTGCCGCCTTTGATGCGCTTCGACTCGTCGCTGTCTCCAAAGATCTTGAACCCGGCGCTGGGATTGGGCTTTAAGTAGATGATGAGATTAAGGGCCGACTGCTCCTCGGCATCGCGCCCATACTCGATGGTGTAAGCCACCCGCAACAGGTCGACGACCCATTTTTCTACCCCCTTGCCAGTTTCAGCGAGGTATTGAGCCAGACTAAGCTGGTCGAGTTTTCGTGCCTTGACCGTGAAGTTGTTTTCCTTGTCGTAGAGTCCTTCCAAATCAGCGGCAAGCTTTCGCGCAAACGGTTTGAAGAGCGGGATGAGTTGCTCGTCGGTGTAATGTTTGCCACCGAAGAAGTAAAGGTCTACGCCTTTGTCGCCGCCTTTCAGCTCCTGGATCTCCAGTCCTAGTTCCTCCGCCAGGGCAATCAAGTCCCGATGATTCGTGTCTACCAACTCGCCGCCTAGCTCACAGAACATCGAGTCCTTGTTGAAGTCATATTTCGTCAGAACGCGGCCGCCGGTGCGTTCGCTGCCTTCAAAGACCTTGCAAGGAATACCGGCTTGATGCAAACGGTAAGCCGCAGTCAGTCCCGCCAGTCCCGCGCCGATGATTGCCACCGGATCGCGGCTGCTTGCGCGCGATGAGTTAGCCTCTCGCGCACGCGCTGGCAACGGGGCTAATCCTCCGGCCGCAGTGACAAAGCCCGCGGCGCCCAGCATGCGCACGAAATCGCGCCGGGAAACACGCGACGCTTCCCGTGCTTCAAAGAACAGGGCTCGCTTATCTGGATTTAGGTTCAGCCAGTGCGCCCGTCGCACCGTCTGCATCAGTTTGCGAAAGAGGGGAGTTCGTCCGGATGACATTCGTTAGGTTAGTTACTCCAAATGGCGAACTGGAAAAAGCCCGGGCCGAAAGGACCCGTTAACTTGCGCCAGGTTTCCGCGTCGCTTATGGGACCTTCTTCCAAGTAAGGCAGAAACGCCGACCCCTGGATCCAAAGGACCAGGTCCAGCTTCGGCGGCGCGGCGACCAGCCGGTCGACGTTAATGCCGGAGGGAGACTTGATGCGCCAGTGCGGAAGGAGCTTCTTTCCGCGGGCGACCGCTTCCAGTTCGTCCAGCACTTTGAACCAGCCATCGATTTGGTCGCGCGTCACGGTCAATCCGCGCGGGCCTTTCTGGTTCGGGTTGGGAAGCCATTCGTTCACGTCATCCTTTTCCTCCAGGGCTCGCTGCCAGCAGATCCGGCTTTCGGCGATCATCATCAGGAAGGAATCACGAAAGCGTTTCGGCCCGTCCCGGTCGACCAACTCCAGGCGCATATCGTGGACGGCCGCGATCAAGTCCGGCCACATATCCCAGGATGCGTGAAGGTCCACCACCTTCGCGATCCCCGGGACCGGCTCCGGGTTTAGGAAGATGATATGCGCGCACTGGTTCCAGACCGGCGCCCAATCATAAGACGAGAGCAGGTCGATAATCCCAATGAGGAAGTGGGTGTAACCCTTGAGCCAGGCCGCGTCCGCGCGATCGAACCGAATGATCATCGGTTCCGCTGACGGAGCGCCAATCCCGAGAATACGGCCGAAGGCGGCTTGCAGCGTCTCGGTTTCCGGATCGATTGTCCCGTCGCCGCTAAAATCCGCGCGCGCCTCGCTCAAGGTAATCTGGACTCCAAAGTCTTCCTTGCCCGCGATCTGGCTTAAGGTCGTGTTGGCGCGCTGCAACCCTGCCTTGAGTTCCCGGAAAAGCGCGGCCACGGCCTGGGGTGTCGCGATATTTGCTTTCCCCGCCGAGACGTCTTGCACCACGGCGCGGAGAAAGGGCAATCCGGAGCTGCGCAGATTCGGATGGAGCGAGAGCCGATTGAAGCCCGCGCTGAAATCTCGCGCCGAAGCCAGCACTTGGGTTGCCGCGAGAGAAAAACGCTCGGCATCCGTCCTAGGCTGGGCATAGGCCGCGAGCGCCGCATCAAGCTGACCGCGTTTCAAGAACTCATCGAGGGTAGGCTCCGCCCCGGCCAGATTCGTTATCGCTATCAAACCGAGACCCAGCAGGAGCAATGGTTTCATGGCTCCGATTGTTCGGAGTCCCCCGGTATTCAGTCAAGATCAACCCGCCTTCGCCAAGGCTCCTCCGAAAGCGTTCGCGACCAGGCGGCGTGGCCAGCCCGGGAGTGGCGTGGCGATCGGGGGAAGGAAAGGAAGTTGCGACGGGAAGAACAGGCACGCTCCCAAGAGCAATTTACTTCTTTCCGTTTTGGACGCTGAGTTCCCAGCGGTAGCCGTCGAGATCGTGAAACCAGAGGCCCATATGCGGCGAGCCGTCCGCTTCCGGACCGATCTCATCGCCTGGATCTTCCAGCTTCACCTCGTGCTTCTTGAGATGCGCGAGCGCCTTTCGCAGCGCGGTCATATTCGGCAAGTGAAACGACATGTGACCCAAGGTCTTCGGCGACGGCTTCCCCTTGTGCAGCGCGATGGTCAGGTTGTCGTTTCCAACCGCGATGCCACCTTCAAAGGCGAATTGCTTTTTCAATCCCAGCGCGCGCTCGAACCATTTCGCGCTTTTCTTCGGTTTGCGCACGGCTAATCCAAAATGACCAACAGGGCCGACGGTGAACGGAATCTTCATCGCCATTACCTTAGTCGATCGTCAAAGATGAACAACGTCGAAGCCGGCAAGAGGTTGTGCTGGTTTCGGCTCTGGTTTCGCGCAGATTCTTGAAGCTCAATGATGGATAAGACAAAAATCGATAATGAGAGACCTTCGGCGCTCGATCCTTCTTCGGAAGAGATCCGTGGATGGGGCAGCGCCGCCATCGAGGTGGTCGCAGCATATCTCGATTCGATCCGCGATCGGCGCGTTTACCCCGAGACCAGCTCGAAGCAGATTCGGGAAAAGTTGGACAGGGCTTTGCCGGGTGAAGGTATCGGCTTCGAACGGCTCCTTGAGACCTTTAGCGATGTCCTCGTGCCGATGAGCCGGCATAACGGTCATCCGCGCATGTTTGGTTATGTGCAGGCGCCCGGCACTGCTATCGCCGCCATCGCTGATCTGCTGGCCTCGGCGTTAAATGCGAACCTGACGGCGTGGCGCTCGGCGCCGGCGGCGGTCGAAGTCGAACGGCTGACTATTGATTGGATTAAGGAGATCATCGGAGTGGATGCGGGCGCAACCGGGTTGTTTGTCAGCGGCGGTTCGATGGCCAACCTGGCGGCGCTGGCGACCGCGCGGCGCGCAAAAGCACCGGCAGACCTAACGAGTAGAGGCGCGCAGTTTTTTCCGCGAGCCATGCGCGTTTATGTATCCGAAGAGACCCATCATTCGGTCGCCAAGGCCGCGGCGCTACTAGGCATCGGGCGCGACAATGTGCGCGTGGTCGGCGTGGATGAGTGCTTCAAGATCCGCATCGGCGAGCTTGTGGCGAAGATTGAAGAAGACCTCGAGGCGGGGCATCTTCCGTTTTTCGTGGTGGCGAGCGCCGGCACGGTGAACACCGGCGCGTTTGACCCTCTGGCTGAAGTCAGCGAAGTGGCGCGGCGATTCAACCTTTGGATGCACGTCGATGCCAGCTACGGCGGCTTCGCGGCGCTGGCGCCGTCGGCGAAAAGTCTGTTTGATGCGATGCGCGAAGCCGATTCGGTTGCGCTCGATCCGCACAAGTGGCTTTACCTGCCGGTCGATTGCGGATGCGTCCTGTATCGCGATGCGGAAGCTGCTCGCGCTACCTTCGCGCATGACGCCGAGTATACGCGGGTGCTGGAGCAACAGCCCGACGAAGCTTTCGCCTTCTGGGATTACGGACCGGAGTTGTCCCGCCGTTTCCGCGCGTTGAAGGTCTGGATGATGTTGAAAGGTGTGGGCCTGCGCGTGCTCGGCGAAATGATCGAGAAAGACCTGGCTTGCGCCAGACATCTCGAACGCCTGGTGCGGGCGAGTGAAGACTTCGAGATGCTCGCGCCGGTCGAGCTATCGATCTTTTGTTTCCGTCACGTCCCTTCAGGGCTCAAGCTCGCGCTCGCCCGCGCGAATGAAGCGGAGCGTGCCAGGCTTAACCAGAAACTCGACAGGCTCAACGAGCGCTTGCTCATCGCCCTGCAGCAGGATGGCAGCTCTTACCTATCGAACGCGCTCCTCGGCGGGCGCTTCTGTTTGCGCGGATGCGTCATGAACTACCGCACCACTCTGCGTGACATGGAGATACTGCTCGACGATCTGCGCCGGCTAGCTCCTGTTGCTAGCCGGCGCGATGCTACTTAAAGCTACCCTCTTGGCAGGTAGGCTCCCTACCTTCGTTTTCTGACTGATGCAGTCGCGGTGTGCGTTAAGAGCGGAGAGCCGCCTTTGCCGGTGACCGTGAACGGATAGGTCCCCCGCGCCACGGAAGACTTGACCACTACCTTCAAGGTCGAGGTATTCCCAGTTGCCGGATTGGGAGTAAACGTCCCGGTTGCTCCCGACGGAAGGCCGCTAATCGTAAATGTAACTGCCGCATTGAAGCCTCCGGTGCGCGTGATCGTCACCGTATAGGTGGCCGTTCCACCGGTGTTCGGCAGAATCACCTGTGCAGGACTGATCGAGAGCGAAAAGTTGCCTTGAGGTGTGGGAGTAGGTGTCGCCGTTGGGGTGGGAGTTGCCGTTGGTTGAGGCGTCGGTGTAGGTGTCGGCGTCGGAGCTGGTGTTGCCGTCGGGACTGGCGTAGGTGTCGCGGTCGGAGCCGGTGTAGGCGTCGCCGTCGGAGCTGGGGTAGGCGTCGGCGTGGGAGACGCAGATGCCAACTTGAAACTCCCGATGCGCGTGCGCCAGTTGAAGGTGGCCGTGGTGGAATAGTATTCGTTTGTGTACCAGAAGGTCTTGTCGTCCACCGGATCTATGCTCAACGAACTGTAATCGCCCCAGCGATTGCCGGTGCCGCTCTGACTGCCGGTGCCATCAAAAAGATGAGCTTCGCCCTGGGCCAGAGTGTTGATTGGATCCGTCGCCAGCCGCGCCGCGTAGCGGATCTGGGGATTGATGGTGGCGCTCGAAGCGCTAAAGCCGATGGCGAGATTTCCTTGTCCGTCCATAGCCGCGCTGCCCATCCAACGCCAGGTCGTATCTGGCTGGTAGGTGCTCTCCTGAAAGACGGTGACTGGACCGGAGGTGACGTTGCGCAGCTCGAACCAGCGCACGCCTGCCACGTTGTTAGCCTTTACTGTGTAGTTCCCGACCACTGACTCGTGGTTGCCAAAATTTCGGTAGGCGAGGCGGAACATCAGGCGATCGCCAATGCCATCGAGGTTACTGGAAGCAGCTACCCCCTTTTGCGGCACGCACGCGCGAGTAGTAGGACAAAGCGCGGTGTAACTCGCGGCTGGTGGAGTAGCAAATGTGGTAAAGGTGGAGTTCGCGGGCGTGGCAAAGTCCACGTGAAAGTGATAGGTGGTGTAGTTCTGGTTAGTGGCCTGGCCGGGGAATCCCACGAAGGTGTTCGGCGCGCCGGTCGGCGGCAAGGTCGGGCCATCGAGATCAGCGGGCAGAAACGGGTCGACCGAGCCGCCGAGAGGCCCGACCGGGCTGATGAAGGTAGCTGACAAGCCGGCCAGCATTCTGGTGCGGTCGAAAGCAAAGGGCTGGGGACCCAGATAAGCGGTGCCGGTAGCGTCGAACACGTTCATGCTCATGTAGTAGGCGTCAGGCCAGACACTGATATGTGGGTAATCGAAAAAGTTAGTGCCGAGGTGGAAGCCGTAGCGGTTGTAAGTACCGGTAGCGTCAGCCGTGGTGGAGATAGCTACACACTCGTCGGTTACGGGGCCACCGGTCAGACCAGCGAACTGGCTGATCAACCAACGGTCGGCCAGGTGGTCATAGAGCATCACCGGATCGCCGTGCCCGCTGGTTTCGCAGACACCGCCAAAGCCAGTCCACACGGAAGAAATGCTCTTAGGTCCCAGAACAGAGGCGCCCGTGCTCTTGTCAAAGACCTGGTAGCCTTCGTTAACTATCTGGACGTACTGGGTCTTTCCCACTGCTCCGTTGGGATCGGGCGGCGCGCAACTGCAACCCACACCCGGGAAAGGGACGCCATCGAAGTTAAGGATGGCGGCAGGAATGTTAGGCGCGATCATCTGCAAGGTGGAAGGAGCATGGCTGCTTTGCACGACCGGATCGGCGCCATCGCGGTGGCGGTAGGGCACCTTCGGATTTTCGTTAGCTTCATGCTCACCCTGCGGCCTTACATCGGCCTTGGTTATGTCCGGCAGGTCGCGCATCATTGGTGAAACGTCGTTGTGATAGGAGGCGCCCACTTGAAGGCCGCGATCCTGTTTGGATACCTGGGCCTGGGCGGGCGCGCCGGAGAAGACGCCAAAGGCGAGCAACGCGAATGAGATGCCGGCCAAACAAAGAACGAAGCCGAGGAGGAGGCGTAAGTTGACGTGGCCGGAGTGACGGGTGGATTTTCTTTTCATAGGGACGTTTCCTTTCGAAGCTGAGGGTTAAACTGGACTCGGCACGCTACCACTGCCAAAATGGTTGTCACGTTTTGTAGTATTACAAAACGGTAAGGTTACTTATCCGCTGTAATACCATGAGCTCAGAGCGGGAGAACGAATTGGCCGCTGCGTGGCAGGGAGTACAAGCTACCTCATAAATGCGGTTTCATGCTGTAGCCACGGGCTCGGCCATCGTGTTGCGGGACAGGGTCGCTCCGACGGAGCGAGGCGGCTACAGCGTCCAGGTCTGTGAGATGGCTTGTAGATTCAATACTCGCTCGCGCGTCCGTTTGGACCCGCTATTGGAGACTTAGTGGTCCGATAGGCAAAGTTCCATAGAGGGCGGAGGGGAGATCAGCGGTCAGAAGACAGAAGTCAGAAAAAAACAAGGAGGGCGTTGCCGAGAGCGGTTAGCTCGACCATAGTCCACTTCACAAGTCTTCTGCCCGGCGGCCGAGCGGACGGAAAGGCTAACTCTGATATCCCAGGCACACACAAATAGAAAACCAACAACATGAAATCATTCAAACTCATCCTGATAGTCGCCCTCTCTTCCATTGGCCTCACCGCTTATGGCGCTGATTCGTACAAGGTCGATCCAGTCCAGTCCTCCGTCATCTTCAGCATAAAACATTTCGGCGTCACCGATTTCTATGGGAACTTCAAGCAAATCTCCGGCACGATAACTTTCGACAGCGCCGATCCATCGAAAAGCTCAGTCGAGCTGACCGTGCCGGTCGAAAGCTTGGATACGCGAAACGACAAGCGCGACCAACACCTCAAGAGCCCGGACTTTTTTAATGCGCAGCAATTCCCGGCGATCACCTTCAAGAGCAACAAGATCGAAGGCAGCGGCGATAGCTATAAAATCAGCGGCGACCTTACCATCCATGGCGTGACCAAACCGATCACGGTTGATTTTAAGAAAGGCGGCGAAAACAAGGGACAGAAGGAGACCAGAAGCGGAGGCGAATCGCGGTTCACGATCAAGCGAAGCGATTATGACATGAAGTTTATGGCAGGCCCAGTGGGAGACGACGTGAATATCATCCTAAGCCTGGAAGGTATTAAGCAATAACGAGCAGTTATTAGTTCACGCTGAGCGCCTAGGCCGGATGTTTCTGCTCAAGCAGATTTTGCCCGCAGCTATCATCGCAATGATGGTGGCTGTGGGTGTTTGCGGCCTGGCGCTCCTCTGGGGAAAAGAACGAGCGCGAAGTGGGCTTGCGGCCGTTGCCCTTGGTGTTGCTTATATTGCCGGAAACTTCTTTATTACAGGTCGGGTGTCGTTCCCGCCGAGGGATACGACCAACTGGTTACCTTACTTCGCGCTGGTAGCGGCGGTGTTGGGAGCTTTCTGCGCGATCTTGACTATAAAGGGCTGGGCGCGCGTCCTCATTTTCGCTTTCGTTTCCGGCGCAGCGCTAAGGCTATTACTCAAACCAAAATTCCAATACACCTGGTCGCTGAGTCAGGGCTGGATCTGGGTCGCGGGCCTGGCAGGCGCGATGGTGTTGCTGGCTGTTACTCTCGATGCGCTGGCGCGGCGGCCGGAGACAGCCGTCGAAATGCCTGGCTTTCTCCTGATTACCTGCGCGGGAACCTTTGGCGCGTTGATGCTATCGGGCAGCATATTACTAGGCCAGTTCGCGGCCGTACTGGCGGCGGCTCTATTCGGCAGCCTGCTTTTCACCGTGCGGAAGGTTACTTTGGGCCGGGGGATCGTGCCGGTGTTTTCGTTACTCTTGAGCGCATTGCTAGTTAGCGGCTACTTCTTTGCTGAGCTTCCCGTTGCCAGTGCAGTGATGCTGGGGTTTTCGCCCGTTCTTGCCTTAGTCCCCGTCGGCCGGCCGACCAAGCTGCTGGCATTTGGGATGCGAGCGGCGTTAGTGTTGATTCCAGTTATTGTCGCGCTGGTCCTGACCTTTCGCTCATCGCCACCTTTAGATTATTAAGATAGCAGCCGTGACAAGTGACGAGCGAGCAATGGAGAGAGACTGGGCTGGGGAACTGGAGAGATACTTACGGGACAGGTTTGCCGAACTGTGCGCGACCATGGGGCAGCCGGTCCCGTTCTCGGGCCTGCGGATTAGTCCGCTTTTGGGTCTCGAAGAAGCGAAATATTTCCTGTTAGGCTTGGAAGCGGGGTTATTTCGACTCGATGAGTTAAGCTACGTCCGAAGCGAGCTACTTCCTCCTCCGAGCGAGGGAGAGACGGGGCCGACGGCCTGTCAGCTCTTTGGGCATGATTCACCGCCGCGCCTTTCTCGCGAACACGTTTGCCAGCTCTCGACCGCTTCTTTGCTGATCCTGAATCGCGGATGGTTGAGGAGTCAGACTTTTGTGGAGCCTACCATCACAGGCGATAGCTCCCTGGATCATCGAGTTGATCTGCTGGTCAGATCATCCCAGGGCGAAATTCTAGTCTGCGTCGAAGTAAAGCGCAGTGTGGCAGAGCTTCAGAAGCTGATCACCGATCTCGGAGCGTGCTGCAAGCGTGGACCACACGGGCAGGACGATTGCGGTTTTCCCCAGAACCATCCGATCTACGAATTCTGTGCCTTCGCCAAACCACCTTACTTCTGGGCGGTCGCGCCCGATGCCGATATTTGTTTAAGGATGAAATATGGCAGCGGCTCGATTGAACTGGAGCAACTGCCATCGCTGCCGCCTCGCAGCCTGCTCGAATCCAACTAATCACGGCGATCGCCCTAATTTCGACGCGCGATGGCCCTCAGGGGACGAGAGAGTCTCTACCAAGGATGAGGATGCCGAGAGCGGGAGCTTCCAAGCGACGCGAATCAACTGCCTCGCACAACAAAAAAGGTGTCGATCAGGCCCCCTTCGCGAGGGGGCCTGAAGACACCAATCATTTGCCGCCAAGGTTGGCGGAACTACAGAAGCTAAAGGCCTGTGGCCCGAAATCGGACTAGGCGCTAGGAGAAGCCGAGGGCGAAGGAGAAGCAGCCGGCTCGGTGCTCTTCTTCTTAGTCGAGGACTTCTTCGTTGTCGTGGTCGACTTCTTCTTCGAGGCGTCGTCCTTCTTGGTGGTCGATTTCTTAGTCGCCGCGGTTTCGCTGCTCGACGTGTTGGTCGTCATCGTTTCTTTCTTGTTGGCGCATGACGTCATCAAGCCAACGGCGGCCAGAACTGCAATGGATGTGATAAGGGATTTTTTCATAAGGTGTGACTAACGTGCATTAGAATGTTCAGCCGGTGGGGAGACTGCAAGCAATTAATTTGCGATGGATAAGGCCCTGAAAACGCCGCAGCTTATACCCGGCTGCTCCGGAAATAAGAACCATGATCAAAACGAAGTCCGTTCACTCTAAGATCGAGCCGGTGAAGGATGGTTTGCGGATCCTGGCCGCGCGTAGCCGGGGCCGCGGTCTGCCAAAGGATCGCTATCATATCTGGATGGCGAATCTCGGACCGAGCGAGCAGCTCAGGGACGAAATCCTGGCGGGAAAGATCTCCTGGCCGGAATATAGCGCACGTTATCGCAAGGAATTGCTCGAGGACGGGACGATCGATCTGCGCAATAAACGGATCAAGAATCACGGACAGAAATTCACCTTGCGCCTGCTGCGGCATCTGGCGCAGAGCCAGACGGTGACGCTGCTCTGCCATTGCGCCGACGATGAGCAACATTGCCATCGGCATTTGTTGAAGGCGCTGCTCGACCGAAAGGTGTAGCGAGCGGAAGGGCCAATGAAACTGCGTTAACCTGCCGCGAGATCGTCGGCGCTGAGCACAAGCCGCTCGACGCGTTGACCGCTGGCGATTCCGGCCACGATTTCCGGCACGTCGGCCGCAGTGACCCGACCGTAAAAGAAATGATCGGGCTCGACCAAAATGCAGACTCCGCTCGAGCATTGGTCGAGACAGCTCGAGGCGCAAACGCGTGCCTGGAGCTTGGCGAGTCCGCGCGCAGCGAGCTGTTCTTTTAACGCGACGCGCACTTCTTCCGAGCCTCGAGCGGTGCACGAGCCTTTGGGATGATTGTCCTCGCGCTGGTTAATGCAGACGAAGAGGTAGCGCTGGCGTTGCGGCACGATACAGGCTCGCAGCCGGCGCGCTCGCGGTCAATCCAGGGAGCGGCGCTTCTCGATTAATTACGAGGACGAGACGGAGTTCGTCCCTGCAAGAGTGGAGGTGGCACCAGTAAATGTGCGTCAAATCCAGCGAGCAGCCGGACGATTCCGTAAAATTCACCAGCGCGCGACTAACGCCGAACCGTGGAAGAGCGGGGAGAGAAATCCGCCGGCTGCACTCGAATCGCCTTGACGAAACGTGAGCTGAATGGCGATTTTTACCGGGATGGAACTTCCGCGAAATCCAAAACTCAAAGCTATGAAAAAGATCCTTATCCCAATGTTAGTCACTGCCGTATGGGCGTTCTCGTCCTTCGCCAATGCGGAAGAGAAAAAGGACAGCTCGAAAAAATCGAGCGACGAAAAATCCAAGGCCCCAGCCGTGGCCGAGCATAAGATGTTTACGCCCTCAGATATTAAGTGGATGGATGGCCCGCCCTTCTTACCGCCCGGCGTAAAGCTGGCGGTCTTGGAGGGAGATCCCGGCAAACCAGGGCCTTTCACCATCCGGCTGCAAGCTCCGGATGGTTATAAGATCCCGGCGCATACTCATCCCACCGCGGAACGCGTCACGGTCATTTCCGGAACGTTCCACCTGGGCATGGGCGATAAGTTCGATGAAGCGGCCGGCCACGAAATGGTCGCGGGCAGTTTTGCGATCATGCCGGCGGGCATGAAGCATTTTGCCTGGGCCACGGGCGAGGCAGTGGTCCAGGTCCACGGCACGGGACCGTTCGCGATCAAATACGTAAACCCGGCCGACGATCCACGAAACGCGAAGAAGTAAGACGGGGTGCGTCTTCGAGGGTTCCAGGTGAAGAACCAACAGTTAGCCGACAGCTTTGCCGAACTCTCCACGCCGTTGGTGGCGGACGCGGCCTTGCGCCTGAAGGTGCCGCTTAGGATGGCGCCTCAAGGTATTTCACCGGTGATTCCCGGCCGGCGACTGGCCGGTCGGGTGCTGGCGGCAAAACATTTCGGCAGTGTCGATGTTTTTCTGGAAGCGATGGAAACATCGGACGCCGGTGACGTGCTCGTGATCGATAACGGCGGCCGGAGGGATGAAGGATGTATCGGCGATTTAACCGCGCTCGAAGCGCAAGCATCCGGCCTGGCGGGGATCGTGGTTTGGGGAACGCATCGGGATACGCCGGAGCTAAGGCAAATCGGGTTTCCGATTTTTAGTTACGGCTCCTGCCCTTCAGGGCCGCAACGGCTCGACCCTCGAGATGAATCGGCACTGCGGTTCGCGCACTTCGGAGATTTCCAGGTGGCAAGGGGCGATGTGGTTTTCGCTGATGATGACGGCTCTGTTTTTGTGGCGATAGAGTTCGTGCAAGATCTGCTCACAGCTGCGCGCGCCATCTGGCAAAAGGAACGGGCGCAAGCCGACGAGATCAAGAAGGGCAATACGCTGAGGCAGCAGTTACACTTTTCCGACTATCTCGCGAAACGTTCTGCCGATCCGAGTCATACCTTTCGCCAGCATCTGCGAAAGATGGATGGCGCCATCGAAGAATAGGCAGGCCCTTAGCCGCTTCGCTGTGCGAAACGCCGGCCTCAAACCACCGCGCCGCCCATAGGGCGGCGGCTACAGCCTCTCGGCGGCAGCCCCGCGCGGATTCCTGAATCCAAATTGTCCACCTTCCGCATCTCAAGGGAAAGGCCACCACATGATTCAGGATTTCCGATTCGCTTTTCGACAACTCCTTAAGAGTCCCGGGTTCACTACTATCGCCGTTCTTACTCTCGCGCTCGCCATCGGCGTGAACTCGGCGGTTTTCTCTCTCATCAACGGCGTCGTGCTCCGTCCCATCGTGCGCCTGCGCCCGGCGGAAGTCGTCGGTGTCTTCACCGCCCGGCAGAATGCAAACCACGATTACCGGCAATTCTCGCACTCGGAGTATCAGGTCCTGCGTGAAAGCACGGACGTTTTTGCCGATGCCGCGGCGGTGAACTTCGCCCTCGCCGGGATCGGCCGCGACGAAGGGATGCGGCGCAGTTTCGCTTTTCTCACCTCGGAAAATTTCTTCTCGCTCATGGGTGTCGAGCCCGCGCTGGGCCGCTTTTATAACGCAGCGGAATGCCGGCCGAACGCGAACATTCCAGTCGTCGTCGCCAGCCACGGTTTCTGGAAGCGAATGGGCGGACGGCCTGACTTTGTCGGCAGCATCCTCTACGTCAACGGCCAGCCGTTCACCGTCCTTGGCGTCAGCCCGGAAGGTTTCAGCGGAATCAGCGCGCTCATCGCGCCCGACATCTGGCTGCCGCTCGGCATTTATTCGCAAATGAATTCCGCCTTCAGCGACGTGACCGATCTCCAGGACCTGGCCCAGCCGAAGAGTTATGCACTCAATGTCGTGGCGCGATTGCATTCCGGCCTAACGATCGAGTCGGCGAAATCGCGCCTGCCGGTGATCGCGCAACGTCTCACCGCGATTCAGCCTCCGGATTCCGGAGGCGCGCGTGAGTTGCAGATCCAAACGCCGTCGCGTTTCAGCATCAGCACCGGCCCGGAAGATGAGGGCCCGGTCACCCTGATCGGCGCGCTGTTGACCGGAATGGCGGGCGCCGTGTTGCTCATCGCGAGTTTGAATCTCGCGAACATGTTGCTCGCTCGCGGAACCGCGCGGGCCAAGGAGATCGCCCTGCGCCTGGCGTTGGGCGCGAGTCGCTGGCGCATCGTCCGCCAGCTTTTGTGCGAAGGACTTCTCCTTGCCCTGGTCGGCGGAACTATCGGGCTGCTGCTCAGTGTCTGGAGCAACGGTGCGCTCCTCCGTTCACTCGGCGCGCTCTTCACTTCGATGAGCTTCACCCTCGTGGCCGATATGCGGCCGGACGCGAGTGTGCTCGCGATCACGTTCCTCTTCTGTCTCTTCGCCACGATGCTCTTCAGTCTCGGGCCCGCTTTGAAAGCTTCTAGGGCCGATCTCGTAAATGATTTGAAACAACAGGCCGGCGAGCCGGCGCACATCGGGCGCTTCAACCGTTTCTTCGCGCCGCGCCATCTTTTGGTGATGGCGCAGATCGCTCTCTCGCTCATGTTGCTCTTCAGCGCCGGACTCTTCTTCCGCGGCGCGATCGCGGCAGCCAACGTCGCGCTGGGCTTCGAGCCCGCGGGCGGAATTGTGACCGAGATGGACTTCTCGTTAGGCAAGACCGACGTCGCCCAGGCGAAACGTCTCATGTTCGCGGCGATCGAACGTGCCCGCGGCTTGCCCGGGGTGCGGTCGGCGGCTCTCGGCACGATGGTTCCGTACGGAAATTTCACGAACTCGCGTCGCATCATGCCGGCGAGCGAGGCGGCGGCGGCGCGGACCGACCCGAATACTCCCGATCCCGGCGCCGGCGCACTCTTCACCGCAATTACGCCCGGATACTTTGACGCCATCGGTGTTCATCTCCTGCGCGGCCGCGATTTCACCCTGGCTGAAGCCGATAACAAAGATGCGCCGCGGGTAGCGATCATCGATGAAAAGATGGCGGCGAAATTGTTCCCGAACGGCGACGCGATCGGCCAGCACATCCGTTATACGAACCCGCCGTCCGATGGCTCGCCCGCGGAAATGGAAGTGGTCGGCATCGTGAACTGGCACCGGCATGAAGTGCAAAACCAAGGGCCGCAACGCCGCCTCTTTGTGCCGCTCGCGCAGGCCTACAACGGCAATGTTTACTTCCATGTCCGTCTCGCTGCGACGGATCGCAAAGCGGTCGCCGCGATGATTCCGACGCTGCGCCAGGCATTGCGGGAATTGGATCCGAATCTGCCCATTCTGAAGATCACGCCGTTCACCGATCTTCTCGAAAAAAGTGTCGGGCTCTGGATCGTGCGGCTCGGTGCGGTATTGTTCGGCGTCTTCGGCGGCATCGCGTTGCTGTTGGCGGTCGTCGGAGTTTACGGAGTGAAATCGTACGCGGTCGCGCGGCGGACGCGCGAGATCGGAATTCGCATGGCGCTCGGCGCGCATCCGCGAGATGTCTTCTCGCTCATCATGAAACAAGGTGCTCTCCAAACCGGTTTTGCTCTCGGTATTGGTTTGCTCCTCGCGCTGGCCGCGGGCCGGCTGCTCACGCAGATTCTTTATGAAGTCAGTCCTGCCGATCCAGCCGCGTTGCTCGTTTCAAGCGTTATGCTCTCGGTTGCGGCGCTGCTGGCTTGCTATCTGCCGGCTCGTCGCGCGACGAAGGTGAGTCCGATGACCGCGCTTCGAACCGAGTAGGTGCTGTCGCGTTCCATTTAGGCGTGGCGACGGATGCCTTTCCAAGGAGAGGCGCTTTCCAAACCGCTTGCCTTTTCTGTCCGCCACGAGGGCGGTTTGGAAAGCGCGCCTCCTTGATGCTCCAGAACTACTTGGCGCCTGGGACGCGAATTGCGTCGAGTTCCGTTTGTAATTTCTGTTGCCGTTCCTTCAAGGTCTGCAAGCGAAGCTGCCAGCGATGAAGCTGGATACTGAGCTGGTTGATATAACCGGTTATCTCAGTGCGCTGCGATTCGTTCTCCTTCAGTTGATGCTGGAGTTCGGAGATCTTGATGGAGTTTCCTGCGGCGGCTTCGAGCGCCGGATTCGGCACAATCGTCGGCTTGCTGCACTTCTGGCAATCCAGCGTCAGGCCTGCTGCGGCGGCATCAACCACGAACGAGGCCGAGCAATGCATGCAGGCGAAGATAATGTCGCTGCTCGCTTGTTGAGATGAAAGGATCGAGCCGCCGGTTTGTTGCATCCAATATTTTCTTTGAGCAGGAGACATACCGAGAGCAGGCCGAATATTTTTTCGAAATCGCGTCGTGAGATTTCGGATTTCCGCTGCAGATGCTTTGATCCCACTGAAGCGTCACGTATTTCCAAGGTGCGACAGCGGGACGCTCAAGCCCTTCGCAAGCCGGGCCACACTGTCGCTAATTGCTAGCTTCCTCCATCGCTAGTAAATACATAAGTGTCGAATTATCAGCTACTTAACCAGACAACCGTAGTACGGAATATGGATTGCTAAATAGGCCGCGAACGATTCCGTTCACAAAAGGAAACCAATTTTTATGGCTAAAGTTTTAGGTATCGACTTGGGCACCACCAACTCCTGCATGTCTGTAATGGAGGGCGGCGACCCGGCAGTTTTAGAAAATAGCGAAGGAGCGCGCACAACGCCTTCGATCGTCGCCTTTGCGAAAAATGGCGAGCGACTCGTGGGTCAGGCCGCGAAGCGCCAGGCGGTGACGAACCCAGCTAACACTATTTTTTCCATCAAGCGTTTCATGGGCCGCAAATTCGACGAAGTCCATGAGGAAGAACACCGCGTGCCTTACAAGATCGTGAAGGCTGCGAACGGCGACGCGCATGTGCAGGTCGAGGTCAACGGGGAGAAGAAGACCTTCTCGCCGCCCGAAATTTCCGCGATGATTCTCGCGAAACTAAAGTCCGACGCGGAAGCGAAGCTCGGCGAGAAGGTCACGCAAGCGGTGATCACAGTCCCCGCTTACTTCAACGACTCCCAGCGCAACGCCACCAAGGACGCCGGCAAGATCGCCGGTCTCGAAGTCCTCCGCATTATCAACGAACCGACCGCAGCCTCGCTGGCTTACGGCCTCGATAAGAAGAAGGACGAGAAGATTGCCGTGTATGATCTGGGCGGTGGCACCTTCGATATTTCTGTGCTCGAAATCGGCGACGGCGTCTTTGAAGTGAAGGCGACTAACGGCGATACCCACCTCGGTGGTGACGACTGGGATAACGTCCTGGTCGATTGGATCGTCGGCGACTTTAAGAAGGACAGCGGCATCGATCTCTCGAAACAGCCCGACGCGCTCCAGCGCATCAAGGAAGAAGCGGAGAAGGCGAAGATAGCTCTCTCTTCCGTCCAGGAATACGAGATCAACCTCCCCTTCGTTACGGCCGACGCGAGTGGACCGAAGCATATCCAGAAGAAGCTCACTCGCGCCAAGCTCGAGCAACTGACCGATGCGTTGTTCCAACGCACCATTGCTCCGGTGAAGGCGTGTTTGTCGGATGCCAAGCTTTCGGAGAAAGACATAAACGAGCTGGTGCTCGTGGGCGGTATGACTCGTATGCCCAAGGTCATCGAGACCGCGCGCCAGTTGATCGGCAAGGAGCCTCATAAAGGAGTTAACCCTGATGAAGTCGTAGCCATAGGCGCGGCCATTCAAGGCGGCGTGCTCAAGGGCGACGTTAAAGACGTGCTCTTGCTCGACGTTACTCCGCTTACTCTCGCGATCGAGACTGCGGGCGGCGTAGCTACGCCGATGATCCCGCGTAACACCACCATTCCGACCCGCAAGTCGCAGATCTTTTCGACCTATAGCGACAACCAGCCGGGTGTGGAGATCAAGGTCTTGCAAGGTGAGCGCCCTCTCTCACGCGATAACAAGAACCTCGGCACCTTCCACCTCGACGGCATCCCGCCGGCCCCGCGCGGCACACCGCAGATCGAAGTCACTTTCGACATCGACGCCAATGGCATCCTCCACGTTTCCGCCAAAGACCTCGGCACAGGCAAGGAGCAGAAAATCTCTATCACCGGCAGCTCAGGTTTGAGCAAGGAAGAAGTCGAGAAGATGCAGCGCGACGCGGAGACTCACGCCGAAGAAGATAAGAAGGCGAAGGAAGCGATCGAGATCAAGAACAACGCTGACACTCTCGCCTATCAGAGCGAGAAGCAGTTAAAGGATCTCGGCGACAAGGTTCCGGAAGACAAACGGAAACAAGTCGAAGACGCGATCAAAGCCGTCCGCGAAGCGATCGAGAAGAACGATACCGACGCGATGAAGCGGACCTACGACGACCTGCAGAACAAATTCCAGGAAGTCAGCGCCGATCTTTACAAGCAAGCCGCCGCCAGCGCTGGACCGGGACCGGGTCCTGAAGCGGGTGGTGGTCCGAGCTCCGGCGCTCGCCCGCAGGAAGAAGGCCCGCGGAAAGACCAGGGCGATGTGGTCGACGCAGAGTTCGAAGTCGTGGACGATAACAAGAAGAAGTAACCCCTTAATCCAAACAATTTGCCGGCTGCAGTTGGGACGACCTAACGACTGCCGGCAGTAAACCCAAACAGTAGAAAGAGTAATTACACATGGCAATTAACGTAAAACCTCTCGGAGACCGGGTGCTGGTGCAGCCGATTGAAGAGAAAGAAA
Source organism: Spartobacteria bacterium (assembly GCA_003134785.1). Taxonomy (GTDB): domain Bacteria; phylum Verrucomicrobiota; class Verrucomicrobiia; order Chthoniobacterales; family UBA10450; genus AV80. The sequence goes on from PLCN01000021.1 coordinate 151,428, forward strand.
CTAAAAAGGGCGGCATCATCATCCCCGATACCGCGAAAGAGAAGCCGCAAGAGGGTAACGTCGTCGCTCTCGGCACCGGCAAAGTGAACGAAGAAGGCAAGAAGGTCGACTTCACGGTGAAAAAAGGCGACAAGGTGCTCATCTCGAAATACGGCGGCACCGAAATCAAAGTGGACGGCGAGTCCTATTTGATCATGCGCGAGGACGATATCCTCGGCATCATTGGATAATCCTGTCTCTCAACTCTCAACTAGAAACTACCAACTAACTTATGGCAGCTAAACAATTACAATTTGATGAAAATGCGCGGCATGCGCTTCTTCGCGGTATCGAGAAACTCTCTCGCGCCGTGAAAGCGACGCTCGGACCGAGCGGCCGCAACGTCATCCTCGACAAGAAATTCGGCAGCCCGACGATCACCAAAGATGGTGTGACCGTGGCCAAGGAGATCGAGCTCGAAGATCCTTATGAAAACATGGGCGCCCAGCTCGTGCGCGAAGTCGCCTCCAAGACTTCCGACATCGCTGGTGACGGCACCACGACGGCGACCGTGCTCGCTGAGTCCATCTACAAAGAAGGTCTCCGCAACGTCACGGCCGGCGCTAACCCGACTTCGCTCCAGCGCGGCATCAACAAGGCTGTGGAAGCCGTTGTGGCCGAGCTCGCGAAGATCTCGAAGAAGGTCAGCGACCGTACGGAGATCGCGCAGGTCGCGACTGTCTCCGCTAACTGGGACCGCACCATCGGCGAGATCATTGCCGATGCGATGGACAAGGTAGGCAAGGACGGAACCATCACGGTGGAAGAAGCCAAGTCGATCGAAACCAGCCTCGACGTGGTCGAAGGCATGCAGTTCGACAAGGGCTACCTCTCTCCTTACTTCGTCACGAACGCCGAAGCGATGGAAGTGATCCTCGACAACCCTTACATCCTCATTCACGAGAAGAAAATATCGAGCTTGAAGGACATGCTGCCGCTGCTCGAGAAAGTAGCCAAGGCTGGACGTCCGCTCCTCATCATCGCGGAAGACGTGGAAGGCGAAGCGCTCGCGACCCTGGTCGTGAACAAGCTCCGCGGCACGTTGCAGGTAGCAGCCGTTAAGGCCCCGGGATTCGGCGATCGTCGCAAGGCGATGCTGGAAGATCTCGCGGTGCTCACAGGCGGTCAATGCATCACCGAAGACCTCGGTATCAAACTCGAGAACGTAAAGCTCGAGGAATTAGGGCGTGCAAAACGCGTCACGATTGACAAGGAGAACACCACAGTCGTGGAAGGCGAAGGCAAGCAGGACGATATCAAGGGCCGGGTTAACCAGATTCGCCGCCAGATCGAAGAGACGACTTCCGATTACGATCGGGAGAAGCTCCAGGAACGCCTCGCGAAACTCGCGGGTGGCGTGGCTGTGATCAACGTTGGCGCTGCGACCGAAACCGAGATGAAGGAAAAGAAAGCTCGCGTCGAGGATGCGTTGCATGCGACCCGCGCGGCCGTGGAAGAAGGCATCGTGCCTGGCGGCGGCGTGGCGTTTATTCGCGCGCAGAAAGCGCTGGATAAGCTAGAACTCGAAGGCGACGAAAAAGTTGGCGCAGCCATCATTCGCCGCGCGATCGAAGAGCCTCTCCGCACTCTCGCCGATAACGCGGGCCAGGAAGGCGCGCTCATCGTGCAGGAAGTCAAGGCGCGCAAGGGTAACGAAGGTTACAACGTTGCCACGCAAAAGTATGAGGACCTGGTGAAAGCCGGCGTCGTCGATCCGACCAAGGTGACTCGCAGCGCGTTGCAGAACGCGGCTTCGATCTCCGGCCTCTTGCTTACCACCGAAGCTATCATCACCGAACTTCCTGAAAAGGAAAAGGGCGGTGGCATGCCTCCGGGCATGGGCGGTGGAATGGGTGGCGGCATGGGCGGCATGGATTACTAACCGAATCCAATCCAAGCTAGGCGACTAGCTTAGCTACAACAATTAACAACAGCCGGGCTCGCAAGGGCCCGGCTGTTTTGTTTGTAAGCGAGGATTCAAATCATGATAGAAGCCATCTCATAAATCTTGGCGCTGTAGCCACCCCGCTCAATCGGACGACCCGGCCTTACGATACAACACCAGAGCCCGTGACTACAGCATGACACCTTATTTGTGAGATGGCTTGTAGGCACTTATCCCGCTATTTTCTGCCACCGGTAGCCACCCATCCACCAATACTGCCACGAGACAAGAGTTGTGTTCTGAGCTTGGCGGAGCTACGATAACGCAATGGGAAGCGGGACGTTCGTCGACGATTTCAAACAGGGGTTGGAGTTCACGCCCGTGGAGGGGCGACCAAATCTGGTTGCGATCAGACCTAGACGCAATGGCAGCGAGACCATCGGCGCGGAAATGACTGCCGAGGAATGGGACAAGTTCGAGAAGGACGTGGCAGACGCCTTTGAACGGGTCCCGTGATGCCGGAGCGGATCGACTTCATCGCCGACACGAGCGCCATCATCGGAGAAGTGGAGCGGAAGATCAGCGGCAAGAATTTCGCATCAACGTCGCGAACATCTGTAGTTTCCTGAAGCTCGCTAATGCGTTGATGGGATCGGAAGCTGGTGTAGTTTAGGCATTCCTGTAGCGGCGGTCTATGACCGCCGACCGGGAGCAGGTAAATCGTTCGGCGGTCATAGACCGCCGCTACAGGGGATTACTCCCGCGCTCAACCAAGCTAGAACGCAAGGCTTGGTGCAGGCGCTTGGGTAGCTGCGAGGGGTTACGGCGCTCGATGGGAAGGTTATGACGCCGGCCAGCTCCTTAAAGATGTAGTTCTTATTCACCGCGCCCTGAAGATACTGTTCGCCGCTGCTTCCGCCGGTGCCGATCCTGGTTCCGATCATTCGTCTTACTATTTGGAGATGGGGGCGTGGCCTCAGCTTAATGCATCGAGGTCAGCAAGATCCTGCGGCCGCGCAACGGCGCGCTTGTTTTGAATGAGCAAATCTTTGCTGAGCATATACACGGGAAGTCCTGCGAGCTCCGTTACTATCTTCTTTTCAAAGGCTTCGTTTGTGACAACTCCAGTAATTCCTGTGAGCAGATCGATTCGGTTTGGAACACGACCGAGTTGAATCATTTGATCGGGCTCGGTGAAGTCCGACGGCTCCAAACCGCTTTCAGCGAAACCAAACTCGGTCAACACGCTTGTGAGTTTTTCAACATTCTCAGGAGAGGGTCTAACCAGGATATCGAGGTCGCCGGTATAGCGGGGCCGGCCGTGAAAGGCCAGACTGTGGGCGCCGACTATGACGTACTCAACGCCGCGGGAGTTTAATAACTCGATAAACTCTCTCAAGTCGGCGCTCAGGTTCATGCTTGCTTAATTCCAGAAGTATATCCAACCGCTCCCGGCCGGAGAGCTTGCGATAAAATTCGCGGTCGGCCTTTTCGGCTTCGGCGAAATCGCGAAACTTGGCGACCGTTTTCTCCATGCGACACCATATCACTTTCAGTGAATCTTCCGAACGAAAAATCAAAGATGACTTCAAGATTCAGGATCGGGAGGACTAAAGGCCATCTCATATAGAATGGGAGTCATCCCGAGGCCGGCGCAGCGCGCCAAGGGACCTCGCACTCGAAGTAGATGCTCCTTGGAACGAGTGTGCCGCAATTTGCAGAGGAGAGGTCTCCCTCACCGTCTGCGCGGTTTCGGGATGACAGCGGTATTTTTGAGACGGCTTGGCTTCTAAATCTTCTATTCTTTGGCACAACAGCATTCAACCGCGGATCGCCGCTCTGAGATTTTCCTTTTCTTCTCGCGAAGGCGCTCTTAGTCTCCCCCTTTTCTATGAAAACTCTCGCACTTGCGTTGGTTCTCCTTTGCTCGGTCGTCGCTGCTCGAGGGGGCCCGCCATCGGATGAATCGATCCTCAAGATGATGAATTCGTTTCAGCTTCAAGCCGCGCTTGATCAGACGGTCACGCAGTTGGATGCCGGAATGAAAAAAGGGCTAAAGCAATTGACCGAGGGAAAGGAGTTATCGCCGTTGCAGACCGCGGAGTTGGGGCAATTGCAAACCAGAATGAGCGCCACCATCAGGGACGAACTTGCCTTCGCCAAGATGAAGGATATTTATCTTCAGGTCTACCGGGAACTTTTCACCCAGGAGGAGGTAAATGGCATCAACGCCTTTGTTGCTACGCCGGCCGGCAAAGCCATGATTGAAAAGCTTCCACAGGCCTCGAGTAAGGTCGCCCCTCTCTTGCAGGCACGCATGGCGCCAGTCGCGCAAAAAGTAAGGGCGATGCAGTTAGAGTTTATGAAGGAGCAAAGCGGGGGAAAGTAAGTGCCTTAACCTTCCCAAGCGAGAAGAGTCCTGGTCGAGCCCAAGGAAAAGGCAAGACGGAAACCTCCGCATGGATCGAATGAGGAGGCAGCCAAAAAGGTAACTAATGTTACGTAGATAACATCCGGCAGCCGCCATCGGGACGCGAATTTAAGAAGAATACCACTTATGAATGATCAAGTCTCAGCGTTGATGGCCGGCGTAAAGGCCAAGAACCCGTCCGAGCCGGAATTCCACCAGGCTGTCCACGAAGTCGTTGAGTCGCTGGCCATCGTGCTCGACCAACATCCGGAGTATCGCAAGGCAAAGATCATCGAGCGGATCATTGAGCCGGAACGCGTCATCATGTTTCGCATCCCCTGGCAGGACGATCAGGGCGAGCTGCATGTCAATCGCGGATTCCGCATTCAGATGAACAGCGCGATCGGACCTTACAAAGGTGGTCTCCGGTTCCATCCGTCGGTCAACCTCGGAATTCTGAAGTTCCTGGCCTTCGAGCAGGTCTTTAAGAATGCGCTCACCACCTTGCCCATGGGTGGCGGCAAAGGCGGCGCCGATTTCGATCCGAAAGGTAAAAGCGATAGCGAAGTGATGCGTTTCTGCCAGGCGTTCATGTGCGAATTGTTCCGGCACATCGGCCCGGATACGGACGTGCCCGCGGGAGATATCGGAGTTGGCGCGCGTGAGATCGGGTTTCTTTTCGGAATGTATAAGAGACTTAAGAACGAGTTCACCGGCGTGATGACCGGCAAAGGTCTGACCTGGGGTGGCTCCGTTATTCGGCCGGAGGCGACGGGGTATGGCGCTGTCTATTTCGCCAGCGAGATGCTCAAGACCCGGAAAGAAGAGCTAAAGGGCAAGACCTGCCTTGTCTCTGGCAGCGGCAACGTTGCGCAGTATACGGTAGATAAGCTTCTCTCGTTAGGTGCAAAAGCGGTCACGCTCTCGGATTCGACTGGTTACATCTACGATGAAGCTGGCATCGACCGGGAGAAGCTCGCCTTTGTCATGGACTTGAAGAACATCCGTCGCGGCCGGATAGGCGAATACGCGGACAAGTTCAAGGGCACGATCTTTACGGCCGCGGACCCGGCCCTGGATCATAACCCGCTTTGGGATCACAAGGCCGAGTGCGCCTTTCCGAGCGCGACCCAGAACGAAATCAACGCCAAGGACGCAGCGAATCTCCTGAGGAATGGCGTTTACGTTGTCTCAGAAGGCGCGAACATGCCGACCACGATCGACGGCGTGAATCAATTCCTCGAAGCGAAGATCCTTTTCGGTCCTGGGAAAGCTGCTAACGCCGGCGGAGTAGCTACCTCCGGTCTGGAGATGGCGCAGAACAGCATGCGCATTTCGTGGACGCGGGAAGAAGTGGACACGCGTCTCTTCAACATCATGCGGACAATTCACGAGGTTTGCCATCGAACGGCTGAGAAATACGGCACGCCAGGCAACTACGTTAATGGCGCGAACATCGCCGGCTTCCTGAAGGTCGCGAACGCCATGATGGATCAGGGGCTGGTGTAGATGTTTCGTGCTTTACAAGGAGCGGACCGCCGTATTTTGGCTGGCGGTTTGGAAAGCGCCCTCCTTGGTTAGCCGCAGCGGTCAACTCGCATCAAGGTCGCGAACATCTGTAGTTTCCTGAAGGTCGCTAATGCGTTGATGGGATCAGAAGCTGGTGTAGTTGAGGCATTCCTGTAGCGGCGGTCTATGACCGCCGACCGCGAGTAGGCAACCCGTTCGGCGGTCATAGACCGCCGCTACAGGGGATTAGTCCCGCGCTCAACCAAGCTAAAGCGCAAGGCTTGGTGCAGGCGCTTGGGTAGCTGCGGGAGGTTACGGCGCTCGATCAGGAAGGTTATGACGCCGGCCAGTTCCTTGAAGATGTAATTCTTGTTCACGGCGCCCTGGAGATACTGTTCGCCGCTGCTGCCGCCGGTGCCGATCCTGGTACCGATCATTCGCCGCACCATTTGGAGATGGCGATAGCGAAAGTTTCCCAGTTGCTCGTCGATCTCGATCAAGGTGTTGAGAAGGGCGAAGGGCAGGCGGAAGAGCGGTTCGTCGCGGTAAAGCATGATGAACAATGCAGCCCGGAGCGAGGTGGGCGAGAAATCGCCAGCGCCGGTCTTGAAGAAGGTTTCGTTGAACTTGCCGAGCAGGTCTTGTTTTTCATCGCGATCGGAGAGACTCGCTTCATAGAGCTTCCGGTATTGATTCCAGAACTTTAATTCCCTGGTGTCCGCCGCTCCATCGGCCTGTTGTTCACCCCAGTCGTCCCAGAACGATTCCTCGAAGAAAGGCATCCGAGCCAGCCATTGGTCGACGAGTTTTAACAGAGTAGTAGTCTTCTCGGCTTCAACGATGACGCTGTAGTCGGCGGGACTAAAACCTCCCACCTCGGTATGCTTGTAGTAATCGGGGCGGAAACGGTTTTCCATCCGCAAACCCAGGGTCGCCTCGATTTTGCGGAACTGGGTGCTTTGAAAGCCCGAGGCGCCCTCGAGCGAAGAGCGAAAGTCGAGAAAATCAAGTGGCGTCATGGTTTCGAGCACGTCCACCTGGTGGTTGAGCAGCTTCCAGATCTCGACGATACGCCTGAGGCGATGAACCACCACGTTCATATCCGGGCCGTTGTCGTCCGCGGAAGGTTGCTGCAAGACTTCGCAACAGGCCTGGAGTTCGTGAAGGATTTGTTTGAACCAAAGCTCATAGGTTTGGTGGATGATGATGAATAGCATCTCATCGTGCGCATGGAGCTTGCCTTCGATCAGGCTGAGCGGCGTCTGCAAATCCAGAAGCTTATCGACCGCCAGATAGCTTCCGTAATAAGCCGGCATCTTGGAACTGTTAAACGGACACTCCATCGCGGAATAGTCGCGCATCAGTCAGGGGGAAGTCAATGGAGCGAGTGACGAGCCGGAGCAGGCTCCTTCGCCAAAGTGGCTACGGTGGCCTGGTGGATACGAAGAGAAGTTTGCCACGAAGGAGGAAGTGGGATTACGTTTCAAGACAATGAGTGCTTACCCGAAAAGTCCGAAGGAGATGACGGGCGGGATGATGTATTTCCCGCGGATGCTGGACAAGATTCGGCTGCACGGACGCGGCGAGCTGGGAGATGATTACCACGCCAATCTCGGCCAGGCGAGAGCGGCCGACGGCGCGTGCGCCAATTTTCTTCGAGTGAAGTACGAGGAGTTGCGTGATCGGGTTCTGGCGGGCGGCAGCGATGAAGAGATACTCGATTGGTGTTACGAAAACGGTCGCCGGCTGAATCGGGGCGACCTGGTAGTTTGGAATGGATTCATCTCGAAGTTGGGCTGGAATGATTTTGCCACGCCCAGGCTTGAGGAGCAGAAGGAAAAGATTGGCATCCATCGGTCCGATATCGCTACTGTTTCGGAGTTGATCGACCTGGAAGAAGGACGGAGAAGCTGAATGGTTAAGAAGACATTGGAGCTAGTCCTGAAGCGGTTCGGCGGTCGTCCTCCTTCGCCTGGCTACGGCGGAGAAACTAGGCCGCAGCTACAGAGGATCATCATGAAACGAGTGCTTTTTCCTTTAATCGTCCTGGCGGTGTCGCTCCAATCTTTATCGGCGCGGACCTATCGAGAGGCCCCGGAGTTGGCGAAGATCTTCCAAGAGCAGGGCGTCTCTGGTACCTTTGTGCTCTTCGACGTGGCGGCCGACACGATGCTTATCTGGGATGAAGCGCGGGCGAAGAAGCGGTTCACGCCGGCCTCTACCTTTAAGATCGCGAATTCACTCATCGGCCTGGATGTGGGCGCGGTGAAAAGCGTGGATGAAGTGTTGCCTTATGGCGGCAAGCCGCAACCCAGAAAGGAATGGGAACACGATATGGGTCTGCGCGAAGCGATCAAGATCTCGAACCTGCCCATCTACCAGGAGCTGGCCCGGCGGATTGGATTGGAGCGAATGCGCGAAGGCGTAAAGAAGCTTGGTTACGGGAACATGGAGATCGGCAGCGTGGTCGATCGCTTTTGGCTGGAAGGTCCGCTTGCCATCTCGGCGGTCGAACAGACTGAGTTTCTTCATCGTCTGGTGCAAGGGTCGCTCCCGATCGATCGCAAGGCCGTGCAGGCGGTAAGAGAGATCACACTTCTGGAGAAAACCGACACCTATGAGCTGCATGGCAAGGCCGGCTGGTTTGTTGGTCCGGTGCCGCCGCAGATCGGCTGGTGGGTCGGCTGGATCGAACGCGAGAACAAGGTCTATCCATTCGCGTTGAACATCGATATGGCGAACGACGCGGACGCCAACAAACGCATCCCGATCGGGCGCGAGTGTCTGAAAGCCTTGGGCAAGTTGTAGACTTCACTGTAGCGGCGCTCTATGAGCGCCGTCCCCGATTGCTCGACTGAGCAGTTCGTTCAAAAAAGACCGATAGCTGATCAAGCATTCGTTTGATAAGAGAGAATGTTGGATAACCGGGATTTTAAATATTGGGCCTTCATTAGCTATAGCCACGCCGACGCGAAATGGGGCGATTGGCTTCATGCGGCCTTGGAGACTTATCGCGTCCCGTCGCGGCTCGTGCGCAACGCCAAGCCAGAAGGCGCTGTGCCGAAACGGATCTTCCCGGTCTTTCGCGATCGTGAGGAGCTAGCCAGCTCGTCGAGCCTGGGCGACAACATCCAAGGTGCCTTGCGCCTCTCGCGGGCGCTGGTGGTAATCTGCTCGCCACGGTCAGCGGCTTCGCGCTGGGTGAACGAAGAGGTAAAGCTCTATAAGAGCATAGCTCGCGAGGACCGCGTCTTCTGCCTGATTGTCGATGGCGAACCACATGCGCCAACGGATTCCGGCCTTCTCGAATGTTTCCCTAAAGCAGTCCGTTTCCAGTTGGATCGCGCCGGCGAAATTTCCAACGATCCAGCCGAACCGATCGCGGCCGATGCACGCGAGGGAAAGGATGGCAAGCGCAATGCCCTGTTGAAGATCATTGCTGGAATCATCGGTGCGTAGATGAAACGTAGCACATGGAAACAATTTACCGATTTCGTTACGTTTCCGTTGCGAGCCTTTATTCTTTTTCACGAGGACAGGTGGGGACTCTCATCCCTGGCTTCAGAACGGTTCGACTATGTGTCTCGCGAGGTTATGGGATATTGTCTCGACATCGGATGCGGGAGACATAACCGACTCATTAACGAGTTCATGGCCGGACGTGGGAAAGGAATTGACGTCTTTCCGTACGAGGGATTAACGGAGGAAAATCTTGTACCGGACCTCTTCACCTTTCCGTTTGAGGAGTCGACGTTTGACTCGGTTACCTTCATTGCAAATATCAATCATGTACCCCGATCTCAGCGAGACAAAGAGCTAAGCGAGGCGTATCGAGTACTGCGGTCCAATGGTAACATTATCGTAACCATGGGAAATCCATTGGCGGAGCTTGTCGTTCACAAAGTGGTCTGGCTTTACGACAAGCTTCTGGGGACGACCTACGATATGGACTCTGAGCGAGTCATGGGAGAAGAGGAAGAATACTATTTGATCGACCGCGAGATTGTTGAGAGACTGTCCCGGGCCGGCTTCCAACGAATCGAGAAAAAATACTTTTTCACACAGTGGGGGCTGAACCATCTGTTCTCGGGATGCAAGACCTAACTGCAGGGACGAAGTCACCGATTAACGGGACTGCTTATCCAGGATTGGAAGCGGCGTCGCACTGGGGTTGCTCGCAGGGGGATCAGCCGATTGCATTGTCACGGCCAGCTGCGCGAGAAGCGTGTGGTCGAAGTGGCTGTACAGTCTAAATTCGGTAAGGCCCGGTTTGATCCAACGCGCATCCTGGGAGCCTTTAGGCCCACTGGCGAAAAGCCTCTCGCTCCCGGCGTTGCCCGCATAGACATCGCCTACCGCGTCGCGCCCGGCATCCCAGGTGATTGTCGTTTTGCCCGTAACCGTCCCGCCCGGGACCGGATTCGGATCGGCGCGAAGGACTACTCCGGCGGAGGTTGCTTCAGTCCGAGCGGCCGCGACGGAGATCGCTTTATCACGTCCTTGGAGCGCCGGGAATTGGGTGAAGCCGCCCCTCTCGAATATGGCTTTTGCGTCCTGCCTCGAATAAGAACCAACCAGTTTGGCATCCGGCGAGAAAACAAAAATATGATCGTAGGCAAGTGAGGTTACGTCTGAGGCGTGGATCACTTGCGTCGTCAGGATGTTTCTTTTCTGAAATGTGTCGGGCAGAACTGCCGTCCACCGCGTATCGGCTCCGAGCGACTTCCGAATGTAGCCCGGAACCGCAAACGGCTCGTGGGGCATGGCGGGACCAACCACCAGTTCATGCTCACCTGGTTTGCTGACACTTTTCATGATGGGCCACGAGTTCAAGAAAACGCGTTGATGCCCCTCCTGCTTCCGGAGCCACCCCGCCATACCCTTCGAGATTGACGATGTGTATTCCATCATCGTCGCGGTGCACACGGCCATGGCTCCAATTGCAATGATCACAAGCGGCAGGCCGCGCTTCGGAATGACTGCATCGGCCAGCAGAACCGGCGTGAAAAGAAAAAACGCTCCCAGCCAGGCATAGAAATCTTCCAGGTGGTTTGGCAGCAGCGTATGCGGAAACAAAGTGGTTGCGACAAACAGCAGTGAAACAAGGCCGACCCAGAGCGCTCTACGGTTGTTAAGCCCAACTACGACAAGAACGGCGATCACGAGGAAGGCGGGCACCGGAAAGATGAGGAACTTCAACAGACGGTCATAGCCAGACCAGATCGAAACGAGGGACCAGTTCTGAAAATAGATTTCAGTCGAAGTATGCGTCGTGTTGGTAAACGGCGATTTCTCCGCGTTATAAAGCAGGGAGAGCCCGCCAATGAGGACAATCGCGCCCGCGAGAACACAGGCAGTCTTTCTCCGTTGAGGGTAGGCCAATGCCTGGATAAGAAAGAACACGACGAGCGTCGCGAAGTATGTTTCCTTAACGTAGCTCGACACAAGAGCCAGCGCGATAATGCCGACAATATTCCAACCCCTGCCCGACTCGAGATAGTTCTGCCAGAGGTGAAAAACAAGCAGGACACAAAACAGGCAGACGATGGCAAGTATGTCCTCTTTAACGCTCCAATAACTCTCTGGATTGGCGAAGACGAGAATGAAAAAGAAAGCAATGGTGAAAGCGCTGACGAAGCGAGCCGTCAGGCGCTCGACATAGCGGATCAACAAGGCCGCGTTGACCAAAGCAAGCGCAAATACCGGGACGAGCATCCCGCGAGTTCCGAGTCGCCCGAGCAGATCCAGGATGACAAAGCCGAGCGGCCTGGGGTAATACCAGATGTAACGCATCAACCCGTATCCGTCCGCGCTCTCTCCCAAATACGAGAAATGGTCCGTGTGGAACGGCACAAACGGATCAAGATAGCCCGGAAAGAAAAACGTCAGGAGCAGAGTCCAAACGGCCGCGCCGAGTCCGAGGATCAGCAAAAAATGCTTCCTGGTCGACTGGGCTTCGGGCGCGCACACGGTCGGCGCTATACCACTGGGCTCGGCGCTCATTCCTTCAGGCAAACCCTCAGTCCACTCGGAAGCAATGAGACATCATCATGATTAAGCCAAGCGCCGGGATTTGCGGGCAAATGCTTTCCAAGCTGGAGCGACTTGTCAAGCCCTAAACGCCCAAGGTTACCTTGCCAGATGGGCGCGTATCACCTTGCCGGTGCGGGCAACCCTTCTCGCGAAAAACTGCTATTCGATTTGAAACGCGCCGATGAATGCTATGGCAAGACCTTGTGAGTTCAGTTCGCGTTTCCCATTCGGCGCGAGAACTTCGCGAAACAGGTCAAGCACGATGATATCCTTAGCGAGAGGGAGGAGTGCGACACACAACAGAGACTCCGATTGCCAGATTCGTTGCAGGTAGAGCTGCCGATCCAAATGTTGAATTCGGACGCGCACATCACCGTGCTCGGGAACGATGCAATAATATCGCAATACGAGTAGCAGCTTGTGTCCGCATCCCGGAATTTGAAATCGGCCTGGTTGCGACTTTAGCCCCAAAGTGATGATTGGCTAGCATCCCGAGCGGTGTATTGCCAATAATCTGCCGGAAAGAAATCTGCTATTTCACCTTCACTTGCGACCTGAATATCCGGAAGCAGCGAAGAATCATGAAGGAGAATCTTTCTGATGCGGTCGTCGAACGTATAAATGACATCGTCCTTTGTCTCGAAGCGGTCGTTCAAAGTGTGATCCGGCCGATCAAATTGCCGATGCGGTTTCTCGGCCACGATTTGAACCGCGGCGCCGAAGATCTCCGATAGCGCCGTTCGAAAAGCTTCCTGGTCGGACACAGGTGGAAGGTTGCAGAGCGCTTGAGCGACCCGTTTAGCAAAGGGTTGCAGTTGTTCCGGTGGCGGCAGATGGAATTGCATGCCTGCGGCCGTCTCATCGAACTGTTTCATGGCCTGCGCGCGTCGCTCCGTTAAGGCTGACTCAATAATGCGGGATAGATCCTCGAAGCCTTTGGAGCGGTTATCCACCCAGGACTTCTCCAGGTCACCCATGCAATCCTCCGGGCTTAACACGAGCTCGATGATCTTTGTGGTCGAATTGAGCAGGTCGAGCAGACGTCGAAGTGGAATCGTCTGGTTTTCTATCATGCCAAACAGTGTCTCCGGCCTGCTCCCAAGATAGGGTTCGGCGAAAGTACGGAGAACTCCCAGGTCATTCAACACCCTCTCAAATTTCGTAAAACTGGCAGGCCGGTTCGTGCGGAATCCATAAAAAGAGCACACGCGATGGCATGGCTCGTTGAGTATTAAGAGTAAGCCGCCAGGCGCCAGGACGCGTTGAAGCTCTGAGATCACCATTTCATACTTCCAAGTATGATGAATGGCCGAGCTGATATAGACCAAATCAAAGGAATTGGATTCGAACGGTAAGGCATGAAAATCGACCGCGACGAGTTGGGGACAGGCTGCAAGGCCCGCGGTCTCAGCCATTCGTTTGCCCAGCTGCAAAGCCTTGGCGGAAATGTCAGACAAGGTGACCTCGCAGCCGAGTTCTTGTTGCAGACGGTATCCAGTTGTATGCGCATAGCTGGCTACCTCCAGAACTTTCATCCCGCTTGTTCCGGAACGGCGGCCGCGACGCTCCAGGACGGACAAGACGTAGTCATAATGGGCCGCGCTGACCTGTTCCAAGCTGGGGTCGACCGTCAAAGAGTGCCAGGCACACTCCCCAACCAGGGCTCGGTATTCATCGACTAAATCTGAGTTGCCGTGGCCCATTGTTTGTATCGCCCTCTATGCCTATTCAGCAACGCGCGCTCTGATATCCGTGTCCGATCGGCTTCTTCTGATTTATTCGCGTTGTGAACCGAATATGTGATAGTTCATGCGGAGTGCAAACAAAGGATCGGATCGAACGTATTGTTGCCGGCGAGACTCGCTCTCACGATTCAAGATCCATCCTTTGGACGAGCGTGAACCTGGAGATAGCTTCGCCCTTCTGATCACATGGAGAGCCAAACTGGTTTGCGGCCGGCATGTTCTGTTTTCAATGCAATATTTGTAGCGAGCAATGCCTGGTGGACCTTGGAGAGCTTGGCCGCGAGAAGGCATCCTGTCTGACATGCGGTTCCACCCCCAGACTCCGTGCCATCATCCGGGCCCTGTCGGTTGAGCTTCTGGACCGGAATACCGTGCTGGCTGACTTTCCCACCCGCAAGGACATTGTCGGGTTTGGCATGACCGACTGGGAAGGGTATGGGAACCAACTCGCCGAAAAATTCAACTACGAAAACACCTACCTGCACCAGGAGCCCTACTTCGATGCTTCGGCTGACCGTCTCCCCTCGGAGAGAGTGGGAGCTAACGATTTCATACTCTCATCCGAAGTTTTCGAGCATGTTGTCCCTCCGGTGAGCAAGGCATTTGAGAATGCCTACGACCTGCTCAAACCAGGCGGAGTATTGATCATGACCGTGCCTTATGGCCTGGGCCCCGCTTCGCTGGAACATTTTCCGGATCTCCACGACTACACGATTATCGAAGAGAAGGGCAATTACCACCTCCGGAATGTGACCAAGGATGGAACTGTGCAGGAGTTTCACGATTTGGTCTTTCACGGCGGACCGGGATCGACTTTGGAAATGCGAATCTTTTCAGAATCTGCCTTATTGCAACATCTGAAAGAAGCGGGTTTTGAGAAGATTACAGTCTATCGAAAACCCGACTTTATCCACGGCGTCTGGTGGCCAGAGCCATGGGCCTTTCCAGTCTCGGCCCGGAAGCCCCGACTGTGAAGGGCTGAATAGGCTGCTTGTCGATAGACCATTTCCTTCACCATCCGGGCCATGGTGGGTGTGCAGGATTAGCTGCAAATCAATTCTGGGCACGAGTGACGGTTACCCGCCGAAGAATCGTCTTGTGATCCTTTCCACTGTAGAGTCGAAATTCAAAAGTGGAATCAGCCACAATCCACGGGGCTTCGGCTCGACCTTTTGGGCCCTCGGCGAAAAGCGTCTCCGGGTTGCTGTTGGTCACCACGTAAACCTCTCCCATCGTGCCGTCGCCCGTCTGCCAACTGATCGTTGTCTTGCCGGCATCGTCGCCCGGTGGGACGGGATTTGGATCTGCTGTTAGAGCGGGGTCGAACGGCCCCGTCGCCACCGGTGCAGACGGGGCAAGCTGCGGAGCTTGGGCGTGTTTGTCACAGCCCGCCAGGGGCAAAGCTGCCGCGAAAAGGATGGCAAGGAAAGTGCCTGGAGTTTTCATATTGGCGTTAATTCGCTCGAAAGGGCCCTATCCGCAACCGAGGCCTTGTTTTTAAGACGCAGAGACCTATTTCCTTCCTAACGGGCGCAGAAGCATTTCCTGATCGCGACTCAATCCGGCCGCCGAGCGAGCTTCCACTGGCCGCTCTTGATCAGAAGTCGCGGGAAGCACTTGGAGTTGCACGAGCAGCTCTCGAGTATTGCGCTTCGCGGCGGCCATCGAGAAATATTCTTCAATGGTTTTCAGTCCGCTTTGCGAGAGCCGCTGCCACAACGCAGGATCGCGATGGAGCTGGACTATGTGTTTCGCAAAATCCGCGGGTTGATCAGCCACCAGGACGTTCTTTTCATGCTCGACCAGGTAAAGATTCCAAATCCGCTGCGTTCCTTCGTGTTTCTGCAAACCATCCAGGACAACATCAACGGCGATAACCCGAATTACACTAAGCCGCAGGGTTATGAAACCGTCCGCTATCCTTTGTCGGGCTTGGTAGGACCTAACGACATTGCAGCTACAAAAGCGCACAACAAGAAGTTTCCCGATTACAAGAAGAATGTTAAGACCCTGAACGAAAATGTCCTCGCCTGGCTCAATTCCAAGATCGTCGTGCAAGGAAAAACCATCCTTACCCACGTGGCGCAGAAATACCGGGACTGCCTGGACGCGCCCAATTACACGGTGTTTTCGAATACTACGTCGGCCGCGGAATGGAATACCAACGTGGTGGACGGCAGCAAGCCGGTGGTGCCGCTCGAATCGCCGCATAACAGCATTCACCTGTCGGTGGGTGGCTGTGAGGTGCCCGGTTACAACCGTTCCCCGATCGACGGAGCGAATGGCGACATGGGAGAGAACGATACCGCGGGTTTGGACCCGATCTTCTTTTTCCACCATTGCCACGTGGATCGCATGTTCTGGTTGTGGCAAAAGAAACACGGGTTCACCGACCACCTGGAAGTAATCCCTGAGTATCCCGGAACCAATTCCGTGGATAACCAGGGTCCTACTCCGGGTATCGTGCCTAACTCATGGCTTACCCTGGAAACACCGCTGAATCCGTTTAAGAAGATCGAGAAGGGTAACGAGAGGACCTATACTTCGCTTGATTGCATTAACATCGAGAACCAGTTCGGGTTTACCTACAGCAAAGGTTCACTGGACGAAGTATTCGCGAAGGGGATGGCGGCAGCGAGGGAACCAAGCATGCGAATGGTGCGGATCTCGAAGATAAACCGCGCGCCGATCAGGGGCTCCTTCATGGTCTCCGCCTTTGCGAACATAGGCGGAGAAAGATATCTTCTTGGAATAGAAGCGGTCTTGAGCCGGTGGAGCGTGAAATACTGCGCTAATTGCCAGACACACCTGGAAGTGAAGGCGTATTTTGGCCTGCATGGATTGTCGGAGATCCATCAGGACGACGTGGAAGTGGCGATACGCACGCGCGATGGAGTGATCACCACTCCAGGCCAGAACGCGGCCAGCGCGATGGTCGCTGGACTTCAGCCTGGAAAGAAGCTCTTTCATCTCGAAGTGCGTTAGGAGGCATGCCTTGGGCGGTAGCGGCGGTCTATGACCGCCGGCTCCTCTTCTGTTTCGAGCCTCGGCGGTCATAGACCGCCGCTACAGAAGAAATCGACAATCTAAAGTTCGACAACAGGCGCACGGGACTGCTAAGGAGATATTGCAGCCATCATCTTGCCATGGACGAGTTCAGCTACCTCTCGGTTCTTCTCTCAATCATTCTGGGACTCGGCATTACTCAGATCCTCAAAGGCTTTCGCGGAATCCTGCAGTCTCGGAAGCGAGTGAAGCTATACTGGCCGGCGCTGGCGTGGGCCGGGCTTCTACTCCTGATCTATGTCCAGACTTGGTGGGCGATGTTTGGCCTTCGCTTTCATCACGATTGGAGTTTTGGCGCGTTCGCGATCGTGCTCCTGCAAACAATCGTGCTCTATATGATGGCGGGATTGGTTCTTCCGGATTTCTTCGGTGAGGACATAATTGATCTCCGCGTTAATTACTATGCGCACCATTCCTGGTTTTTCGCTCTGGCCATTCTCGTCTTATGCGTCAGTATCGGAAAAGAGGTCGTTTTGACTGGCGCTTTACCGGAACGCCGGAATCTCGCTTTCCATGTTGCATTCATCGCCACTGCCGCCATAGCGGCAATAACCGGTCGCGAGTGGTGTCATAAGGCGACGGTTCTGGTAACGACAGGTCTGTTTTGCTTCTACATCGCGTTTTTGTTTTCCCACTTGCAATGAACGCCGCGAAGGACGCGACTCCCGAGCCATCCCTCGCGCGCCGGCTGGGTCCGTTCGATGCGACCATGATCGTAATGGGCGGAATCATCGGCGCGGGGATCTTCGTTAATCCGTCCGTCGTAGCCCGGCAGGTGCATACGCCGATGCTGGTGCTGGGCGCCTGGTTGATCGGCGGTGTGATCGCACTCATCGGCGCGTTCGTCTACGCGGAGCTGGCTGTGCTCCGTCCTCGAGTAGGCGGCCAGTATGCTTACTTGCGCGACGCTTATCATCCGATTGTGGCGTTCTTGTATGGCTGGACTTTGCTGCTCGTTGTCCAAACCGGCGGGATGGCCGGCGCCGCAATCATCTTCGGTCGCTACTTTCGCGAGTTATCGGGGCTGGCTATTCCGGAGCAGGTCGTTGCGGCCCTAACCTTGGGAATTCTAACTGTAGTTAATTGCCTGGGTATCCGCGCAGGGAGCAACGTTCAAAGCGCTTTGATGCTGACCAAGCTGGGCGCCATTGCCTTGCTAATTGGCGTTGGTTGGATACTGGTCGCACCAGCGGCAGACCTAACGACCAGCGTTCTCGCAAACGGAAACGGGTCGGATGGCACGTGGAAAGGTCTGGCGGCAGCAATGGTTCCGGTGCTCTTCGCTTACGGTGGCTGGCAGACGGCTACCTTTGTCAGTGGCGAGATGCGGAACCCGAAACGCGACCTGCCGCGTGGACTGTTCATCGGAGTCGCGGGTGTTATCGCGGTTTACCTGCTGGTTACCTATGTCTGTTTGCGCGCGCTGGGTGTAGCCGGGCTCGCGAACACCACCACGCCCGCGTCCGAGGTGATGCGGCAGGCATTGGGTTCCCGCGGCGCAAAGATCATCGCTTGTGGGGTCGCGGTTTCCACAATGGGCTTTCTGAGCCAAAGCATTCTCACTGCTCCAAGGGTTTACTATGCGATGGCGCGCGACGGCGTCTTCTTCAAAGCGGTAGGACAGCTAAATCCGCGAACAAGAGTTCCAGTTGTCGCGATCGTGCTGCAAGGTATTTGGGCTGCCATCGTCGCGATGACCGGAAGGTATGAGCAGATCCTTAACTACGTCGTGACTATTGACGTGCTCTTCTTTGGATTGACGGGCGCATCGCTGCTGGTCTTCCGAGCCAGGGCCCGAAGGGGCGGAACGGAAGAGGCGGCGGGCGAATTGGTTCGGGTGCCATGGCATCCCTTTACGACGTGGCTATTCGTGCTGGCTTGTTGGAGCGTAGCTATTAGCACGCTGGTGCGGTTCCCGCAAAACGCAGGCGTTGGAGTGGTTATTCTTGGAATCGGCGCGCTGGTGTATCGCTTCTGGACGGCGCCGCGAGCGGTATCCGACTGAGTTTGGATCTGATGAAGGCTCTTTCCTTTACCGCCAGGATCTACAAATCAGGAATCAATCCTTGCGTGGACGCGCCTCCTGAGGCTGGACAGATTTTCCAAAAGCGCGGGTTCATCCCCATCGCCGGTTTGATCAACGGCGAAAGCTATCGCGCGACCTTGGTGCCTCGGGGAGGCGGCCGCCATCGACTTTATCTCAACGGAGAAATCCGGAAGGCAACGCCTTCGCGCCGCAGAGAGATCCTGCGCTGGATATTTAGACGCGAAGCAACCGAAGACGCGTCAGTCTCGGATCCAGCGCACTGTCGCGCGGCTTTCAAATTCGCCTTCCAAGTCATCGAGTCGTTAGTCTGCGGCTATGAACATCAAACGATTAATCTTCGCCATCCTCGCGGGCTGGGTGGTGATTTTCGCGACTGACTTTCTCATTCATAATCTCTGGCTCGGGCCGCTCTATCAAGCGACCAAACCTCTCTGGCGACCGGAAACGGAAATGTACACGCACATCTGCTGGATGTTTTTGGCGCAATTTCTGATTGTCTCCACTTTCGTGCTCGTTTGGGCCAAAGGCTTTGCCGGCCGGAGCGTCGGCGCAGGTGTTAACTTCGGTCTGCTCATGGGTTTGTTTCAGCAAACGTGGGCCATTATACTGTTCGTGGTTATGCCGTTGCCAGCAGAGCTCGCGGTGAAATGGTTCTTCGGCGGATTAGTGCAAGCAGTGCTCCTCGGCATCGTGACATCGCTCGTCTACAAGCCGGCGCCAACGCCCGCTCCTTGAATCGAATTAGGACGCCGCGCTGCACTCCGGTCGGCGCAGCGCGCCGACCCTACCAAAAAAGCGCCAACACTACCAAAGGAGAAGCGGCGGCAACCCTTTCGAATCGCCGCCGCCCGTTTCCCCTAATCGAACTCAGTTATGATTTCTTGGCGTCGTGCATTTCCTGCATCGACTTGCGCATGTCTTCGTGCGCCTTTTTCATCGCATCGAATTTTTGCTGTTGGTCCGGCGTGAGCAACGGCCGGATCTGCGCGCCGGTGCTTTCCATGAGCGCCTGCATCTTTTGCATCGCTTCCTGATGGATGGCTGCGAGCTGCGGTTTGGTTTGATCGATGATCGGCTGCACCTTCGCCTTTTGGTCATCGGTCAGGTTCAGATCCTTGCTCAAATGGTCGAACGGATTCTCCATGTGATGCATCGGTCCCGGTCCGTGTTCATGCTTGGGTCCGGGGCCAGGTGCGCTGGGACCTTGAGCGTGAAGATAGGTCAGACCCCCAAGCGCGAGCGCGCCGGCGGCCATGAGAGTGATAAGTTTTCGTGTCATTGTAGTTTGTTTCTTGTGTTTCAGCGCAATCAGAGCGCCTCTTTCAGGAATGGATGACCGGAAGGCAAACCTCGCGGTTACAAATTTGTTGCGAAATTTTTCCCGCGCAGGAAGAAGCCGCGATTATTTTGTAACCTGCGGAGCCGCGCTCCTGTCTTCTTCAGCAGTGTGGACTGGCTTCGCTTTACATGGCTGATGATGGAGTCTCACGGGAGTTGGTGGCTGCGGCGCTGCGGCATGATGATGATGCGGCGCGCGAATTGGTTCGCCTCCTCTACCCGTTGGTGGCGAAACTGGTGCGCGCCCATCGGCCGGCGAGAAGCGCCGAAGAGGACCTTTGCCAGATGATATTTATCAAGGTAATGCAGAAGCTATCTCAGTTTTCCGGAAAGGCGCCGATCGAGCACTGGGTCTCGCGCATCGCCATCAATACCTGCATCAACCAGATCCAGGCGGAGAAAGCGCGGCCGGAATTGCGCGAAGCCGATCTGAGCGAAGAACAGGTCGCCGTGATCCAGAACCTGGCCGCGACGAGCGATGAGCTGGCGCCCGACCAGAGTTTTGTTTCGCGCCAGTTAGTCGAGCATCTGATGAAAGCGCTCAAACCAGCCGAGCGGCTCGTGATAGATCTGCTTTATTTGCAGCAGCGCTCCGTGGCGGAAATCCAGAAGATCACCGGCTGGAGCACCGCGCTGGTGAAGGTGCGCGCATTCCGCGCCCGGCAAAAAATGAAGAAGCAAATGGCAAACATCTCGGCGAAGGAGAACGCATGAAAGGCCGCAACGCGGATTTGGATCGCCTCTTGCGTTCGGCGTCGCACTCATCCGAGGAATCGGCGCCGGAAGCGCCTTTCGGTTTCGAGACTCGCGTGGTTTCGTTATGGCGCGCGGGAAATGGAAGAGCGAGCGAGGCCGCGGATCTGACCCGCTTTCTCCAGCGAATCGGTGTGGGCGCCCTCGTCGTGCTGGCTCTCGCGAGCGCCGGCGCCTATCAGCAATTCAACGACAACGAGGAGCGAATCGCACCGCAAAGCAACGAATACGCGATCGCCGATTCGGCCATCCAGACGGAATTTTCACAATGAACAGCGCGTTGAAATGGAAACTGGCGTTCGCCCTCCTTCTCGTCTTCGCGGCGGGGATCACGACCGGCGGATTGTTCAGCGCACTGCATGTGCGGCGTCACTTCCTCGGGCCGCCAGAGTCCGGCGAGGTGAGCAATCGGATGCGAGAACATTTGCGGCGTGTCTTGGATCTGACGCCTGAACAAACGGCGAAAATTTCGCCGATCGTCGATGCCACTTCCGCGAAGCTCGAAGCGATCCGGGTGGAGACCGCTCAGCGAGTTCGCGCGGTGATGGAGGAGTCTGAGAAACAAATTTCGCCAGAGCTCTCGCTTGAGCAGCAAAAGAAAATGCAGGCGCTGAAACTGGAGCACCACAAGATCATGCAGCATCACGGTTTTCTGCCTCCCCCTCCGCCGGACCAGCCAGCGCCACCGCCGCCCTAACTTTTGCTCCTCAACACTCTTGCTCCTGATCTTGATCGTGCTCCTGATTCTTTCTTCAGGTCGATCGACAACCATTGCGAGCAAGAGCAGGAGCAGGATTAAGAGAGGAGGAGCCCGAAACCGGCGGTCCCCGACCGCCGAAGAACCCACGGTGGTTTGTAAACCGACGCCGCTCCTTGTTTAGAGAACAGGAAGCGCTCTGGCAGGCGACCTGCTTAATAGCACGCCTGTGGAATCAACTTCGACATGGGAAACCATGGGCTTAGGCCGATTGCGGCTTCTCCTTTTTTGCCTAACGACCATCGCCCTTTCGCCGGTCGCCTCCGGCAATTTGATCGTCAACGGCGACTTCGAGCTCGTTGGACCTGCGCCGGGCAGCCCGGCCTCCACCTTCACCACCGACTATGCCCCGATCGGCGCTAACACCCTTACCGGCTGGACGAGCGCGATCAGCGCGGAGCCAGGCGCCGCCAATTATCTTTCGACGGCAAATTCGACCGCGGACTGGATCCCGAATCCGTTCACCGGCGGCTACTCGATGCAGCTGGACAGCTCGACCACAACCAACGCCTACGCCGGCGGCAACTCTCTTTCCCAAACGCTTTCATTGACGAGCGGCGTGCAATATCATCTCACCTTTTACATGAGCGCCGAAGCCGCCCGCGGAGTAACGACCACCTCGACGCTGAATGTGATCCTGAACGGCGGCGGCTTTAGTAATTTCACGACCTCGTTCAGCGCCAGCAATCCTGGCACCGACACCAAAGCAACGACGGGCGACTGGGTGCTGCAAACACTCGATTTCACGGTCACTGTCACCGGCAATCTGACGCTGACCTTCCAAGACATCTACACGCCTAACGGCACCAGCTCGAACGCGTCGCTGGATAATATCGATCTCACGGCCGTCCCGGAAATTCCAAATGGCGTTGCGGTCGGAGCTTTCTGTCTTGCGCTGGTGCTGACGCGGAAACTCGGGCGATCCCGACTTATCTCGGCTCGCCTGCGCGCGCGATCGCGTTAACATTTCCGTCGCACGATCCACTGGATCGGTCCGCGCAAACAAGCATCGCATTCTCGTCTGCGTTGCTGTTAAGCTTCGCGCGCAAGGCTTCCGCGCGAAGTAATGAAGAACCCGAACAAAGCTCACCGAATTCTATGGTACGAATGCGTCGGGTTCCTCGTCATCATTCTACTGTCGTGGGGGGATGAGTTGCTGCGGCTGCCCCAACGCATTTTTGGCGGAGCGCAAAACCCGAATTGGCGCGAGGGGGCGATCGAGACGCTGGTCATTCTTTTCGTCTGGCTGGTCGTGTTTGTTCTGACGAAGCGGATCGTCGCGCGGCTGCATTACCTCGAAGGAATGGTCAAGATGTGTGCCTGGTGCCGAAGGCTGGATCAAAACGGAAGGTGGGTCGCATTCGAGGAGTATATCGTCCGGGACATGCACACGACGACCTCTCACGGCATGTGCCCGGAATGCGAAGCGCGGATGTTGGGCGAATTTTCCGAGAAGCTGACATAAGAGAATGATTCCAAACTACGACGATTTCCTGATCAAACGCTTCGAACAGCCGGATGAAGTGCGGCGGTTTGAAAAGGGATATTTCGAATTGGCGAAGATCGGTTCGATGACGATCGGCCGCGCGAGTTACGAGCCGGGTTGGAGATGGTCGAAGCATGTCGGCCCCACGACCGGCGCTACCTCATTCGAAGTGGAACACATCGGCCTCGTCATTTCCGGCACGGCTGCGTGCCAGATGAATGATGGGCGTTATTATGAGATGAAGGCTGGCGATTTGTTTTACATTGGGCCGGGCCACGATAGCTGGGTCGTGGGCGACCAGCCCTACATCTCGCTTCATTTCCTTGGGGCCGAGCATTACGCTGGCGCCGCTGCTAGCTAAGCGCGCTTTTTCGCTTCACGGAAACTAATCTGGAAACCGCGGATGACGTGGTGTTATACCTTGCTGCCGCATTTTGAAAAACTTTCTCCGGCTTAACGCTAGCCTGTTTTACTGGGTCCTGGTCGCGCCGTTCAAGGGGCAGATGTTCAAGTTTTCGCCGATCTTCCGGCAGATGGTTTTCATCGGCGTCCGCGCCACGCCGATGGTGGCGCTCACCGCGTTCAGCGTCGGCGTCACGCTCGCGATGCAGGCCGCGCATTCGCTCCAGCAACTCGGCGCGGAAATTTACGTGCCCGACCTGGTCATGGTCACATTGCTGCGGGAGATGGGTCCGGTCTTGATCGCGGTGATCGTGATCGGGCGCAGCGGCTCTGCCGTGGCCGCGGAGTTGGGCACCATGAAAGTGTCTGAGGAAATCGAAGCGCTCGAAGTGATGGCGATCAATCCCATCAGCTACCTCATCGTCCCCCGCTTCCTCGCCATGCTCGTGATGCTGCCGGCTCTCACGATCCTGGGAAATTACATTGGTGTTTTCGGTGGCTGGGCCGTCTGCCGTTTCGCGCTCAATTTCAATACCGCCGGCTATGTGCTCCGCGCGCTCGAGAGTGCTGAGACCTGGGACTTGTATTCGGGCATGATCAAAAGCGCGGTCTTCGCCTGGATCATCATCACCATCGCCTGCAATGCCGGTCTCCACGTAGAAGGCGGCGCGGAAGGTGTCGGCCAGGCCACGACATCATCCGTCGTGCAAGCGCTCCTTGCCATGCTCGTGACTAACGCCATCCTCACCGCGGTCTTTTTCTTCGGCGCATGATTCCTGAAACCGAGCCTGTCGTGGAAGTCGTGGATCTGTTCCGAAAATTCGGAAATCGTAGCGTAATCGACGGCATCTCGCTCAAGGTCCAGCGCGGCGAGACGCTCGTGATCATGGGTGGGAGCGGTTGCGGCAAGAGCACCTTGCTGCGCCATATCATCGGCGTGATGAAGCCGACTGCCGGTTCGGTCAAAATTTTCGGCAACGAAATTACCACCATGAACGATCGCGAAATCGACGAGATCCGGCGGCGCTTCGGGATGTTGTTTCAATCAGGCGCGCTCCTCGCGTCGCTCACCGTTGGCGAGAATGTGGCGTTGCCGCTTTTGCAGCACACCGACCTCTCCGCCGAGGAAATCCAGGAGATCGTGGCTCAGAAACTTCAGACAGTCGGCTTAAACGGATTCGAAAATCTCAAGCCGGCGGAAATCAGCGGCGGGATGAGAAAACGCGTCGGTCTGGCGCGAGCGTTGGCGCTCGATCCCGAGTTGCTCTTCAGCGACGAGCCGACTTCGGGACTCGATCCCATCATGACCGCGGTCGTGGATAGGCTCACTCTCGAGCTCACTCAAGGAGCGGGCATGACGGCCGTGGTCGTGACCCACGATATGACCAGCGCATTTCGCATCGCCACGCGAATGATTATGCTCGGACGCGGCAAGATTATCGCGCAAGGTACTCCGGACGAAATTCGCACGAGCCCGGATCCAGAAGTGCAACAATTCATCAATGGCGAAGCCGACGGACCCATGCCTTTGAATCTTTCGCAGGACGATCACGAGCACCATCCCCATGTCAAAGCGCGTCCGCTGGTTTCCGCCCGCCGCCGCTTTCACCACAAGATTCCATGAAACGAAATTTCTCCGATTACATCGTTGCCCTCTCCGTCATCGTCTGCAGCGCGATCCTGCTCGCGGCCTTGACCATGGCGCTTTCCGGTTACCGCTTGAAGAAGCCCTCGCGGACTTTGCAGATCGACTACGAAGACGTCACGGGGATCAAGCTGCATTCGGAAGTTCGTTATGCGGGCGCGCCGGCGGGGCGGGTAATTGCGATGCGCCACTTGAGCGGAGGGCAACGCCAATCCTCGGCGAACCAGAGGAACGCCGTGCGCGTCACCATCAACCTCGATGACAATATTCCGCCCCTGCCCGCCGATGTTACTGCGACGCTTAGCTCGGATACGTTGCTAGCGCCAAAGTTTGTCGCGCTTTCCGCAGGCACGCCTGGAGGGGAGACACTGGCCAATAACGCCATCATCGAAGGCCACCCCGCCTACGGACTCGAGCAGATCACTGCGGCTGCCGGTCCGCTCTTCGAGAACGCGAACAAGCTGATCGATAATCTGAATGGGACAGTCACGAATCTGGATGGCACCGTGACCACCGTGAGAAAGGAACTGACAGATTTCCTCCCGAAGTTTTCGCCACTGCTCGATACCGTAAAAATGGATCTGGAGGAATTGCAGCGCATTATCAAAGGCCTCGATGGCATCGAGCAAAATGCGAACAACGTTTTTCAAACAGCGGGCAAATTTATCGGCACGACGGACAAGCAACTGCAAGATCAGATGAAGGAGTTGCACGTGATCTTGCTGAACTTGAAGGTGGTCAGCACGCACGCGAAAGCGATCACGGAGGCGTTGGGTGAAAAGCCGAACCGCATCATCTTCAGCGGCAAGACCAAGAAGCTCACGCCCGAGGCGGAGATCCTCAAGAGCAAGGAACCATTACCCGCGCAGCAGAAGCCCTAGTCTCACGGCTGCTCCTTGTGCAGTGATCTTGCGCAACCTTGGTTAGAAACCATCTCATAAATAGCGTTGTCATCCCGAACCGCGCAGACGGCGAGGGACCTCTCCTCTGCAAATTGCGGCACACTCGTTCCAAGGAAGCATTTACTTCGAGTGCGAGGTCCCTCGGCGCGCTGCGCCAGCCTCGGGATGACTCCCGTTCTATTTATGAGATGGTTATAGTCTATAGCCGCTTCATGGGATAGATGCCACCCCTGACCACGAAGCTGACGATCGCGCGCTGGATTTCCCCTGGGTTGGGGTCTTGCTGGTGGTCCCTTTCGTGGCCTGGTCCCGGCTTGTCCTCACACGACATACCTGGAACGAAGTTCCTCTCGAAATGAAACAAAAGACGCAGACTCCATCAGGCGCTAGTAGCTGCCGGCGAAAGTTCCTTCGCTTTCTCCCCAAGGGGATTTCGAGACGAGACCTATCTGGCTTGGGAACGGGACTACAAATGGAACGCACACCAGCAATGGGAGGAGGCTCTCAAACGGGGAACGTTTCGCTCGCTCTTGCGCCGCAAGGAGTTTGCTGAAATCGCCGCGCGCGCCGTGCGGATCAAGTCGCGAACGAACCTCTTGTTTTCTTTCGAGAAAATGGCGCTGCGCGATGCCGTGAAATCTTCCGCGGGAGCGCGCGCCTTCTCCGACGGGCTTTACGATTTTCTCCACGGCGCGGAAAGCAGTGAAGCGAAGTTCCATCGCTGGTGCGACACGATCGCGGCGTTGCCCAGAAAACAAACCCGAGTGCTGACCTGGCCACTCGTGACCATCTTTGGATTCATCGCGCAACCGGAGACGCATATCTTTATAAAACCAAACGTTACCCGAATTGCCGCCCGCAAGTATGGCTTCGAGTTTCAATATCAATCCAAGCCGAACTGGGACACCTACGCCAGCCTGCTTGAGTTTGCCGCAACCATAAGGCGCGATTTGCGCGACCTGCGCCCGCGCGACATGATCGATCTGCAATCGTTCATCTGGGTCCATGGCTCTGACGAATACATGTAGCATTAACACTCATGCTTTCTAAGAAGACCGTTGTCTTTCTCGCGCTGGCTTATGCGCTGGCCTGGATGATCGGGTTTGGCTTCTTCGCTCTGGGTGGCCGGGTCGATTCGGGCGCCTTTGTCGCGATGGCGATCCCTTACATGTTCGCACCGGCGGCGGCGGCCGTCATTACCCAGAAATTGATCTGGAAAGAACCGTTGCGTGATCTGGGTCTCCAGGTTCCTCGGCTGCCCTGGTTGCTTATCGCCGTGTTACTGCCCGTGTTTCTTGTTGTGGCAGCGCTCGCCCTCAGCCTTGCTCTCCCAGGTGTCTCCTTGGTGACGGGGCTGGACGCGCTCACTGGCGCATTAGCGAGAAAGTTGCCGGCCCAACAAATAACAGATCTGCATAGCCAGCTCGAACAGACGTTCCTCGCGAAACCGGGAGTGCTCCTTTTGGTCTCCTTCATGCAGGTCTTGATTGCGGGTCCCTCCATTAATGCAGTCGCCGGGTTGGGCGAAGAACTCGGTTGGCGGGGGCTATTGCTGCGCGAATTGGAGTCGCTGGGTTTTTGGCGGTCGTCGCTGGTGATTGGTTTCTTCTGGGGTCTCTGGCATCTCCCCTTGATCGCGGCCGGTTACAATTATCCCGGCCACTCCGTCGCAGGTCCGATCGTGATGATTGTTCTTACGATCCTTCTCTCGCCCTTGAGCGGTTACGTGCGTTTGCGCGCGCAATCCGTCTTTGCCGCGGCCGTCTTCCACGGCACATTCAACGCCGCCGCCACGCTGGTGATCTTCACTAAAGGAGGAACCGCCTTTACTGTCGGCGTAACCGGAGTGGCCGGGCTGATAACTCTCCTCCTGGCGGATGCCGCTCTCTGGCTTTATCTGCAACGCCACAGCGCTGATGGCGGAGATGCGACAACGCAACTTCCCTAGTTGATCTTGATCAGCTCGATATCGAAAACCAGGTCGCCGTAGACCGGTCCTTGTCCCTTGTAGGCGAGTGACTCAGGTATCCAGAATCGCACCCTCTCTCCTTCCACCATCAGCTGGACGCCTTCAGTCCAACCAGCTATGACCCGGCCGAGCGAGAAGGTAGCAGGCTTGCCGGTCGCGAGCGAGCTATCGAACAACTTACCGTCGGTCGTCCAGCCTGAGTACTGCACCGTTACGTTGCTAAGCTCCGTCGGATGACGCTTGCCACTTCCCGGTCGCAAAACCTGATAACTAAGGCCGCTTGGCGTGCGCCTGGCGGATGAAGGAGGGTTCCTGAAATCTGTCGGAGTCTGCGACGGCGTCTCGTTGAACGAGATCAGCTTCACATCGAACACTAGCGTGCCTTGGGGCCGTCCTTCCTTTCCCTTATAGGCGAGCGACTCGGGTATCCAGAACCGCCGTGTCTCGCCCGCCACCATCAATTGCACGCCTTCCGTCCAGCCCGCGATCACCTTATCGAGCGGGAACGTCACCGCCTTGCCGGTGGTCAGTGAGCTGTCGAACATCTTGCCATCGGTCGTCCATCCCGTGTACTCGACCGTGACCCCATCCGTCCTGGCCGGATGCGTCTTGCCGGTCCCAGGTTCGATCACCTTCGAAGCAAGGCCCGAGGCCGTCTTCGTCGCATCGGCCGGCGCCTCGGCCACGTCCGCCGGCGTCGGAATAATTTTCGTCTTTTGCGCCGGCGCGAGGGCCGCGCTAAATAGGAAAGCCAGGGCGATAATCTTTGCCATCATCAGAGTCTTCCTGAACCAATAAATGAAAACAGTCGGAATCATAGGCGGAATTGGCCCCGAATCGACCATCGAGTATTACCGCCGCATTCACGCCCTGTATCGCGAGTGCATTCCCGATGGGAGGGCGCCCTCGATCCTCATCAACAGCATCGATAACAAAAAGCTGCTCGCGTTCGTTGAAGCAAACGAGCTGAGCGAACTGGCGCAGTATCTCACCGCCGAAGTAGAAAAACTCGCGCGCGGCGGCGCGACGTTTGCCCTGCTGGCCGCAAACACGCCGCATCTTGTTTTCGATTCCGTTGCGCAGCATTCCACCATCTCACTGATCAGCATCGTTGAAGCAACCTGCGCCGCTGCGAAAGCCCGCGGTCTAAGCCGTCTTGGATTGCTCGGGACTCGCTTCACCATGCAGTCATCCTTTTACCCCGACGCATTGTCCCGCCGACAAATCGAACTGGTCGTGCCGAATAAAGAGGAGCAAGGCTGGGTTCACGAGAAGTACATGCAGGAGCTATTGAAAGGAATTATTCTGCCCGAAACGCGCGAACGATTGATGGCGATGATCAAGGCCTTGAAGGAACGCTCTCAAATCGATGGAATAATTCTGGGTGGGACAGAGCTATCTCTCATCCTGCGGGACGAGACCGTGTTTGGCGTCCAAGTCCTCGACACCACCCAGATCCACGTCGAAGCAGCGGTAGCGGAGCTGCTTTAGAGAAGGCATTGGCCTGACACGGAAGCTCGGCGACCGAGCTTGCCAGACCTTGTCATGCTGACTCATGGAATTTGTGGCTGCCCGAGTTTGACCAGTAATTTGTTGATGGCATTGCGTGCGATACTGCGCGGCGCTACGAGCCTGAAACCTCCTGACTCTATGCTCATCTCTGACGAGATGATAAATAGCGCCATCAAACGGACCAGGACATTTACTCGTACCCATGCGTCAAGCGTGCATTGCTCTCCGTTGCAGCTTGCTTGCAGCATCATGGGCGCAACCAGAAAGCCGATGCCCTTCTGGTAGAGCCTGTTTGTGGGCGAGGTTTCTTTCAGGTTGAAACTGTTCTCTCTGCCCCACCCTTCCACGATGGGCCAAATGTCCCCGGTGTGCTTGAATGATATTGTCGTTCTATTGCTCATGATGCTTCCTGTGGTTTTGCTAACGCTCTGGTTTAGCGGTGGCGCCTGGTGCCGCCCGCTGCAGCCCGTTGTTTGGCGGCTTGCTCCGCAATTCGAGTCTTTACCAGCTTCCGCACCAGCGTGGCCGGTAAGGGACTGTCCGCTGGAAAGCGGATGGTGCCCTTGTCAGTGTTGTAGGCCTTGAGCTCGTCCTTGTGGGCTTTCACGGGGAAAGCACCGGGGTAGAAGGCGCAGTGTCTCACAGCCGCGGCAAAGGCTACGAGCAGTCTTCCGTCCAGACGGAAGGCTGGGATATCGTAGCTGATGCACTCTTCCGCCTTGGGCGCCGCCGACTTGATGGCCCTTCGAAGTGTCTCCAGTGCGGCTTTTTTCTCGATACTCAACGGCGCAAGGTACTCGTCGATAGTTTCTGGTTTACCTGACATGGCTTGTGCTCCTGCAAATAACGCCGTGGTGATACCTTCACGATGCCTAGATGACATGTAGGGAGTTGCCGGGTGCGGGTTTGGGACCTACACCCGACAATATGAATAAGTGTTTACACACTGAGTTGTCCTCACACGAGGGAACCCGCTCGGAGTTTAATCCGGGCAAAACGGTGATCAAGCTTGGAATTGATGTGCACCAGGAGTGTTACGTGGTGGTTTGCCAGGAGGGAGGGGGTAATCCCAAGCCGGCGCAGCGGTTCAAAAAAGCAGCGTTTCTGAGCTGGGCGGTCAGGCTCAAGCAGAAGAGCGGAGCGGAGATGCACGCCGTCTACGAAGCGTGCGGGTTTGGGTTTGGATTGCAAAGGCAATTGGCGGCGCTGGGGATCGCGTGTCACGTGGTTTGTCCGCAGAAGCTGGACGAGGCGCAACAAAAGGGTAAAGACTGATGGGCTCGACGCCCAAGGCGCTGTGTTTGAAACTGGATCGTTTTGTGGAAGGCAACCAGGAAGCGCTGGCTTTGGTGCGGGTGCCGAGCGAGGAGGAGGAACAACTCCGAGCGATTCACCGGCAGCGAGAGCAGTTAGTGAAAACGCGCAAGCGACTTGAGGCGCAGGGGCGCAGTTTGATGGTCAATCACGGGATCGAGCCGGTGCAACGCTGGTGGAAGCCTCGCACCTTTGCGGCGCTGGCGGTGCCGGCGTGGATGAAAGAACTGCTCAATAATAGCCAGCCGATCCTGTTGGCGCTCGAAGAGAAGATCCGCGCGCTCACGGTCAAACTCCAGGCCGCGGCCTCTCCGGGCCAACCACGCGGACTGGGGCTGATGACCAGTGTGGTGATGGTCCGTTTCCAGCCTGAATACAAACCGGTGATCAAATGGCGGCGTGTGCTCGCCAAGGGAGCATTGGCCACCGGAGCCGCACGCAAGAAAGCCATCGTGGCCGTCGCCCGCCAGCTCGCGGTTGATCTCTGGCGGATCAGAACCGGCCGGCTCAATCCAGAGCAGCTCGGACTAAGTATTTAACAAATGAATTCGAGGGGAACAGAAAGGAACCAACGAACAACTCACCGCTAATTTCCCATTAACAATCACGCTTTGGAACGTGAGGCGAGCCCGGTGTCTAACCTGATCAGGTTAACGTCCTTGTTCGACGCTTAGATTGGGCCGCCTCAAGTTCCTCTTCCACCGATCGCATTGATCATATGGTGCTGTCGCCACGGTGACACGCACGGATAGGAGTACGAGCCGCTGGAAACAAACCCAACGAGTAATCGGAAGAGGAAGCGTTCCAGATCACACCTTAATCCCTGACTCTTTACCGCATGAACTAATCAAACCTCACCACACCCGCAGCCACGCTTGACAACCTACATAGGGGTTAGACCTCGTTGGTCTCGCGCGTGGCATATCATCTCGCACGCTCATTCAGCTGCCGGAGGTATATAGCGAGGACCTCGTGATCACGCATGAGATCGGCTCGGTAATCCTTGGCGAGTTTGCTGTCGCTGAGATCGTGCGCTTGCAGCATGCGATCCACCAAGAGGTGCATGGCGTAGCAGACCCTGATTTCCTCCGGCAAAGAGTCGCCAAGGAGAAACTTGTGAAGCTGTGCTGCGGCGTTGAAATGAGAAGCCTTGGTTCGTTCCTCGTCCGTGGTGTCTTTTGGCTGGTATATAGGTGCTGGTGCAGACGAAATAATCCGCACCGCGATCTCGTGAGGAGACTCTGCGAAAACGGCGTTGGCGGAGCAAGCGAGAAGAAGCAAGACCGTCCTGAAGTACCGCGCACGCATGAGGTCTAACTACAATTAGACGAAAGTAAGTTTCGCCTATTTCTGCTTTTATCCACACAGTGGCCTGGGCAAAGCGAAAGCGTGGGTTTGCGCTTAGATCGGGGAGGAGGCCGCACAATTGGAAGTCTATGACTGACACAGAAGGAGGCAATATAAAAAAACGGAAGGGGACTTGAACATCCATCCATTACAGCCGGTTTAGCGAGTTGAGGCGACGTACCGCTGACTGGATCGCTCGGGGTGCTTTTGCCGCCTTTGGAATTGCGCGAGGTGACGGTGACGTTGAACTGGGTGCCGGACTGGATCGTGGTCAAGGTGGTTTCGCTCTCGCCGCGGCTTCGCTCTCGCACGATCCGCTCGCTGAGGCACGGCAATTGTCCCTTGGTGTCGCCTTCACGATGGATGTTCGACCGCAGAGAAAGTGAACGAGGGGAGTCCAAGTCACAACAGCTACTGAAGGTTATAAACCTCGACTAAACCAACGCCGTTGCTGTTGTTCTTTCCGCGCACGATGGCGGTGTAGTTACCGGGCGGGAGGGTTTGCACGATGGCCGACTCCAAATCATTTGTTGGTGGAATGGTGGTGGCTTCGATTTCTGCTTGCTGGCTGACACCATCAGAGCGCGTCTTCCAGTTATCGTTGGTCGCAATCGTCGTTCCACTTCCGTCGTGCAATTCCAGTGTTGGATCGCCCAATGCGCCTGCTACCGGAACCGAAGGTCCAAGTGCCCGCACCAACACTCTTGCACTGTCCCCGCTTCCTCCGCCTACGATAAATCCACCGATCATGACGTTATCGCCCGTGTCCACGAATCCACGCGAGCTAATGTTCCCCAGCCTGGAGTTCGCGCCTTGGGCCAGATCGTAGACCTCAACCAAGCCGACGCCCGTTCCTCCATTCTTACCCGCGAGGATTGCGGTATAGGACCCCGGACTAAGGGTCGTCAATATGGCTGATTCCAAATTGTTCGTGGGCTGAATTGTGGTGGCGCGGATGTCAGCTTCCTGCGACTGCCCGGTCTGATCGTTGATCTTCCAGTTGTCGTTGGTGACTAGCGTCGTGCCGCCTTGATGC
The DNA here is from genome assembly GCA_003134785.1 of Spartobacteria bacterium. Lineage (GTDB taxonomy): Bacteria > Verrucomicrobiota > Verrucomicrobiia > Chthoniobacterales > UBA10450 > AV80. The sequence goes on from PLCN01000021.1 coordinate 184,623, forward strand.
AACTCCAGAGTGGGATCAGCCAATGCCCCGCCCACTGGGAGCGAAGGCCCGATTCCCCGCACAATGATCCGCTTCGGATCAGTCCCCGTTACAATGAATCCGCCGATCAATACCTGGTCGCCATTTAGCACTTCCATTCGAGTGGAAATGTTGAGCAGTTGACCAGTGGGCGGTGGGACCGGGTCGTAACCAATCACGTCGAGGTTGATACCTTCCGGCGATGACGCGGCAACGTCTGACGCCTGGCCGTGGCAACCGAAAGCATTCTGCACATATGGATTCGCCTGTGGGCAAGGATCACTTAGCCAGTCGCCGAAATCGAAGTTCGGGATCTGACTGAAATTTACGATGTTGGTGTTTCCGCCATCGATCGAAAGATAGCGCGTGCCGGATGTGCTGATACTTCTGACTCCAGGAGAGGACCAGCTAAATAAATCCTGGGGCCGAAGATCGGTGCCTGGATTGTTCAGGCGGGAGCCAAGGCCAAGAATCTCATCGATCTCATGCTCGACAGCGGTTTGGGCGTCATAGTTATTGCTGTTAGGCGGGCGGACGAACTGGTACGGCGCCGCGGAATTGAGCGTGACGATTCCATCATAAGGTCCGCCGACGGCGACACTGGAATCCGCAAACATCGCCGGCGGCGTGTCTCCGCCAAGCGCCCGGCCATTTGCGCTCGAGGGGATGATATTGGCGGACAAAGCATTTGGCGGAAGGCTGGCATTGGCCGTGGCGTCGTTGGCCGTCTTCGCGTCGGCTTGCAAGGCGCTGATGTAAGTGTTCCACGAGGGCGAATAGACCACGTAATTGCTCTGCGCGATTTGGGATGGGGATCCGAACGGCATGCCGTTGGGTTGTTTAGTCGAATAACGAAAGAAAATCGAAACCGTAATCGGATCGGAGAACAACGATTCATAAATGGCGACCGCGCCATTGATCATCGCTTCGATCGCCGCCGCGTTTGGGTTATTCGTGATCGAGCTATCAAAGGTCGGGCTAATAACAAAGCCGGAGCCGGCGGCAGTCTGGCCGGTCATCACGTCTGAGTTAGTAGCAAACCCAGCTTCAGTAAGACCGGTTACTCGATAATAGTAGGTCGTGCCCGGGCTTAACCCGGTCACTACCCGCCAGGTTGCTGCTCCCATCTCCAAACCCTGATAACCAGTCACGTAACCGTCAAACGAACTGGAGGTTGAGACATCGAGCCGATAACTCGTCGCGCTGCTGATGGGACTCCACCGTGCGGCAAAACTGCTTCGGGTCGAAACGATTGCTCCCGGCGAGGCGGAAACTACGCTTGCCTTGGCCTCTTGGTCCGAATTGTGAACGTCTGTTGTGTCGTCGGCCACCCGCGACAAATGCTCGAAGCCATGGGGAGTTAAGGGCGGGGATATGCTAACGCTTTTCCGACCGCGCGGCGATGCTTGTTCCGCCGCACAAGCGGCCGGCGGTTCAGCGGATAACAACCGAATCGTGAGATGAACTGCGGCACAACAGCACAAAAGTCGGATGAGGGTGGTGCTCATAGGGGGTGTTTCGGGATCAATGTTCCCAAATTTTGATACAATGCAATAGTTTCTCGGGGGTCGCGAGCGCGGCAGTATAGTAAGATCGCTGGTCGACCAAGGCATCAACCAATAATTCGGCCATGTGCTTGGGGCGAACGGTGCGCCGATCTGCGGCACGAGCGGCGGAGCGACTTTGAGCGATAACTCGTACTTGGACTCGAGTGCTTCGGAATGCGGCTATTTCCGGAGTAGTGCGACATGCACAAGCTCTGTCCCACCGAAATACAACGGTTGATCTAGCTCACGCCCATGGAACTTTCCTAGCGAATTGATGAAAACGGAAAGCAGATTCCCGGAAGAGCTTTTATGGGACGAACCCGAGCGGAGAGCGGGGCTGATCCGTGGGTTCTACGAACAGTATAACGAAAAGAAACCGAGCTACGGCGGTTGGGGCCATCAGCACGAGGAAATCAAAGCGCCATTTTATCGGAGGTGCCTGGAAGCGAATGGCCATGATGAAAGGAGTACCGGGGTGGACGTGGGTTGCCAGGGGGGAGTTCTGATTAACTTCGTGAACCTCATTTCATGGGTGGGGGTGGATATCGATAAGCGCGCTCTTAAAGTCGCGCGGGAGGCGGGCGTGGCCTGTCGCGAGATGGACTTCACGACGGCCATCGGTTTCCGCGACGAGTGCGTCGACGCGCTGATGATGACCGAAGTGCTGGAGCATCTGCCCTATCCTTCGATCACGGTGCGGGAAGTGCATCGGATTTTGAAGAAGAACCCGCGCAGTACCTATGTCGGGTCGGTTCCGCTGGACTACCATTTGCATCGGCGCTGGAAGGTAATGCGGGGCAAGCGGCTCTCGGGCGAGCAAACGCACGTGCATCACTTTTCTTTTCGCGAGCTGAATCGGCTGTTGCGTTTTTATTTCGAGAAGGTGGAATACTTGCCGCTCAGCGGCACGGCCGCGCGCCATCCGAAATTGAATCTGCCCTACAATTTGTTTGTGCGGGATATTGCCTGGGCGGCGTCGGGACCGAGGCCAAGTGTAGGGCAATGGGCATTGGTGGGGAAGGATTTACTGTAGCCGCTTCGCTGTGCGAAGCGCGGGAACAGACGTTGACGACAGATTCGATGTTGTTCTGCCAGCGTCGCTCTCTCTACCACGCCGCCCACAGGGCGGCGGCTACAGGTTATTCTGTTCGGAGCGCTTCGATGGGGTTGACGAGGCTCGCGCGGCGGGCGGGAAGATAGCAGGCGATGAATGCGACGGCTGCGAGCGTAATGAGCGCTCCGATCAGCGCGGCCGCGTCAAGAGAACCGACGCGGTAGAGCAAGCTGTTCAAGGCGCGACTCGCCGCGAACGCGCCCACCAATCCGGCGACAAGACCAATGGCGATGAGCGAGATTCCCTGACTCAGAACAAGGCGCAGGACGTCGCTGCGGCTGGCCCCGAGGGCGAAGCGAATTCCCAATTCGCGGGTCCGTTGAGTGGTGCTCAGCGCCATGACGCCGTAGATGCCGACGCTCGAGAGGACCAGAGCGAGACCCGCGAACGCGCCGAGCAAGCTCATGGTCAGGCGGCGGGCGGCGAGACTCGCCCCAATATTTTTCTCCATGGTGGAAATGGAAGAAACCGGCTGGTCCGGATCGATCGCCTGCACTTCGCGTTTCACGGCAGCGGCCAATGCGAGCGGATCGCCCGACGCGACCCGAACGAGAAGAGTAACGCTGTCGTTAGGCCGTTGGGCGGCGGGAAGGTACATCTGCGGAAAGTTCAGCTTCTCGACATTATCCTCGCCGGGCGCTTCGTTCCTCGTCCGCGCCACGATTCCGACGATGGTCAGCGGTGGAGGATCTTTTTTGAGCGTCTGGTTGTTGTCCATTTGCCGGCCGATCGGGTCCTGTCCGGGAAAATATCGCGTGGCCAAACTCTCATCGATAATGACCGAGCCAGGATTCTCCGCTACGTCCTGCGGACCGAACGCGCGCCCGCGAAGAATTGGCATGCCCATGACGCGGAAGTAATCGGGCGAAACCATGTTCATCTCCGCGGAAGGCTCCTGACCGGGTTGGTAAGCTGGAGTCCCCGTGATGTGGAAAGAGCTGTCCCATTCGTTGTCGTCAAAAGGGATGTTGACGCCGATGGCGGCGGCGGTGACGGACGGAAGCGCGGACACTTTCGCGAGCAATTGATTGTAGAAGGCCGTCACCTTTTCGTCCTTATCGTAACGCACGGTTGGGAGCGAGACGGTCATGGTGAGAATGTTGCGCGGATCGAAGCCGAGCGGCGCTTGCTCGGCGTTCCAGAAACTCTTCAACATGAGTCCGCCCGCGGCGAGCAGGACGACCGCGAGCGCAACCTGCGTGACGACGAGCGTCGCGCGCGCGCGCTGGCGCTGAGAACCATCACTGCTGCCACGCGCGCTTTCATGCAGGGCAAGTGCAAGCGAGCTGGTCCGCGAAATACGCCAGGCTGGCCAGAGCCCGACCAGCACTCCCGAGACCAGCGCCACGGCGACGGTAAATCCAAGCGCGACAAAATCGATGCGCGTTTCCTGGAAACGCGGAACGGTCGCGGGGCTGAGTGCGAGGATAGCATCGAGACTCCAGATCGCGAGCAGGACTCCGGCGAGTGCGCCGAGTAGCGCAAGGACGGCGCTTTCGGTGAGGACCTGGCGCGTCAGCCGCCAGCCGCTGGCGCCGAGTGCACTGCGCACGGCGAGTTCTTTTCCGCGCGCCAACATGCGCGCGAGCTGCAAGTTCGCCACGTTCGCGCAAGCGATGAGCAAGACGCAGGCGACTGCGCCCAGAAGGAGGTAAAGGCTGTGCCGATAGTCGCCCACGGATGATTCCAGGAGCAATTCCGTGGTGATGCGGCGGCCGGTGTTGGAGTCGGGATATTTTTTCTCGAGGCCGGCGGCGATTGTCTCCAGATCGGCGCGAGCCTGGTCGAGCGTGACGCCGGATTTCAATCGCCCTAGCACGGCAAATCCGGGATGATTGTCGCGGCGAAGCACTCCTTCTTCCGTCCTGACATCTTCGAGCGGCACGTAGATTTCAGCGAGACGCGGAACACGAACGGCCGAGGGCAGAACACCGATGATCTCGCGCGAAATCCCATCGACGATAATGTGCTGGCCGAGAACCTCGCGGGATTTGCCGAAGCGGCGCCGCCACATGCCATCGGTAATCAGCGCCACTTTGGGGCCGTGCGGCACATCGTCCGCCTCGGTGAAATCGCGGCCGAGCTGCGGCGGCACACCGAGAATCGTGAGAAAATTCGCCGTGACCCGCGCGCCGCCGACGCGCTCCGGGGCGGTCCCCCCTTTTTCGCTTGAGAGGTTGTAGGATTCACGGCGGTAGAGCGTGAGGTCGGTGAAGGTTCGTTGCGAGGCGCGCCAATCGAGGAAGTTCGGATAACTGACGGAGCCGAACGGCATGGACGGCGCGCGTTCGCCGAACTTGATCAACCGCTCCGAATGCGGATAAGGCAGCGGCCGCAACAGGACGGCATTCACCACACTAAAGATTGCGGTGTTCGCGCCGATGCCGAGCGCAAAGGCGAGCACGGCGAGAATGGCAAAGGCGGGCGATTTCGCGATCATGCGAAACGCGTAGCGGATGTCTTGAAGCAACGTTGGCATAAGATTTGAACTCGTTAGGCTAAATTTATTGTAGGGCGTTTCTGTGAAACGCCGCCTATGAGAGGGATTCGCCGCGGCGGCGTCTTACAGAGACGCCCTACAATTCGAAAGGAATTCATTCGGCGCGCAAGGCGATGATTGGATCGACACGCGTCGCGCGTCGCGCTGGCAGCCACGCTGCGATAAAGGCGACGCCGGAAACGAGAACGACAATGGTAGCGAACGTAATCGGGTCCGACGCGCCGACGCCATAGAGAAGGCTGTTCAATAATCGGGTGGCGGCAAACGCGCCCACGACCCCGATGGCTAAACTGATCCCGACGATCGTCATGGCCTGACCGACGACGAGGCGAAAGATTGAGCTTTTGGCCGCGCCCAAGGCGATGCGGAGCCCGATCTCACTCGTGCGCTGCGAAACGGAATACGCCATCACGCCGTAAATTCCGATCGCCGTCAGCAGCAAGGCGGTGCCGGCAAAAATCGAGAGCAACATGGCGTTGAAGCGAGGCTGGGCTAGCGCGCGGGCGAGGTATTCGTCAAAAACTCGGACGCGGACCAGCGGAATATTCCGATCGACGGCGGCAAGTTCGGAACGGACCGCGGAAGTTATGGCGGCGGGATTGGAGATGCTCGTGCGCGCCACGATCGACATCGAATCCATCGGGATTTGCGACGCGGACAAATACACTTCCGGCGTGAACTCCATGTTGAGCGTGCGGTGTTTCACGTTACCGACAAGGCCGACGATGGTGCGCATCAGCGGTTTCTCGTCGCCAATACCCCAGCTTGGCTTGATGTGTTTGCCTACGACATTCTGACCGGGAAAAAACTTCTGCACGAACTGCTCGTTCACGATCACAACCGGCGCGGATTTAAACTGGTCGGTTTCCTCGAAGCCACGGCCTTGCCGGACTGGAATGCCCATGGTTTTGAAATAATCGGAGCCCACGATCCGCATGGGGCTGTCGGGCTGTTGTCCTTCGGGTGCCGGATGTTCTTCGATGTCGAAAGAGCTGACGTTGTTGCTTCCGCTAAGAGGAAGAGGCCACACCGCGGTCACGGATTCCACGCCGGGAATCGCCCGGAGCCGCAGCATGAGCTGATCGAAAAATGTGATGATCTTTTCCGGGCCAGGATAAGCGGCTTCGGGAAGTCCAATGCGCGCCGTGAAGAGACGATCGGTGCGCATGCCGGTTTGCACCCGGCCGAGGCGAGCGAAGCTTTGAATCAACAAGCTTGCGCAAATGAGCAGGATCAACGCGAGCGCCACCTCCGTCATGACCAGGGCGTTGCGCACTCGATGTTTTCCCTCCATGCCGCCCGCGCCGCGGCTCCCTGATTTCAGCGCGGTATTGAGATCGACATGTGATGCCTGCCAGGCGGGAACCAGACCGAAAATGATGCCGGTCGCGAGCGAAAGCAGAAGAGTAAAACCAAGCACCACTCCATCCAGGCGAATCGTGCTGACACGCGGAATGTTCTGCGGCACCGCCGCGACCAGAGCTTCGGTTCCCCATTGCGCGATGAGCAAGCCGAGCAACCCGCCGAGTCCGGCGAGAAGCACGCTCTCGGTCAGCAGTTGACGAATGATCCGCCCGCGGCTCGCACCCAGAGCGGCGCGCAGAGCAATCTCTTTTCCGCGCACCGATGCGCGCGCGAGCATCAGATTGGCGACGTTCACGTTCGCGATGAGCAGCAGGCAAACCACCGCGCCAAACAAAACGTAGAGCGCAGTCCGGACATCTCCGACCATTTCGTCCCGGAGCGGCTGCGATCCGGCGGACCAGTTCGTGTTGGTCTCCGGATACTTTTTTTCCAGCGTCGCGGCAATGGTGCGCAACTCCGCGGTCGCCTGGGCCAAAGGCACCCCGGTTTTTACGCGGGCAATTCCCAGCAGGCTGTGACTGCCGCGCTGTTGCGTCATGGGCGTACTCCCATCCGGAGTCGACGCATCGTCGGCGATGGTGGTGTAAAGCTCGATCGAGTCGGTTTGGATGGGGAATTGGAAACCCTGCGGCATCACACCAATCACCGTGTGAGGACGGCCATCCAGCATCAGGAGACGGCCGATCACATCATCGGCGCGATTGAAATGGCTCTGCCAAAATCCGTAACTCAGGACAACTTTGAGGCCGCCGGGTCCGCCCCCCGCTTGCTCATCCGCGCGCGCAAAGCCACGGCCCAGCATCGGCTTGATGCCAAGAACGTCGAAGAATTCGCTGCTCACTTTTTCTCCGCGCACGCTTTGCGCTTCCTTGTCATCCACTAGCGCGAGAGTGCGGTCGCGATAGACCGCCATGCTTGAAAAACTGCGGTTCTGTTCGCGGAAATCGAAAAAATCCGGATAGCACATCGAGGAGAGTCTGGGCGGCGACACGGTCTCGGTCAGATCGAAGCCGCCGATGGCCACGAGTTGTTCGGGCGCCGCAAATGGCAGCGGCTTCAAGAGCACGGCGTTGACCACGCTGAAGATGGCGGTGTTCGCACCGATCCCGAGCGCGAGTGTAAGCACGGCGATCAAGGTGAAGCCGGGATGCTTTATCAGTTGGCGCAGTCCGTAGCGGATGTCAGTGAGCATATTAGAAGTCCAGTATTCCAAGGCGGAGATGGGAAATCAGCTCTGAGGAGCGCAGGCTGCTAGCCTGCACCACCCGGCAGCCTGCCGGGTGGATCGTGGTGGTTGGCGTAAGCGTGAAGGCGAGCGGGTGTTCGCGGCAAGCTGCCGCGAACTGCAGGCTGGCAGCCTGCGCTCCCCGAACGCAGACGCACGCGACGATCGCAGCTGATCGCATTTTCATTCGGCGCGAAGAGCGATGATGGGATCCACACGGGTGGCGCGACGTGCGGGCACCCAGGCTGCGATGAACGCGACCGCGGAGACGAGCAGCACGATGCCGATGAACGTCACCGGATCGGACGCGCCGACGCCGAAGAGAAGGCTGTTCAACAAGCGAGTGGCGGCAAAGGCGCCGGCGACGCCGATCACCAGACTAATCGCCACCAGCGACATTGCCTGCCCGACGATGAGACGGAAGATGGATGATTGCGCGGCGCCGAGCGCGATGCGAATTCCGATTTCATTCGTGCGCTGCGCGACGGAGTAAGCCATCACGCCGTAAATGCCGATGGCCGTTAGCACGAGTGCGGTGCCGGCGAAAATCGAAATCAAGAGCGCGTTGAAACGCGGCCGCGCGAGCGAGCGCGAAATGTATTCGTCGAAAACCCGCACACTTCGCAGCGGAATTGTGCCGTCAAGCGAAGCCAGTTCTTTGCGCAAAGCATTCGTTAGACCGGCCGGATTCGCAACATTGGCGCGAACGACGATCGAGGTGATGTCCATCGGAATCTGCGTGCGCGCCAGATACTGCTCGGGTGAATCATCGTTCCTTAGCGAAAGGTGCTTCACATTTCCGACCACGCCGATGATCTCGCGCATTTTTTCGCCGGTATCATCCGCGCTGAATCCGGGCTTGATGCGTTTGCCGAGGACATTCTGTCCGGGAAAATATTTGTTCGCGAAACGTTCGTTCACGATCACGACCGGCGCCGAATCAAGACGATCGTCGTCGTTGAAAACGCGTCCCTGCTTCAACGGAATTCCCATCGTTTGGAAATAATCAGTCGCGATGATTCGCACGGGCGCCGCAGCGCGCTGCCCTTCGGGCATCGGATGTTCTTCGATATCGAAATCAGTCACCATATTACTTCCGCTCAAAGGCAACGGAACAATTGTGCTAGCCGATTCCACTCCGGGAAGCGCGCGGATACGGCTGAGAAATTGATCGTAAAACGCGATGATATTTTCGTTTTTCGGATACGAGACGCCGGGCAATTGCACGCTCGCGGTCAGCAAATGTTCCGTGTGCACACCCAAGGGCACGCGACCGAGCCGCGAGAAACTTTGGATGAGCAGCCCAGCGCAGATCAGCAACACAAGCGCGAGCGCGACTTCCGCCACAACGAGTCCGTTGCGCAAGCGGCCTTTGCTTTCCGCGCCGCTGCCGGTGCGGCTGCCGGATTTGAGCGAAGTGTTTAGATCAACATGCGAGGCCTGCCACGCGGGCACGAGTCCGAAAATAACGCCCGTGCCTAACGAGACCAAAAGCGTAAAGACGAGCACGACTCCATCGAGCTGAATCGTGCTGATGCGCGGAATGTTTTGCGGCACGGTGCGAATGAGCGCTTCCGTCCCCCATTGCGCGATCAGTAATCCGAAGCCGCCGCCGAGCGCCGCGAGCAACAAACTTTCCGTGAGCAGTTGCCGCACGATTCGCGCGCGACTCGCGCCGACCGCGGCGCGTAATGCCATTTCTTTTCCGCGCACCGATGCGCGCGCGAGCAGAAGATTTGCGACATTCGCATTAGCAATCAGCAAGACACACAGCACCGCGCCAAAAAGCACATAAAGCGCGGTCCGCACGTCGCCGATCAAGTCTTCGCGCAAAGGTTTGGAGGCGACGCCGAAATACGAATTCGTGTCTGGATATTGTTTCTCCAGGTTCGCCGCGATCGTGGAAAGTTCCGCCTGCGCCTGCTCGATCGTCACACCAGGTTTTAGTCGCGCGATCGATTCGAGACTGTGACTGCCGCGGTTTTCCGTCTGCGGTTTTGAGCCATCAGCATTCGACGCGTCTTCTGCGATCGTGACGTAGGCATCGACGCCCTCGGACGAAATCGGATATTGAAAACCCGCCGGCATGACACCGATGACGGTGAATGCACGGCGACTAAGTTCGACCGTGCGACCGAGCGCACTTGCTTCACCGCCGAAATGTTTTTTCCAAAAATCGTAGCTAATGATGACCTTGAATCCGCCCGGCCCGCCGCCGGCCTGTTCATCTTCGCGCGCGAAGGTGCGACCGATGACGGGCTTAATGCCGAGGACATCGAACAAATCGGCGCTCGATTTCACGCCATGCAAACTGGTCGCACCTTCTTCGCTCTTTAGGGCAAAAGATTGATCCCGAAAAACGGCGATGCTGGAAAGTGTTTGGTTCTGCGCGCGAAAGTCGAAGAAGTCCGGATAGGAGAGCGAGTTCAACTGCGTCGTCGTCCTCTTCTCGCGCGTGTCTCTCATGCCGACGGCGATGAGTTGCTGTGATTCCGGAAATGGCAGCGGTTTCAAGAGCAGCGCGTTGACCACGCTGAAGATGGCGGTGTTCGCGCCGATCCCGAGTGCAAGCGTGAGCACGGCGACGATGGTGAAGGCGGGATGTTTCCAAAGTTGGCGTAAGCCGTAACGGATGTCGTTCATCGTGAAATTTTCCTGTAGCGGCGGTCTATGACCGCCGTGTCCCTTTGGGGAGCGCAGGCTGCCAGCCTGCACCGCCCGGCAGCTTGCCGGGCGGAGGTCGCGTTGAGGAAATGTGCGAGCCTGATCCGCAAAGACGCCGTCGGATGTTCGCGGCAAGCTGCCGCGAACTGCAGGCTGGCAGCCTGCGCTCCCCAGAGATCGGCAATCGTCCTTTTCGTCATTCCACGCGGAGCGCTTCGATTGGATTTACTTTGGTGGCGCGATTGGCAGGAAGGAGACAGGCGATGAGCGCAACCGCACCAAGCAACAGCGTAATCGTGCCGAGCGTTAGCGGGTCCTGCGCGCTGGTGTTGAAAAGCATCGACCCCATCGCGCGTGAAGCGGCGAGCGTCGCGGCGAGGCCGATGATCAATCCAAGACCGATGAGCTTCCCACCTTGCGTGAGGACAAGGCGGAGGACGTCACGCTGTTGCGCGCCAAGCGCCATCCGGATGCCGAATTCGCCGGTGCGTTGCACCACGCTGTAAGCCATCACGCCGTAGATGCCGACTGCGGCGATGACAAGCGCGACGAGTGAGAAAACCGTGAGCAGCGTCATCGCGAAACGCTGGCGCGCGATGCTGTCGGCCATGATTTCCTCGAGCGGACGGATGGTGCCGATGGGTTGGTCTTTGTCCACCGCGTAGACGGTTGGACGGATGGCGCCGAGCAACGCAGCCGGTGGACCGCTCGTGCGAATGACAACGTTGAGCGAACTGAACGGCACTTGCGCGAACGGCTCGTACGATTGGCTGCTGGTCGCTTTGTCGACGCCGTACTGCTTGATGTCGCCGACGATCCCGATGATCTCGCGCCAGGTGTCGGGACCGTTCGTGATGTTGATCCGTTTGCCGATCGGGTCCTCGTTGGGAAAATGCTGGCGGGCCATCGTCTCGTTGATGATCGCGACTCGCGGCGCTTTGGCGTCATCCTGTGCGGTGAAGACGCGGCCGCGCACCAGGCGGATTCCCATCGCGCGGAAATAATCCGGCGTGACGGCGTAGTAGTTGGTGTTTGGCAAATCGCTCGGCGCGAGGGCGGGCCGGCCTTCGATGTTGAAGCCGAGCACGTAATCGCTCACGAGCGGCATCGAGTGCGTGAGTCCGGCGGCTTGCACGCCCGGCAAATTTTTCACGCGCTCGAGTAGCGAGTTAGCAAACGCGGTCTGCTGCTCGGGGAGCGCGTATTTCTTTTGCGGCAGCGAGAGCCGGAGGACGGTGGCGTTTTCCGGTGTGAAACCTGGATCGACATGGGCGAGCTGCATGAAACTCCGCGCGAGCAGACCTGCGCCCCCGAGCAGCATCAGCGCGAGCGTCACTTCGATCACGACGAGCGCGCTCCGCAATCGGCCCCGCGCTCCGCCTTCGGTGGAACCCCGCGAACCTTGCTTGAGAGCTTCGTTTACATCGGCGCGCGCGGCGAGCCAGGCGGGCGCGATCCCGAAGATAAGTCCAGTGATGACGCTCAGAGCGAGTGAAAAGACGAGCACTCCCGCATTGAGATGAATGTCGGTGACGCGTGGGAGATTGGCCGGTGCGAGCGCGAGGAGCGCGTCGAGTCCCCAGCGCGCGAGCAATATTCCCGCAAGGCCGCCGCAAAGCGCGAGGAGCACGCTCTCGGTCAGAAGCTGACGGACGAGCCGGGCGCGGCTGGCGCCAAGTGCCGCACGAATGGAAATCTCGCGGTGCCGCGCCGTTGCCCGGGCGAGAAGCAGATTGGCAATATTCGCGCAGGCGATCAGCAGCACGCAACCGACGGCGCCGAGCAGCGTGTAAAGCACCGTGCGGACATCGCGTACGCTGTAATCCTGCAGCGGCATCAGGAAGATGCCCCAGCCTTTGTTTGAATCGGGATATTGCGTTGCCAATTGCGCCGCCAGAACTTTTAGTTCGGCCTCGGCCTGCGCCACCGTAACACCGGGCCGCAATCGGCCGACGACGCTAAGATAGTGTCCGCCACGAGCGTCGTTCGCCGTTTCGTCGGGCTTGAAAGCCATCGGCATCCACGCATCTATCTTGCTCGCGATGCCGAAGCCGAGCGGCGCAACGCCGATGACGGTGTACGGCTCCCCATTGAGCTGGACGGGACGACCCAACACATCGGCCGCGCCGCCAAAGACGCGTTGCCAGAACGGATAACTCAACACCACGACATGGTTTTTCCCGGGCGCATCTTCTTCCGGGAGGAACGTCCGGCCGAGCGCCGGCTTGATCCCGTAAACGTCGAAGTAGTGCGCGGTCGCTTTTATGCCGACCAGCTGCTGGGGTTCGCCGTCGCCAGTGAGATTGATCCGCGAACCGGAGTAGGCCGCGAGATGTTCATACGACTTCGTTTGTTTTTCCCAGTCGAGGTAGTTGGGCGGAGAAACTGAAAACTCGGGGAAGTCGGGCAAGTTCGTTTCCCTGATGATCACGAGGCGCGCCGGATCGGGATAATCGAGCGGACGGAGCAAGACCGCGTTGACGACGGAAAAAATCGCGGTGCACGCGCCAATGCCGAGCGCGAGGGTCAGGATGGTCACGGCGGCGAAGCCGGGAGATTTAATGAGTTGGCGAAGTGCGTAGCGGAGATCGTTGAACATATTAGTTGGTTGGTTTCTATTCTGTGCGGAGTGCGGCCATCGGGCTGATTTTCGTGGCGCGGCGCGCGGGCAGCCACGTGGCGAGCAAAGCAGCGGTCATCAACAGGGCAGGCGCGATCGTAAATGCGAACGGATCGGTCGCGCTGACTTCAAAGAGGATGTTGCTGACAATTTTTCCGATTCCCAACGCGAGAAGAAGTCCGAGCGCGAGACCGGACGCGACCATGGCGAAGCCTTCGCGCAGAATCATCCATTGCACAGTCTTGCCTTGCGCGCCGAGCGCCATCCGGATCCCGATCTCGCGCGTCCGGCGCGCCACCGAATAGGCCTTCACCCCGTAGAGACCAACGACCGCGAGCCCAAGAGCGAGTCCACCAAAAACCGAGAACAAGGCTGCGCCTGCCCGGACAATCCACAACAGTGGACTTGCCTCCATGTGCTTCGCGAACGTTCTCAACTCGAGAATGGGCAGCACGGGATCGACACTCTGGACCGTCCTGCGCACCAGGTCTGCCGTCGCGGCTTCACTGCCCGCAGGGAGCGAGGCAAAGCGCACAAAGAAGAACGTGTCGCTGTGGAACGCGCGAGCGTAAGGCAGGTAGAGTGCGCCAGACGGCGCTTTTTCAAACATTCGCCCTTTCGTGGCGGGCACGATGCCGACGATCTCGATCGATTCGCCGCGTTTGATCTCACCGTTGTCGTCGGCGGAATTCTCCGGCGGCGCGTTGTCCAGCATCGGGAATTGAATCCGCTGACCGAGCGCGTCGCCTTCAGGCCAGAGTTTTTTTGCGAGCACTTCGTCGATGATCGCCACAGCCGGTCCGCCAGGTTGCGTCGCTTCCGCGGCCGTGAAGGCGCGGCCCCGAAGCAGGGGCAATCCAACCGTCGCGAAATAATCCGCGCCGATGCTGTTCGACCAGGGATTGAAGCTTAGCCCTTCCGCTGCGGTCGCCGGCTTGGCCTCGGGCGCGGGGTGAACGCCGGCCCTTTGCACAATTGTTCTAACTGAATTCATTCCAAACGGAACGGCCGCCGAGATACTCGCGTGTTGCGCGCCAGGGAGCGCCGCAAATTTGTCACCCAGGATGCGATAAAGATCCCGGGCATGCTTCTGATCGAAGCCGCCCAAACTCGCATCGGTTTCCACGAGAAAGGTATTGTCGGTATGCAATCCGGTATCAACCGAAGCCACTTTGCCTACACTCCGAATGAAAAGCGCGGCCGCTGTGACCAGCGCGAGCGAGAAGGCGATCTGCATCACGACGAGCGGGTTGCGCGGCAGAAATTTCCAGCGCGGCCGGTGCACGTCCTCGCCGGCGTGTTGTTTCAAATCTCCGATCACGGCCGTGCGCGACAGCTTGAGCGCCGGACCGAGCGCAAAACCAAGTGTGCCCAGAACGCAGAACGCCAGGGTCGCACCGAGGATCACCGGATTCGGGCCGCTCAACCAAACGATGTCGACCGGAAGCATCGCGCGGAGTGACGCAATAAGAAGATCAGAAGACCAGAGCCCCAACAGTAACCCGCACAGGCCGCCAAGAAGCGCCAATACGAATCCCTCGATGAGAAGTTGCCTGACGATCCGAGCCCGGCTGCCGCCCAAGGCGAGACGGATCGCGATCTCCTTGCGTCGCGCGGTGCCGCGCGCGAGCAGCATGTTCGCCAGGTTCAAACACGCGACGAGCAACACCACCGCCGCCATTCCAGTCAGGAGCGCTCCGATGGTGGTAATCGGCCCGGCTTCCCCAGGATCGTTAATGGTGTCGAACCGGAACAACGGCGCCGTGATGAAGGTTTGATTCTTTTGTTCAACCGGGAATGCGGTCTCCAGGTTTGCCGCAAGGCCTTTGAGCGCCGGGGCCGCCGCCTCGGCCGTGACCCCGCGCTTGAGGCGGCCTATAACCATAAGATTGTTCGTGCCGCGGTCGGCGAGCGAATTGGTCCGCGCGCTTCCTAAATCGCTCGCGATATCGTCATAGACTCCGAGCGGCAGCCAGACTTCCGGAGAAAAGATGCTCGTTATGCCAGTAAATCCTTCCGGCATGATGCCGATGACGGTAAACGCGCGACCGTTGATCAACAGCGACTGGCCCAGCAGCGAGGGATCGCTCGAGTGCTTCTGCCAAAACCTGTAGCTCACGATTGCGACGCGCTGATCGCGGCCCGGCTTTTCTTCCTCCGGTAGAAACGAGCGACCGTGTGCCGGCAAGACTCCGAGCACTGAGAAGTAGTTAGCGCTCACCAGATCCGCCAGCGTGCGACGGGTATTTCCTTTTTCCCCCAACCCCACAATCGTGTCGTAATGAGCGAGCACGTCGGAAAACACCGTGTTCTGCTCCCGAATATCGGAGTAGGTGGGATAAGAAAAAGAGCGGAAATTTTTCGGGCTCTTCTTGTCCTGCGAGAAGAGCTGCACGATTTCGGACGGCTGTTTGTAGGACGGCGGCTTGAACAGCATGGTGTTAACCAGGCTGAAAATGGCGGTGTTCGTTCCGATACCGAGTGCGAGCACCGCAACGGCGGCGATCGTGAAACTGGGCGACTTCCAAAGCTGCCTGAACGCGAATCTGAAATCCTGAATCATATTATTTTTTTGTGCGCCGCAGGCATGGCGACGAGTGGAAAAGGTTGATGCTCATTCTGTGCGGAGGGCAGCCATCGGACTGATTTTTGTGGCGCGCCGCGCGGGCAGCCACGTGGCGACCAGAGCAGCGATCGCGAGAACGGCGGGCGCGAGCGTGAACGCGAAAGGGTCCGCGGAGCTGACGTCGAAGAGAATGCTGCTCACGATTTTGCCCGTGCCGAAGGCGAGCAGCAGCCCAAGAGCGAGACCCGCCGCGACCATCGCGATTCCTTCACGGAGAATCATCCATTGCACGGTCTTGCCTTGCGCACCGAGCGCCATGCGGATTCCGATTTCGCGCGTCCGCCGCGCGACCGAGTACGCTTTGACGCCGTAAACGCCCACCGCCGCAAGGCCCAGCGCGAGTCCGCCGAAAATGGAGAACAACGCCGCTCCGGCGCGGACAATCCAGAGCTGCGGATTGCCGTCCATGTGTTTTTCAAAGGTCCTCAACTCCAGAACCGGCAACAACGGATCGACGCTCTGGACGGTCCGGCGCAGCAAGTCAGCGGTGGCGGATTCGCTGCTCGACGAAAGCGAAGCGAATTTCACAAAAAAGAAAACGTCGTTTTGAAAGCCGCGGGCGAAAGGTAAATAGAGCGAACCAACCGGCTCTGTTTCGAACAACCTGTTTTTGATGGACGGCACAATGCCGATAATTTCGATCGGCTCGCCGCGCTTGATCTGGCCACTGCCGTCCTCGGCAGTCTCCGGCGAAGCACTTTCACGAACGGGAAACTGAAGTCTTTGCCCAAGCGCGTCACCATCCGGCCACAGTTTTTTCGCCAGGACTTCGTCGATGACGGCCACCGCAGGTCCGCCAGGTTGGTTCGCTTCGGCGGCAGTGAAAGTCCGGCCGCGGAGTAACGCCAGTCCCACCGCCGCGAAGTAATCCGCGCCGACGCTATTCCAGAATGGAGCGAAGGTTCGTCCTTCAGCCGCGGTGGCTGGCTTGTCATCGGGAGCAGGAGGAAGGCCGGCGCGAAGCACTGTCTTCCGCACCGTGTTGATCCCGAACGGAACTGTCGCCGAGATGTCGGCGTGCTCCACGCCCGGTAGCGCCGAGAATTTTTCGCCGACCAACCGGTAGAGATCCTGCGCGCGCTTTGGATCGAACCCGCCCAGGCTCGCATCGGTCTCCACGAGAAACACGTTTCTGGCCTGGAATCCCGTTTCGACCGAAGCCGCTTTCCCGGCGCCTCGAAGGAAAAGCGCGGCTGCCGTGACCAGCGCCAGGGAGAAGGCGATCTGCACCGCGACCAAGGGATTGCGCGGGAGAAATCTCCAACGGGGCCGGTGCGCGTCTTCGCCGGCCTGTTGTTTCAAATCCTCGATGACGGCAGCGCGCGAAAGCTTGAGCGCCGGCCCGAGAGCAAAGCAGATTGTGCCCACAGCGCAGAATCCCAGCGTCGCGCCCAACATCACCGGATTCGGTCCGCTCAACCACACGACATCCATGGGCAAAATCTGGCTCATTGAGGCGACGAGCAGATCGGAGGACCAAAGGCCGAGCAGCAATCCGCAAACTCCGCCGAACAGCGCGAGCAGAAAGCCTTCGGTGAGAAGCTGCCTGACGATGCGGGCGCGGCTCCCACCGAGCGCGAGACGGATCGCGATTTCTTTGCGACGCGCAGTGCCGCGGGCAAGCAGCATGTTCGCCAGGTTCAAACAAGCGACGAGCAGCACAACCGCCGCCATTGCGCTCAGCACCGCGCCGATGGCTGGGACCGGATCGTGTTCGATCGGGGCGGTGCTGGTTCCGAATCGGTTGAGCGGAGCCGTCATGAACGTCTGCTCTTTTTGTTCAATGGGAAACGCAGCTTCCAAATTTGCCCCGAGACCTTTCAAGGCCGGCCGCGCTGCTTCGGCTGTGATTCCTGGCTTGAGGCGTCCGATAAGCATGAGCCGGTCGTTCCCGCGGTCGCTCAGCGATCTGGTCCGCGCGCCTCCCCGATCACTAATAATTTCATCGTAAACGCCGAGCGGGAGCCAGGCTTCCCGTGAAAAAACACTTTCCGTCCCGGTAAACCCCTCCGGCATGATCCCAACGATGGTATAGGCGCGGCCATTAACGAGAAGCGCACGCCCCAGGAGTGAAGGATCGCGCGAATGTTTCTGCCAATAACTGTAGCTCACGACCGCGACGCGCACGCCGGCGCCGGGTTTCTCCTCCTCGGGCAGAAAGGGACGCCCGTAGGCCGGCAACACACCGAGCACCGAGAAGTAATTGGAGCTGACGATGTCCACGACTGCGCGGCGAAAGTTTCCCTTTTCGCCGAGCCCCACGACGCTGTCGTCGTGCGCCAGCAGGCCTGAGAAGACCGTGTTTTGGTCCCGAACGTCGCAGTAAGTCGGATAAGAGAAGGCGCGGAATTTTTTCGGGTCCTTCATGTCCTGCGAGAAGAGCTGCACGATTTCCGCCGGCCGCTGGTAGGCCGGCGGCTGGAGCACCATCACGTTAACCAGGCTAAAAATCGCCGTGTTCACTCCAATACCGAGAGCCAGCACCGCGACGGCGGCGATCGTGAAACTGGGCGACTTCCAAAGTTGGCGGAACGCGATTCTGAAGTCCTGAATCATATTATTTATTCTTGCGTGGCGCTCCGGATTTCTGGGGAGCGCAGGCTGCCAGCCTGCACCGCCCGGCAGCTTGCCGGGCGGAGGTATTGATCGTCGAAAAGTTTCGGAGGCGACTAGCCGCTGACGCGGCAAGATGTTCGCGGCAAGCTGCCGCGAACTGCAGGCTGGCAGCCTGCGCTCCCCAGAAATCGCGAACCGCGCTCGTCTTCATTCGGTGCGCAATGCTTCGATGGGATTAACCAAACTCGCGCGGCGCGCGGGAATCAGACACGCGAGGAGCGCGACAACGGCGAGCGTGATTGATGTGGCTCCGAGCAGCGCAGGATTATTCGCGGAGACTTCGTAGAGCTGTGCAGTCAACAATCGGCCGAGCGCGAGCGCGGCGGCCAGTCCTAGAACGAGACCGATCACGACGGGAGTCATGCCTTGCCTCACCACGAGCCGCAGAACATCCGCGGTCTGCGCGCCGAGCGCCATCCGCACGCCGATTTCTCCAGTGCGTTGCTCCACCGTGTAAGCAACCGCGCCATAAATCCCGACCATCGCCAACACGAGCGCGATTCCGGCGAAAACGCCGAGCAACGTCATGGTGAGCCGGCGCTGGCCTAACGACTCGTCCACGATTTGATTCATGGTGTTGGGCTGAATGATGGGAAGACCGGGATCGAGCTTGTTGAGTGCGCTTCGCACCATTCCCGCCGCCGCCTCGGGCTTCACCGCGGTCCGGACCGTGACCCAGAAGAAAGGCCCCGAGCGTTGCGGCCACGGCCGGTAAAACTCGACATCGTTCGCGCGATCCAGCCGGAGAGATCGAACATCGCCAACGACTCCGACAACTTCCGCGGGCAGGCCCGTGTTGTTATCCGTGCCAAAGAAGATGCGTTTCCCAAGCGGATCTTCATTTGGGAAGAGGCTTTGCGCGGTCGACTTGCTCAGGAGCACAACCAGCGGCTTATCGACGCCGTCGCGTTCATCGAAATCACGGCCCGCGAGAAGTGGAATACCGAATGTCTTCAGAAAACCGGGCGAAACACTGCGGGTCAAACCAAGCGGGCGTTGATTGAGCGGAAGCGGATTGCCGTCAACGCGGGCGTAAGGCGAGGCGGAACGGCTTCCGTTTAAAGGAACACCGTCGCTCGTGGCCGACGCCTCAATCACAGGAACGGTTTTCAGTTCCGCCACAAGGCGTTCGACAAATCGTGAGCGCGCTTCCGGATCAGGATATTGCCCGGGCGGCAGACCGACTCCGCCGACCCAAAGATTGTCCGCCTTGAAACCGGAAGGCTGCCGGCTCAGGCGAGCAAAACTCGCGATGAGGAGCGCGGCTCCCGCGAGAAGCACGACGGAAAGCCCGACCTGCGCCGCAACCAATCCGCGACGAAAACGTTGTTGTCCGCGGCTGCCGGTCATGGCGCGCCCGCCATCCTTCAATCCATCCACCAGATCGGCGCGCGAACTTTGCCAAGCCGGATACATGCCCATGGCGACACCCGTGAGAAGGGAAATGGCCAGCGTGAACAAAAGGATCGGCGCATTCAATTCGAGCCCCGTTTCGAGCGGGAGATTGTTCGCGGAGAGTTTGGGAATGACGGAGACAACCCAGAGCGCGAGACAAGTGCCGACGGCGCCGGCAATCAAACTGACCAGCGTGCTTTCAAAAACAAAGAGCCGGACAACACTTTGCCGCGATGCGCCCAGCGCCATTCGCAACGCGATCTCCCGCCGGCGGCCCGTAAACCTAACGAGTAGTAGATTAGCCACGTTGCTGCATGCGATAAGCAAGACGGCGCCGACAGCCGCCAGCAGGACCTGGAAGGGTCGACGCAGGTCCCCGGTCGCGTCTTCCGCCGCCGATTTCACAACGGGCGTCCAGGAATTATCCGCGTTGTCCGGGCGTTCCTGCCGATAACTCTGCTGAAGCGACGGCATGGCGGCGCGCGCCTGCTCGACGGTCACGCCGGGTTTGAGTCGGCCGACGACCCGCAGAAAACTGACGCCGCGCATGATCCGCTCTTTCGTCAGGCCCGGCACTTCGAACGGCTTGGCCGTGATGACCTCGAGGTCGCGACCGAACCAGGCGACGGACGGGTTTGGAATTACGCCGACGATTGTTGTCGCAACACCATTGAGCGTGACGCTGCGC
This sequence comes from Spartobacteria bacterium, assembly GCA_003134785.1. GTDB lineage: Bacteria > Verrucomicrobiota > Verrucomicrobiia > Chthoniobacterales > UBA10450 > AV80. Next base: position 205,001 of record PLCN01000021.1, read on the forward strand.
CCGATAACTTGCGGATCCGAATTCAGCCGGTTGTGCCAAAAATTTGCGCTGACGAGAGCGACGTCGGTTTTCATTTCCTCCTCAGGCAAAAAGAGCCGCCCCAGAATCGGGCGGATGCCAAGCGTCTCCATGTAATTCGCGGTCATGTTGTCGCCGTTCAGTTGCACTGGATCGCCGATGCCGGTCATGATGAAGCCCGTTCCGGTATCCGCCGCGAGACTCGAGAACACCGTCTGCCCATCGCGGAAATGCCAGAAGCGGGGCACCGACATCGGCAGTTGCTCCAGGTTTCGCTCCTTCGCTTCGGCCTGAATGATGACGAGCCGATCCGGATCGGAGAACGGCAGACCGCGCAAAAACAGATCGTGAATGAGGCTGAAAATCGCGGTGTTCATCCCAATGCCGAGCGCGAGTGTCAGCACGGCGAGCAGAGTGAACGCGGGAGACTTGAGGAGTTGCCTAATGGCGAAGCGGAGATCAGTCATGGTGTTTTTGGTTGTAGGGCGTTTCTGTGAAACGCCTTCTTTCTCGTGGCGTCTGACACAGACGCCCTACAATGAAGATTTTTGTTCATTCGGCTCGAAGCGCAACGATGGGATCGACGCGCGACACGCGGCGCGCCGGCAACCACGACGCGACCGCAACGCCTGCGGAAAGGACAATGATAGCGCCGACCCAGATCAATGGATCGCTCGCAGGAATCTCGGGCCATTGATGAGGTGCGATCTTCGCGGCCGCCCACGCAGCGATGCCGCCGGCGAAAAATCCGAACGCGAGCAACCGCACACCTTGCGCGGCGACGAGACGGATGAGCGCGTGCGCGGTTGCGCCAAGGGCCATGCGAATTCCAAACTCGCGCGTGCGTCGCGTCACTTGCAGAGCGAGCAGACCGTAAACGCCGATCGACGCGAGCATGAGTCCGAGCGCGCCGAAGAGCGAGACGAGAACGAAAAGGAAACGTTCGGTCACCCACGATTCCGCCGCCGCGTCGTCGAGTGAAGTGATCCGGTAAGCCGCGAGCCGATTGTCGGCGCGAGCGAGCGCGTGGCGCAGAGATGCCTCGAGAATTTTCGGTTCGCCGGCACTCTCCATCACGAAAGTCATTTCATCGCCGCCATTGGCCAACCAGCGGGACAAGGGAAGTGCGACCGTGCCGACCACTTCGCCATCGCGCGGATCGGCGATGGATTTCGTATCCGCGACAATACCGACGACGGTGTACCACGGACGCGGATTATCGACGCGGCCGGATTTTACTCTCTTGCCTAACGGATCCTCTCCCGGCCAAAAACGCCGCGCGAACGATTCGTTCACGATACAGACGGGTGGTGCGTCAGCCCGGTCGGTCTCGGCGAAATCGCGTCCGCGCAGCAAGCGTTGTCCGATCGTCGCAAAATATCCGGGCGAAGTTCCGCGCATATACGCGACGTAAGTGCCGCGCGGTTCCGGCGGGTGGCTCCCTTCCGGAACGCAACTCATTAGATCCCACGATGCGTCCATCGGAGAAGGCGCCGTCACCGAAACGGAACGAACGCCGGGCAACGATCGTAATTCAGTGAGTGTCTGGTCGATCGTCCGCGCGCGCTTGTCGGGAGAGTCGAACAACCGGTCGGACAACATCGCGTTGAACGCGATTCGGTGATTCGTGGAAAAGCCCCACGGTTCGCGAACTATTTTTCGAAAATATTGCGTGAGGGTCAGGCTGCCCATGAGCAAGAGCGCCGCGATCGCGATCTCCACCACGATCAGTCCGCCCATTAGACGTCGCGTGCCACGATCGAGAGTCGATCCCCGGCCGATGCTCCCGAGAGCACTCCGGAGATCGGCCCGCGACGCCCGCCATGCGGGCAGCAAACCAAAGCCCACGCCGATGAGAAGCATGACTCCCGCGGCAAAAGTGAAGACCGGCCAATCAAACCGCACGCTGTAATCAAATTCACGAATTGCACTGGCGGTCGCGTCGGCTCCTTCGGGACTAAGCGCAACGAGCGCGGGCGTGAGCCATCCCGCGATGAGTAATCCAAGAATGGTTCCGCACGCAGCCAGCACCAGCGTTTGCACGAGACCTTCCCGAATGAGCTGCCCGCGCGTGGCGCCGAGCGCGGAGCGCAGCGCCATCTCGCCATCGCGCTCGACCACGCGTGCGAGCATCAATCCCGCAAAGTTCGCCGCCGCCACCAGCAACGCGCAAAGAGCGGCGCCAGCGATGAGGAGAAGTTTCGGCCGCAATTCCAGGATGAAACTGTCACGTAATGGAATGAGATAAGCCCGCGGCGCATTGCTGGGATCGGGCGCAGCTTGATTGATTGCAGCGCACATCCGGCGCGCGGCCGCATCGGCTTGAGCAATGGTGATACCGGGACGCAACCGCGCCACGCCGTAAAGATAGTGATTGGGCTGAGCGTTGGCGGCGAAGTTGAGAGCGATGGGCAACCAGAATTCCGCGCGATAGGGATGCCGAAATGTTTTCGGCATCACGCCGACGATGGTGTAGGGCGCGTCGTCCAGCTTGATCGTCTGACCGAGAACATCAGCACGACCACCGAGATTTCGCTGCCAGAAATCGTAACCGACCAGCACGACCCGCGGACCGCCGGGCTGGTCCTCTGCTTCGGTAAAATTACGCCCGAGTGCGGGTTGAAGATCGAGAACGTTGAAGAAGTTGGCCGTGATACGCGCGGCCGGGAAGATTTGAGTCGATTCGCCTGCAATCGCGACGCTCGCGGCGCCGCCGGTGGCCGCTCCGATTCCTTCGAAAATATCCCCGCCGAATTCGCGCCATTGCCGAACCGTTTTCTCCGCCAAATTCAATGAGTTACCATGCGCGCCATTCTCATCGAACGTTTCGTAGACGCGGACCAGTCGATTCGCTTTTGGAAACGGCAGCGGTCGCAGCAACGCGCTTTCGATTACCGAAAAGATCGCCGTGTTTGCGCCGATGCCGAGCGCGAGAGTTGCGATGGCGATGATGCTGAACGCCGGAGATTTCCAAAGCATCCGCAGCGCGTAGCGAAGTTCGTTCATAAAAATTCCTATTCAGCCCGCAACGTGACGATCGGGTCGACGCGTGAGGCGCGCCGGGCTGGAATCCAACCCGCGAGCAAGGCGGCGGCCGCGAGCAGAATGCTCACCACCGCATAGATCGCCGGGTCGATCGCCTTCACTTCGAAGAGGAAACTTCCGAGCACGCGTGAACAGGCGAGCGCGCCCGCGATCCCGATCACCAATCCCACTGCGAGCAGCCGCACGCCTTGACCCAAAATCAATGCATGAATGTGCGATCGCGTCGCGCCGAGAGCGAGACGTACGCCGATTTCGCGCCGGCGTCGTAGCGCGCTGAAGGCGAGAACTCCATACAATCCCACCATGGAAAGCGTGAGCGCCAGCCCCGCGAAAATGATCAGGAGAAAACTCATGAATCTCGAATGCGCCCAGGTTTCCTGCACGCGCGAGAACATGCTGCGCACTTCGTAAACCGGCTGCGCGGGATCGATCGAGGCCACGGTTTCGCGGATAGTTCGTTCCAGCGATCCGGCCGGGACGTTCGTGCGAATTAGCAACGTGTAGTTCGTCCGCTCCACTTGTCGCTGAGGGAAGTAAACGACCGGCAGCGTATCGATATCGTCGAAAGCGCGCGCTTTCATTCGCCCCACCACACCGACAATTTCCCACATCTGATTCTTGCCGGTATCACCCGGATCCATCCGGAGTCGCTGGCCGATCGGATCTTGTCCGGGGAAAATCTTCTCCGCCAGAAGCTGGTCGATCACGGTCACGGGCGAAGAGGTGGAAGTATCGTGGTCGTTGAAGACGCGACCGCGCATGAGCGAAGCGCGCATGGTCGCGAAATAGGTCGCCGTCACTACTTCAGTGTCGGCGGAAAGTTGCTGGTCAGGCGCCGGCTCGGGCTCGCCTTCCCGCAGATATCCAGTCTGCCAGCGGGAACTCAGAGGCGGACTGGAGTTGAGCGCGGCATCGGTGACTCCGGGGAGCACGCAAACTTTCTCGAGAATCTTCTCGGAAAAATCCGCGATCTTGTCGTGAGTCGTGTAAACCCGGAAAGGCAGATCGAGATTCGCCGTGACTAATGCGCGCGGCTCGAATCCAAGAGAAAGCGATTGTGCGCGCGCAAAGCTTTTCAGAACCAACGCTGCCGAAATCAGGAGCACGAGGGTGAGCGCGATCTCGCCGACGACCAACCAATTGCGCGTTCGCCGCGCGGCCAACGTATCGGAACTTCCATGCGCGCCGGATTTCAGCGCAAGTCCAATATCTGCATTCGCGGAAAGCCGCGCGGGCCAGAGGCCAAAGAGAAAATTTGTGACCGACGCGAGACCGAGCGTGAACGCGAGCACCCAGCCATCGAGCGTGACTTCCTTCAACCGCGGCACTCCCGCGGGACTGAGCGCGACGATGGCATCGCGTCCCCAAAATGCGATCAGGAATCCGAGAACGCCGCCGAGCAGAGCGATGAGCATGCTCTCGACCAGCAGTTGGCGAATGATCTGGCCGCGATCCGCGCCCAGGGCCGCGCGTACCGCGAATTCACGCGCACGTCCAGCACCGCGCACGGCAAGAAGGTTCGCGAGATTAGCGCACGCGATGAGTAAGACCAAGCCAACCGCGCCAAGCAACAGTCCCAGATTTTTCTTGTACGGACCAACCTGGTTTTCGAGCAGCGACGTGACGTTGACGGTGATGCCGGCGTTGTCGGAGTAATATCTTTTTTCGAGGCCCGCGGCGATCGTCTTCATTCGTTTGCGCGCCTGCTCGACACTGACGCCCGGTTTGAGTTTGCCCCAGGCGTAGAGGCCGGGGTGCATTCCGCGAGCCCACCCGTTTGGAACGCGGCGCATGAGCGGCAGCCACACATCGACGCCGCTCGGTGATGTCATCTGCGGCGGCATCACTCCGAGGATCGTGTAGAGCTGGTTATGCAGATTGATCTCACGGCCGAGCACCGCGGGGTCGCGGTTGAACGCGCGCTGCCAAAGCGCATCGCTGATTACGGCCAGCCGATTCCCGCCGGCCTTATCTTCCTCCTCGGTAAACGTCCGGCCGATCTGCGGATTGAGTCCGATGACTTTGAAGAACGGCGCCGTAACGACAAAGCCGGAAACCCGTTCGGGCCCGCGACCCGGGACGTCGCTGAGATTGAATGATTCTCGCCGCCCGACGGCGAGCGATTCGAACACGGTACTCTCCGCTTTCCAATCGAGAAAATTCGGCCACGAAATCGAAATCTCCGGCTGCGACGGGGTCGATTCGCTCAGGGTGACGATGCGATTCGCTTCCGGATATGGCAGCGGACGAAGAAGCACGGCATTGATCACGCTGAAGATCGCCGTGTTCGCTCCGATGCCGAGCGCGAGCGTGAGCACGGCGATAAGAGTGAACCCCGGCGATTTGCGGAGCTGGCGAAGAGCGTAGCGAATGTCGTTCATACAGGTTCTGCCTTCCTTTGTAGGGCGTTTCTGTGAAACGCCGCGTGGGGATTGGCGTCTGACACAGATGCCCTACAATTTGAGTTCGGTCGTGATTTCATGATCATTCCGCACGGAGCGCGACCATCGGATCGACTTTCATGGCGCGACGGGCGGGAATGTAACTCGCCAGCAAGGCAGCCATGCCTAACAAGAGGACGACGCTCGCGTAAGTGAAGATGTCGTTCGCGCTCACGCCATAGAGCAGGCTCGCGAGTAGGCGCGTGCCGGCGAACGCGGCCAGCAAGCCAATGGTAAGACCGACGGCCACGACGGTGAGACTTTGCCGAAGAATCATTCCGAGCATCTCGCCGCGTTGCGCGCCAAGCGCGATGCGGATGCCTATCTCGCGCGTGCGTTGCGCGACGCTGTAGGCGATCACGCCGTAGATTCCGATCGCCGCGAGAATCATCGCCACGCCGGCGAAGACGCCCAGCAACATCATGTTGAAGCGGGGCTGCGCGAGGTGCTTCGAGAGCATCGAGGTCAGCGGCTTCAGTTGCGCGACGTAAACGTCGGGATCGATCTCGGTCACCGCCCGGCGGACGGAGGTCTGCATTCCACTTAAATTAGCGCTCGTTCGGCGCAATGTGATCCAGAGCCGACGATTCGGCGCCTGCGCGAACGGTTGATACATTTCCGGGCGAGGAATTTCGCCGAGCTCTTCGTGTTTGGTGTCACCGACCACGCCGATCACCTCCATCGGAAAATCGCCCTGATCGCCGCGATCGAGCACAACATGCTGGCCGATCGGATTGACGCCGGGGAAAAATCGCTTAACGAAGGCTTCGTTGATCAAGGCGACGTTGCCTGACTTTTCGGTGTCGCGCGCATCGAAGTCGCGCCCGTTTCGCAACGGAATTTTCATCGACCTGAAATACCCGGGCGCGACTGCAAGATGTGAGGCGTCGGGACGATTGCCGGGCGCGATCGGCGGTTGTTCCGCGATGTAGAAACTGGAATCGCTGTCGTTGTCGCTGAAGGGAAGTGGGTTCGCGCCGCCGACAATTTCCACCCCGGGAATCGCCGCGAGCTTGGGCAAAAGTTGATCGTAAAAACGCCGCTGTTGATCCGGCTCCGGATATTTCAAGCGGGGCACGATCTGGTCGAGGACGAGGACACCGGAGGAATCGAAGCCCGGATTCGACGCGCGCAGATTGAAGAAACTTTTGATCAACAACCCCGCGCCAGCCAGAAGCAGGAGTGACAGCGAAACCTGCGAGACGACGAGGAGCGCGCGGACGCGCGTGCCGTGCAATCCGCCGGTTGAACCTTTCGAGCCTTGCTGGAGCGCCTCGTTCAAATTGCTGCGCGAAGTTTGCAGCGCCGGGATTAATCCGAAGACCAGCGTGCTGACAATCGCGAGGCCGAAGGTAAAAAAGCAGACGCCAGTATTGATGTGAATGTTAGCGAGACGCGGGACATCACGCGGCCCGATCACGCTGAGCACATCGACGCCCCACCATGCGAGGAGCAAGCCACCCGCGCCGCCGAGTAACGCGAGGACCAGGCTTTCGGCGAGCAGTTGTCTAACGATCAATGCCCGACTCGCGCCCAGCGCGGTGCGAATTCCCAGCTCACGACTGCGCGAGGCAGCACGCGCGAGCAACAGGTTCGCGACGTTCGCGCACGCGATCAGGAGCACGAGCGCGACCGCGCCTAGCAAGACCAACAACGCGAGCCGCACACTACCGACCACATCCTGGAGCAGCGGCACCAGACGCGCGGAGCGATCGGTATTCGTTTCCGGATATTGTTTCTCCAGGCGCGCCGCGATCGATTTCAATTCCGCCTCCGCCTGCTTCAGCGCCACGTCCGGTGGCAAACGGCCGATCAATTTCAGGAAATGCGAACCGCGCCGCGGCACTTCTGTCGGCACCAGCGGCTCAAGGGGCATGATGAAATCCGTCTTCTCCGCGTGCACCGGAAAGTTCCAACCCGGCGGCATGATGCCGAGCACCGTATAGCTCTTGCCGACGAGATTGACCTGCTGTCCGACGATGTTGCGATTGGAAGCGAAGGCACTTTGCCAGAGTTCGTAGGTGAACAAGACCACCGGCGGCGCGCCGATTTTCGCTTCCTCCGCCGTGAAACCGCGGCCGAGCATCGGCGGCACGCCGAGGACATCGAAGAGCTCCGCAGTGGTCGCGACTCCAGAAAGTTCCTGCGCGTCGCCGACGCCGTTCAACACCGTGCCGGCGCTGGTGAAGGCTGCGAGCGCGGCGAAGCTGCGGCTCTGATCCTTGTAGTCGGCGAAATCGGGAAACGAATCGGTTTGCCGATCGTTCGGAGCAGTCGACGAATCTCCCCAGAGCATCACGAGCTGGCCCGGATTCTGGAACGGCAGCGGCTGCAGCAAAACGGTGTCGACCACACTGAAGATGGCGCTGTTCGCGCCGATGCCGAGCGCGAGGGTGAGGACAGCAATGCAGGTAAAACCCGGCGCCTTGATCAGCATTCGGAAGGCGAATCGGAAATCGTTCACGGCGTTTCCTTTTGTAGGGCGTTTCTGTGAAACGCCTTCCTTCCTCTGGCGTCTGACACAGACGCCCTACAATTCGGGTTTCGCAGCGATTTCATGGCTGTCATTCGGCCCGGAGCACCACTATCGGATCGACGCTGGCGGCACGACGCGCCGGGAGCAGGCACGCGATCAGTGAGACCATCGTCATCAATGCTGCGGTACCGGCAAAGGTGGCGAGATGAAGCGCCGGGACGTCGAAGAGAACGCTCTGCATCGCTCTTCCTGCGATCCACGCGCCGATCAAACCGAGGATGGTTCCGGCGGCGAGAAGGCGCAAGCCTAACGAGAGGAATTGGGCAGCAATCTGATGCCGTTGCGCGCCCACGGCCATCCGTATCCCAATCTCGCGATTGCGTTGGGCGACCGCATAACTCAAAACTCCGTAGGTCCCGATCGCAGCCAGGAGGAGAGCCACACCGGCAAAGACTCCCGCCAGCAGCGCCGGCGACCGCCGCGCGATGAGACTGTCCGCGACGTGCGTCTCCATCGAGCGGATGTTGTCGATCGCCAAATCGGGATCAGCCGCGCGGACCAGTTTGCGGAGCGTCTCGCCGAATGCTTCAGGACGCTGGCTGGTGCGCGTGACCACGAAATAATAAGAGTTCTCTCGATAAGCGAACGGTACGTAAATCGCCCCCTGGCCTTGCGGCTCGGTGAGCGCCGCCTGTTTCACCCGACCGACCACCCCGACAATCGTGAACAGTTTCGCGTCATCGGTTTCGCCGGCGTGCGTGATTTTCTGACCGAGCACGCCGCCGTTGGCATCCGTTTCGCCGGCCTGCGTGATTTTCTGGCCGACCAGGCCGCCATTGGGCCAATAATGGCGCGCAAAATCTTCATCGACGACACAGACTCGTTCCGCCTGGTGAGAATCCTCGGAGGTCAGAAACCGTCCTTCGCGCAACGGTATGCCGAGTGCAGTGAAGTAATCACCGGTGACGCCATAGGAATAATGTCCCTGCAACGACTGGCCCGCCGGCGGCACATAGCCCTTCGGGGCGGCGGCCGTTTTGCCGTTATCGCCAGTGAGCGGCATGTTCGTGATGATTCCGGCGGCGGTCACACCGGGCTGCTGGCGGATCAATTCCAGCAAGCGATCGCCCATCTCAACGCGGCGATTCTGATCGCTTTGCCACGGGATGGTGAATTCGCCGGTGAGGAGGTGATCGGACTGGAAGCCCGGAGAGACCGCCATGACTTTTTTCAGGCTCAGTCCGAGCAAGGCAGCGCCGGCCAGGAGAATGAAGGCGAGCGCGATCTGCGCGACGATGAAGCCGTGGCGGAGACGTTGCGCCGCGCGACTGACCGTGCCGCTCCGCGACTCGGATTGAAGCGCGTGGCCGAGATGACTGCTCAGGTTGAACCACGCAATCGGCAGAGCGATGACGATACCGAGAACAAGCGAGCCGATCAGACCGATTGCCGCCGTCCAGCCATCGAACTCAATCCGCGCGCCGAGCGGCAGGCGGCCCGCCCCGAGAATTTCGAGTAACCGCGTTCCCCACGCTCCGGCGACGAGTCCGAGCAATCCGCCGCTCGCGGTCAACGCCACGGTCTCAATCATGACCTGCCCCACGATCTGCCGCCGGCTGGCCCCCATCGATTGACGGATTGCCATTTCTTTCGCGCGTCCGCTCGCGCGGATCAGAAGCAGGTTCACCAAATTGACCGCGCCGATGAGGAGCAGAAAAAACACGCCAGCCTGCAGGAGAAGAAGCGTCGGACGAATGGAGCGAACGTGATCCGCATGCAGCGAAACCACCGGCGAACGGAAACCGGCCTCCGCCATCATTTTCGCCTCCGGGTTGTCTTTTTCGACGGTGGTATTGTGCGCGTCGATCTGTGCCTGCGCTTCCGCGATCGTGGCGCCCGCCTTCAAACGCGCGATCATGTGTGTGGCGCCGCCGCCGGAGTGACGCGCTTTTGCGGAACGCTGTTCCTCGCTGGATTTCATCGAGACAAAGAGGCGCGCCTCGGACGAAAGAAAGCGAAACCCAGGAGGCAGGACGCCAACGATCTCCCTGGGGATGCCATTAATCCGGGTTTCGCGGCCCAGAACGTTTGGATCGGAATTAAAACGCTCGCGCCAGAAGGCGTCCGTCAGGATAACGACGTTCTTCTGCTGAATCCATTCTTCCTCGGTGAAGCTGCGGCCGAGCGCGGGCCTCACCCCGAGGGTGACGAAGAAATCCGGTGAGATGCGGATGACTCCCATCTGCTCGGTCGAGCCCGGTTCGCCGACGACTTCGCTGCGTTCCATATAAATGGAAAGGCTCGATAAGGCCGGAATATTGCCGCGGCGCTCGTAGTAGTTGGTGATCGACGAGCCGTCATTTTCGACACCTGCTTTCGGATAGGTGTTGTAAATACTGACGAGGCGGTCGGCGTCGGGAAATGGAAGCGGACGGAGGAGAATGGAATTGATCACCGCGAAGATGGCGAGGTTCGCCCCGAGACAGATCGCAATCGTTGCGAGCGCGGTCAGCGTGAAGGCCGGAGCTTTGCGTAGTTGGCGAAGGGCGTAGCGGAGATTGTTCATGAACAAAAATTATTCTGCGCGTAAAGCGGCGACGGGATCAGCTTTGGTGGCGCGGAGCGCGGGTAAGAGCGCGGCGAGAAGGCCGATCGCTCCGAGGACGAACACGACACCGCCGAAGACCAGCGGATCGTAAGCGGTGGTGTGGAAGAGGAGTGTTTCCATGAGACGCGCGACCGCGGCTGCGCCCAGCAAACCAAGGATGAGACCCAGCGCGGTGAGCCTGATCCCTTGCCCAAGCACGAGACGGAGGACATCGCGGACTTGCGCACCGAGCGCATAACGAATGCCGAATTCGCGCGTGCGCTGCGTGACGCTGTAAGCGATGAGGCCGTAGAGACCAATGCCTGCGAGGAGCAACGCGAGCAGGGCGAAGAGGCTGAAGAGCGTGAGATAAAGCTGCGGCTGAGTGAGGCTCTGTTTCACCAGAGTTCGCACCGGCGCGACGTTCGAAATCGTCTGCTCGGGATTGAAGGACCAGATAGCGCGCTGGACTGTTTGCGAGACCGTCTCGACCGGAAGCGGCGAGCGCACCAGGAGCGTGGCGAAAGCCCAACCGCGTTGATTCAGTGAAGCGTAAATTTGATACGGCGTGGCGGCATCGAGACCGTTGCGCGGGACATCGCCGACAACGCCGATGACTTCGAGCGGCTCCGGAGTTGGTTGCTGGCGACTCGGCGGAAGCGCGAGCCGTTTGCCGATCGGATCTTCTGTGGGGAAAAATTTCTTTGCCGCTGATTGACTCAGCACAATCACAGCGGGTGCTTTGCTATCGTCGGTTTCGTTAAAGGTGCGGCCGGCCAGGAGCGGAATATGCAGCGTCGCGAAAAACGAAGGACTGACGGAATCGTAGAAAGCCGGCGGCAATTTCGTCGCGTCATCGGATGAACCATGCACCGAGAAGGTGGCGGGTATTCCCCAGGTGAACGGCATCGTCTGCGTAAACGCGACCGATTCCACGCCAGGTATCGCGCTCGTATGCTCGAGAAGCTGGCGGTAATAGTCGGTGCGCTTTGGCCCGGTATCGTAGCGAGTCGGCGCGAGCGTAATGACCATGCTCAGCGTGTTCTCGATCTGGATGCCGGGATTCACGCCAGTGATCGCGGCGAAGCTTTTCCAGACGAGGCCGGCGCAAACGAGAAGTACGAGCGTGAGCGCGATTTGAGCAACGACGAGCGCGCCGCGGAGCCGCACCGATTGCAGACCGGCCGATCCCCCCTTGCCTCCATCACGCAGCGAATCGATCGCGTCGACTCGGGTCGCGTGCCACGCCGGATAGAGACCAAAAACGAGCCCGGTGAGCAAAGCGATCCCGCCGGTAATCAGAAGCACCGGCGCGTTCAGAACGATCTCGTCACTGCGCGGAATCCAATCGCGCGCCAGACTCGACAGAAGAAGATCCAATCCCCAGCTTCCGATCAACACGCCGCCCACACCGCCGAGCGCGACGAGGAGCAACGACTCAATCAAATGTCCTCGCGCGATCGCCGCGCGGCTGGCGCCGAGAGCGAGACGAATCGCCACCTCGCGTTGCCGCGTGGAAGCGCGGACGAATTGGAGACCGGCAACATTCGCGCACGTAATGAGTAGCACGACCAGCGCGGCGCCGACCACCAAGAGCAAACCTTCGCGGTAATTGCCGACCACCAAATTGCGCAGCGGAGTCAGAGTGAAGTCCCAGCCCTTGTAGAATTTCGCGTCGCTTTGCGTGAGTCGCGCAGAGATCGTGTCGAGTTCCGCCTGCGCCGTAGACACGGGAACGCCGGACTTGATGCGTCCGATGACGCCCCAAAATCGCGCGTTCGCGACGAAGTTCTCGCCGCCCTCGTTCGGGAAGACCCGCCATTCGGAAGAGACGCCAAACGGATCCTTAAAAGTGCGCGGCATCACTCCGATGACCTCGTGCGGCACGTCGTCGAGCGTGATGGTTTCGCCGACCAGCTCGCGCCGGCCGCCGAATTGTTTTTGCCAAATGTCGTAGCTGAGCACGACCGTCGGCTTCGCGTTGGCCGCCGCGTCTTCTGGCGTGAACGTCCGGCCGATGAGCGCCTTCTCGCCGAGCACCCGGAAGTAATCCTGAGTGACGAGGCTGCCGGTGAGTGAAGTTGGTTTCTCGACGCGCGTGAGATTGTCGTAATGGTAACAGCTGGCCGCGATGCTCTCGAACGATGTGACCTGCTTCTCCACATCGCGGAATCCCGCCGGCGCGAAGCCCAGTCCGCTCAGGTTCTGTTGCAGATTTCGCTGCTGCACTGCGACGATCCGATCCGCATCCGGAAAAGGAAGGGGCGCGAGCAGGACCGCGTGGACGACGGTGAAGATCGCGGTGTTCGCGCCGATGCCGAGCGCGAGAATGAGCACCGCGACAAAAGTGAACCCAGGCGACTTGCGGAGTTGGCGGAGAGCGTAGCGCAAGTTGTTCATCTGATTTTCTCCTCTCGTTAGGCCATCATTCCGCCCGCAACGTCACCATCGGGTTTACGCGCGAGGCGCGACGGGCGGGAATCCAGCAGGCAAAAAGTGAGGCGAGCACCAGCACGAGCGTGACCGAGCCATAGATCCACGGATCGTTCGCGTTCACGCCGAAAAGCAAACTGCGAATGACCCGAGAGAGCGCGAAGGCTCCCGCGAAACCGAAGATCAGCCCGCCGCCGAGCAAACGCATTCCCTGGCCCAGCATCATCGCGCGAATTTGCGCGGGCATCGCTCCGAGCGCGAGGCGCACGCCGATTTCACGCATGCGCCGCAGACCATTGAAGGCCATCACTCCGTAAAGGCCGATCACCGCGAGCGTCAGCGCCAGCACCGCGAAACAGACCAGCAGGAAACTCATCAGCCGCGGCGTGGCCCACGTTTCTTCCACGCGTTCCTGCATCGTCTTAAATTCGAACGCCGGTTGCGCAGGATCGAGCGAGGCCACGATGTCGCGAACCGGTTTCTCGAGCGACTTCGGCGAGAGCGACGTGCGCAGCAACGCCACCAAATTATTCTGCGGTTGCTGCGTCATCGGCAGGTAGACCTGTGGCAACACGGTCACTTCCTCAAAGCCGTATACTTTCAAATGCGGGACAACTCCGACGACAGTCCGGTATTCGTGCGCGCCTTGTTCGCCGGTGGACATCCGGATGCGCTTTCCGACTGCATCTTGTCCGGGAAAATAACGATCCGCCAACAGCTGATCGATGATCATGACCGGAGGCACATCCTTCGTGTCCCCAGCCTCGAACGTCCGGCCGCGAAGTAATGAAGTCTTCAACGTTTGAAAATAGCCGGGCGTCACGACGTTCATCTCCGTCGAAGGCATTTTGCCGGGCTCCGGTTCCGGCGCGCCTTCCGGGACGAAAGAGGTTTGCCATCCCGTCATGAGCGGCGGGGTTGAGGAGAGCGCAACTTGCTCCACGCCTGGCAGCACGGACAACTTTTCCATCAGCGCGTCCGAAAAATTCAGGAGCTTTTTCGCGTCGGCATAGCTCGCCTCGGGAAGATTGATCCGGGCCGAAAGCAAGAGGTGCGGATCGAATCCGAGCCCGAGTGCTCTGGCATTGGCAAAACTTTTCAGGACCAAACCGGCCGTGCTCAAGAGCACGAGCGTGAGCGCCACTTCCGCGACGACGAGCAGATCGCGCGAGCGGCGCGCGCCGGGAGCATCCGAACTTCCGTGGCCCCCTGATTTCAGAGCGAGTTGAATATCCACGCGAGAGGTATGCCACGCGGGCCAAAGGCCAAAGAGAAGACTGGTGATGAACGAGAGCGCCAGACTGAATGAGAGAACCCAGCCGTCCAGGGGCAAATCCTTGAAGCGCGGGGAACCGGGTGGCGAAAGCGCGACCAGAAGATCGCGCCCCCATGCCGCCAGGCAGAGTCCAAGCGCACCACCGACCAGGGCGAGAACGACGCTCTCGATCAGGAGCTGGCGAATGATTTGCCAGCGCGATGCTCCGACCGCGGCGCGGACCGCGAATTCACGGGCGCGGGCGGCTCCGCGCGCCGCGAGCAGGTTGGCCAGATTCGCGCACGCGATGAGGAGAACCAGCGCCACCGCACCCAGCAACAGGTTGAGACTGGCGCGATAATCGCCCACTTGATTTTCCAGCAGCGGCGTCACAGTCACGCTCACCGCGGAATTCGACTCCGGATATTGTTTCGCGAGACGCGCCGCGATTTGCTTCAGCTCGTTTAGCGCTTGTTCCACCTTGACGCCGTTTTTCAAGCGGCCCCAGCCGAACAAGCCCGGATGATTGTCGCGCGTCTGCCATGCCGGATTGTCCGTGCGTTGCATGACCGGAAACCAAACGTCCACCGTGCGCGGTGAGAACATCTGCGGCGGCATGACGCCGATGATGGTGTAGGGCTGATTATCGAAATTCACGCTGCGTCCCAACACGCCTGGATCGCGCGAAAAAATGCGCTGCCACATCCGGTCGCTGATCACCGCCAGCAGTGGTCCGCCCACTCGATCTTCCTCTTCGGTGAAGACACGCCCGAGTTGCGGATTCAGTCCGATCACCTTGAAAAAATTCGCGGTCACCAGACCTCCGCTGACTTGCTCGGGCGCGCGACCCTGGAGGCCGCTCAAGTTATAAGATTCGCGCCGCGAAAGAGCGATCTCTTCGAAGGCGGTGTTATCGCGCTTCCAATCGACGTAGTCTGGAAACGAAACCGAAATCTGCGGTTGGTTCGCATCGGTCTCGGTGACGATCATCAGTCGATCCCCTTCCGGATACGGCAGCGGCCGAAGCAAGACCGCGTAGATGACGCTGAAGATCGCCGTGTTCGCGCCAATCCCGAGCGCCAGCGTGATGACCGCGATGAGAGTGAAGCCGGGTGATTTTCGAAGCTGCCGTAGAGCGAAGCGCAGGTCGTTCATACAAGAGTGGATGGCTGATCGTTGATGGTTGGGAACTTCGGGGAGCGCACGCGCCCTCGCGTGCTGGTTGCGGCGCCCTCGCCGCGACGAATCTTTCCCCCGGCCGCGAGCAAGAGTCCGCGATGGCGAGGGCGCCAATCGCCAGCACGCGAGGGCGCGTGCGCTCCCCAGACGGATTTCATCGCGCTGCCACGTCAGCCGAAGCGGGCTTGATCGAAATACTCCCTGCGCCGGAGCGAAGAACGAGCGACTTGCCGCCGCCGTTGATCTTTCCTTTCATCTGCTCGCGGTCCGTCCGAATGCCGACGAAAGGCAGCTCACTCGTCACTCGTCCTGAACTTGCCTCCGCCTCCACGTCCAAGCCGGCATCAGGCGGCACGGTGACCTCGATGCTTCCGGCTGACGTTTCCAAATTCACGTCACCGGGCACCGGTGACTTCAAGCGCGCGGTGATCGATCCGCCCGAGCTGCGCCCCGTGATCTTGCCGTTGATATTCTCGAAAGTGAGCCGGCCTCCGCTGGTCTCCACTTTCGTGTCGCCGCCGAAATTTCGCACCACGATCGATCCGCCAGACGTATGTGCCTCGAGTGAGCCGCTGCCGTCGATTGCGTCGATCCTTCCGCCGCTTGTGTCCACTTTCACCGGACCTTCGCAACCATTCAGCTCGATGCTGCCGCCGCTGGTCGTCGCGCCGGTCGGACCGCGCAGATGGGTGAACTTCAGTTTGCCGCCACTGGTGTCGGCGCTCATCGTGCCGGTCAGTTCGGCGCCGATAATCGTGCCGCCGCCCGTGCGCAGCTCGGAATGGAAATTCCGCGGCACGCGCACGGTGTAACGCGCATCCATGTTGCAACTGCCCGACCAACTCAAGTTGTGATCTTTCTGCTGGCGGCGAGCGCGAATCGTAATCGTGTTGCCTTCCTTCGTGACTTGAACGGGCGCAGCCGCCAGGTATTCCTTTTCCTGCGCCTCGTTGTTCGATTCGATTTTGCGATGCGCGGAAATGTCTATCTTGTCATCTGCTCCGGCCGCGACATCGATCGTGCCGAAATCCACATCGACAATGAGTTTCCCGCCAGGTGAGCCGTCGAGTTGCTGACTGATATTTTCCTCGGATAACGCGGCGGCGGTCGTGATTGAAACGATGAGAAACAGGAGCGTGCGAATGATTATGGTGCGGGATCCGGTTGAGTGAAAATTGGAGCGAAATCGCATTTCATTTCCACAGGATGTTGGAGCTAAAGCCTGAAATAAACAGACGTCACGCGAAGCCTTTGCAAGGGTTATGCCACGAGCGAAAGCGTTTCACTTTACGCTGTCGCGGAACGGGTTACATGCTGTGACCCGAATTCCCGCGGGCGGTTATTGTCCCGTCGTCGGGATTTCACTGTCCCATTTTCGAAACGGTCTGACGAACTGGTAGGGCGAGACTCTGTCGAGCCGAATCTCAACCACAAAAACGCGCCGGCTCGACAGAGTCTCGCCCTACCAAAAGAGGACCCAAAAAAATTCGCGCCATCCGCGTAATCCGCGGTTAACTAATCTGCGATGGCTGAAACAATGATCCGCCGATTGACCGCGCGCGACGCGCGGCTGAGCAGCTTTCGTTACTACGATCTGCTTGTCCATGTCTTCGTTGTCATTCTTCTGATCTCGAATCTGGTCGGGCAAAAGATATGCGCGATTCCGCTCTTCAATTTTCATGGACAGCCGGTCGTGGCGAATGTTAGCGGCGCGCAATTGCTTTTCCCCATCACCTACATCTTCGGCGATATTTTCACCGAGGTTTACGGTTACGGCGCATCGCGGCGCGCGATCTGGTTGGGGTTTTTTGCCTGTACCATTCTATCCTTGATGGGGCTGTTCGTGGTCTGGATTCCAGCCGCGCCTGGCTGGCCGAATCAGGCGGCATTCGAGGCGGTTTTTTACAATGTCCCGCGCTTCATCGCCGCCAGCCTCGTCGCGTTCTGGCTCGGAGAATTCACAAATTCCTACACGCTCGCGAAGATGAAACTGTGGACCGACGGCAAATGGCTTTGGACGCGCACGGTCGGCTCGACGGTGACGGGACAATTCGTCGATACGACGGTGCTGATCCTGATTGCATTCGGCGGGTACACGCCGTGGTCGACGATGTTGAACCTGATCATTTCCGGTTACTTCGCCAAAGTACTCTACGAGGTGCTCGCCACGCCGCTCACTTATCTCATCGTGAATAAACTGAAGCGCGCGGAAGGCGTGGATGTTTACGATCGCGACACGAATTTCAATCCCTTCGCGCGCAATCGGCAAAACAGCGCGGAGGCCTGAAGGCGGCCCTGTCCGTTGCTTCCATAGCGAAGCGGCGACAGGCATTGGTGGCAACGCAACTCCGCTAGCCTTTGATCTTCTTCACGCTATCGAAGATCTTGCTTAGCTCGGAGTCATGTTTCTCCCAGCCCTTCTTCGTGATCCAATAGGTGACCACGAGCACTTTCCGATTTCCAACGTCCGCAAACGCAAACCCGATGGTAGCCGGACCCCACTCTTCGCTGGTACCATCCCACGAGATACGGCTCCAGCTCATCGAGCTCGTCTTGAAATCCTTCTCCGATTTGCTGGCCTGATCGATCGATACCTTCTGATCCTTCAACCAGGCAATATTCTCATCGAGCAAAGCATCCGTGCCCTTGGCACTTGTTACTTCAAAAAAAACCGTGGCTTCCTTGTCGGCTGACTCTGTGACAACGCCTTTATCAGTATTCTCCGGGCTCCACGAATCCGGCGCGTCCACCGACACCACCGAATCCTCCTCGGGAACTTTGATGACCTTGGCAGAAAGGGTGACTGCAAGAAATGGGAGAGTAAGGCAAAGAGCCAGTGCGAGTCTTTTTTTCATGGTTGGAGATATGTGACAATAATATGTCGATTACATTCGATTGGATTCATTTCTTTCGATAGATCGTTCTGACCCCAGCCATTGGCCCTATTAGAGTGCGACTTCAGAGAGGCGTCGCTGGTCGGGCGCGCTGCTTCCTTCACTCGAAGCCAGATCCAGCCGGACAATGGGCGCATTAGGCTCAGCTTCAATGCATAACAAACATAAGGTAACAATTTTGTAACCCTGATTCCTTGCCTTGCCCTTATCGGTCAGCCGAACGGGCAGTTTCGGCCCAAGCCAACGAATTCCTGGGACATCGATTGACCAAGGCCGTGAGGATGGGCATAATGCGCGCAACCAATTTCAAAATGCCCATACCCCAACCGCCAAATGTCTTCTCCCCCGAGGGCGCGATCGATCTTCACGTTTCCCCGGAGATGCGCGTCGCCCTGCGCGAGATGATCGATAAGAAGCCGAAACGGTTGGTGGTCGATCTCTCTCGAGTCCCTTATGTCGACAGCTCTGGTCTCGCGGTTCTGATCGGGGCGATGCAAAGCCTCGAGCTCGATGGCGGCATCTTCATGCTCGCAGGCGCGCAGAAGGCGGTGCGCTTGATCCTGGAAAGTGCGCGCCTGGATCAATATTTTCTCGTGTTCCCGGACGTAGACACGGCTCTCGCCGCTCCCTAGACCAACATTTCCCCGGGGACCGCTCGTGTTGTGGTAGCAGCCGTGACGGTTGCAAGTCGGAGAAGGCAGGCGACACCCCTGCAACCACAGACTCTCTTAGCGGAGTAAACCCGGAGATGGCATGAAGCTCCATTCCAGCAATGCCTTCTCCACCTCCTCACCGTTCGCACTTAACCAGGCACTCGCCTGGTCTCCGATTTGTTCGCCGTAAATGCGATGGGAATAGACAAAGGAATATCCTTTTCCATCGACCAGCTTGAACCGGGCAAATGCCACTTCGATGAAACTTGGCTGGGTGAACAACACCGCGATAAAGTGTTCCGCCGGCCGTTCGGCTTTCCGCGGAATGGAACTTGTCTTGAGCACTCTGGCGCCGTGACTCTTGTAATTTTCCAGGACTGCGTTCGCTGTCGTCGCCAGGCCTTCGCCTTCGTCAACCTTTGGATACGCGTTCACAGTTATCATGTCAGACCACTTATCGAGGTCCTCCTGCCCTTCGGGCGTGAACTCGTGTTGATCGTCCTTCGACCAGCGATGGAAATAACTAACGCCTCGAAAAATAAAGGCGGACTCCTCCGAAGAAGAAACGGCGCTCGTAACTCCCCCGTAAAGCAAGCTACAGGCGATAGCCAGCGAAACAAAGATGCTAAAGGTTCTAGTGCTCATTATTCTACCTTCCTGGACGATTACCTGTGCGATGAAGCTACTACGCTTTCAGCGGTTGGCTACGCTTGGGGAGCGCAGGCTGCCAGCCTGCAGTTCGCGGCAGCTTGCCGCGAACATCCTCGCAACGTCCGCAGACCACGCCCATAGATTTCCTTAACGCGACCGTCCACCCGGCAAGCTGCCGGGTGGTGCAGGCTGCCAGCCCGCGCTCCCCAGTCACGTGATCGCCCAGTCTGGTGATGAGGGTTACCCTAATCCTAGCGCTTCAATAACCGATCGATCGATTTGCCCCGTCGCGTCCAAGCCATGCCGGCGTTGGTACTGTCTTAGAGCATTCCGAGTCGCTGGGCCCATGTTGCCGTCGATCGCTCCACGATAGTATCCTTGCCTGGCTAAGGCTGATTGGACCTGGCTCACGCTGGAATCCGAACTGCCGTTATCATACTGCGATTGCGCAGGCTCCTGCGAATATTCATTTGCGGCATAGCCATCGTCGTAGTAGGGATACGCTCCGTATGGGTAGTCATATCCATATCCATAACTATAGGGAAAGAATGGATCAAAAATCACCCAGGCGTTGTTGAACCACCGGCAGCGATGCCCGTGCCAGAAGTGGTCCCGGCCCCGGTCCCAGTTCCGATGCCAATTGCCACTCTGACGCGCCACGATGCGGGCATTGTTGAGACCCCCGGAATTGAACCCGCGAGAGTTGACCGCGCGAGAATTAAGCGCGGTCGTACGGTTACCCGCAAACCGCGAAGTGGAGCGCGAGTAGACCCGGGGATTGAGAGCGGTCGTGCGATTAGCCGAGAACTGCCGCGGACCAAAGGCCGCCCTATTACGAAACGCTCCTTGCGACGAGAAACGCCCGGGTGAGTTATGGAAGCGCGCCCCGCCGCCCGAAAAACTTCTGCCGCCGGCAAAATGCCCGGCCGATCCTGAAAAATGTGGACCGGAGGAGGAAGAGTGCCCCCCTCCTCGAGATCCACCTTGCGCCGGTTGTAGCAGCGCAATACTGGCGACCATCGCCAGCCCGAATGTGCCGATGATTTTCATATTTGGAATCTACGTCTCAATGCCCTTTTCAGCAAGTCTCCGATCAGCGTCGCGCGATGCTCTCGCTTCGTCGCGACACACGCGTGTCTCCCAGGTGATAGGCGCTTTGCAGCATGTTTTTGGCTTGTCCTCCGTTTTCTATTTTGATAAACCGGTGTTTTCGCCAGAAGACCGTCAACCACTCAACCCCATTAAACTATGAATAAGATCCTTCTCATTTTGACCACCACCGCGTTCGCACTCACGGCGCGAGCGGACCACGACGACGGTGTTCCGACGCGGCATAACGAAGCGACCGTCGCCCAGCTCCAGGCAGATATGGCCGCCGGCAGACTCACCTCGGAAGACCTCACCAGGGAATACATCGCTCGCATCGTTGCGCTGGACCAGCACGGTCCGGGCGTCAATTCGGTGATCGAGCTTAACCCGGACGCGCTCGATATGGCGAGACACGCGGACCAGCTGCGCCGGCAAGGCACTGTGCTCGGGCCTTTGCATGGCATCCCCATCCTGCTCAAGGACAACATCGATACCGGCGACAAGATGCAGACCAGCGCGGGATCGTTCGCGCTCGTCGGCAAACCGGCGAAGCAGGACTCCACCGTCGCCGCCAACTTGCGCGCGGGCGGCGCCGTCATCCTTGGCAAAACCAACCTCTCGGAGTGGGCGAACTTTCGCTCCTTTGAAGCGATCAGCGGCTGGTCGGGTCGCGGCGGGCAGACTAACAATCCTTATGGCATCGATCGCAACCCTTGCGGCTCGAGTGCCGGTTCCGGCGCAGCTACTTCGGCTAACTTCGCCGCAGTCTCGTTAGGTAGTGAGACCGATGGCAGCATCGTTTGTCCCGGCAATGCCAACGGCGTCGCCGCCATCAAGCCGACGGTAGGTCTCGTCAGCCGCGCCGGCGTGGTGCCGATCTCGCACACGCAGGATACGGTCGGTCCCCACGGACGCACGGTAGCCGATGCGGCTACGGCCCTGGGTGTTATCCAAAGCCGCACCTTCGACGGACGCGATCCCGCGACGGGCGGCGTGCCGCTCGGCTGGCAAGGGACAGGCAAGACCCGTCCCACTAACATTCCTACCAACTATGTTCAGTTCGTGGACCCACATGGCCTCCAAGGAGCGAGACTTGGCCTGACTCGGGCCGGGTTAACGGGATTCACAAACGTCTCGACGCCGCAATCGGTGCTCGACGCCTTCGAGGCCGCCGTGGACGCACTCACGGCGGCGGGCGCCGTAGTGATCGACCTTGATGCTGCAGGCTTTACCTTCCCGTCGCCTGACGGCGAGTTTTTCGTGCTGGTTTATGACTTCAAGATGGATGTCGCAAAATACTTCGCCACTCGCGTCGGCGTGCCTGTCGCGGGCGGGACGCTTCAGACCGCGATCGATTTCAACAACGCCCATGCGGACGTCGAAATGCCGTTCTTCAACCAGGACATCTTCGATCTCGCGCAGACCATTAACCCCGACCCTGACTTCGTCGATCCAAACTTCGGCTTCTCCTACAACCAGGCCCTCGCCAGCGGTCACAATGTAGGTGTGAACGGCATCGACAAGGCCATCAGCCAGTTCCATCTTGACGCTGTAGTGACCGCGACCGATAACCCCGCGTGGTCCACCGACCTCATCTACGGCGATCACTTCATCTACGGCACTTCGGGACTGGCCGCGGCGGAAGGTTATCCCATCGTGCAAGTGCCCGCCGGTATTGTGCACGGCACGCCGCTAGGTATCAGCTTCTTCGGCACAGCCTTTAGCGAGCCGACCTTGATCAAGCTCGCCTCCGGCTTCGAGGCCGCGACGCAAGTCCGCGCGCACAATCTCCCGACGTTCGCTGAAACGGTCCCCTTCAATAACATCGAAGGCACCACAGTCAGACCGCCGCACCGGAATAGGTCCTATCCGAAAGCGCCGGACGGTAAGAAACCGCATCACCACATGTAACTCGATACCGCAGGCCTTTCCCCTCCTGACTGACTTACCCGAGGTTATCTAGAATGGTTTAAGGCTGGCTGGCGATAATGCCGAAAGACAGTCCCGCGCACAGCGGCATTTGGAGACTTTAAGGTGAGTGAGCGTGAGGGGACCGGCAGATCGATGGGAGCGGCGGTCGCGCGCAAGCCCTGCGTCGCCATCTGGCACGTAATGGAGGGCCACGTCATTGGCGCTCTTGAGCGTCTGGACACCTTGCACACCAAACTCCACAAGCTAGCGACCGAGCTGGGTCTGCCCGCGGTCAAAGCTCTCCGCTATGAAACCGTTCGCTTCGTTCATCGGGTTCGGTTTCGACCACGATTTTGAGATGGTTCCCGGCAAATGGACGCTCGAGGTAAGATTCAGAGGCCGGACATTGTGTAAGCAAGACTTCCAAGTTACTCGCGAGTGAACACGTCTCCGGAGCCTAACCCGGCGACGCAGACATGTGGTTAGGTCAAGGATAAGATGTTAAGAGGTAAAGTTTCTTCTGAGCGAAAGTCTCCTTGAGAAACTCGCGCGCCGCGCGCGCCGCTGTGTCAGGTGCGTCAACAGTTTTATAATCGGCAGGCACTCGAACGATTCCATAACCAGTAATTTTACCGCTGACTTCGTCCGCAGCGATACTAGACCAGCAAGCAGTCACAAGGAAAAACGCTGTCGTAATATGTTTTATCATGTTGGTTTCAATGTGTGCGTTGCGCGAAGGAGCCTAACGAGACGGAGATAAGCTGTGGCGGGAGGGAGAGCGCGTGGGCCGCAATGAAAGCGTTTTAATCATCTCAGAAGTTAAGCGCAGAGCTTCCCGCCGTCAGCTTTATCGTCGCATGGTTAGGCCATTTCATGACTTGGGTTTCTTCTGCCGGTCATTCCAGCCGTGAAGCGATTCAAGCATCTCTGACTCGCAAAGCGACAGAAACTTAGATGCCGCGATGAATGCCCGGCCAGCAAAATCAGAAAGCTCGCCGTCCACTAACAACGTCACAATCGTGTGCGGCTCGCCAGCGAATTGGTTTCTCCAAAGAAGCGTGCCGTGCTGGGACTCGGACACGGAGATAGATGCATCATCCTGAAGAACGCACGAGAACAACTTGCCTTCGATAGCGATCGCCGGGAACACAATCTTAGCAAAAGGGCTTGCGAGCTTGGAATACTGGTCGGCTTCAATCGCAGCAGCCGCAGCCGCTGCTGCCACAGTGGTTAGAGCAGCATAGGCAACATCTGCTCCGCTCGTGAAGGCTTGAGTAATGCCGTAAGCAGGCGGGTGTGCGACGCTGAATAAGTCTAAATCCTGAACATCTTTGCGTTGGGCGAGGCTGAGCAAAGCATCGCTGCCGATCTCAGAAGCCGTTCGCTGGGCTACTCGCGCTGGATTGGCTAAGCGCTGGTCGGAGGCGCAAAACATGACCCACGGTTTACTCTTCGAGGACTTGCATTCGACGACAAACTCAATCCGGACTAAAAGCTTTTCGAAGCGACGGTCAACATGTGCCACGACATCGATTTCGCGCTGCACGCCGCTCGTCGGATCAGCGTAGTACTCTGATTGCAGGACTCTGAATCCCGCACGGCGGAATGCGCAAGCGACACGCATCTCTAGCGGGTAGCCCTGGTCGTCAAGCCAACTCTTAATTTTGGATTCGAGTTCGCTCACAGTTTAACAAGCTAAGGCCTAACGAGAATTAGACGAATGTTCGTCTTTAAAGGCGAACGAGTCATCGCCTATTTCGTCTTAAAGGTTCTTGAACGGGGAATCGGACATAACGGCGATCCTATCGGATCGGACCGAATCCAACAATAGAAAACGGAGGGGAAGTTGAACCCCATCTGCGGAGCAGAACAAACCAACGAGGAAGAGGAAGCGCTCCCAAGATTGACTCCAACCACTAACCCACTCAAAAAACATGAACTAAAAACCAACCCAAACCTTACATCCGCGCTTGACTCCTACATAGGGGGTTAGGCCACATTCGTCGCGACCTGGACTCTCGCGACTCGCAATAGCTTGATAAGCGCGGCTACCAGGGCGAGGGAGCAAACAACCGCGACCGTAGCGCCTGCGACGAAAAATGTATCTAGGCCGTGCACTTGAAATCGTCCGACAGGGAGACGGCCGACGAGCCCCCACTCGAGCGGCAGCGTCGCACCATCGACTAAGACGTGGACGACGATTGCCGGAAAGATTGATCGTGTTATGGCGGTCAATACTCCTAGTACGACGCTCGCAGCGCAAACCGGAATGGCTAATGGAAATATCTTAATGCCCCCAAACAGGTGAACGACGGTAAAAACGATCGTGACAATCGCAATCGCGAAAGGGGCGCTGACTCGACGCTCCAATATTCCCTGCATGTAGCCGCGATAGGCCGCCTCCTCTGCAACTCCGGCAACGATCGCATTCATGATTAGAACCGGGACGAGTAAACTTAGGTTCGGGCGCTTTCGGCGCCCTGTGGAATTGCACGAGGTGACGGCGTCACGTGGCAGATGATGGAGCGGCGAGCATCGTCTCGGTCGGACATCTATTGGCTGGCGTTCAAAAAATCTTTCATTAGCCCGTAGGGAGTTCTTACAATCGCATTGAACAATGCCGTTCGGCGTAGAAATCGGCCCGCGCGAATTGTAGAGTGGAAACCACGACGGTCGCGGTGGTCACAGAGTTCCGCGGATCGGCGAAAGGAGAATCACGCGATCATGAACATTTTGCGGCATCTACCTCTTTGGGCGTTTCTCTTGATCGCGACCACGCTGGAGGTGAGCGGTGATGCGGTGGTCAGAATAGCGATTTACAATCACGCCGGAGTGGCGCGATTCGGATTGATGCTCGGCGGCGCGGCCTTGCTCTTCGGATATGGATTCGCTCTCAATCTGGCTCCAGTGGAGTTTGGCCGGGTAGTCGGCCTTTATATCGCCACCCTGTTTGTTGTCTGGCAGATCATTAACTTCATTGCTTTCCGCGCGTGGCCAAATCTCCCAATTCTGATTGGAGGCACGCTTATCGTCGCGGGCGGCCTGATTATCACTTTCTGGAAAGCGCCGAGCTTGCCTTGAATGAACAAGGTCTTTGCGCTTTTCTTCGCTTTCGGCGCGGCCATGTGTGCGCTCACTATTACGTTGCTCTTGGTTCCTGGGACCCCGCTTGATTCGCTTTGGCGTCTTAACCCGGAAACTCGCCCAGCCTTTCAATCGCTCGGAAAGGTTGCGGTGCTGCTCATGTTTGTCGTTGGAGTAGCCTGTGCCTTTGCGGCCACGGGGATGTGGCGAGGCTCTTGGTGGGGCACGCGTCTCGCCGTGATCATTCTATCAATAAATATCCTGGGCGATCTTTTTAATGCTTTGGTGCGTCACGATCTGCGCACGTTGATTGGCCTACCGATCGGCGGTGCGATGATCCTCTATTTGATCAAAGCAAGACGACCGCAGACTCAAGTTAAGACATCGTCCGACCAGAAGCAGGGGACCGGATTCGGTATTTGAATCAGAGAGCTAAAGGAAGCGCCGCGCGTGCCGATAGCCGCGGAAGCCTGGGCAATTTTGCCAGCAAGGCGAAGCGCAGGACTACAGGGAAAGCGGTCACCGACTGCTCGATGCGAGTATTTCTTTCACTTTCGCGTCAATCAAGTCGCGTATCTTTCTAAATTCGTCCGGGTCGAGATTCTTCGGATCGGGAATCTGCCAGTCGGCCCGCTGCCTGGCCCGGACAAAAGGACAGGCGTCGCCACAACCCATCGTCGCGACAAAATCGTATTCCTCATCCGGAATTTCATCGAGGGACTTGGAGGCGTGTTGGGAGAGATCGTAACCAAGCTCAGCCATGGAGGCGATGGCTTTGGGATTAACCACGCCGGAAGGACGTGAGCCGGCGCTATAAGCTTCAACTTCGTCGCCGCCATGGATGCGAGCGAATGCTTCCGCCATCTGGCTCCGGTTCGAGTTCTCCACGCAAACAAAGAGGAGGCGCGGCTTCTTCATGTTACTTGCTCGATGGGCCCACCCGAACAGCAGCCTTTTTCGCGCACGCAGATGCAGAGAGGCACGGCGAGAAGCGCTCCCGCGACCGGGGCTGCGAGATAAATCCAGAGCGAGGTGAAATTCCCCGCGATCAGCGCCGGGCCCAGCGATCGCGCCGGATTCATCGATGCTCCGCAGATAGGACCGGCGAACATCGCTTCGAGGGCGATGACGCCGCCGATGGCGATGCCGGCCGTTATCCCTTTTTCCTGCGCTCCCACTGAGACATTGAGGATGACCAGCATAAGGATCGCGGTAAGCAAAAATTCCAGGACGAAGGACTGCATCGCGGAGCCGGCCGGCAGGGTCATTCCCAAAGTAACGCTGTTAGGGAACAACAGGCGCAAGGTGGCACTGGCAGTTATCGCCCCGGCAATTTGCGACGCGACATAACGAAGACCTTCCCCGGTTTTCATTCGGCGCGCCGCGACGAAACCGCAGGTCACCGCAGGGTTAAGGTGCGCGCCGGAGATGTCGCCAAAGGTGTAGATCATTGTCATAACCACCAGGCCGAAGGTGAGTGCGATGCCAGCGTGCGAGATTACTCCACCGCTAGTTTGGTTAATAACAATCGCACCGGTCCCCGCGAAGACGAGGCAGTAGGTCCCGAGGAATTCGGAAATATATTTTTTCATGACAGGGATAACGAAGATGGTTTTGTGTGACTCGAAAGTAAGACGGCTGCCGCAAACAAGGAGCAAGGTTACAGTTAGCGCTCCGATACTCCAGATGGTCACGCCTGATTGAAAGTAAAGCCCGAGAGTTACCAGAGACATTGTCATCTGCGAAATCCCGACAAAGATTCGGAAGATCGAGGCCGCGGGTCGCGTGGCTTTCATAGCTAGCTCAGTTATGTGCGGCTCTCAGCCGGCGCGCGCCTGAAACTGGGGCAGACTTCATCGCACCATTTCTCGATCCGGACTTTTATGAAATCGCGCACCTGACGAGTCTGTTCCAACCTCGCAGCTTCGCTCCCGCGAAAACTCGATGGGTCAGGAAAAGGCCACGACAATCCGGTCGTGACGCCCGGAAAGATCGGACAGGCTCGCGCGTTCTTTTCCGCCTGGCTGCAAACCGTCACCACATAGGCAAAGGCGCTCCCGGTTTTCCAGACATCGAAAACCTTTCGCGTCTGCTGACGCGAAATGTCGATGCCCATCTCTCGCATCGCTTCGATCGCCAGCGGATCGATTGTTCCCGCTTCGAGGCCCGCGCTCTGCGCTTCGAATTCGTCTCCGCAAATCTGATTCAACCACGCTTCCGCCATTTGGCTGCGCGCGCTGTTATGCACGCAAATGAACAGGACCTTTTTCTTCTTCACAACTCGTCACGTCCTCCGGCCGCGCGATCGAGGATTGGGAGTCACGAAGCTGGCCCGGCGCTTCAGCGTAGCTAAAATTCCAGTCGGTTCGCAGCACTTTGAGCGCAGCTTTGAGAGCGCCTTCAGATCGCGTTTGAAAACGGGGTCGCTTTGCCCGCAATCCTGCAAGCATTTCAAGTTTGCCTCCAGCTCCGCATCGCGCGTCTTCGGCAGCGAGTAGATCATCCAATTCTGTTCCCGCTCGGCGACGACCATATCGCGCTCTTTTAAGTAGGAAAGGTGCTTCGAGATTTTCACCTGCGGCTCATCGAGGATTTCCTGAAAGTGGCAGACACAAAGAGGGGTTTGCGACAGCAGGTTCAGAATGCGCAATCGGGTCCGATCGCAGAAGCACTCGTAAATTTGAACCAGATCCATGCGGGCCTCTTAGCAACACGCTGCCGCTTCCGGCTCGGACGCGCAGGCATTGTCGCCGACGCCACATTTCTCTTTGGCGAGACAATCGGTGTGCTTGGTCGTCATGGTGAAATCGAGATGATCTCCCGAGGCTTCGAAACCAGTGATCGGAAATTGTGAGATGGCGTAGTCGTCATATTCGACTTCTACCTCGAGGTCATCATGAGGCAGGACCCGGTCGCCGAGCGCCAGGATTCCGGCCATTTTCCCAGCGCTGAGGCGGTGGTCCGTGTCCCTATCGCTCACCCAGAATTGCAGGACGCTGCTTTCCGTCTTCCGACTGGTACCGCCGCAATCAATGAAATTCTTCGCGACGTGCCCGACTTCCGTCAGGTGAAAATGGGCCGGGATTTGATCGCCATCGGGCAGGATAAACCGGGGAAATTTCTCTGGTTGCGATTCGAGAATCGACTTCAACTCGTTCAGTTTCATGCGCGACCATATTCCTCGACGGGAATATAGTCAAGCTGGCGGCATCAGGCTCACTCGGGGCTCATCCCTTCCAAGCCAGCATGACCGCGCCACCGGCGATCAGTGTGCCGCCGATCCAGTGATGCCAGGTCAGCCGTTCGTGGAGAAATATCCCGGCGAAGAGAATGGCGAAGATGACACTCAGCTTATCGACTGGAGCCACTCTTGACGCTTCTCCCATTTGCAGCGCGCGGAAATAACACGCCCAGGAAAGACCGGTGGCCAATCCGGAAAGAATCAGAAACAGCCATGTCCTTTTCGGGAGGCTGCTCATTGCGCCGATGTCGGTGGTGGCAAAAGCCAGGGCCCATCCGACAAATAAAATAATGCTGGTCCGAATCGCGGTCGCGAGGTTTGAGTCGATGCCTTCGACGCCGACTTTCGCGCAGATCGCCGTGATCGCAGCAAAGAACGCGGATAGGATTGCCCAGGTGAACCAGTTCATTGGATGGTCTCGCATCAACTCTCGACGCCATTCCGCGCCGCGGCCAATGCCGCCGCGTAATGAATGCGTCGATCGAGATTGAGCAGCTTGGTTTCGAAGGCATCATCCAGGTCGTACCGGCGCGAGGAAAGCTCGATCAATAGCTCCTCCACCGCACGGGGATTGCCTCGGGCAATGCGGTGCAACTTCGCGATCTGCCTTGGGGTTAGCGGCGTGATCCGACCGGCCGCGATCGCTGATTGGATGAGATCGGCCGTGTCCTGCGGCCGAAGCGCTGGCAGTTCGATTCGCTCGAAATGATGCAGATGTTGCCAGACCCCGCCGATGTCTTTCGGCTGCGAAGATCGGCAGGTGATCCAGACGGGGACACGCTCGATGAGATTGTGAATGAAGCGGGCGACTCTCGGCGGCGTGAAAGCGACCGCGTCGAGCACGACTGGTTCCTCTCGGCGGGCCAGATAGGGCAAAAGCCGATTTTTCCGTTCGACTACATTCATGTTGCGGTGCGTCCAGCCAAAGTGGCGCTCAAGGCTTTCGCAGATGCGGCGCAGGGACGAAGTCTCTTCGCACACGAGCAAAGGGAGTTGGTCTTGCGCACGGCGCAGCAGAGCAGTTTTTCCTATGCCGGCGGGGCCTACAATCAGGACGTGCCGGCGTTCAGCGTAAGCTTGGTGAAGCTTCTCGATCTCCTTGCGTCGGCCGACGAACGATCGGGCAAAAGTCATGGGTAGAACCGGCCAAGGAAAACACGAAGCACCACTTGCGCGAAGACCAGCAAGGGCAGGCAATGGCGCGACAGAAGATAAAAGACTCGATGTTGGTAGTTGTCTTGCTTGCTTTCAAAATCTGGCATCACTGCGAGCGTGGCTGCGATCGCGAGGCTGGCGCCTAACGAGAAAAGCAGCACTTGGGCAAGCTCCGCCATCACGTTTCCTGATCTTCGTTCGAGTGAGAAAGGAACGCCGAGATTTCGTACATCTGCCGGGTCAGGTTTTCTCCGATCGGATCGAGATAACGCGCGAGCTCTTCAGGCACCTTGCCGTAGCCCTGCAACGAACGGCTGTTCAACTCGGCCACGTTTTCCCAAAGGATTGTCGCCTGCCCGTTGATGAGTTGTGACGTGACCGGACGGCTCGGCTCGAGCTGGAGATCGTCGCGCAAACGGACGATCAACTGCCGGACGGCGGCGCTCTTGCTTCGCAGATTTTTTTTCTCCGAAGGAGAAAGTGTATCTCGCTGTTGATACATGACGCCGGCGCGCAGCTGTCCCTCGATCCAGCCGTCCCATTCGCACAGCGCCTTATCCACCAGTTGCAACACAATCGAAATGCTGCGGCGGTGATTGTCGCTCAGTTCGATCGAGGGACGGGTGGATTTCTTCACGTGTCTTCCACTGATTGAATGGCGAGCCGGCGACGATAAAGGCGACCCCACGCGTGCATCGCAGTTTTCGTTGGCTGGAAAAATTTCTGCGCGAAGAGCGTCGGCACAAAGGCGCTCAAAATAACCACGGTCACGAGGATGGTGTATTGACGCTGGTCGATGATCTTGTTCTGGAACCCGAAGAGCGCGGAAATCGTGCCGAAGGTCAGGCCGGTCGCCATGAGCAGCGTGGTGTAGGCGGCTTCGCGCTGGCTCATGAAGTGCATTCGTGCCAGCGGCCAAACCCCGACGATCTTGGTCAGCATTTTCAGCAGGAGCAGAACTGCGACGATAGTGATCGCCGGCCAGAGTGCCGGAAGTGAAACGAACAAGCCTGCCCGGATGAAATAGAAGGGCGTGAACATGGCGAACGCGATGCTGCGCATGCGATGAACGAGAGTCTTGTCCCGGAGGAATACGCCGGCGACGACCAGTCCAACCAGGTAGGCCGGCAAGACGGCTTCGCTCTTTGCGGCGGTGGCGAGGCCGCCCAGGAAAAAGAGAACGAAGAAAATGAACTTCACTTCCGGCTCGCTGACCCTCGACGCGCCAAGGCGATCGATGATCGATTTCGTCCATCCCGGCATGAACCAGAGCACGACGCACATGACTACGACGAAGACGAGCAGCCAGACGTTGAAGTTTGCGAACAGTCCGCCGAGCGCGAGGACTGTTCCGAAATCGGTGATGAAACACGCGGCGAGAATCATCTTCCCCATCGCGGTGTCGCTATATCCGCCTTCAATCATCACGGCGTAAACGACTGCCACTGAAGTCGTCGAGAGCGCGATGCCCGCGATCTGCGCCTGATGAAGGGACCAGCCCAGGACAAATTGCGCGAAGAGCCACACAACGGCGAAAGGGACCGCGAACGAGATGAAGCCGATCAGTGCGCTTGCCCGCAGGTTTTCCTTGAGCGAGCGCGGATCGATTTCAGCGCCGGCGAGAAAGGTCAACACGCCGCTGCCCAGCATCGCGAGAAAGCCAATCCACTCGTTGTTCGCCTGGAGATGAAACACATTT
Organism: Spartobacteria bacterium; assembly: GCA_003134785.1. GTDB lineage: Bacteria > Verrucomicrobiota > Verrucomicrobiia > Chthoniobacterales > UBA10450 > AV80. The sequence continues at coordinate 236,812 of PLCN01000021.1, forward strand.
CCGGCGAAGACACCGACGAGGATCTCGATCAGCGCGACGGAGATCCCGGTCCAGATTGAAACCAGACTCGCAGCGAGGGCAAGGCCCATCCAAACCGCCGCGACAAACCAGATATTTTGAAACATGGGTTACTCCGGATCCGGCCGCTCGGGGCGGTAATGAATGACTTTGATTTTCTCCAGCGTGACCAGACCGCCGCCAATCATCTCCTCGAGGTCCGGCAGAAAACCGTTCACCTTTTCCTCGCTGTCTACGATCTCGATCACAATCGGGAGGTCCATCGAAAGCCGCAAAATCTTGGCGGTGTGAATCCGGCTCGCGGCGCCGAAGCCCATCGGGCCGCGCAAGACGGTGGCGCCCGCAAGATGACGTTCGCGTGCTTTCATGACGATGGCTTCGTAGAGCGGTCCGTGTTTCCAGCGATCGCTTTCGCCGATGAAAATACGCAACAGCATTGCGTCTTTTGGGATTTGCATGGTCTCTCCTAGGGTTTGTTGATCATCCAGACTGAGAAGTGTCCGAGCCAGACGGCGAGCAGACAGAAAGCAAAAGACGCGAGAGCGTTTGCTCCGGCCCGCAGCCATTCGCCGTCCTGAGCGAGCGAGAGTGTTTGCAAGCTGAATGAAGAGAACGTGGTGTAACCGCCGCACACGCCAATCATGAAGAATTCGCGAAACGAAGGGCTCACCAACCATCGCCCTTCGGGATCGGTCAGTGCGGCGAAGAGTCCGATAAGAAACGAGCCGGTAACGTTTACCGTAAGAGTCCCGTAAGGAAAGGTCTGCCCGAAGCGTTGCGCTATGGCACCCGAGATCCAGAAACGCGCGGCGCTTCCTATCGCACCACCAAGGCTGACCCAAAGATAACTGAGCATAATAAAACTCCTGCCGCGCATCGCTGCGCTAAACAGGAGTCATTAGCTCTGAACCGGTCAGGCGGTTTTCCCGAATCTCGGAAAGGCAAACTCCATTGCCTGATTCGAAGTTAGTGAGCGTAGGTTTGTCGTCAACGACTTTGCTGCATCGTGGCGCGGCGCGCGTCGTACCAGTCGGAGTCGCCGTTGCGAATGCTAATTCAACATCGCGGCAGGCCGCCCGCTGGCCGAAGGACATCGAACCTTCGCCGTTTCCCACTCCGAAAAATATTGGGAGAGGCCGCGCGCGAACTGGCGCGGGCGTTCCGAATAAAAGCGCTCACCGAGCACGATGGCGGTGCGTTCGAGTTCTTTTTCCCGGGACTCAATCAGCGCGTTGAGAAGACGGTCGCCCTGTTTCCGGGCGGGACCGATCGAACAGAGCCGCTCGGCAACAAAAGCAAGATCGTGAACCTGGCCGAGATATTGGCCGATCGATTTCAATTCGTCGTTCAGCTCTTTGAAGATCGCCGGCGCCAGCGGACGCAAAAGCCGCAGTTGATACCAAAGCTCCTTCGCCCGCTTGCGAAAGGTGTGCAGATTTTTCGTGTTCGTTTTTTTGATCGCGGTCTTTAGCGCTTTGCGGCCGCGCTTATAGGTCTTCTGCACGTTTTCCCGCAACCGTTTGCAACTGAGATCTTCCAGCGGCCATTCGCGGACGCGATCGAGGGTCTGGGTCAATCGCTCTTCCGCTTCCTGGGGCCATTCCGAAAACGCCGCCAGAAAACTATCGAGCTCGAACGCGAGCAACTCTTCCGTTTCTTGAAAGCTGCGGCGCTTTCCGCGCGCGAATTCGCGCAACTGCCGCACGGTTTGCAACCGGACTTCCGCATCGCGGACTTCGGAAATGAGCTGACCCACCTTCCCGAGACAGCGGTCTTCGCGTTTCCAAACGTCCGGCTTAATTTCGCCGCAAGCGAGGCGAAGAGCGGCTCGCGCTTTCTTCAAATGCTTCCGTGTTTCATGCACGGGCGAGCCTTTGCCGTTTTGTTCCGCCTTGCTCGCGCGGATCGCGCCTTCGATCTGGTGGCAGACGATGCGGCGAAGTCCGCCGCCGAGCGTTTCATCCTGTTGCAATTGGTAGCTCATGGTTTTCCGGCGCGTCAGTCGTGCGCGAGCGCGACGTTGCTGTATTTCGGTTTGCCGGTCACATCGCGGCCGATCCAATCCGGCGGCTCAAACGCGGCACAGCTTCTTAGGTTATCGAATTCCACTTCAGCCACAACGAGGCCATCGTGCCGGCCGCGATAAATATCGATCTCGACCGTGTGTCTTTTCCACGGCACGTCGTAGCGGACCTTGGTTAATCTGCGGCCGGCGGTCGCAGGCCAGAGCGCATTGAATTGCTCCACGCTCAGCCGGATCTCGCGCTCTTCGCGCTCGCCCTTTGTGCCCTGCTTGTAGGTGAGCGAGCGCACGGACCCCTTCTTGCGCAGACGAACCTGAAGACCGCCGCGCCCGACGGCGAGATAGCCCTGCTCGATCGTGTCGTGCGGATATTTCTTCAGGTTCGGCGGAAACCGTTTCAGCAAAAATTTCCGCTCGATCTCCCGTGAAGATGGCTTTTTTGACGCGCTCATGTTGGCCAGTCTTATTTTCGTGAAGGGAAAAAACATTGCCGAGACTTTTTTGTTTCGGTTCGCGAACAAGGCCCGTCAAAAATTTTTGTGTGACAATTAGATGGCACATGGCTCGCACGCTCCTTTGTATGTGACGAACAGGTGGCAGTGAAGTTAAGTTTATGTAACAACAGCGCCACTCCTCTAGACGCCGCGGCGCGAGCGGTCTTTGCTCGGATATGATCGCGCCTCTTCGTATTTTCCTGGCGGTTTCGTTGCTCGGCTCTTGCTTCACGGCTGCGCGGACGCACGCGCAAAACAGTCCGTTGCCGCCTCCTGAAGCCGCTGGATTCGAGCACGTCATCGTGGTGATGATGGAGAACCGGTCGTTCGATCATTTTCTCGGATGGATGCCGGGAGCGAACGGCAAGCAAAGCGGGCTGACTTATCTCGACAGCAAGGGCGGCGTTCACCCCACCCATTCACTCGCGCCGGATTACCAGGGCTGCGGGTTTCTCGATCCCGGCCATTCGTACAGTGACGGGCGCGTGCAATACAACAACGGCGGCGCGGATGGCTGGCTGCTCGACGGCTCGGACGAGAGCGACACGAATCCGAAACAGGCCAACGACATCTATGCCATCGGTTATTATGGAGCGGCCGACCTCCCGTTTCTCAGCGCGGCGGGATCGGCGTTCACGGTCTGCGACAATTATTTCGCGGGAATTCTTTCCGCGACGTACCCGAACCGCTTTTACATGCACGCCGCGCAAACGGACCGGCTTTCCAACACGAGTGCGACCTCGACACTCCCGACCATCTGGAGCCGGCTGGAGGAAAAGGGATTGAGCCGGCGATATTATTTCAGTGACGCTCCATTCCTCGCGCTTTGGGGAACGCGCTACGCCGATATCTCGAAACCGTTTTCGCAATTCCTGGCCGACGCCGCGGCCGGCACGCTTCCGAACGTGGCCTACATCGACCCGCGTTTCGAGGACGAAGGGAGTGGAACTTCAGGCGACGATCATCCGCACGCCGACATCCGAAACGGCGAAGTCTTTCTGAATCAGATTTATGATGCTCTGCGCCAGAGTCCGAACTGGTCGAAGACTGTCCTCGTCATCAATTACGATGAATGGGGCGGGTTCTACGACCACGTGCTGCCGCCGCTCGCCCCGATCCCGACCGCGTCCGCTGCGGCGGGCGATACAGATGGGCGCCTCGGTTTCCGCGTTCCCTGTCTCGTCATCTCGCCTTACGCCCGGCGCAATTTTATCGCGCACGGCCAGTACGATCACACGTCGATTCTGAAAATGATCGAGTGGCGGTTTGGGCTGCCGCCGCTCAGCGTGCGCGACGGGACCGCAAATAATCTCGCGGAGGTGCTCGATTTTTCCGCAGCGAGCTCGACCGCGCCGGTCTTCAATGTTCCGGGCGGCCCGTTCAATCCCGCGTGTCCGCCTGCGTCCCTGGTGGCGAACGATCCCGAGGCCGAGGAATGGTCGGAAAACCTCGACAAGCTGAGAACGATGGCGCGCCAGAATGGCTTCAAAGGAGTGAAGTGATGAAACGCGCATTGCTTCTTATTCTCGTCACTCTCTCTTCGTTCACGGTGGCTTCGCAGGTCAGCGCGCTGCCGCGGCCGGACCACATTGTCGTCGTGATCATGGAAAATCATTCCTACGGCCAGATAATCGGGGCGGCGGAGGCGCCAAACATCACCGCGCTCGCGGCGGAAGGCGCGAACTTCGTCAATGCGCCGACCGATCCAGTCGGCGCGACCAGCGGCTCGCACTCATTGAGACATCCGAGCCAGCCAAATTACCTCGAGCTCTTTTCGGGGAACAACCAAGGCACACTGCAGGACGGACACCCGGGCACGATCTCCGAACCGCTTTCCTCGCCACCGCCATTCGCTACGCCGAATCTTGCCGCGTCCTTGATCGCCTCCGGCTTCACGTTCGCCACTTACTCGCAGAATCTTCCGTCGGTTGGATTCGACGGCGATAGTTACTCGACTGATCCCGCCTTGACCCAGTACCAGCGGAAGCACAATCCCGTCACGAACTGGCAGGCGGCGGACGCGCCGGCAAATCATCATGTACCGCTTTCGACCAACCAGCCGTTCATCGCGTTTCCGACCGACGCGGCCGGTTACGCTGCGCTCCCTGCCATTTCCTTCGTGGTGCCGGACCAGCAGAACGACATGCACGACGGCTCGATCGCGCAGGCCGATGCGTGGCTGAAAAGCAACATCCTCGACGGCTACTATCAGTGGGCCAAGACGCACAACAGTTTGCTCATCGTGACGTTCGATGAAGACGGCGACAACACGCTGACGAATCAGATCCCGACGATTTTTGCCGGGGCGACGATCAAGCCCGGCAATTATTTTGAATCGAACATCAATCCGCCCGACATGCGCACGCCGGATGGACTCATCACGCCCACCGGCACGGCCATGACGCACTACAACGTTTTGCGCACGCTCGAAGACATGTACGGCCTTGCGCCCATTGGCGGTTCTGTGAACACGCCGTCGATCACCGACATCTTCCTCACCATTCCCACGACCGGACCGGTGGTGGTGCCGAACAATCTCAGCACGACGCAAGGCGACACCGGCAATTTGTTCCCGCTCTTTTCCATGAAGCCAATTCGTTACCAGCAGGTCTTCGAGAAGTCGCAGTTCAGCCGGTTCGCGGCCGGCGGTGAGATGATCGATACGATCGGCTTTCGGGCGCACGCGCCCGGAGTTCCCTTCAGCGGTTTCGTGGCGCAATTGCAGGTGAACCTTTCAACCACGAGCAAGAATCCCGACGGGTTGAGCTCAACTTTTGCCGACAACATCGGACCGAATGACACTCAGGTTTTTTCCGGACCTATTGCCGTGTCGGCAAACAACTCCACTTCGCCCGGCGCAGTGAACACCTTCGATATCGTGATTAGATTGAGCACGCCGTTTCTTTACAATCCCGCCGGCGGCAACCTGCTCATCGACATTCGAAATTCGCAGGGTGGCTTTGAAATTCCTCCGCTCGATCAAGAGATCGACGCGACCAACGCGTTGGGCGATGCGGTCTCGCGCGTTTACAATGACGGCGACGTGAATGCCACTACCGCTGGGCAATCGGGAACGATGGCGGAAAACGATACGGTCGGACTCGTGACGAGCTTCGGGACCATGGCGAATCCCGCGCCTTCACCAAGCCCGACGCCGACACCGCACTCATCATTATTGAACAGCTCGACGCGGCTGCGCACTGGGAGCGGGGATGATGTGATGATCGGCGGATTCATCATCGGCGGACAAGTGAAGAAGAAGGTAATCGTTCGCGGGATCGGCCCGTCGCTCAAGATAAACGGAACGCCAATTCCAAACACGCTTCAGGATCCGGTGATCGAATTAGACAAAAGCGACGGCACTGTCCTGGCGGCGAACGATGACTGGAAGACGACGCAACAATCCGAACTCGAAGCGAGCGGCCTCGCGCCCACAGACGATCGGGAATCAGCGATCTCTATCTCACTCGATCCCGGCAATTATACCGTGGTGCTTTCGGGAAAGGGAGGCTCCAGTGGGATCGGTGTGGTGGAAGCGTACGATGTCGAGCAGGGGTCGGCCGCGATGCTGCTCAACCTCTCGACCCGCGGTCAGGTCCAGACCGGCGACAACGTGATGATCGGCGGCGTGATCATCGGCGGGCCTGATTATGCGCGGGTGATTTTCCGTGGGCTCGGGCCATCGATCTCCATCAATGGTGTCCCCCTTCCCGGCCGGCTGGCCGATCCGACGCTGGAATTGCATGACGAAAATGGCGCGCCTTTGGCCTTTGATGATGACTGGAAAGACAGTCAGCGGACTGAGATCGAGCAGAGCGGTCTTGCGCCGTCCGACGATCACGAAGCGGCGATCATCGGGAGCTTCGCGCCTGGGCAATACACCGTTATTCTTCGCGGCAAGAATGACACTACCGGCATCGGCTTGTTCGAAGCCTACAAGCTGAATTAGGTGGCGGCAGGGTCTGCGGTCCCGCTACCCGCTGTCATGGACGAACGCGAGACTCGGTCAGGGCAGAGCCGCCAAAGCTTCGACCAGCGCCGGAAGCGGCCAGGCGGAGATCAAGACGATGACAGCGAAGAAGAACAATTCCGCGAAGAAACTCGTTGGCGTTTCCTTTTTCCAATACTCTCTGCTGATATCGCGAAAAGACGGGCGTTTACTCGAGGACGGAATGTTCCGTCGTGAATTGGCGTCGTCGGAATGTCGCCGTCCCGCTGAGTAGAAATTGCAGTCCATCGCGGGCCGATGCGGCGTGTGCCGGTGCCTGATGCGGTCGTGTCGGCGGCTTCCTTGAGCGGCGTTGATTTGAGGTATTGGCTTCATGGCTGCCTGATAATGCGTCCACGGAATTTAGTCAGGTTACGAAAAGTGAAGTTTGGGTGACGAACATGTCACGCCCAATTGGTCGTTAGGCCCAGAACACTTTCCACGGGCAGATCTTCTACGCGCTGGGTCTTTCGAAAACCTCGGCCGTCGGGGTCGAAGAGAAATTCACCAGATTGTCACTTGGCCGTCATCGAAAGGTGATGGACTGGACATACGCAGTCTCATCTCCATCCAAACGCTTAAACTATGAAAACAAAATTCACTACTCTGCTCTCCGCTTTCGCTCTCATTTGCATTTCTGTCACCGCGCAGGCCGAACGCCTCGTCATTAAAGGATCAGACACGCTCGGCGCGAAACTGGTCCCGCAGTTGGCCGAGCAATTCAAAACGCAAAATTCCGACGCGACTTTCGACATCGCGGCCGAGGGATCGACCACCGGTTTCGCGGCGCTGATCGATAGCACCGCGCAGATCGGCATGGCCAGCCGGCCCGCGAAGACTGAGGAGATCGCTGCAGCGAAGGCAAAGGGCGTCACGTTGAAGGAGACAATCGTCGCCTATGACGGCGTGGCGGTGATCGTGAACGCGGCGAACCCGGTCAAGGGCCTGACGAAGAAGCAGGTCGAGCAGATCTTCACCGGCGAAGTGTCCGATTGGAGCGCAGTAGGCGGTTCGGGCGGTTCGATTTCCATCTACACCCGCAACACTTCGTCGGGGACGTATTCCGAATTCAAGGAACTCGCGATGAAGAAACGCGATTACGCGCCCTCCGCGCAAAAGATGGCGGGCAACGAGCAGATCGCCGCGGAAGTGGGAAAGAATCCGAATGGCGTCGGCTATGTCGGGCTCGCCTACGTCAAGGCGAAGGGAATCAAAGTGGTCTCGATCGATAGCGCGATGCCGTCAGTCGAGAGCGTGCAGAGCAAAAGTTATCCCTACGCGCGGCCGACCTTTTTTTATACGAACGGCGAACCGGCAGGGCTGGTGAAGGCGTTCGTTGATTTTACCCTGAGCCCGGCCGGGCAGAAAATCGTGGCTGATGTTGGTTTCGTTCCGATTCACTAGGAACGCTCGCCCTGACTCTGCCTTGTAAGGCCGAACGGCCTTTTGCTTTTTCGTGCTCGTGCTCGTGATCGTGATCGAAATTACCGCGCACCGACAGAAGCGAGCACGAGCATGAGCACGATTACGATTACGATTACGAGAAGAAATCCCTTATCGGACGTCGAAGAGCGAATGCTTGCGCGATTCTTCGAGAACGCGCGCTGAATTTCGATAATCCGCGGTGAGATAACTCGGAGTGAAGAATTGGGACGAGTCGCTCGAGCACGATTCCAGACGCAGCGGGATGTAACTCCAGAGCCGCGCGCTAAAAATCGGCGAACGCGCGGCCACTTCTTCCGCGGCCCGTCTCGCCTGAATCTCGTTCTCGAGATGCCGGGCGAATGCATCGACGATCGACGGCCCCCGTTGCAGCTCAAACGTTCCCGTCACAATCCTCGGAGGCAGCTCAGCCGTTTGCGCGGGAAGCCCGGCCACGCCGAGAACAAAGAAAGCGGCGATCAGAAAACGCTTCACCGCCGTCAGTTTCCGCCAGGACCGCGAAAAACGAAAACCATTTCATGAGGACATGGATTCCGAACGTCCTTTGCGCTCCGCGCTCGGCGGTCATAGACCGCCGCTACAAGACTTAGTTCGCCAGCGCGAGCAGGCTGGGTTCTTCGGGCGGGAGGAAATCGCGGAGTGGCTTCGCGGAAATCCGAACGTGCGTTCCAATGTGCACAAGGCCGTAGAGCGTGATGACATCTTTCGAGCGCATGCGAATGCAACCAAAGCTGGCGCGACGGCCGATGCGTCGCTCTTCGGCGGTGCCGTGAATGTAAATGCAGCGATCGCGCGTATTCGCCGTCGTGCCGTCCATGCCGCGCAACCAAATCACACGGGAGACGATAGCATCGCGGCCAGGCGCATTCGCCTTCACGATCTCACCGGTAGCGTTCCGATTCTTGATCACGGCGCCGATCGGCAAGCCATCGCCAATTTTCGCGCTGACGAAAGTTTCGCCCAGCGGCGTCCGGTAGCTGCCCACGGCGTCGCCGGTCCCGAACTTCGAGGTGGAAACGGGAAATCGCTTTACCACTTTCCCGCGCGCAACCAGGGCAAGCTCCTGGTCGGCCACGCTCACGACAATTTCCGAGGCGAAACCAGAAGCGCGAACGCAAGTTGCCGCCGCTTGCCCGAACACAAGCGCCAAAATTATGAGCGCCACTTTAGGTAGGGACGGCGCGCTGCGCCGTCCGCAATTTAGCTTCCGCGAACGAATCACGCTCAACCCTGATTCTTATTCGGCACCAACAATTGCAGGTCCTCGATGAGCGAATCGATTTTGCGCAAATCTTTGCGCCGGCCTTTCTCGGGTTTCAATTTGCGTTTGCGGACATGGATCATCAGGTCGCGCAGTTGATGCAGACGTTCGCGCGATAATTCTTCGGCCGGTTTCAGTGAGCCGAGCGCCGCGCGGCTCTCCGCCAGGTCGATCTCCAGCCGAGCTGCGTAGGCCCGGACCGTCTGGCGCAAATCGTGTCGAAGTTTCTCCAGCTCCGACTCGAGCACTTTCACCGGCGAGGTGTCCGTGGATTTCGATCGTGCGCGTCGCTTGTATTTGATTGATGTCATAATGAGGCTCCTGCGAGTTCTGGTTTCTTGATGAGGGCGGGCGAAGGAGTTTGATACGGATTGAAATTGAGCAGCTCGATTTCGCCGTCGAAATTTTCCACCAGCGCCGAACAGGTCTCGACCCAATCGCCGCAGTTGTAGTAGGTGATGGCGCCGATTTGCCGGATGCCGGCGCTGTGAATATGTCCGCAAAGCACGGCATCGACCCCGTGGCTCTCGGCGTAACGCACGATCGCCGTTTCGAATTCGCCGATGAAATTCACAGCGTCCTTGACCCGCTTCTTGGCGTAAGCGCTCAGCGACCAGTAGCCGAGACCGAACCGACGGCGGACGAAATTGATCAGCGGATTGAGCGCGAGCAAAAACTGGTAGCCGAGGTCGCCGGCGAAGGCGAGCCAGCGCGCGTTTTGCACAACGGTATCCAGCTCGTGGCCATGAATAACGAGAATGCGCCGGCCATCGGCAGTCATGTGCCTGGCCTGTTTCTCGATCGCGATGTGGCCGTAGTAGCCGCAGAAACCGCCCACGAATTCATCGTGATTGCCCGGGATGTAAACGATGCGCGTGCCTTTGCGCGCCTTGCGCAAAAGTTTTTGGATGACGTCGTTGTGCTGTTGCGGCCAATAAATTCCGCGCCGCATCTGCCAGGTATCGATGAGATCGCCGACGATGTAGAGCGTTTCCACCTCGTAATCGCGGAGGAAATCGAGCAGGGGCGCGGCCTTGCTGCCGCGCGTGCCGAGATGCACATCGGAGATCCAGGCCGTGCGTAAGCGACGCGGCGCCGGCGCGGTGACGACGCGAAGATTTCGAAACCGAGCAGTTGAGTCGAGCCTCCCCATGCCTGGAAAATAGCAGGCGCGCGGTGAGGCCGACAAAGTGAGTTTTGTAACGTTTGTGTGGCGAAGACTCGATGCGCTCGGCGGCGCGTCAACGGCATCGCCAATATCGTGTCGCCCATCGCCGCTGCTTCAGCCGCCGATTGCTGCACGTGGAGGCGACTCGATGCGGAACCGGATTATGCCGGCAATGATCAGGAGAACGAAAAGCGCCAGCGTTACGAGCTGCGCGATTTGGAACGGCGGCTCGGTCTGCGTCGGGGCCATTACTTTCAAACCGGGAATTTTTTGGAACGACTGCACGATCCCGACAAAGACGTTGAAATAAAGCGCGACCAAAGCGCTGACGATGTAGATCCAGCGCCAGGCGCCGGCGAGTTGTTTGGGATAGCGTGCGTAGATTGCCACCGCGAGGACGAACAGCGACATGATTCCCAGTGCAATGGCAGCGGTAAAACCATGGAACGGAAAGAAGAACCCGGTCACGCTCGTCACCACCGTGGTGATCAGAAACCATTTCGTCCAGCCAGCGAGCAGCCCGAACAGAATAACGAAGCCGGTAAAGATTCCGACCAGGCTGATCGACGTGTGAATGATCGTGTAGATGTGCAATATCGTTTGAGTTCCCTCTTACGCCTTGATGAAGGCGAGTAGTTCTTCGTTCACCTTGTCCTTGTGAGTTGTGCACATGCCGTGCGGCGCGCCTTTATAGACGACGAGCTTCGCATTCTTACTGATCCTTGATGACAACATTGCGGAATAGGCGGTCGGCACCGATCGGAGCGTCGCGGTCTTCAGGCACGCAGGAACGTCAGTAGGTCGGCGTTAATGGTGTCGGCCTCAGTCGTGGGCATGCCGTGCGGAAAGCCCTTGTAGGTTTTCAACGTGCTATTCTTCAGCAACTTTGCCGACAGCGGTGCCGAATCGGCATAAGGCACGATCTGGTCGTCATCGCCATGCATCACCAGGACCGGCACCGTGATCTTCTTCAGGTCTTCGGTGAAGTCCGTCTGAGAGAAAGCGACAATGCCGTCATAATGCGCCTTTGCGCCTCCCATCATGCCTTGGCGCCACCAGTTTCGGATGGTCGGCTCCGAGGGTTTCGCGCCAGGCCGGTTATAACCGTAGAACGGTCCAGCCGGCACATCGTAATAGAACTGGGCTCGGTTGGCAGCGAGCTGCGCTTGAAAGCCGTCAAACACCTCCTTGGGCAGTCCGCCCGGATTTTTCTCCGTCTTTACCATCAGCGGCGGCACTGCGCTGATGATTGCCGCTTTTGCCACCCGGCTTTCGCCGTGGCGCGCCAGGTAGTGCACTACTTCGCCGCCGCCGGTCGAGTGGCCGATATGCACCGCCTCCTTGAGGTCGAGATGTGCGGTCAGTGCCGCCAGGTCGTCGGCATAATGATCCATGTCATGGCCGCCATCGGTCTGGGTGGAGCGGCCATGGCCACGCCGGTCGTGGGCTATGACGCGATAACCTTGCTTGAGGAAGAACAGCATTTGCGCGTCCCAATCATCGGCCGAGAGCGGCCAGCCGTGGCTGAAGACGATGGGCTGACCTTTGCCCCAGTCTTTATAATAGATTTCCGTGCCGTCTTTGGTGGTGATCGTGCCCATATTATTTCTGTGGTTGTTATTTAGTTTAAGACTGAAAGCGTAGTCATTCGCATCGGACATGGGAAGGATTCATTCCTCCCTCCTAAGAGTGAGAAGCGCCTCCTACTTTCGAAGGATAGTCCTTAGTTGAGAGTTGATTGTTGATGGTTGGCTACGGCACGCTCACGTTCGCTCTGCGCCCCTGGGGGGGCTATCAACCCAACTATCAACCCTCAACTATTAACCCTCTCATATGCAAATCGAATCGCTCCCGCGTTTTCCTCTGGCTCAACTGCCCACGCCAATTGAAGAACTGAAATCGCTTTCGCGAGAACTCGGTGGGCCGGAGTTACTCATCAAGCGCGACGATCAGACTGGGCTCGCGCTTGGCGGCAACAAGACGCGCAAGCTCGAGTTTCTCGTTGGCCAGGCGTTGGAGCAAGGCGCGGATACACTGATCACAGCGGGTGCGGCGCAATCGAATCACTGTCGCCAAACCGCGGCGGCCGCAGCCAGGGCGGGTTTGCGTTGCGAGCTATTGCGGAACGGCACGAAACCCGAGTTGCCGAACGGCAATGTGTTACTCGATGAGTTGCTCGGCGCACGCATCCATTGGATTCAACCTTCGGAGCGCGCGGCCAAACTGCGCGAGCTTCCGGATCAACTTCAGAAGGAAGGACGCAAGCCATACGTGATTCCCGTTGGCGGCTCCAACGGCGTCGGTGCGACTGGCTACGTGCTGGCTATGATTGAGCTAGTCGAGCAGTTACATGGGATCAAGCGGAGCGTTGACCATATCGTCTTCGCTTCCAGCTCCGGCGGAACGCAGGCGGGCATGGTCGTCGGCGCGAAGGTTACGGGCTTCGTTGGCAAACTGCATGGGGTGCGCATCGACAAGGACGACCGTGACCGCCCGCCTTACGACCATGAGCTAGCGGACATCGCGAACGAGACCGGTAACTACATCGGCTGCGACGCGCAGTTCACGGCCAAAGATTTCAACATTGATTACGGCTATCTCGGGGGCGGCTACGGCATCGTGAGCAACCTGGAACGCGAAGCGATTCGTCTGCTCGGTTCGCGCGAAGGGATCGTGCTCGATCCGGTTTACACTGGCCGTGCGATGGGAGCGTTGCTCGCCTTAGTTCGCAAGAAAACTTTCCGGCCGGATGAAACGGTTTTGTTCTGGCACACCGGCGGCGCGCCGGCGCTGTTTGCCTACGCAAAGGATCTGGTTTGAGGCGTCGTCGGAACTCGTGCGATGTTTCCCCAATCTTGTGTTACTTGGCATTTCTGTTCCGTTTCGCAGTCCGCCGTTGGGAACCAGGGAAATCAGGGCGCGTCCTACCAGGGCAGGGTTTCGCCCATGTGCACGTAACCGCCATTCGGGCCGTCCGGGCCAAGGGTCGCGAGGGCGACACTCGTTTTTGCGCCATCCTGAATCTCCATCGTCGCACCCTCGCCTCCCATTTCTGTTTTCACCCAGCCGGGATGCGCGGCGTTTACTTTGATCGGAGTGTCCTTCAACTCCCAGGCGAGGTGCACGGTGTAAGCGTTCACCGCCGATTTGGAGACATCGTAGGCCGGCAATTTCGCATCGTAGACCGGCGAACCCGGCGTGGCGTGGAGAGTGATCGAACCGAGAATGCTGGAAAGATTCACGATTCTTCCGGCCGCGCTCTTGCGCAGGAGCGGGAGCAACGCCTGCGTCGTCGCGACCAGTCCGAATAAATTCGTCTCGAACGTCGCACGCCAAACCTCGAGCGACTGCTCGCTCGGCTTCTTCTTGTCATCGTCCAACATCACGCCCGCGTTGTTCACCAGGATGTCGAGGTGTCCGTAATCGCGCTCGATCCGGGAGAAAACCTTTTGGATGCTGCCCGCATCATTCACGTCGATGACGATTCCGTGTGCGTCGAGTCCCTCATTGCGCAGCTCGGCTGCCGCCTGGCTGGCCTTGGCCTCATCCCGCGCGCCGGCCAGGACCGTGATGCCTTGTTTTGCGAGTTGGCGGGCTGTTTCCAAACCGATGCCTTTGTTGGCGCCGGTAATCAGGGCAATTTTCTTGGTGCTCATATCGACAATGGTTTCGTTTAATGGTTGAAATCGGACCGGTAACTTAGGACAACGTGGCCAACCAGCAATTTACTTTCGCCATTCACAGCCGGCGATGCGGTTGCTTTAGGAGCGCAGACTGATACACTGCGCGAATGGCGAAGGACACCGTCGAAATTCCAGTGCCAGTACTTTCTTCGGTCGAAACGCTCGATGAATTGCAGGACTGGTTGACAGCGCAGAATCCCCAGATCGTCGCCGAGCTGCGTGAAGCGCGCCGCCAGGATTTGGCTGGGGAATTCAATGCGTGGAAACCCCGCCATGTCCCATGGCCTACCGAGTCGAAATAGGCCCTAAGGCTGATGTTCAATTGAGCGAACTCGACCCGGCTATCGGGTCCGCGGTCGAGCGCAAGATTATCTGGCTCGCGGAAAACGCCGGCGTCATGATTCATCGGCGTCTCGTAGGCATGCCCGATGATCTCGCCGGTTTGTGCAAATTACGAGCTGGCGATTGGCGCATTCTCTACTGGATTTATCACGCGGACAAAATTGTCCGCATCTATCGAATCCAACACCGCTCCGAAGCGTATCGCAGTCTCTGATAGAATCTCGGTGGACGGCAAAGCTTGATGATTTCCAGCCCGCGAATTAGTCTCGCTCTGTGACTGCATCGCGAGAACTCAGCGGCCCGGAGTTGTCCGCCTTAGCCGAACGTTTCGTCAATGCAGAGGATCCCATGGAAGCTTCGCGCGTCTGGGAGACGATTGTCAGCGGCTTTTGCGGTGCGGAGCGCGATGCCGCCACCTTCAAAGCCGGCAATAGCCCAGCGTTTTAACGCTGGGAACAATGTCCCCAATGCCGCGAGTCCCGTCAGGGACGAAAGAACGCTCCTTCCGTCCTGCCGGACTTGCTCCTCCCTTATCCCAACACCCAGCGTTAAAACGCTGGGCTATTCTCCTCGATCAAATCGCGACCGTAACGCGCAAGAAGGTGGCAGGAATGGAAGTGGCATCCTTACTTTTGTTCTGGCTGTTGAACAGCTCTTCCAACTCCTTCTGCAACTCAGCCGCTCGGCCGTTCTTTTCTGCGGCTTCGAATGCATTCATGGTTGGCCCGTAGTATTTCCTGAATTCATCCACGAAGGCTGACGGCGCGCCGGGGAAGTTGAAGGTAAATGTGTCACGCGCGAAGGAGATTTTCTCTGCCGGAACTCCTGCGCCGGCGAATCGCTCGATCACGTTGCTCTCGATGCCCCACATCATCGGGCTGACGAAACCTTCGGGCGGTGGCGGCGTGTAGCTTGAGCTGATCTTTAGAATCTGCGCCACCAACGTCGGATCGTTGGGAATCCAGTTGCCCATCACGATCCGGCCTCGCGGCCGGGTCACGCGCACCATCTCCTTCGCGACCTCGAACGGCCTGGGCGCAAACATCGCTCCGAAGATACTGACCACGAGATCAAACGCCTGATCCGGCAGCTGCTCCAGATTCGACGCGTCGCCTTCCTGAAACGTGCAGTTGGTCAGACCATTCTCCGCGGCCCGCTTCTTTCCCGCTTCGACCAGGTTGCGCGCGATATCAACGCCCAGCACCTCCGCTCCGAGCTTGGCCGCGGGCAGTGCCGTGGTACCATCGCCGCATCCAAGATCCAGGACCTTGAGTCCTTTCGTGATTCCGAGTCGCTGCACGAGCGCCTCTCCGCTTTCGCGCATGGTCCCGGCAATGCGCGTGAAGTCGCCTTTTTCCCAAAGTGCTTTGTTTGGATTCATGAGGAGGACTTACGATGGGGCAGGCAGACAGGGCAACCGTGACGTTTCGCCTTTCTGCATTCCCCATTTCGAACTGGCCATCAGAAAGCACCTGGCCGGCATTACCCTGACTCAACTCGTCCGAAAATTGCGCGGCATTCCGTGAGCATGGCGCAGTCGGAGCTTGGGATTTGAATTCCATCATATTTTGACTGGCGCTTTCTTCCGTAGGTCGCCACATTCGAAGACGGATTGCCCCTCAGTGACTCCCACCTTGCCCCTTTGATTTCCACCCCATCAAACCGCAGCTCGCTCAACGTTGTATGCACATTGACCTGCGCCAGCAGTCACACACCGAATGCCTGAAGCGAGACCGCTCTGAACGAGAGGAGACCGATGCCGAGGGCCTTTGCACAAACATCGCATCGGTTCTCGACGGTCTTCCAGTGCGATGCGTTGGAGAATGGGCTTACGATAAAATATATCGCCTCGTTCAGTATTTCGGGATCTTTGCCGGTGGAATGAAGAAACAGTGGGATGCGTTGAACTACATCGAGATAGGGAGCGGGCCAGGGCGCTGCATCATCCGAGAAGACTGTACGGAGATGGATGGAACCGCGTTAGCCATTGCGCGAAATCTACAGTTTGCCTCGCTGAAGAAAGCGATCTTCATCGATGCGAGTTCTCGAGTAACAGCAATCTTGAACCAGCGTTTAGTCTCTCTGGGGTCAACGCCAACTGCTGAGGCAGTCGTCGCTAGTTATGAAAGTCCTTCGGATCTTGAACGAGTTATCGCTACGGTAGCGCCTCGCTCGCTGAACTTGGTATTCATTGATCCAACGGAGTGCGACGTTCCTTTCATAGCCATCGAACGGGTTGTCCGTTGCCTGCAAAATGCCGATCTGTTGATCAACGTTGCCCTAGGAACTGATGTGAATCGCAACATCGTGCCGGCGATTCTGTCTCCAACCCATACGAAGGCTCGCGAAAAATATGAGAGCTTTCTTGGAACGCCGGGGTTTTGTGCACGTGAGGAAATAATCGAACTAGCGAAGCGCGGAGACCATGAAGCACTCAGGCGCAGTTTCGCCGAAGCTTATAAAGCGCGACTCCGAGACCTTGGGTACGTGCATACCGACATCCGCTCCGTTCGACACTATTACTATCTCTTATTTGCCTCGAAAAATCAGAAAGGTCTCGAATTCTGGCTGAAGTCCTGCAAAATCGCTCCCGACAACCAGCGGGAGTTTCTCTAGATTCTAAACAATGGCGGACAAGTCACATATCGAATGGACAGAGGCGACGTGGAATCCAGTGACGGGTTGCACGAAGGTCAGCGCCGGCTGCAAGAACTGCTATGCCGAACGCTTGGCGCTGCGTCTGCGAGCGATGGGGAACCACCGCTACCGCCGGGGCTTTCGAGTGACGCTGCACGAAGACGCGCTTGATCTGCCGCGCACGTGGAAAACGCCGCGGCGGATTTTTGTGAACTCGATGAGCGACTTGTTTCATCCGGACGTGCCGCTCTGGTTCATTCGCCGCGTATTTCAGACGATGGAGGAGTGTCCGCAGCATTCCTTTCAAGTGCTGACGAAGCGGAGCCATCGCGTCCGCGAGCTTAGCGCGAAAATTCCTTGGCCGCGGAATGTTTGGATGGGCGTGAGCGTGGAGGACAGCCGTGTGCTCCACCGCATCGATGACCTGAGAGAAGTGCCCGCAGCCATCCGCTTTCTTTCCTGCGAACCGCTAATTGGTTCGCTGGCTGGGATCGACCTTCACGGAATCCATTGGGTCATTGTGGGCGGCGAGTCTGGTCCGCACTCTCGCGCGATGAGTACGGAATGGGTCCGCGAAATCTTTCGCGCATGCCGGCACCAGAAGGTTCCGTTTTTCTTCAAACAGTGGGGCGGTGTTCGTAAGGATCTCACCGGGCGGCTGCTTGGGGGCCGGACGTACGACGAGATGCCGACACTGGCAGCGGCTTGACTCCGCTGATAAAAGGCTCCTCCTCTGGACCACGTTCTTTCCTGGTCCTCGCGCCTAGGACCGCTCTGCTCAGGAAAAACAGGGATCAGAGCGTACGATTAGCCTAAACGTTCGCCTTGGTAGCATCGAACTCGATCTTTGGCGGTAAATCAGTCATTGCATAGTGCACAAATTGTTGCCCCACCTTTGTAAGTTCGTATTGCTCGTCGTCATCGAATGCTGATTTCAATGTGCCGCTTGCGTACGCTCTCTTGACCGGAGGCTTCTTGACAAAATTGCCATGGTAATCGGTCTCGCGGTGCTGCCGGATCACTCCTCCGGTGCAGGTCTCTGATGAGTAGCTTAAAAACGTCAGCATCTGCAGAATCTTCCGTAACTCGCTCCTTTCCCAATCGAGTCCATATTTTCGCTCGTGTAATCCCCCGGTTGTTATAGACCGACGCGACGACCTTAAAGTGAAGTTCTGAGTAGACTCTTATCCATTCCAAGAAAAGTCTGACTACATCGTCACTCGCAAGCTCGGTAGACGCTGCATTGGCTAGAATGTTGCGAACATAGGTTCGTTTCTCTTCGCTTTCCGCACATCCCCATTCTCGGAATGTCTTTTTGAGTAACGATTGATATTCGGGAGATTCCAACCGCTAGTAACCTTTTCGTCTTGGAGATCAAGCCGAGCCATAATTTCGATTACCGTTTGTTCTTTCTCCTTCAGCTCATCCTTTAGCATCCTCAGCCATTGCTCGAAAAAGCGATTAACTCTTTCCTGCTCGTGCTCTGACCAAGAACTGGCAGCGGCGGAGAGTAACCCCCCTGCAAATGGGACTGCACCTCCCGCCACTTGGAGAATCGCTCTTGAAACCTTTGCTCCAGAGCTCGGTGCTGGAAGATTCGCATCATCCTCCGTCATGTAGACCTCTTATACCGATACGGAAAAAGATCAATCGTGGAAGTGGATAATGAAAAAAGCGGAGCCGGAATTGGGAGATGGACGTCGGTCAATCCGTCATTAGTTTGCAAATCATGCCCGGCCTGTTTGATCCGCTCACGATTCGAGATCTGACGTTTGCCAATCGGGTGTTCGTCTCGCCGATCTGTCAGTAGGCGAGCCGCGACGGCTATGCGAACGACTAGCACCTCGTACATCTAGGCAGCCGTGCGGTGCGTTATCATCCAGCGGCACTAAGAGCTTTTCGTGCGGTTTTTGCTCCATCCGGAAAATGAAGAGGTGAGCAGGGAAAGGTTTGGCAGCGGAAATTGGACGCCGCGCAGAGCGCAATTTATCTTTGATGTCAGGTAGGCGATGAAGACGGAAGGACATCTTTCCTTGACTGGTGGCTCATCGGCAGGGCGTGGGCCACGGTTCGATCTTTCATTCGCGTGATCAGCCAGCCGCCCATACCGAAAAAAATGGCGCTGCCGAAGGCGACCGCCGGCCAAAACGGGGCATGCGGCAAGCGCACCGCCGCTTCGGAGACGGCCGTGGCAAGCAGGCCGACGTAGGACCAGGAGGTGTATTTATAGTGAAGATAAAAGCCAGGAATTTTTCGGACGTCGAGTGATGACAGGGATGAGCGCGGCGACCAAGGTAGCGAAGCTGACAATGGCCGCGATGTGGAACATGCCGAAATGTCCCGTGAGATGGTAGAGGCCGAACGCCGTCACGTTCGTAGCGAGTAAGGCGGCGGCATAGAGATAGCCGAGCACTTTGTGCGCCGCGTGCCTTTCAACATCGGAAAGACGAATGCGCCAAAGAGCGAAGCAGCCATAGCGGAGGATGTATGGACGTAACCAAGCCAGCTGTGAATCATTGGTTAGGTACAGGAGTTGGAAGAGTAGGTCTAACGCGGGACGATCCCATCTCGCCGCGTGTCGCTGCCAACACCAAACCTGGCTCTATCAGAAGGTTGATTAAAAAGTGGGCGACAATGCAGGGTGCAAGACTTCGGCCGGCGAGAAGGAAGACGATGCCCAGCATCATCCCAAGAAACCCGGTGGCGATGGTAGCGCCGAGGGCAGCTCGGAAGCTCTTCCCCATCAAGCCCCAAATTCCATGAATGACACCGAAGAGCAGCCCGGCGCCAAGCACTTGAACAACCGCGCCGTAACCGTGCGCCATCAACCAGTTCATCGGCCAGCGCCGGAACATGACCTCTTCCAGAATGCCGGACCCGATGGCCAGGGCGATCGCGAGTAACTTTAGAAGGGTTGGTCGAAACAAATTCTCGCGCACCGAAGGCAGGCGAAGAGCAAAGGCGACAAAGATAGCTGTCGCGACGACTGCAGCGATCCAGCCCGCGAGGTTGCCTGACATTCCCCGCGCAAAGCCGAGGTAGCGGATGAAGCGCCAGCCGCTGATCTGCAGGTTCATTAGAACCCAGCCAACCTCGAGCGCGGCGATGATGGCGAGGATGACCCCGCTTTTGCGCTCAGCTGTCATGTGTCGTCCCGTCTGCGGTGTCACGATTCTTAGCGCCACCCATCATGGCCGTGAAGCGCCGATCAATCTCTTCATCGGAGATATCTTCGATGTGAGTCATAAGTGTCCAACGGTGGCCGAAAGGATCGCGAATAGTTCTGGAGCGATCTCCGAAAGGTTGATCCGTCATCGGGCGAAGCGAGATCGCACCGGCCTCGAGGGCCTGGGCGTAAAGCGTATCCGCATTTTCCACGTAAAGGACAACAGAGATGGGAGAACCACCGAAGTGTTCCGGGCCAAAGGCTTCGTGCGTGGGAAACTCGTCCGCCAACATCACGATGGAGTCGCCGATCTTCAGCTCAGCGTGCATGATCTTGCCGTCCGGCATAGCCAGGCGCCGTTTCACGGTCGCCCCGAAAGCGGTGCGGTAAAAGTCCAGCGCGGCGGTTGCATTCGCCGCAATCAGATAAGGCGAAGCGGTGTGATAACCTTCGGGAACCGGCATGGTGCTGCGTGGTTCGCCGGCGCGATCAATCATACTCATACCGCCAACTGTGACCTACTCGAAGGCAGGCGTATTGGAAAAATGTGAACTCAGCTGCGCAACGGGAGATGATTGCGCTGCACAACGCGGCTGGCGAAAAAATCGGAAGGCGTGACGGAGCTAAATGAGCGGAACTCATTAATGAGATGCGCCTGGTCGTAGTAACCGTTAGCCCTGGCCGTGCCCGCCCAATCGACTGCGCCATGCGAGGGCAGGGACGCCATCGTTCTCTGAAAACGACGAACGCGTTGAAAAAGTTTCGGCGTCAAACCAACTTGTTCGCTGAAAATCCGACTGAAGCGTCGCTCACTTAATCCTATCTTCTCCAGCACGGTGGAAACGGAGAGAAACGAATTTTGTTCAAAGGCATTGACGGCATATCGAACCGCGCGATGGAGGGACAAAGATCGCTGTAACTGACGCAGAAGAAATTTCTCCAGGAGAAAAAACGTGGCCGCGGGCGTGGCGGCCGCGATCAACTGTTCGCGCAACTCGTCACCGTTCATCACAAGTTCTAAAGGAACCTGCGCGTTCCTGAACTCCTCCGTTGGCGCAGAGAGCAACCTGAAGACACCACCCGGCCGGAAGAGCACGCCGATTACAGCCGCCGCGGCGGGCAAGATGGCGTAGGCAGAAGACCTCGGGCCACAAAAGAGACTTCCCGCAAGTGTAGTTAGCCTGTTGCTCTCGATCTGTTCGTAAAGGCCGATTCGGTTCTCGGACAAATTGATGACGAGATGACCACAGCCATCCGGCAGAATCGCTTCTCGGGACGCGCCATGTGGCGCCGCGGTCTCATGCGCACGATACCAGAATAGCTCAACTACCTCACTCAAAGGTGGGGAAGGAAAGTGCTTGAGAATTATCATCGTGAGGTCGGTGTGAGAATCTTGCGACGCTCTCGGGAAGTCTCGGTCATTTCATGATTCAAAGCCAGGTTAGAAAAGCATTCGCGAGCGAACGGCGGATTCGGTTTGGCCACGGCCGAGCGGCTTCGCACTCCCTGAAACGGACATTCGGTCGGGCTCACGTCACGTAGCTAGCGACAGCGCGTGTCCGTTTGTAGCAGGGTGCTGCGCAAATGGGAGACAAGCACGAGACGATAACTACGGGCGAAGCGACGTTGACGCGCGCCGGCGACGTGACCTTCCTTGGTTACCCCAAGGGCCTTTTCTACCTCGCCTTCACCGAGGCATGGGAACGTTTTCCTACTAGGGAATGACAGCGCTAGTCGTCCTTTGCATGGTGAATCTTCGTCAGGTCTTCCAGTCCACGTCTTACTATCAATTCTTCAACAATCGGCGGACGCGTATTTCTCGTGCGCGAGTTTTTGAATGATGGCGGGCAGTGCGTCGAAGTGCTTCCAGAACCGCCCGTGCGTTCTGCCAATCACGGGAGGTCCTGCAGACGACCGGCGCGAATGTCTGCCCGAACGTTCTCGGCAACCGAATGCAGCCGGCCGTCCTCCGTGAAGTCGCTGTCGATCTGGCGATCCCAGGCGGCGTTATCACGATCTCGGATAAAGGTGGCGAGCTCCGTCAGTTCATCGGCGGAGAGAGTATCTACCGCAGTCTTTATTTCGGCGAGACTCACAGTGGAAGTGTATCGAGAACGTGACGAGAACGCAATTCTCCGGGAGATATTTCAGCGTATCAAAAAGAGATCGCACTCGTCACAGGGCAGCAGCAAATCGAAATTGGATGCAACGTCACGTTGCTCGCCTCTGAAGCCGGGCCTCGGCCAGATCAATATCGCGCTGGATGCGGCGCAGGACTTCGTCGTTGATGGTCTCCTCGTTGCGCAGGGCGATGACGGTGTCGCGCTCCGTTTCCAAGGCTTCCCGCGCTAATTCCTCAAAGTCCCGTGAGTACAAACGGTGGACGCTTTCTTCATGTGAGGTGTCCTTGCTCAATTGCCGGATACGGTCGGCGTATTCTAAGCGCAGGCGTTCGATGCTCTCGGGCCGGGCCTGACTCGACGATCCCATCTCCTCAATGCGAGCCAGGGCCGCTTCGTTCGCCTTCAAGCGCGCCAGTCTCTCTTCTTTTTCCGGAACGTGATCGTCCACAATTTTCAGCCAGCCAACCAGAGGCATAAGTGTGAGTCCTTGCACGACGAGCGTTCCGAAAATGACGCAGAACGTCAGTAATAGGATAAGGTCGCGCCCGGGGAATGGTTCGCCATTGCCCAGGACAAATGGAATCGCGAGCGCGCCGGCCAGCGAATCCGCCCCGCGCATCCCGGTCCAGGCGATGAGTGCCGTCTGTTGCCAGGGCGCGGGGTTTTTACGACGGAACGTGCGGCTAAAGAGTCGTGGCAAGTAAGTGGCGCCAAACAGCCAGACAAAGCGAACCAGCACGATCGCCAACAAGACGAGGATCGCCAGCTTCGCGATGGCCATCGCCGAACCTGGAGCGAGCGCGTGGATCACCTGCGGCAGTTGAAGGCCGATGAGCATGAAAAGGATTCCATTGAGAACGAAGGTGACCATTTGCCAAACCGGCACAGCTTGGAGTCGCATCCGTCCGCTCAAGACACGGGGCGCGCGCCACCCGTAATACATGCCGGCAATGACTACCGCCAGGATGCCGGAGACGTGAAGCTTCTCCCCGCTGAAGTAGGCCACGTACGGAGTAAGCAGGGAGAACATGGTTTGCACAGGCGGATCGTCCAAGCGCTTCTGCACTTGCGTCGCCAACCAGCCGGTGGCGAGTCCCACAGCGATGCCGCCCGCGGCGACGAGAAGAAACTTCACGCTCGCCTGTCCCAGCGAGAAGCTCCCGGTCAGCACGGCGGCCACGGCGAAACGAAAAGAGATGAAGGAGGTAGCATCGTTCACCAGGCTCTCGCCTTCGAGGATGACGATGATCTTGCGGGGCACCTTCAGATGTTGAGTCACCGCCAAAGCGGCCACGGCGTCCGGTGGCGAGATGAGGGCGCCGAAGACAAACCCGACTGCCAGGGGTAATCCCGTCAGTGCATGCAACAGGTAAGCGGTCGCTGCCATCGTCAACAGGACTAAAAAGATGGCCAGGGGGAGAATCGACCGAAGGTTCGCGCGGAAATCTCTCCAGGAAGTGTAAACAGCCGCGGGATAGAGCAGCGGCGGAAGAAACAAATTAAAGACCAGTTGCGGATCGAGCTGGATCGCAGGAAGGCCGGGAACCAGCGCGAGGACGACACCACCGACGGTGAGTAGGATGGGATAGGGGATCCGGATTTTCCGGGCCACGATCGCCAACAGCGCGACGGCCACGAGACAAATCAGGATTAATTCGGTTTTACCGACCATAGGTCCGATTGCGCCCGAGCTTCGCCGGACGATAGCCCAGCGTTTTAACGCTGGGATTTCGATGACAAGAAAAGACCCAGTCCCGCCAGGGACGGAAGAAACGCGTTTTATTCGCGAAGGTCAATTGCGGTGGTCCTTTCGTCCCTGCGCGGGACTTTGTCTGGCGCGGATGCCATAGTCCCAGCGTTGAAACGCTGGGCTATTGTCACCTGACTCAATTCCATGAGCTGACCGTTTACAAAAGGTTACGCGCTGACAACCACGTAAACACTGAACATGTGGTGCGTTAGGCAGATTCGCATCCACGCTCTAGTTAGACCGCTGGTTCCGCCGTTAATGGGGGCTCGGATTGAGTTGGCGCGGAGGTGGAACCTTTCCTCTCGCGGCGCTCTTTGAACCACATGATGACAACGTAGAACACGGGGGTGAGAAAGAGACCGAAGCCGGTTACTCCCAGCATGCCGAAGAAGACTGCTGTGCCAAGCGCCTGGCGCATCTCGGCGCCAGCGCCTTTGCTGAGAACGAGCGGAAGGACACCGAAGATGAAGGCAAAGGAAGTCATCAGGATCGGACGCAATCGGAGGCGGCACGCTTCGATCGCGGCGGTGAAACGATCCTTCCCGTCGCGGTCCTGGATCTGTTTCGCGAACTCGACGATGAGGATGGCGTTTTTGCAGGCAAGCCCGACGAGCACCACAAATCCGATCTGGGTGAAGATGTTGTTCTCCATCGAGCGCAACCAAACCCCGCTGATCGAGCTGAACAAACACATCGGCACGATGAGAATGATCGCGAGCGGCAACGACCAGCTTTCGTAAAGCGCCGACAGGAGGAGGAAGACAAACAGAACGCAGAGCGGGAAAATGTACAACGCGCTGTTGCCGGCGAGTTGTTGCTGCAACGCAATTTCCGTCCATTCCGTCGTGAAACTGGTGGGCAGAACTTCTTTCGCGAGACGTTCAACGGCGGCCAGCGCGTCACCAGTGCTCGCGCCCGGCGCGGGTTGGCCGCTGAGGTCGGCAGCCGTGAACATGTTGTAGCGCGTAATCTTGTCGGCGCCGTTGACTTCCTGCACCGTGGAGACGGAACCGAGCGGGACAATCCCACCCTCAACATTGCGCGTCTTAAGCAAGCGGATGTCCTCGGGCTTGAGGCGGAACTCTGAGTCGGCTTGCGCCGTTACGCGATAGGTGCGGCCGAAGAGCGTGAGGTCGTTCACGTAGGTGGAACCGAGGTAGGTCTGGAGCGTGCCGAAGATGTTGCTGAGCGGCACGTTCATGCTCTTCGCTTTGACGCGATCCACGTCGAGCCAGAGCTGCGGCACGTTGGCGCGAAAAGTCGTTAGGTTATTCGTCAGGCCAGGCGTTTGATTCGCTTTCATCGTCAAGGCGAAAGCTTGCGTTTGCAGTTCTTCGAGGCCGGCGTTGCCACGATCCTGAATGAAAACACGATAGCCACCGGCGTTGCCAATCCCAGCCACGGGCGGCGGAGGAAATACCGCTACCAATGCCTCAGGAATTTCGGCGCGAACACGCGCGTTCATCTTTGCCACGATCGCCGGCATCCCCTGCTCGGCTGTGGTTCGCTCCGAGAATTCCTTGAAGGGCAAAAAGACGGCGGCCGTGTTCGTTTGATTGCCGCCGAACAGATTGAAGCCGGCGAATTCCACGGTGTTGAGGACACCGGGCGTTTCGCGCCCGATCTTCGTAATCTTGTCCACGACAGCCTGCGTGCGATCAAGCGACGACGCATCGGGCAACTGTGCATAGACAATGGCGTAGCCGCGATCCTGCGTTGGAAGAAAACCGCCGGGCACAACTTTGAAACCGAGCGCGGTCAGGCCAAGCAAACCGGCGTAGATGAACAGAACGACGGCGGGGAGTCGGATAAGCCGCGCGATGGTGTTGCCGTAGGCGTTCGAACTCCACGCAAATACTTTGTTGAATCCCTTGAAGAACCAGCCGAGCACGCCATCGAGCAAGCGCTGAAACAAATCCTTCTCCGCGCCGCGCGGGCGAAGGAGGAGCGAGGCGAGGGCAGGTGAAAGGGTAAGCGAGTTGAGAGCGGAGATTGCGGTCGAGACCGCGATGGTAAGCGCGAACTGCCGAAAGAATATGCCAGTAATGCCGCTGATGAACGCGGTTGGGATAAAGACCGAGCAAAGCACGAGCGCAATCGCGACCAACGCGCCGCCGACCTCTGTCATGGCCTTTCGCGCGGCATCTCTCGGGCTCAGACCATCTTCAATGTGATGCTCGATCGCTTCCACTACCACGATGGCATCATCGACGACAATGCCGATCGCGAGGACGATGCCGAAAAGCGAGACGTTGTTGATCGAAAATCCGAAGGCGGACATGGCCGCGAAAGTGCCGATCAACGAAACCGGAATCGCGATGAGGGGAATGATCGCCGCGCGCCAGGTTTGGAGGAAAATAAGCACGACGAGAACAACCAGCGCGATCGCTTCGAAGAGCGTCTTCTGCACTTCGTGGATCGACTCGCGGACCGACACGGTCGGGTCGTAGACAATGGTGTAGTCGAGCCCGGCGGGGAAGCGCTGTTTCAGCTCAGCCATCTTCTTCCGCACCGCGTCGGAGGTGGCGAGTGCGTTCGAACCCGGGAGTTGATAAACGGCAATCGCGGTCGCCGGTTTTCCACCGAGCTGGCTGTTGACCGTGTAATCTCGAGCGGCGAGCTCGACCCGCGCGATATCGCGCACGCGAGTGACTTGCCCGTTGGCTCCGGTCTTCACGACAATTTCGCCGAACTCCTTTTCGTCCGTGAGCCGGCCTTGCGTGCTGACCGTGTATTGAAAGGCGGTTGCGCCTTTCGGCACCGGCGGCGCGCCGATGATTCCCGCCGCGACCTGCACATTTTGTTCCTGGATCGCGGTCACGACGTCCTGCGCGGTTAGATTGCGGGACGCGATCTTGTTTGGATCAAGCCAGAGGCGCATTGAATATTCTCGCGCGCCAAAGACATTGATATCGCCCACGCCATCGACGCGCGCGAGTTCGTCGCGAATCTGGAGCAGCGCATAGTTGCTGGTGAAAAGCTGATCGAGCGATCCGTCCGGCGAAACGAGATGCACGACCATGGTGATGTCGGGCGACTGTTTTTTCGTTGTCACCCCGATGCGCTGCACATCGGGCGGGAGGATGGGAATCGCGATGGCGACGCGATTTTGCACCAACACCTGGGCCGTATCGAGATTTGTGCCAAGCTTGAAAGTGATGCTCAGCGTCATGTTGCCGTCGCTCGTGCTTTGCGAAGACATGTAGAGCATGTTCTCCACGCCATTGACCTGCTGCTCGATTGGCGTCGCCACCGTTTCCGAAACGACCTTCGCGTTTGCGCCGGGATAATTGGTCGTGACCTGGATCGTTGGTGGCGCGATCTCCGGATATTGCGCAATGGGAAGCGTCGAAAGCGCGATCACGCCGATGAGCGTGATAACGATACTGATCACCCCGGCGAAGATGGGCCGATCAATGAAGAAGTGCGGGAAGTTCATGCGAATTCTGAATGCGGAATTCGGAATGCAGAATTGGGAGCGCGGTTACGTCGCGCGGTTTTGATCGAGGCGACGGTGATCGCGATCAGTTCGTTGGCTTCTTGTTTGATCGCCATGAGCTTCGCGGGAGAAACGAGATCGGATTCTTCGAGTAACTCGAGCCAGAACAACGTTTCATCGGCTTCTTCTTCGACGATGCCCATCTTGGCGGTGAAGTCTGCGGGCGATTTCGCGCGGCAAGCAGCGCGATAGTTAGCCGCGACCGATGTGCCGGAACGCACGATCTGCGACGCAAGCGCGCGACCTGCCGTCGTCTTAGGCAACGCGTCAACCAGTTTCAAAACCCGAAGTGCAAACGCTTTCGTCCGCTTCTTCAGATCAGGTTCACTCATAGGCTTCGGTCATTCCGCACTCCGAATTCCGCATTGCGCATTTATTTCTCCGGCACGGGCGTGACGTGCATCCCGGATTGCACCAATTGCAGACGCGTGGATACGACTTTCTCGCCGTCCTTGAGCCCGCTCTTCACAATGCGTTTGCCTTCGAAAATGGTGCCGGTTTCAAGAGTGCGGCGCTCGAGGGTGTTATCGGGTTTCACCACGAACGCGTATTTCAGGCCCTGCTGTGAGCTGATCACTTTGTCGTCAATGAGCGCGGCGCGATACGGCGTCGCGCCGGCAATGCGCACACGAGCGAAGAAACCCGGAGTGATGAGAGCAGGGTTCCAGTTTTTTAGCACCACGCGCGCACGCACCGTGCCGGTCCCGGGATCAAGACGATTGTCCACGAAGTCGATGTAACCTTCGTGTGGGAAGTCAGTCTCGTTACCAAGCTCGACGAAAGCCGCGATCTTATCCGTGCGCGCGCTGACGCGTTTTCCTTCTTCGCTGAGCTTTACATATTTTAGCACCGCGTTTTCGTCCGCATCGACCTTTGCATAAATCGGATCGACCGAGACCACGGTGGTCAGCACGCTCTCCGGGCCCGCGCCGGGCTGAACGAGATTGCCCAACGTGATGCGCGCATCGCTCACACGGCCGTCGATCGGCGATTTGATTTGCGTGAATTCCAGATTCAGCGCGGCGGAATTCTTGGCCGCCTCAGCCGACCGGGACGCCGCGGAAGAACCTTGGTAAGTTGCAGCCTTTTGATCAAACTCGCTGGCTGAGATCGTGTTCTTCGCTCGCAGATCTTTCGCCCGGTCCAACTCGATCTCTGCTAGCTTGAGCTGCGACTGCGTTCGCTCGAACTCGGCCGCGGCCCGGTCGAAGTCCGCCTGGTAAGGCCGCGGATCGATGACATAGAGCAGATCGCCCTTCTTGATGATGGCGCCCGCTTCAAAGTGGATCTCGGTAATGTAACCGGACACGCGTGGCCGGATCTCGACCGACTCGACCGCCTCCAAACGTCCGGTAAATTCGTCCCACTCGTTTACCTCTTTCTCGACCACGGTCACGACGTTGACCGGCAACGGACCTTGCTGAGGTGCGGACGCTTTCTTGCATCCAGTTGCTGTTAACAGAAGAAGCCAGAGACCTAGACAGACAAAAAGAGATTTCATGATCGCAACGCGGGTATTAATGCCGCGCGGTATTGCTGATGGAACAGACTAATACCACGCCTCTTTGCGGCATTTGTCACGTAACGTTTTCATGAACTTTGAAGCGGCCGGCGAATCGCAATCCTTACACGAACTTCGAGTGATCGTTTGCGGCGCTTGGCCACTTTGGCAATGGTGGCGATGTGAAATCGGCCATCCTCTTCCGCACGGCGCTCCTGCTCATCCTCTCCAACACGTTCATGACTTTCGCCTGGTATTCGCACCTGCGAAATTGGAACGACAAGAAATGGTACATCGCGGCGCTCCTGAGCTGGGGCATCGCGCTCTTCGAGTATCTGTTTCAGGTGCCGGCCAACCGGCTCGGTTACACCACGCTGAGTCTGGCGCAGCTAAAGGTCTTGCAGGAAATTATCACGCTCTCGGTCTTCGCTCCGTTCGCCGTTATCTACATGCATCAACCCATCAAGCTCGACTACCTTTGGTCCGGCCTCTGCCTGGCTGGCGCCGCTTATTTCATGTTCCGCTCCTGAGTTGCAGAAAAAGTAGCGGCAAGAAAAGTTCTTGCGTTAAGCAAACGTCCAGAGAATCTAGGAGCCGATGCAACGCGCGTTGATGCGGCCTTTGGCAATCCCGGTCCTTCGCGGCATGATCGCGAGCTGGGTATGCGTGGCGTTTCTCTCGGCGCTTGCCCTCAGCGTCTCTCCGCGCTGGCACGAATTGCTCCACCCCGACGCAAAATCCGCTCAGCATGAGTGCGCGGTCACGCTCATCGGGTCCGGCAGTTATCAGCAATCGACGACCGTGCCATTGGTCGTAGCTCCGGTTCCGGCCCTCCAAATTTGTTTCATCCCGGCGCTGCACCCAGTCTGGGTGGCCTCGCCTTTCATTGGCGCGCGAGTCTTCGAACACGCGCCGCCAGCCGACGCCTAGGCACGGACTCTAGCCGCGTTCTCGCGCGGAGTATCGACGTTTTCGATTCGTCGCGCGTCTTGCGGCACGGATTTCGTGCACGCCTATCCACCATTGCGGTCTCGTCTCACGAGCCCCGCATCAACCCGCATTCACAAAATGATTCTTAAAAACTTTATCCATGAAAAAATTTCTTACCACAGCAGCAGCGCTGCTCGCCGTTGCCAGCCTTGCGACTGCCCAGGATGCCGTTCAACCGGCATCTTCTCCCAATCCGGCCGTTACGGCTGAGACTGAACGCATCGTCGTCCAAAGCGAGGCGCTCGACATTTCACGCGAGCAAATTGTGCCGAGTCTCGGCGCCACTCGTTATACCGTCGGCCCCGACCGGCTCGATTCGCAGGCCCAGGGGGAAAACGCATCGTTCAACCAGACCATTCTCCGCTTCCCCGGCGTGGCGCAGGATTCCTTTGGTCAACTGCACGTCCGCGGCGAGCACGCTAACCTGCAATACCGCATCGACGACGTGCTCTTGCCCGAAAGCATTCCTGGTTTTGGCCAGGAACTTGAGACGCGTTTCGCCGACAATATCTCGCTCATAACGGGCGCGCTGCCGGCGCAGTTCGGTTTTCGCAACACCGGCGTAATCGACATCCACACCAAAAGCGGAGCCGCTTTTCAACAAAGCGAAGCGTCCGTTTACGTCGGAAGTTTCGACACGATCAAGCCGAGCTTCGAGTTCGGGAACGTGACCGGGAAACTCAGCTCCTACGTCTCCGCTAGTTATTTGCACAGCGGCATCGGCATCGAAAATCCGACCGGCAGCAGCAATCCGATCCACGACAACACCGATCAATACAAATTGTTCGGCTACTTCTCCTACATCTTTGACGACACGAGCCGCGTCACGCTTCTCCTGAGCGGCAATCACAGTGACTTCCAAATTCCCAACAACCCCGGACAAGCGGGCGCATTCACCGATATGGGAAGATCGGATTTCGATTCGTCGAAACTGAACGAGAACCAGACCGAGCAATCCTCCTACGCGATCCTCACCTTTCAAAAGAAAGTGGACGATTTCAGCATGCAGGCGTCCGTTTTCACGCGCTACAGTTCCGTCTTGTTCCGGCCGGATGAGGTTGGCGATTTGATTTTTAACGGCGTCGCTTCACGCGTCGATCGCGACATTGTCTCGAACGGGATCGAGTTCGATTCGAGTTATAAGCTCGACGATCAGCACACCCTTCGCGGCGGGTTTCTCTTCAGCGAGCAACACGCCACCGTCGGGACGGCCACGCTCGTGTTTCCCGTCGATGCCAACGGCACTCAGACGAGCGACGTTCCACTCAACATCGTCGATAACCGCGACAAATATGGCTACTTTTACGGCTTCTATTTGCAGGACGAATGGAAACCGTTCGAGCAGCTCACCATTAATTTCGGCGGGCGGCTCGATTTTGTGAATGCGTTCGTCAACGAGAACCAACTCAGCCCGCGACTTAACATCGTTTACGAACCGGTCAAAGGCACCATCATACACGGCGGCTATGCACGCTACTTCACCCCGCCTCCTTTGGAGAATGTCGATCAAAGCACGATAGCTAAATTCGCTGGCACGACGAACGGATCGGCCATTACCAGCGATTCGCCGGTTACGTCCGAGCGGGCGCACTATTTCGATGTCGGCGTGACGCAAAAAGTCGCCGAAGGATTCAACGTCGGACTGGACGGTTTCTACAAGAGTTCGCACTCGACGCTCGACGAAGGCCAGTTCGGCCAGGCGCTCATCCTTTCGTCCTTTAACTACAAGCGCGGCGAAATCTACGGCGGCGAAATTACTTCCAGTTACGATCACGGCCCGTTCTCCGCCTACCTGAACGCCGGCTACGAATGGGCGCGGGGAACAGAAGTCAGCTCCGCGCAGTTTCTCTTCGATCCCGATGAACTCGCCTACATCAGCAACCACTGGGTTTTCCTCGACCACGATCAACGTTTCACCGCGTCATCCGGCGTTTCTTACACCTGGAACGATTGGAAGGCGGCGGTGGACGGCCTTTACGGCAACGGGCTTCGGCGTGGTTTCGCCAATACTCAGAAGAATCCTCCCTATGAGACGTTCAATCTCAGCCTGCAACGCCGGTTCAAGATCACCGAAAAAACTTCTGTCGTCGTGCGATTCGATGTCGTGAATTTGTTGGATAAAATTTACGAGTTGCGTGACGGCAGTGGCATCGGCGTCGGCGCGCCGCAGTTCGGCCAGCGCCGCGGGTTCTACGGCTCGATCGCCTTCGACTTCTAGGACTTCACTCGGCCTTTTTTCGTCAGCCGCTGGAGCCAGGGTCCAATCCCCTTCTCTAGTTCTCTTCGGCGGCGACGGATGAGCCACCATGAAAACGCCAGCGAAAATCGCCGATCATCCCAAGGCGCGCCTGTACCGGGAGCTTGTCGAGACACTTCGCGCATCCGGAAGCATGAAAGGAGCAGAGCAGACCTGGATTCGTCTCCGGCTCAACCCGCGGCTTTGGAAGCGGATTGTGACCTACGGGCTTGGTCTAGGTGAGCGGCAATGGCAGCTAAACAGAATCGCATTCCCAGAGGCCAACGCGGCGGAGGTAGATGCGGCGTTGCGAGCCGGAAATAATTTGAACCGGCTGTATGAGCTATCCTGCGGCCATGCCTCCATCGCGAAGGATTCAGCCGGCCATTACAAGATAGGTAATAGTGGACTGAAGATCATCCAGCACGCAACCGTCTCAAGAGCGCCTAGCCGAGCGCAGGAGACGATTCGTGGTCGCGGCGCCGCTGAGTTTCGATCGTGACTGCAATTTCACATCAGCGGTTCTGCCGTTCGTTTACTAATCATTCTTTGCCAAGGTCTCTAAATTACTCTATATGGCGAGGGATGATGCGAAATCACGAGGCGGCACGTGGGCGGAAAGCCCTCGTTTGTTTGCTCATCAGCCAGTTCCTGATTATCGCCGGGCTCGCCGCCTCCCCGCACCTGCATCAGTTATTCCATCATGATGCGGATCGCGGCGATCATGAGTGCGCTGTCACAGTAATGGTTTCCGGCGGGAGCGATGGTTCTCCCGTGCCTCAAATTCTCGATGCTGGGACGCGTTTCCCCACCGCTTTTGATTTTTCGCCGGAGATACTGTCTCACGATGTAGCTCCTCTTTTTCTTAGTGCTCACGTCTTGGAGCACGCTCCGCCACTCAGCTAACAAAGCGCTGGATGGCGATAAGACCCGAGCGCGATTAGCAGGCGTCTCGGGAACCTAGCATCGCCGTTGTTACGTGCGGTCGCGCCTTCAACTGGCGCCCGCGGCCGCTTCTCAAGTTTAGCATGATTGGTTATGAGTTGGTTTACATTTAATCTACAAGACTTCTCGATCTCTTTTCTGAGCATCCTTTTCGAAGGAGTGCCTTTTATGTTCATCGGCACACTCCTTTCGGGGATCATCGATGCATTCGTTCCGTCGGAGACGGTCGAAAAAATTCTACCGCGAAATAAGATCGCGGCAATCGCACTGAGCGGAGTTCTTGGCGTGGTCTTTCCGATGTGCGAGTGCGGCGTCGTGCCCGTGATCCGGCGGCTGATTCGCAAAGGATTGCCGGTTTCGTGCGCGCTGACCTATCTGCTGGCAGCGCCCATCGTCAATCCCATCGTCGCGCTGAGCACCTTTGCCGCCTTTCGCGGCCAGCATCCCGGGATGGTGACATCGATGCGGCTGCTGATGGGATTTGGCGTGGCCTGTGTCTGCGGAATGATAATGCAACGGATTCCAACTCGCGCATTGCTTAATCGGCCGATGCTCGCCTCGCTGCGAAAACGATCGGCACCTTCTCGTGCGCGCGCTCAGCATGTCCACGAGCTGGCTTATGCTGGAGTCTCGAGCGAAACAAACGTCGTCTTTCCGATTGTTCCCGCGGAAGAGATCGTTCATCTGCACGACGAAGTGCACGCGGAAAAGCGCTTCGGGCAGAAAATCATCGGCGCGATCCGGTGTGCCGCCTTTGATTTCCTCGACGTCGGATTCTACCTGATCATCGGCGCGGCCATCGCGAGCGTGTTCAACACCGCGATCAACAAGGAAGTTCTGCTGCCGTTTGCGAGCAATCAACTGCTGGCCACGACCGGAATGATGGTGCTGGCGGGGTTGCTTTCACTTTGCAGCACCTCGGACGCATTCATTGCCGCGAATTTTCTGACTTTTCCTGTCACCGCGAAACTCGCGTTCATGGTCTTCGGGCCAATGATGGATATGAAATTGCTTTTCATGTACGGGCTCGTTTTCAAGAAGCGTTTCACCTTCATCTTCGCGCTCAGCTTGTTTGTCTTCATCGGATTGCTTTGCCTGGCGCTCGCCCCTCTCCTGCGATGAAAATCTTCGCACGCATTCTCGCTCCGCTCACTCTTCTCGAATGGGGAGGTATCCTGACGTATTTTTATTTCAGCGGCCGCATCGCAGCGTTCCTGCATCCGATGTTTCGACCGCTTGTCCTCGTCACGGGCATCCTGCTTCTTATCACTGCGGCGTGCGTTGCGATTTTCCACGAGGAAGAATGCGATCACGAGCATGAGCACGAGGAAGAAGGCGGGGAAGATTTACAGCAGCACAGCCATTCGCACGGCAGACTGAGCTTTGGCGGTTTCCTCGCGTCCCTCATCTTGCTTCTACCGCTCGCATTGGCAGCGAAAATTTCGCCGGACAGTTACGGCGCGAACCTGATCAAGAATCGCGGTTTAGTGGAAGATATCCGT
This sequence comes from Spartobacteria bacterium, assembly GCA_003134785.1. Taxonomy (GTDB): domain Bacteria; phylum Verrucomicrobiota; class Verrucomicrobiia; order Chthoniobacterales; family UBA10450; genus AV80. Next base: position 271,581 of record PLCN01000021.1, read on the forward strand.
AGCATTCCAGGCGCGGCGAGTTCGTTCGCGAATCGGACGAAGCCCGTTGACTCGACCGCTGCCCCGGCAACATCCGAACAAAAGCCGTCTCTCACCGTTATCCCTTCCTCGGCGCCGCCGGAATACATCGGCGTGGAAGAAACGCCAATATCGAAACGGAATCCGAATTCGGAGCCAGCATTGCCCTCAAATGACTCTGAGCAGGTGACTCCGCCATCGTCCACTGATTCTTCGCCTAACGAGGTCGTTAACGATTTTCTCAAGCCAGACAAGGCCGGTCACATCAAGTGCGAGATTGTCGATCTTCTCTATGCCGCCCAGGAACCGTTCACGCGCAAAGATTTTGAAGGAAAAGAAGTCGAGCTGATCGGGCAGTTAGTTCCGGCCAAGTCAAAGGCCGCGACGAAAGCGGCCGCGCCGGCCGGATCATTCAAACTCCTCCGCCTCGTCATGGTTTGTTGCGCCGCCGACGCGATGCCGATTGCGGTGAAGATTGAAACGAAGCTGCCGCCAATGGAGATCCGCGATATGCAGTGGTTGAAGGTAACTGGTCGCGTGCATTACCGGCCGCGGGTGAAAGACAATTCAGATAATACTGATTACGGCGATCAGCCAGAGCCGGTCATCGTGGCGGACTCGATCAAGAAGGTCGCCGCGCCCGCGGAAAAGTACCTCTACTAAAGCGCGCCAAATGTTCTTCGTTATTCGATCCACTTCATTCGCAGCGATAACCATCGCTTTGGCAGCGGCTGGAGTGGCCCAAGCCGGAAATTCGTTTTCGACGGTCGTCATCGATCCAGGACACGGCGGCTTTGATCGAGGCGGCATACCCGGCCAGCAAGTCCCGGAAAAAATGGTGGCACTCGATACGGCCTTGCGTCTGGAGAAAATTTTGCAACGAGCGGGAGTGCGCACCGTGATGACACGCTCCACGGATATTTTCGTTCCGCTGTCAGTCCGAAGCGCGATCGCCAATGCGCAGCACGACGCGATCTTCGTGAGCATTCATTACAATGCCTCGCCCCGCCACGGCGCGCATGGGATCGAGACCTATTCCGAAAACAATCGCGGCGCAGTGCTCGCGGCACGCGTCCAAAGGCAGATCATCAGTCGCGTCAGCACGGAAAACCGTGGGATGCGCTCAGCCGAATACTATGTGCTTCGCAATTGCCGGTTGCCCGCCGTCCTTGTCGAATGCGGTTTTCTCACCAATCCAAGCGAAGCTCAATTGGCCCTTAGACCTGCTTATCGACAGGAGGTCGCGGAACAGATCGCCGCAGGTATCATGGAGCAGCGGCAATTCGCATTTCCGCCGCTCATTCGGACTCATCGGCCTGGGCGTTTGGTGCACAGAAACAGGAAACACCGAAAAGTCGCGGATTCGGGGCCGCTTGGTTGCCCTTCGCTCACTTTTCCAACCGCCAAAGAAAGCTGACCGATGCTTCGCATGACAAATCCCAAGCCACCCGCAGAAGTTAACGATGGGGAGATCGGTCTGACCGCATCCGACTTTGCGCATCTCCACCGGGCGCTGTTGTGGCTCCTAATCCTGTTTGCCGGCTCTGCCGCGACAAGTCTGGCCATCAATTTGCCGACGCCGCTGTTTGCGGGGATGCAGTGTTATCTCGCCTGGTGTGCGATCGCCGCGCTGATTCAATATTTTTTCCTGCGCATTGAAAGCTCGGCTTTACGCGCTGACGATGCTGATCGCAGCATGACAGCGCCCCGCGGCCACAAGCCGAACCGCGCCGAGCACAGGGATCGTTCGATCATTTCTGGTCCGAGCCTTTCGAACTTCGCGAGCACCTGGCAATGGGTGATTTTCTTCGCCGGAGTAATCGGGACGGCCTTGTGTATCCGCGAAACTTTTGGCATGGCCGGGTTGGCGGGAGACGCGACCACTTCGCTGCGCGTGGCGACGGTCGTGTTCCTTGCCGCCGCCTGCGCATTTTATTTCTTCGGAAATTTTGCAAAAGCCGTGGCGACCCGGATCGGAAGCGATGCGCTGTCGCCGATCTTGACGCTGACACGGATCGCTTCGCTGGCTTCGTTTGCCGCCGCGGGATCAATTTTCCTGTTCCTTTCGACCACGCGCGATTACAGCGCCTGGCTCGGTTGGTTCTTGATTGGCTTCACGACATTCTTGATCACGGAAGCGCTCCTTCGTTTCGCTGTGCGATTTTACCAGCCGAAGAGTCTCCGCAAGCCGCCGGGCCCGGCTGGGAGCAGTCTGGTCCTTGATGCTCTCTTCGGCCATGGCCATGGCCTTGGCTCCGCCGTCAAGGGTTTCGAGGACTTGTTAGGTGTAAGACTGCGTGAGGTCTGGATCGTTCGCTATCTGCGTCAGACCGTTGAGCTGATCGTCATCGTGACGGTCGTGCTGGGATGGCTGTCCACCTGCCTCACCTCCGTTCCAGCCGGGAGCCGGGCGGTGCGGATGCTCTTTGGGCGTTACCAACCGGTCCCGCTTTCACCCGGCCTTCACGTCACCTGGCCCTGGCCGATCGAGCAACTGGAGATCGTCGAGACGGAAACCATTCGCCAAATTTCGCTCGGCTTCGACAAGGATATGTCCGGGCCGGTGCTCTGGAACGAACCGCATTTTGAAGGTGAAAAAAATCTGCTGGTCGGCGATGGCGAATCGCTTCTGACCATCGACGTCCCGATCTTCTATCGCATCTCCGATCCGGTGCGTTATCTGGAAACGACCACGGACGCCGAACAGGCCCTGCTCGCTTTGGCGGAGCGCAAACTGATTCAAGTGGCCGCTTCGCGCGACAGTTTCCAGATCATGACAGAGCAGCGCGCGGAAATTGCGCGGCAACTGGGAGAATCATTGCAGCAGGAAGTGGATCAGCTCGGGCTCGGTCTGCAGATCGTGTTTGTCGGGCTGAAGGACGTCCATCCGCCGGTCGATGTCGCACCGGCCTATCAGGCAGTCGTCAGTGCCCAGGAAGAAAAAGAGAAAACGATCGATCTCGCACGCGCCTCACGCGTTAAGGTATTGCCCGAGGCCCAAGCCGAGGCTACTCGCATCCGAATCGAGCAAGACGCGCTCTACAAGCAGCGCGTTGCCGCTGCGCAAGGTGAGGCCGCGCGCTTTTCCGCGATTGTTCAGGCTGATCGCGAGAACAGCGCAGTCTTTCGTTTCCGATTGAAGCTCGACGTGATCGAGCAAGTCCTGGGCAAAGCCAACAAGACCATCCTGGCTGTGCCCGCGCAGACGAAACAGGAGCTCTACCTCGATTTGCGCGACACCAACAACCTGCCTCCACCGTAAGCCGCCTTTTTTATGAAACCGCAAATGCTCATCCGCTTCATCGTTTCGCTGCTCGTGCTTCTCGTTCTGTTCTCGTTCATGCTTGGCTTTCAGGTCCGCCAAAACGAACAGGTCGTGCTGACTCGTTTCGGCAGTCCATCGCGCGTCATTCAAAAACCGGGACTTTACCTGAAATGGCCGTGGCCCATCGAAAAAGTGAATCGCTTCGATGCCCGCCTGAACTTCCATGAAATCCGCCTTTCCGAAGCGCTGACGAAAGACAAGCGCAACGTCATTGTCCCGGTTTTCATTGCCTGGCGAATTGTTAATCCGCAACGATTTCTCGAAGCGATCGGAAGCACGGAGAATGCGCGGGCGAAACTCGACAGCCTGGTTAGCAGCGCGAAAAACACTGTGCTCGGCAGTTACGATTTCGGCCAGCTCGTGTCGGTCAAGCCGGAAGACGTAAAATTGCCTGAGATCGAGCAAAAGATCACAGGGTTAAGTTCTGGTCAGGCCAGAGATTCGTTCGGCATCGCGATTGAACAAGTGGGGATCGAGCGAGTCACGCTGCCTGAAGTGAACACGCGTTTTGTTTTCGAGCGGATGCAGGCCGAACGCGCGCAATTCGCCGAGCGCTACCGCGCGGAAGGCAAACAGGAAGCGGACGCGATCAATGCCAAGACGGACGCAGAGCGAACCGTTCTTCTTGCTGAAGCACGCAAATCGGCCGAGGAAACGCGCGGCAAAGCGGAAGCAGAAGTGGCGCGCATTTATTCCGCGGCGCATCAGGAGCAGCCTGATCTCTATCGTTTTCTGCGCGAATTGGAGGCGCTCAAGAAGGTCGTCAATCAAAACACCACGCTGGTGCTCGATGCCAACGCGCCGCCCTTCGACCTTTTGAAAGCAGCTCCGTCACCTCCATCAAAACCATGAGCCGCCGACGAGAAGATGCCCTTTTTTTCGCGCACGCGATTCTGGCGGCGTTGCGCTCCAGCATCCGTATTTTGCGGTGGGGGATGCTCGTCCTGATGCTGATCTATCTTTGTTCGGGCATCACCACCGTCGGCCCCAACCAACGCGGATTGGTGCTGCGTTTTGGCCGCGCTCTGCCGAAAAGCGCGCCGCCCGGTCTTCTCCTTGCCTTCCCAGCACCGATTGATGAGGTGGTAATGCTTCCAGCAAAGAGCGTGCAGGAAGTCGTGCTCGACGCCTGGAAGCCTAACGACGATTCGTGGCGGGATTCGCTCCATCCGGCGCGCGATCCTTACACCATCACCGGCGATGTGAACATCATCCGCGCCCGTTTTTCCGTGCGCTTTCAAGTGGCGGACCCCATCGCGTATGAGTTCGGGACCAGTGCGCGTGAAGATCTGCGCAATATGATTTGTTATCAAAGCGCCTGCCGTGTTCTCGCGGGCATGAGCGTCGATGATGTGCTCACGACCCGCCGTGATTTCATCGGTCAGGAATCAATGCGATTGGCGCAGGAAGAACTCGATCGACTCGGGCTCGGCGTCCAACTCCTGGCGTTTGAAACGCGCGAGATCAATCCGCCCGCTTCGGTATTGCAAGCCTTTCAGGATGTAATCAGCGCCAAAGTTGAAGCCAGGACCCTGGTGGAACCGGCGCGAAGCCGGCATGCCTCCGTCATTCCGGAAGCAAACGCAGAGGCCTATCGGGTTCAGCAGGAAGCGCAATCTTATGCGCAAGGATTGATCGCAAAGGCGCAAGGCGAAGTGTCGGCGTTTCTTGCGTTGCTGAAGGAATACCGCGCCAATCCGGGAACCGTGCACACACGGCTTTACGCCGAGATGATTGAAAAAGTGTTGCCGAAGCTGCGGGTCACGAGCGTTCTGCCGACCGACCGCGGCGAGGTGCGCATCCTTGTGTCTCCGCAGAAGGCAGACGCGATAGAAACGCCGCCTAACGAATCGCAACCGCTGCTTTCCCCTCCGAACACGCAATATCCACAGAACATCCAGCCGATGGAAGATCATCCCTGAGGATCCCAATTCGAAACTATGAATTCCACAAGCGCTCCGCTGCTAGATCCGCATGTCCATGCCCACGATCACTCCGATCATGAACATCATCACCACGATCACGATCACGATCATGATCATGATCACGAAGGCGAACATCTGCGCGGCGGCCTTGGCAAATGCGGGCATGATCATTCCGAAAGCGGAATGAAATGGCGGCTCACCCTCGTTCTTCTCGGCGGAGTCTGCCTGATTCTTAGTGGGATTCTTCGCTGGCTCCGTCCCGGACAGAACGATCTGGCGGTCACGTGGTCAATGATCGGCGCGATCGTCACCGCGCTTCCGATCTTTCGCGATGCGCTCCTTGGTTTTCGCTCGAAGGCTTTTGCGAACACCGAGTTTTACATGAACCAGTTCATCACGCTCGCGGTGATCGCCTGTTTCGTGACTCAGCAATATGTGGTCGGCGGCGTGGTCGCGATCATTCTGCTTGTCGGCCACATCCTGGAAGACCGCAGCATGCTTGGGACGAATGAGGCGATCAACAGCCTCCTGCATTTGTCGCGGGTGACCGCGCGGCGGGTGCGCGACGGAGTCGAAGAAGAAGTCGATGCCGAATCGCTCGGTGAGGATGAAATCGTGCGCGTGCGCCCAGGCGACACGATGCCGGCAGACGGTTTGGTCGTGAGCGGATTCTCGACGGTGAATCAGGCGACGATCACGGGCGAATCGCTTCCGGTAGAAGTGGAAGCCGGAGCGACTGTTTTCGCCGGCACGTCAAATCTCACCGGCTCGATCGAAGTCAAAGTAACCAAGACCGGGACGCAAACTGTCCTCGGCCGCGTGAAAGAGATTGTCGAGGAAGCACAGCAAACTCGAGCGCCGATCGTGCGGCTGACCGAAGAGTACGCGCGCTATTACATGCCGTTGATCCTGCTCATCGCGGGATTCGTTCTCTTCTTCACTCAGGATGTGCAGCGCGCCATCTCGGTGATCGTCGTGAGCATTCCGTGCACGTTCGTGCTCGCGGGACCTTCAGCGATGGTGGCGGCGCTCGCGGCCGCTTCGCGCATGGGAATTCTCGTGAAGAGTGTGCGCTTCTTCGAGGTCGCCAACGAAATCGACACGGTCGTCTTCGACAAGACGGGCACGCTGACGACTGGCGAATTGAGAGTCGCAGCGATCGCGCCCCACGACGGCATGGCGGAAAACGAATTGCTCGCGCTCGTCGCCGCGGTGGAGCAACACTCCACTCATCCAATCGCCCGCGCGGTTGTGACCGCGGCGCAAGATCGGCAATTGAGAATCGCGGACGCGGAAGACGTGCAGGAAAAACACGGGCACGGTTTGGTCGCGCGCGTCGGCCCGCTCGACGTCGTGGTCGGTCGCGGCGCCTGGCTGATGGAACAGGCGATCGAGATTCCTCAAAAGGAAAAAAACTTCGACGACCTGAGCGCGCTCCACATCGGCGTGAACCGCAAACTCGCCGGGATCATTTATCTGAGCGACACGGTTCGAGCCGAAGCCAAAGGCGTCAGTGCCGATCTGCGCGAAGCCGGCGTCGATCATTTGATGATGTTGACCGGCGACCGCCGGAGCGTCGCGGAATCGATCGCCGAGCATGTGGGGATGACGGAATTCGAGGCCGATTGCCTGCCCGAGCAAAAACAGGAGGCGGTGCACAAGCTCAAGGCTGGCGGCCGCAAAGTCATGGTCGTCGGCGACGGCGTGAACGATGCGCCCGCGCTGGCGGCGGGCGATTTGAGCGTCGCCATGGGCGCGCTCGGCAGCGACGTGGCGATTCAAACCGCCGACATCGCTTTGATGGCGAGCGATCTTCGCCGCGTCCCGCATTTCCTCGCGCTCTCGGACAAAACGTTGCGGATCATCAATCAAAACATGCTGTGCGGTTTCGTTTTCATCGCCGCCGCGATTGTTCTTGCCGGCGTGGGGCTGATTCCGCCGATCGCAGCGGCCTTCATCCACGAATTCGGGGCGTTCTTTGTCATCTTCAATAGCGCGCGGTTGCTGCGCTTCGAGGGGAAAGTTGCATGAACCACGTCGCCGGTTGTCGCTCTTGAAAAAAATCCTGCTCACATTTTGCATCCTTGCGGCCTCGATCTTCGCAACGCAGGCGGCGGACCAAATCAAAGTCGCGTCTTTTTCCACCATCGACTCAGAGATCGTGCAGCAAGTCGGCGGTGATCATGTCGAGGTTGTAGCCCTCGTTAAACCAGGCGTCGATCCCCACGAGTATGAGCCGACGCCGGCCGACCTCAGCGAAGTGAGCAAAGCACAGCTGATCCTCACCTCCGGCAAGCACATGGAAAATTACTTGAACAAATTGCAGGAAGCGACCGGTGGGAAAGCGGACCTGCTTAAGGTGGGCGATCATTTTTCCTCGCTGAAAATGAAACCACGCGAGGGCGAAAAGAGCAGCGTCATCGAAGATCCGCATTGGTGGCACAGCGTGGGGAACGTCAAGCAAGCGACGAAAATCATTCGCGATGAATTGATCAAACTCGATCCGGCGGACAAGGCCGACTTCGAGAAGAACTCGAACGCGTATCTCGCGAAACTCGACGCTCTCGATGACTGGCTGAAGCGCAAAGTTGCCGAACTGCCGCGCGACCAGCGGAAGCTGGTCACTTCGCACGATGCATTTCAATATCTCGCGCGCGATTATGGATTCAAAATCGAAGCGATCGAGGGCGTGAGCGCGGAGACGGAAGCTTCGAATAAGCACGTCTCGGATTTGATCGACGACATCAAGAAGCAAGGCGTGAAAGCGATCTTCCTCGAAAACACGCTCAACCCGAAAGTGACTACTGAGATCACGCGCGAGACCAGCGCGAAGATCGGCGGCACACTTTACCCCGATGGCCTCGGCACGGGTGACGCGAGCACTTACGAGGGAATGATGAAGCACAATGTCGCCACGATCGTGGACGCGTTGAAGTAGCGCATGAAAGGGTCGCCACTTCTGCGCGCTTTGCTGGTCGTGATTGCGCTGCTCGCTTTGCTTTGGCCGTTGCGCAGCCTAACGACTCATCGCGCGAAGGAGCCGCCCACCTCACCGCAGATACCAACGACCCAATCGAGCGTGCACCTTGTTCTCACCTCGACGACTTTTCCTTTCACGTTTGAAGTTTCGCATCTCGGCAAGACGATTTGGAAAGGCGAAGCCGTCGAGAGCAGCGTCGCGCGAGACGTGCAGATGATATTTCCGTCCGAAGGGATCGATCTCTTGCTCGACGCCAAATGGCAGGGGCAGAAACAAACCGCGGTTAAGATCGACCTGACACCGGAAGGCGGCGATACGATCACCAGGACGCTCTGGGGCACGACGGGAGTTAACGACGTCCTTACCTTCGCCAACCCATAGGAACGATCGCCCGATGCCGACTCATCATCTGGAAATAAAAGATCTGACGGTGGCCTATCACCGCGTTCCGGCGGTGCATCACGTCAGCCTCGATTTGCGTTGCGGTCATTGCATCGCGCTCCTCGGGCCGAACGGTGCGGGCAAGACCACATTTTTCAAAGCGCTGGTCGGGCTCGTGCCGAAGGAAACCGGCGAGATCGTTTTCGGCGGTCACGGGAAAGTGGGCGCGGATACCGACATCGCCTATTTGCCGCAACGCAGTGTGATCGACTGGGATTTTCCCATCGCCGTGCGCGGCATGGTCGAGATGGGCCGTTACATGCGCATCGGCAAGTGGGGACGCTTCGGCAAAGCCGACGCCGACGCGGTCGATCTTGCCTTGCGCACCATGGACCTGCCCGAGCTGGCCACGCGGCAAATCAGCGCGCTTTCCGGCGGGCAACAACAGCGCGCCTTTCTCGCGCGGTCGCTTGCACAAGAGGCCCACGTTTTTCTGCTCGACGAACCGTTTACCGGCCTCGACAAACCCGCGCAGGATTTGCTCGCCCAGGCGATTCGCAAACTTGTCGCGGTCGGAAATCTCGTCATCGCGTCCCACCACGATTTGAGGTCGGTGCCGGAACTTTTCGATCAGGTGATTTTCCTCAACGGAGAGCTGATCGCGTTTGGCGACACCGGCGAAGCTTTCAACGAAGAAAACATCGCGCGCACTTATCGGACCCAGATCTTCTCTGACGCGCACGCGCATCGCCACGCGGCCTGCCACTGACATGCGCTGGCTGACCGAACCTTTCCGCCACGAGTTCATGCTCCGTGCGCTCTTCGGCTGTGCGCTGATTGGATTCACCAACGGCGCATTGAGCGCGTTCATCGTCCTGCGCCGGCTCGCGTTGATGGCCGATGCGATGGCGCACTCGCTTCTGCCGGGGGTGGCGGTCGCGATCATTCTATTTGGTCTCGCGCCGGCCAACTTGTTTTTCGGCGCGCTTGTTGCCGCCCTGCTCGTTGGGCTTGGCGTCCAAGTCATTTCCGGCAGCTCGCGCATCAAAGAGGACACTGCACTCGGTTTGCTCTTTGCCTGCGCGTTCTCGCTCGGTCTTGTCCTGTTGAGCTTCTCGCCGTCGCAAGTGAACGTGACTCACTACCTGTTTGGGAACATCCTTGGTCTCTCCGGCGACGATCTTTGGATCGTCTATTTGATTAGCTTTATTGTGCTCCCGCTCCTGGTCGCGTTTCAGCGGCCATTGCTCCTGCTCATGTTCGAGCCATCTGTTGCCGCGAGCCAGGGCGTGCTCGTTAGACCGCTTAATTACATGCTGATGGGCTTGCTCGTGCTCTCCATGATCTCCTCGCTGCAAGCTGTCGGCGTGGTTCTCGCGCTCGGAATGTTGATCGGTCCCGCCGCCACGATTTACCTCTGCTCCGATTCATTCGCCGCCATGTTTTGGGGCGGCGGCATTCTCGGGATGCTCGGATCGTGCGCGGGGTTGGTCGTTTCTTACTGGCTCAATCTTCCGTCCGGCGCCTGCATCGTCCTCGTGCTCGGCGGCATCTTTTTTGCAGCCTATCTTTTTAGCCCCAGATACGGCGTGCTCTCGAAATTTCTTCGCCGCCGTCATCTTCACGAGGAATCCCTCGCCCGTTGGGAAGAGCGTGCAGGCCATTAGCCGTTCCCTTCTAAACTAATCAGAAAAGGCACGTTCCTGGTTTCAACCTCCCGGAAGTAGACGCCGCGCTCAAAGCCGGAAATAACCTATATAGGCTGCATGAGCTATCCTGCGGCCGCGCTTCAATTGCGAAGGATTCAGCCGGCCATTACAAGATAGGTAATAGCGGGCTTAAGATCGTAAGGCATGCGACGGCCATTAAGACTAACTAGCTCACAGCGTGAGACGACTCATGGTCGTGGCACTGCTGAGTCTCGATCGTGACGTGAACGAGCTCTTCGTGTTCGCGAAGAAGCGCGCGATAGCTCTCGCACGGCTTCGGCTCGTGCGCGACAATTGATACGATCGCGGCGAATTTGCCGCTGCCCACCTGCCAGACATGCAGATCGGTTACGATCGAATCGTTATCGCTTTCGATGGCGCGACGAATTTCATCCGGCAAGTCTGAAGTTTGGGGTGTGACATCAAGCAGGATCACCCCGGTATCGCGCAAGAGCGTGTAGGCCCACGAAAAGACCACGACGCTGCCGGCGATTCCAACGACAGGATCCAGCCACGACCAGCCAAAGAACTTGCCCGAAGTTAAGGCGGTGATTGCGAGGACACTGGTGAAGGCGTCCGCCAGCACGTGCACATAGGCGGCGCGCAGATTGAGATCGTGGTTGTGGGCCGGCCCATGCGCGTGGCCATGGTGATGGTGCGGATCGCCTTTGAGCAGGAAAGCGCAGCCAAGGTTTACGAAAAGGCCGAGGGAGGCGATCCCGATGGCTTCGTTAAAGTGAATCGATAACGGCGAAAAAAGCCGATGAACCGATTCACCGGCCATGAGCAGGGCAATGACTGATAGGACGATGGCGCTGGCAAAGCCGCCGAGCACACCCACCTTGCCAGTGCCGAAGCTGAAGCGGATGTCGGCGGAATGCCGGCGCGTGAAGTGATACGCCACAGCGGCCATGATGAAGGCGATGGCATGCGTGCTCATGTGCCAGCCATCGGCCAGCAGCGCCATCGAATGCGACATGACGCCAATCGTGATCTCCAGCACCATCATCGCGACGGTGATAGCAATCACCGCCCGAGTGCGCCGCTCCGCCTTTGAGAAATCGTGAGTGAAATCGTGGGAGTGCCGGAACTGGGACTGATTGGACCGATGCATGCCTCAATTTACTACATGGCTCCCCTCGGCGAAAGCCGAGCCCGTTTAATTCATTATCTTTGCTTCGCGGCAGGTATCTGCGACGACCCCCCAAAGCTACCGGATACGATTTTTGAGCAACAAAGTGATTGAAGCACTCTAACCAACATGCAATCACTCGACGGCTCCAGCCGTAGAAAGTTCATCAAGGCCGGTGGCATCGTGATCGCCTCGTCCATAATCGCGAGCGCGCGCACTTTGCTCGCGAAGGAAGAAGAAAAGAAAAACGACGAAGTTTCACCGCCTGAGGATCTGATGCGCGAGCATGGTGTGCTTAAGCGCATCCTGCTGGTTTACGGCGAAGCGCTCCGTCGCATGGATGCGAAAGAAGATTTGCCGGCGGAGCCGATCCAGGAATCGGCGAAGATCATCCGCAGTTTCGTCGAGGATTATCACGAGAAACTTGAAGAGAATTTCCTGTTTCCGCGCTTCAAGAAGGCGAACAAGCTGGTCGATCTGGTTGACGTGCTTTTGCAGCAACATCAGGGCGGGCGGCGCGTGACCGATATCACGCTGCAATTCGCCACCAATCAGGCGCTGAAAAATGCCGACGATCGCCGTAAGCTCGCGGACTCGATGCGCCAGTTCATCCGCATGTATAACCCGCATGAGGCACGCGAGGACACGGTGTTGTTTCCGGCGTTTCGCGGCATCGTCAGCGCACACGAGTTCGATTCGTTAGGCGAAGATTTCGAGAAGAAAGAAGACGAACTCTTCGGGGACGATGGCTTTGAAAAGATGGTCGATAAAGTCGCGGAGATCGAAAAGAAGCTCGGCATTTACGACCTCGCGCAGTTCACGCCGAAGATTTGATCGAACGGATGGGAGAGAGGGATATGGCTAACCGGTCGACTCTTCCGCAATAATCTTTGTGACCTCCGCTCTTATGTTGCTCCGTTTTATTCTCTCTCTTTGCTTCCTGGCTAGCGTCGCCTCTGGGCAGAGCGCGGATTCGCAATCGCCGCGTGACGCTTCACAGCGGCCGGGACCAGCCGCGACTCCATCGCCTTCCGCGACTGCCAAGGTCACTTACACTTCGGTTCACGTCGATGGACCCTATATCGCGATGACCTTTGACGATGGACCGCACGCGACCCTGACTCCGAAGCTCCTGGACCTGCTGGCGCAGAAGAAAATCAAAGCGACCTTCTTCGTTCTTGGCGAGAACGCGGAGCGGCATCCTGAAATTTTGAAACGCGCCGTCGCCGAGGGACACGAGATCGGCAACCATTCGTGGTCGCATCCGAATCTCGCCAAGCTTTCGAACGAGGCCTTGCGCAGCCAGCTTCAACGCACCGACGATGTTATTGCGCAGGCAATCGGTTCGCATCCGAAGCTCATGCGTCCTCCTTATGGCGAGCTGACGCCGACACAGCGCCAATGGGTGAACAGTGAATTCGGTTACAAAGTGATCTTGTGGGCCGTCGATCCGCTCGATTGGAAAGAACCTGGGCCGTCGATTGTCACGCAGCGGATCATCCACGAAACGAAGCCCGGATCGATCATTCTTTCGCACGACATCCACGCGCAGACCATCACTGCGATGCCCGCGACTTTCGATGCGCTCCTCGCGAAAGGGTTCAAATTCGTCACCGTCTCCGAGTTGCTCTCACGGGCCGTGAGTTCACCGCCACCACCAATCAAGGCGGTTCCGGCATCAACGACACCGACACCATAGGTGTTACAGTCCTCGAAGGCTTCTGAAACAAGAGCCCCCGCCAGATTTCTCCGGCAGGGGCTCCGCTTAACTAGCAGCCGTGCTTACTTTGCGCAGCAGGGCAATTTGACCAGGCAGCAAGCACCGCCGCAGCAATCGGCTGCGGTGGAAGTCGCGGTCGCAGTGCCGACCATTGCCAGCGCCACCATGATCATCAATAGGTATTTCATAGAATCCTTTTGTTGAATTTCCTTTTTCCTCGTCCGAATCGGGACGAGCCAATGCCATGAAGCGCCCTAGGCGCGCGGCGGCGGAACAGGTGGCCGGTGCGAGCGGATGTGCGCGCGCGCCGACAAGGTCGCATAGGATTCTTCGCCGGCTGGCGGGTACAGGAACGGCGTCGCCCGTGTGAGGAAAAGAGCCAGGCAGATCGAGCAAGCCGCACAACACTGTTTATCCTGCTCGGACTTTGGCGCATGATGGTCGCAACCCTTGGTCGGCGCGTCCATTTTCATCTTCGCGCAGCAGCTCGCCTTGACGGGCTGCGGGACGGCGCCCCGCGCGGGTAACATGGTGGCAGCGATTGACACAGAGACCGCCAAGCCCAGCAAAAGTCGGAACATCGCTCGCATCCGGCGCCAGATTACAGCTTCGACCATCCCCGGTCAAAGCCAGAAGAGCGCCGATGCGATCGCTGCTGGTCGCTCGTTCCGGCGCTTACTCTCGTATGCGCGTTCGCGGCGGCGTTGGGCGATAACTTTTGGATTTCCCTCCGCGCTTCCAAATGGCTACGTTGGTGGTGAGTCAGCAAGCGAGTGTGCTACGCCCACCCAATGTAACTATGATTTTCCATGTGCCTGTCTCGGCTGGAGTTAATGTTTTGATGCGCCGCGAAGGTTCTATCTTGGAGGTTCTCTTGTGACTTGGACACAAGTTTATGATCCTTTGGGGTATTGGTGGCTTTCGACGCTGCTCGCAGCGTTGCCGATCATTGTTCTCTTAGGGCTGCTGGCGGGGTTCAAGGTGCAGCCTCATCTGTGTGCTATCGCCGGGGCAGCGACCGCCGTGCTCGTGGCCATCATCGCTTTCCAGATGCCGGCCTTGCTCGCAGTCAGCAGTTTCTTTTACGGCTCGGCCTTCGGTTTGCTGAAAATCGTCTGGATCGTGGTCGCCGCGGTTTTTCTCTACGATATTTCCGTCGAGACCGGCCAATTCGAAATCATGAAGCAGTCGGTCGCGGCCATCACGCCGGACCGGCGTTTGCAACTCTTGCTCGTGGCGTTCTGCTTCGGCGCGTTCATTGAAGGGTGTGCGGGGTTCGGCGCGCCAGTGGCCATCGCCGGCGCTTTCATGATCGGACTAGGTTTCAAGCCGTTCCAGGCCGCGGTCCTGAATCTGATTGCCAATACTTCGCCGGTGGCCTGGGGCGCCATCGGCACGCCCGTTCACACCCTGGCGGCCGTGACCGCGCTGAATGAGAGCGATCTCAACGCGATGATCGGGCGCATCCTTCCGATCACGGCGCTGATCGTTCCCTTCTGGCTGGTGCGGACCATGGTAAGTTGGAAAGAAACGTTCGAGGTCTTTCCCGCGATCCTCGTTGTCGGCGGTTCTTTCGCCGCGACAGAATGGTTCTGGGCCAATCATATGGACAGCAACCTGGTAAATATTTCCGCGGGTATCGCGTCGCTCGCCGCGACGATGCTCTTTCTACGCGTCTGGCGACCAAAAACAATCTGGCGATTCCCCGACGAAGCTGCCGTGAGTGCATCCTCCCCGAGTGCCTCCGTCAAACATTACTCCGCCGGACAAACCGCGAAGGCGTGGATGCCTTTCCTGATCCTGTCGATCTTCGTTTTGTGCTGGGGACTTCCCTCGATCAAGAACGCCCTTAACCAGGCGACCACTCCTGCGTTCAAAGTAGTAATGGCCGATGGTAAGCCGCGCCCCGGTCCAGCCGGGTGGGATTGGCCGTATCTCCACGGAAAAATTTCGCGAACGATCCCTGTCGTAACCAAGCCAACCACTGAAGCAGCCCGCTTCGATTTCAACTGGCTGACTGCCACGGGAACTGGTTGCTTCCTTGCCGCAATCCTGGCTGGACTTCTACTCCGGCTCGGCTTCGGCCGGATGTTTGGCATCTTCGGCAAGACTGTCATGCGATTGCGATTCGCCATCATCGCGATGACTTGCATGCTAGGTCTAGGTTATGTGACGCGTTACTCGGGCATGGACGCCGTGCTAGGGCTGGCCTTCACGCGGACTGGCTGGTTCTTTCCGTTCTTCGGCACCTACATCGGATGGCTGGGCGTTGCGCTCACCGGCAGCGACACTTCGTCGAACGCCCTTTTCGGAAGCTTGCAAAAAATGACGGCGCAGCAGCTCAATCTCAGTCCTATTCTCATGTGCGCCACCAATAGCGCCGGAGGCGTGATGGGCAAGATGGTTGACGCGCAATCAATTTGCATTGCCACGGCCGCCACCAATCAAGTAGGGAACGAAGGCTCCATTTTCCGCTTCCTGTTCTGGCACTCCGTGGCGCTTGCGGCCATCGTCGGGATCATCGTGATGATGTATGCCTACGTTTTCCCGCAATACATTCCCAATGGTTTGAACTTCATCCATTAATGGCGCACCGCCGAGCCAATCCCCCGGCTTCCGGCACGGTGCCTTAACCCGAAGACACTGCTTCCGCAGAGGGGATCCAACTCCCCCTCCGTTTTCTATTGTTGGATTCGGTCCGATCCGATAGGATCGCCGTTATGTCCGGTTCCCCCTCGCAAGAACCCTTAACCGCCGAAATAGGCGAACATTCGTCTAATTCTCGTTAGGTCTCAACGCCACCGCTCATAAATTATGGCCAAACCATTTGGAACCCCTATTACAAAATGTCCGAAGTGCGGCGCTGCTATCGGCGACGCTCATCCTTACACTTGGTGCGTCGAATGCGGGGAACCTCTGCCACAGAACACGCTCGACGAGTTGTCGTCCAGACGAGAAAAAACGGAATCCGTCGCTCATCCAGCGAATCCGTCGGATCCGGTGCACCGCGTTCGCGATGCTGTCAGGCGTTACACTGACGGTTACACTGTCGCTAGAGCTGTGGACGGCAGCGGCGACATCGTAAAAGTTGTCGGCATTGTTTTTGGAGTTCTCGTTGCTCTTCTCGGATTTCTGGTCGCCGCAAACACGAGCGCCGCATTCGGGTTCGCCGGGCTTGCTTTCGGCGCAGGAGTCGCGATTCCGCTTTACGTGCTCGGCACGTTGCTCTCAGCGGTGGGCCAACTTCTCAAGGCGACGCTTGACACCGCTGTTCACACATCTCCTTTCCTTGATGACCAGCAAAAAGCTAGTGCTATGTCGCTCAAATGAGACTTAACCAATCGCTCCAGCGAACCGCTGGCCGTTCCGACATTTCGCACAAGATTATGAAAACACCTGCATTGCAATCCGCGCTCGGTCCCGCCAGCGGTCGCTGAGCTCTTTCTCGTTAGGCGGCACTACGCGCACTTTATGAATTGGCAACTTCTCGGACCACTCCTCATCACCACCGTTGTTGCGGCTGGTGGTTGGTTCGTTGGTCATGCTCTCACTGCTCGACGCGACCGAGCGAACAAGAGGCGAGAGCAGCGCGTTGGTTATCTCATCGAGGCTTACCGACGGTTGGAGTCATCCGCACATCGTCGAGACCAGTTGGACGCCTCCAAGTTCGAGTCAGCAGTTGCAGACATCCAGCTTTTTGGAACAGCCCGACAGGTTGAGTTGGTTCAGGCGTTGATTACCGAGATCGCCGCCGGAGGCGGCGCAATGATGGACGACCTGATTCAGGATTTGCGCCGTGACCTGAGAACCGAGTTACGATTACAGTCCGTGCCCGACCGAGTTCTACATTTACGCATACGCAATGACAACCGTGCCGCCTAACCGCGCTCGCTCCGGTAGCCGTCGCTGATCTTATTCTCGTTAGGCTGCTGTCGCATTTCCGTAAACCATGACAACCGAGCTTCGATTTCTAGCGGCCACGGTGATTCTGGGACTCTTGCACCTGATCGCGGACTCCCATCTCATCAGCTCTCAGCTCGGCTATCGCTGGACAGCCAGTAGCCGGGAGCAGCCCGCTCCCCCATTGCGCGGGGTCGCAAACCGAGTGGATCAGGCGTACACCAACTTCATGGAAACTTTTCCTTTCTTCGCTGCCGTCGTTTTGGCAGCCCATCTCGCTGACCGCCACGGTGCGTTGACCTTGTGGGGAGTACAGCTCTACTTCTGGGGACGAGTAGGCTACGTCTTGGCCGCCGCGGCCGGCTTCGGGCTAGTACGCTCAATCGTGTTCTTTAACACAGCTCTAAGCGGCATCGCCCTTTTTCTCATCACCCTTCTATGCTAGTTCTGTTACATCCGCCTCCTAATCAATCGCGATACAGCGAACTCCGAAAGCAATCGGAGTCGCTGATCCTATTCTTCGTTAGGCCTAGCCTCATGGACGGGCCATGGAAATTAATAGTGCGAAATGAGAAGTATGATGTTCGCGATCAAAGCCGAGGTTAGCGATCCGTGCGCAGATACGTTCGCGTTCAGCACGCAGAAGACGATGTATGGTGGCAAGCAGATCGCCAGAGGCGATACGATCTTTGTCTTCGCGAGCGAGAACGAAGGTGGGCCAGGTCTCATCGCGAATGGGGTCGTCACCTCAGCCAAAGCGATCGCAAAAAAACCCGGAGTCGCCCGGCAAACGCCGCGCGTGAGCATCACCATCAAACGCACCGCGCTCGCCCAGCGGCGCCTGGGGCGGAGCGAACTCAAACTTTTTTCCAACTGGAACGACGATCGGCGCGAGACCGAGCTCAATTTCAAAGTCTATCGTCAGGCAACGAACAAGATCGTCGGCATCTCGGATGAAGCGGCGGCCTTCCTCCGCGGATTCTTTTGACCCGGCCGATTTTCGACATGAAAACTCCCGGCCAGCACTAAGATGACGCAGCGAACTCCGAAGGCATTCGTGTGCAGACTCGCTGAGCCTGGATCTCGTTAGGCGGCTTCTGCCGGAGAGAGCGAAACGACCGATGACCAGGAAAACAAAGGCTATTCTCACTCTCTCGGGAGTCGGGCTTTTGCTGGCCGTGGGATTGGCTACCTATCTCCTGGTATTTAGCGATTGGCCAGGCGGGATGCGCCCAACCTACGTTGCGGCCGACTACGATGCTCGCCTCACCCGAGAGGCAGCTACCGCGATGCCGCTTATTGCCGCACTCAACCAACTACCACGATGAGCATGCCGGCTTTCCCGCGCATGCGGCGGACTTCATTGCCTATCTTGTCAGCGCATCTCCGCGGCCACTTACAGCTAGCACCGATGAGATACTTGGCTGGCGCTACGCGCAAGGCGAGAAAGGCGTTAGTTATATTCTTTCTCGCAAGCTCGGTTGAGACGCGTCTTTGCGGTACCATTATGATGCATCTCGGACACGCTGGGTATTTGATCCCGGCGACGGAACGCCTGAGAAGACCGTTATCCTGAAGCCATGAATACGATTTCACCAAACGGAGCGAACTCCGAAGGCATTCGCGCGCTAGCTCGCTGACGGCGTATTAATCCTGAAAGATGAAAGGAGACGAAAGCTCGTTCTCGGCGGCCGTCACTGACCTTGTTTTCGTTAGACCTAGCTGGAAATATTCTTCGCATCTATGACTGCGCAAGACGTGGCCGAGCAATTCGTTACCGCGATCAACGCACATGACGTGGAACGGCTTGTCTCGCTCATGACATCAGATCATCGCTTCATTGATTCGCTCGGCGCGGCGGTAGAAGGCCGCGACGCCATGCGCGAAGGCTGGAAGTTCTACTTCGACATGGTCCCTGATTATCATCTCGAGATTCGCAGCTTTTTTATCCCGGAGGATGGCAGAGCTGAGGCGATGCTCGCAGGCGTGGCGAGTGGCTCGTACTGGTCGAATGGAATCAAGCGACCAGATTCCTCATGGAGCGCGCCGGCCGCTTTGCGGGCTCTCGTCCGCGACGGCCAGATTGCCGAGTGGCAGGTCTACGCAGATAACGAACCGATCCGCGAGCAAATGCGCGCTGCCTCGGTCTGACCAGGCGATGCAAGCGGTTCGGCAACGGAAAGCCCGCCGGGGAGAAGCCGGCGGGCTTTCGCTTTAACCTAACCGCGTTGTCGCGTCTTACGGAATTGGAACGAAGCCGACTTGAGCCACGATCTTCTGGCCGGCGCCGCTGATGGTGAAATCGAGGAACTGTTTCGCGAGTCCGGTCGCATCGCCGTTGGTGTAATAGAAGGTAGGACGCGCGTAGGGATAGGTCTTTGCGTGCACGGTCTGCACGGAAGGCAGCACGCCATCGATCGACATCACTTTGATGCCGCCCGCCTTGGTATAAGCGAGACCGACGTAGCCGATGCCGTTGGCGTTCTTGCCTACTTCGGCGGCGATCTGCTCGTTGCCGGCCATCTTCTGCGAGCCGCCCGCGTAGTCGCGCTTCTTCATCGCCAGCTCCTTGAAGTCGGAGTAGGTGCCGGAGGAAGTGTTACGGGTGTAGAGCGAAATCTTGCCACCCGAACCTCCCACCGCGCTCCAGTCGGTTACTTCGCCGGTGAAGATTTGTTCGACCTGCTTCTTGGTCAGGCTCTTGATCGGGTTCGCCGAATTCACGATCACAGCGATGCCGTCGTAGGCCACGATGGTCGGTTTCATGTGCACCCCTTTGGCGGAAGCCGCGCCGATCTCGGCGGGTTTCGCCCGGCGGCTGGCCATGCCGATTTGCGCGGTGCCATCGATGATCGCCGCGATGCCGGTGGTGGAACCTTCGGCCGCGATGTCGAAGGTAGTGCCGGGATGCTGCGCTTTGAATTGCTCCGCGAGCTGCGGCACCAGTTTCGCGCCGAGCGTATCGGAGCCTTTGATGACGAGCTTCTCGGCGCGCGCCTCCGCAGAAAGGAAGGCGAGGCCGAGTGCCAAGGCGAGGTGAGTGATTTTCATAGTTGTAAGTGCCGACTGATTAAGTTTTCGAAACGTTTAGAACTTCAGGTTCAGGTCGGCTTGGAAGACCTGATATTTGTCGATCGGGTTGACGCCTATGTCGCCCGCGCCTCCAGTGCCGAGACCAAAGGAACGGTCCGCGCGGCGGCCCCAGCCGTAGCTGAGGTTGAAGGTGACCGCGTCGCTGATCGCATAGCCGGCCTGAACGACGACGCCCTGGATGTTGACGCGGCTATCGAAGAAGTCGGAGTCAACCAGGTTTGGGTCGAGCGAGAACTGCTCGGTATGCTGCCAGAAAGCCTGAAGCTGCCAGTCGCCCTTGGCCTTCAACTGGCCAATGCCCGCGCCGACCTGATAGGCGTAACGTTGATCCTGGGCCTCGGGGTGGCCAGCGGCGATGGCGCGTTCGTCCCCGTCGAAGTTAACCGCGAAATCGCCGAAGATTCTAAAGGGCAGCTCGCCGATCTTGAATCCGAACTCCATCGGCACTTCCAGGATGAGGAGGCTGTTGATGCCGGTTTGATTCAGCGCCAGCGAAGCCGTGTTGGTGACAGCGGACGAGCCACCGACGTAGAAGGTGTTAAACGTGTCTCCGGTCCCCGTGTAGTTGTAGACCACGGGAGCAGCCTGGAAGTAGATGCTGTTCGGGAGAGTGAGTCTGGCGCCGAGCTGCCAGGCCAGCAGCCAGTTGTCGCTGTTCGGAACCAGCTTGTTGCCCGCGACGGAACGCGGCCCGAGCGGATTCTCCGGGTTGGCGTCGTCATAGAGGAACTGGGCCACGTTAGCGAAGAGATCGAGCTTGACCTTGAACGGTTCCGCTTCGACCGCGGCCACCGTCTTCCCGTCCTTGCCATAAGACTCCGCGGCGGGCGTGCTTCCTCCACCGAAGTTGAAGTTATAGGAATGCTTCCATTGCTCGGACAATCCCTCGGGGTTGATGTCGGCATCCCAGACCATCAATGTCGTCACGAGTGGGTTGGGTATCTTGCCAACCTCGAAGGTGAAATCGCGAAGGCCGCGATACCCAATATAAGCCTGGCCGACTCCAATGGTATCGCTGGCTTTGCCGAACGGGCCGGCGTCATCGCCGAAAGTGACGTTAGTGGATCTGGGATTGGTGCTGGTCTCGAGGCGAACTCCGAAGAACCAGTCATCCGCCAGCGTTCCGCGCAAGCCGAGGCGGAGCCGATAGCGTTCTCTGCTTCTTTTCTGGGTGTCGTTAGGTCCCGGGGTTCCTGGGATGTTACTTGCGGTCTCGCCTTCACGTGTCTCGTAACGGACGCGAGTATCGCCGTATAACTCCAGCTCGGTGATAGGCGCCGAGAGCTTGAGTTTCCCTGATGAAGTGGCGGCTGCATCTTTTACTAGCTCGCCGCGCACTTCCTCCGCTTCCTGGTCGGTGATGAGGCGCTTCTTCACGAGCAGATCGAGCAACGCGCCTGCGTCTTGCGCGCGAGCGGTGATGCTGCCGATGACCAGGCTGGCGGCCATCGCGATTAACACGAAATATTTCCGTAACATTTTTTTCTCCTTGTTCCTGCGGTTGGGTTAAGGCCGGAGAGCTTTGCGCTCAGTGGCGTTTAGGTGCACGGCGCCGAAGCTAGAGAACGATTGTTACAGACGTATGGCGACGAAGTGACAGTTGCGTAAATTCGAGCGCGGCAGAGCCCCGCACACTTCGAGTTTCGTTTCGTCGAACGCCGTCGGCGCGAAAAGACGGTTTCGCCCGCAGAGGGCTTTGATCCTGACGCTGTTCCTACTCGTCCGACGCGGGGACGAGATGCTGATGCCGAATGTCTTCGGCCGCGGCGGCGTAGACAGCGTCCTCCGCCATATTGGTGGCGTGATCGCCCACGCGTTCGAGACAGCGCGAAATAAAAATCAAATTCAGATAGCCGCGCAACTGCTCCGGATCTTCCGCCATCCGTTCGATCAAACGCCGGCCGGCCGTGGCATTCATTTCATCGAGGGCCTGGTCGCGCGGCACAACGGCGCGCGCGAGCTGAACATCTTCTCGCACATAGGCGTCGATCGCGTCTTTGAACATCGCCATCGCATGGGTGTACATCGGCGTGATCAGCTCCGTTTCGGGCAGGGCGGGATGTTGATTCAGTTTGCGCGCTCGTCGCGCGATGTTCGTTCCCTGGTCCGCCATCCGCTCGAGATTCGACGACAGCTTCATCGCCGAAACAACCCGGCGAAGATCGGAGGCGACCGGTTGAAAACGGAGCAGGAGATCGATGCCATCCTTGTCGACCTGTTTTTCGAGTTGATCGATTTCTTCGTCGTCGGCGATCGCGATCGCGCAAAGCTCGTCGTCCCGCTGAATCAGACCAGTAATCGCGCGGTCGAGGCTGCGTTCGGTCAGGCTCGACATCATGAGGACGTTGTTACGCAGCGAAGCGAGCGCTTCGTCGAAAGTGCCGAGGATGTGTCGGGGTGCGATCATTGGCGACGTTACAAGAGTTAAAAAGGTTACAAGGGTTGAAGCGTTACAAAGGAATTAACCGAAACGGCCGGTGATGTATTCCTCGGTTTGGCGCTGGCCAGGATTGGAAAAGATTTTCGTGGTATCGTCGAACTCGATCAGACGGCCGAGATAAAAGAAGGCGGTATGATCGGAGCAGCGGCCGGCCTGCTGCATGTTGTGAGTGACGATGACGATGGTGTATTGCTCTTTCAATTGACGAATCAGCTCTTCCACTTTCGCGGTCGCGATCGGATCGAGGGCGGAGCAAGGCTCGTCCATCAAGACGATCTCGGGCTCGACCGCCAGGGCGCGCGCGATGCAGAGACGTTGCTGCTGGCCGCCCGAGAGTCCGTAACCGCTCACGTGCAGCCGGTCTTTCACTTCGTCCCACAGCGCCGCGGAGCGCAGACTTTTCTCCACCGCTTCATCGATCAAGGTTCGCTTCGTCGTCCCCGCGATGCGCAAACCGTAGGCGACATTGTCGTAAATCGATTTTGGGAATGGATTCGATTTCTGGAAGACCATGCCGACGCGGCGCCGGAGATCGACCACGTCCACGCTGGACGCATTGATGTCGACGCCTTCGATCCGGATGGAGCCTTGCGTGATGCGCGCGCTGTCGATGAGGTCGTTCATCCGGTTGAGGCAACGCAGCAGCGTGGTCTTGCCGCAGCCTGAGGGTCCGATGAACGCGGTGACTGCTCGCGCGGGGATGCTCAGGTTGATGTCGTGCAAAACCTTGTTGGTCCCATAAGCGAAATCGAGCTGCTCGATCTCGATCATGCCGCGCTCGACTTTTGGGTTCGCCGGATTAGGCATCGGTGCTGTTTGGTTGACCACGGTGGGTGAAGTTATTTCCGACATTTCGGCAACGCTTACCATGATAGACGGCTCCTGCTTCGTTCTCGCAAAATTATGGACGTGAGCGCGATCAGCATCACGAGGAAAAGGAAGACGAACGCGCTACCGTATTGGACGCGCTCCGTGTATTCGTTCTGCGGAATCTTCGAACTGACTACGTAAATGTGATAGGGCAATGCCATTACGCCCTGGAAAAAGAAATCGGTCATGCGTGTCACTTGCCAGGGCAGTTCATCTTTCATGGCGTAAGCGGCTGTGAACATGATCGGCGCCGTTTCGCCGGCGACTCGCGCGATGCCGAGGATGGACGAAGTCAGAATTCCGGGCATTGCATACGGCAAAACGTTTTTGCGAATCGTTTGCCACTTGCTGGCGCCGAGCGCGAGTGAGCCTTCGCGCAAACCTTGCGGCACGGCGCGGAGCGATTCTTCACTCGCGGTGATGATCGCGGGCAGAACCATTAGGCCGAGAGTGAACCAGCCGGCGATGAGCGAAACATTCCAGCCGAAGAAGATCACGAACAGTCCGAAACCGAAAAGGCCGAACACTATCGAGGGTACGCCTGCGAGATTCAGGATAGCGATGCGCACGAGACGAATGAGCGGGCCATTCCGGCTGTATTCGCTCAAATAAATTGCGCTGCTGATTCCGATGCCGAGCGCAAGGATCATCGATCCGATCACGAGCAGCGCGGTCCCGACAATGCAGGGCCAGATTCCACCGGCGGAATAGGCGATGCTGGATGCTTCCACTTCGGTTCCCGGATGTTCGACTTTCCACTGGCGGAATTGCCGATCGCTCAGCGCCATCTTTTTTCCTTCGTAGTCGAAAACGTAAAGCGTTTGCGGCGGCTCGGTCAGGAACGGCACATTGATGAATGGCGGCGTGCTGGTGAAAACGGTGCGGCTCCCTTTGATGCCGATGTCGAGAAAGATGTAGGTCGCGCACGCGAGCACGAAATAAGTCGCGAGACGGAAGATCCAGAAGAGAATCCCCTGGACCAGATGAACCCGGCGTGAATTGGAAGCGGTCGCAGTCATTCGATCAATCCCGGACGTAAAGGTTGAACCACGGAGAGCGCAGAGATCGCGGAGGGATTCCTGGATTTTTTTGCCTTCATTCTCTGCGGCCTCTGTGTCCTCTGCGGTGAAATCATCCGATGCTCATCCGATATCGCGCGACGAATTTTTGCGCGAGATAGTTGATCGCTAGCGTGATCGTGAAAAGCACGAGGCCCACCATGAAGAGCGCGCGATAATGCGTGCTGCCGCGCACCACTTCGCCCATCTCCTGCGCGATGATTCCGGTCATGGTGTGCACGGGCTGGAAAATGGCGCCGAGACCCTGCGTGAAATCCGGAATCGCGATGCGATTACCGGCGCAAAGCAAAACGACCATCGTTTCGCCAATAACGCGGCCAAGCCCGAGGAGGATCGCGGAGACGATGCCCGAGAGCGACGCGGGCACGAGAACGCGCGCGATGGTTTGGAGCCGGTTGGCGCCGAGTGCGTACGAGGCCTCCTTGAAACCGCGCGGGACATTGCGCAACGCGTCTTCCGAGAGCGTGAAAATCGTGGGCACCGCCATGAGCGCGAGCAGGCATCCCGCGGTGAAAATATTCAACCGCTCGCTGATCGGGAAAAACGAGACCCATTTGAAAAAGTGGGATTGCGACGCCGCGCGCACCGCTTGTCCGACCACGGCGATGCCAAAAAATCCGAGCACGACCGATGGGATCGCGGAGATGAATTCGATGTAGGGCTTGATCAGCCTTTTCTCGTGGCGCGAGGCGATCTCACTCACGTAAATCGCTGAAGCGACGCCAAGCGGCACCGCGATCACGAGAGCGACGATCGAAACCAGGACCGAGCCGACCAGCAACGGAATAATTCCATACCAATCCTGCCAGAAACTTGCCGTGACCCAGTCGCGGCCGAAGAGAAACGAACTGATCGAGCGATACCATGGGATCGGCGTATCCGGCGACCAGGTCCGCAGTTTCTCCGAAGCCGCGGGCAATCCGGCGAGGTATTTGCGCGCGCGGGTTTTCCATTGTTCGAAATGTTTTTGCCCGGCGGGATCGGGCATCGCTGGCGCCTGCGCGAGAAGGTTGTAAAGCTTCGCGGTGATCTCCGCGCTGACCGATTCAAAACGCGCGGAGCCTTCGCGCAAACGCGCGAGCGCCGCCGCGCGATCGACTTCCGGGACAACGATTTTTTCCGCCTCGGTCTGGGCGCCGCTGCGCTCCAGTTGATTGCGCTGCGCCAATAATTCGGCGCGCGCGAAGAGTTGCTCTTTCAAGGCGCTGGCCTGGTCTGTCAGATCGGAAACGAGGCCGTGCAAATTCTCCGCGGTATCGCTGAACGCGGAAGCGAATTGATCGAAGGGCGCGAGTGCGGCGTTGATCTCTTCGAGCGGCACGTTGCGTTTCTCCATCACCCGCACCTCGCGCAGCCGGATCTCGCTCAACTTGCGCGAAAGCGATTCATGCTGCGCGGCATTGCCGCGGATGATGTCGACGTATTCGAGACCGGCCTGCCGATAAAGCCGAAGATTCGCGAGATTTTGCCCAAAGAACCCGAAGCCTTCGCGGAAGAGAAAAATCGTGATCAAGGCGAGCACGATCACCGCGACGAGCGCGTTCCCGCCAAAGAACGCCTTGATGGCTTGTTCGATTACAACTTGCGCGCGGCGCGATTTGGTTCGCTCCGGGATGAGTGTGCGGGGATCAGCGACGCCTTCCATGCGGAACGAACATTCGGGGAAGCGTCAGCCTTCCGGCAATTTGTTTAGTGTAACGTTTGTGTGACGACGCGTGGAGAAACGATTTTTTCTGGGGAGCGCAGGCTGCCAGCCTGCAGTAGCCGGCAGCTTGCCGGCTACACTTGCCGGCGCACACATTGTTTTCAGCGTCGACCGTCGTGCGATGCGTCTCGGCAAGCTGCCGAGACGTGCAGGCTGGCAGCCTGCGCTCCCCAGAGCAGAATTGTTCAACGCGAGACCGGCAACAGAACGCTGATCGTCGTCCCTTTGCCAACCTCGCTCTCGGCTTCAACGGTACCGCCATGCAGTTGCGCGATATGTTTGGCGATGGACAATCCGAGACCCGTGCCCGCGTGCTCGCCGCTGCGGGACTTATCGGCGCGATAGAACCGCTCGAAAATGCGCGGCAAATCCTCCTCCTTAATTCCGACACCTTGATCGGACACACTGATGCGCACGCGATCGCCGTTGACCTCGGCTCGCAGCGAAACCGTCCCGCCGGGCTGAGAATATTTCACCGCGTTATCGAGGAGGTTATAAATCACTTCCTGGAGACGGCGCTCGTCTGCCTCCAGCAGCGGCAAATTCCCCGGAAAATTGAGATGGCTCTTGAGCTGGCTCGCGGCGAATCGTTTCTCCCAGTCGCGCATGATCGAGTGCAGCAATTCGGCGAGATCGACTTCCGACAAATCGAGTTCCGCTCCCGGCGATTCGAGTCGCGCCAGACTCAGCACATCTTCCACGAGCGCGTTCAGGCGATCCGAATGCCGTTCCATGATGCCGAGGATGCGAAGCAATTCGCCGGGCGGCTGTTGCGGATCATCGAGCAACGTCTCGAGATATCCGCGGAAAATGGAGAGCGGCGTGCGCAGCTCGTGCGAAACATTCGCGACAAACTCCCGCCGCATCTCCTCCATCTGCCGCAACTGCGTGACGTCACGAAACAAAACCACGGCGCCTTCCATCTGCGCCGAATTTTCCCCGAGCGGCACCGCGCTTACTTCCATTTCGCGGCCTTCGCTCGGTCCGCGCGATAGCTGGATCGATTCCCGTTGCGGTTGCCGGCTGCGAATCGCTTCCATCACCAGGCGGTCCACCGAAGCGTGGTGAATCACCTCCAACAGCGTTCCGTCGGCGACATTCTCGTCGAGGCCAAAGACACGCCGAAATTCGCGGTTCATGAGTCGGACCCGGCGCAGCTCATCCACGACGACGAGCCCATCCAGCATCGCGCCGAAAACGGCTTGCACGCTCAAGTCACTTTCGCGCACCCGTTCGTCCAGTTCCCGCCGGCGATCGGTCAGGTTTTCAAACGCGAGTCCGATGCGGCGCGCGTGCGGATTTCCACTGATCAAAAATTTTCGCGGCGCACGGTGTTCGACCACGGCATCCGCCAACTCTTCCACATCTTTCCAAGGCGCGATCCATTTACGCCAGACAGCGAGCGCTATCGTTGCCAGCACCACGGCGATAAGCCCGCAAAAGGCAAGCCAGCCCATCCGCGCTTAGCTTTCCCTAATGCGATAGCCGAAACCGCGCACGGTCTCGATCGCAGCCGACGCTTTCCCGAGTTTCTTGCGGAGCCGCCGGACGTGGGTGTCAACGGTGCGAGTGTCGATCGCGCTCTCATAACCCCAGACTTCATTGAGCAACCGATCTCGCGCCTGCACGCGGCCCTGCCGGTGCATCAGCATGCTGAGCAATTTGAATTCGACGCTGGTCAGCCGCACCGATTTGCCGGCCACGCTGACGTGATGCCGCGCCGGATCGAGCGTGATTGTGCCGATCGATAACTTTTTTTCTTCCGCGATTTCACCTTTGCCACGCCGCAGAATCGCGTGGACGCGCAAGACCAGCTCGCGCGGGCTGAAAGGCTTCGTGACGTAATCATCCGCGCCGAACTCGAGGCCAACGATGCGATCGATTTCCTCCGCCTTCGCGGTGAGCATGATAATGGGAATCTGCCGCGTGTTAGTGTCGGTCTTCAGGACCTTGCAGATTTCGAGCCCGGGCATCCGCGGCAGCATTAAATCCAGGATGATGAGCGCGGGTAATTCTTCGCGCGCTTTGCGGAGTCCGGCCGCGCCATCTGTGGCGGTGCTCAAGGTGAAGCCGGCTTTCCGCAGATTGAGCGTGAGCAAATCGATCACGTCTTGTTCGTCCTCGATGATCAGGATTTTGGTGCTCGACATGGCGACGCGTGCGCTTTCGCCGAGCTTGCAGACCGGCGCGCTCGTTGTCAAAGAACGTCACATGATTGTGACAATAATCCCCTTGGGGTGGGGAATGATCACGATCCAGGCGTGTCATCCCGAGCCGCGCAGACGGCGAGGAACCTCACAGTCGCCCTAAAATCACACAAACGGAAAGGTGGCAAGCTCGACTGTTTGCGCTTCGTGGGTCGCGAAAGCGATTCTGCGTGCGTGTTCCTGCGCATGCGAGGTCCCTCGCCGTCTGCGCGACTCGGGATGACAGCGGCTACGTAACGCGTTTCGTTTTATCACACGCGATCTGCCCGTTCTAGACTTTCAGCGCGCGCGAGAGAAGTCTTGTGCCGCCAATCTGCCATGACTCTGATTCTGTTGCTTTCCACGTCTTCGCTCCTCGCCGGCTTCATCGACGCAGTGGTCGGTGGCGGCGGTTTGATCCAGATTCCCGCGATGCTCATCTTACTGCCGGGCGCACCGGTCGCGACAATTCTCGGCACGAACAAATTCGCCTCCTGCGCGGGAACGACAATGGCGGCGCAGCGCTATGCCCGCCATGTCGCGATCGATTGGGCGACCGTTCTGCCAGCGGCGATCACCGCGTTCGTTTTTTCCTTCCTCGGATCGCGCACGGTCACGCTTCTCAACACCGCCTCCATGCGCCCGATCGTTCTGGTGCTGCTCGTCCTTGTCGCGATCTACGTTTTCTTCGTCAAAGACCTTGGCCTTATTCATCAGCCCAAACACGCGCCGAAAAAAGCGACGTGGCTCGGCATCTTGATCGGCGCCGGGCTCGGTTTCTACGATGGATTTTTCGGCCCGGGCACTGGCAGTTTTCTCATCTTTCTTTTCGTTGGAGTTTTCGGCTTCGATTTCCTCTCTGCTTCGGCTTCCGCAAAAGTAATCAACTGGGCAACGAACATCGCCTCGGTCATTTACTTCGGTTGGAGCGGAAACATCATTTACAAGTACGCCGTGCCGATGGCGCTCTGCAGCGTGGTCGGCGCGACTATCGGGACCCGGCTTGCGATTGCGAAAGGGAGCCGGTTCGTGCGGATTTTTTTCCTCGTGATCGTGAGCGCGCTCATTGCCAAGCTCGCGCAATCCATCATCGCGCCTTAGCATTCCGATATGATCAGGCTCGCGCTGCTTCTCGTTTTCGTTCTCGCGGCCATGACCACTCGAGGCGGGGATGTCGTTTTCGAAAGCAAACCAGCGCAGACGCATCTCATCGAGCTTTTCACCTCGGAAGGTTGCAGCAGTTGCCTGCCCGCAGAGGCGTGGGTGAGCAATCTGAAAAACGAGCCGCGGCTCTGGCAGGATTTTGTGCCGGTCGCGTTTCACGTCGACTACTGGGACCATCTCGGCTGGCGCGATCCGTTCGCGTCCGCCAAATGGACGGAGCGGCAAGCTGTTTACTCCGCGCACTGGAAAATCGAAAATGTTTACACGCCAGCCTTTGTTCTCGACGGAAAGGAATGGCGCAATGCGCCGATTCCGCCTGCGGGCGCGGAGACGCCAGGCGCACTAAAAATCGCGGTCAACGGAGAGCGCGTCATCGCGATGTTCAAGCCTGTCGCCAGCGCGGAACGGCATTATGAAATCCATCTGGCACGATTAGGTTTTGCGCTCAGCGAAGATGTGACCGCGGGAGAAAACAACGGGCGAAAATTGGTGCATGATTTCGTCGTTCTTGGATTGACGAGCGAAGGAATGAAATCCGGCATGAAGGAACTGCGACTTCCCGCGGACTCGTCAAAGCCGGCCGCCGGTTCACGGAGCGCGGTCGCCGCGTGGGTCACGCAGTCCGGGCAGATGGAGCCGATTCAAGCGGTAGGCGGCTGGATCCAATGACGCCGCGAAATCGGCCGCTCGAAAGCCGGGACTGGGAGCGCGTCATCCCAGTCGCACGATACTTTAATGCGCCGTGGGCGCGGTAGTCGTCGTACTAGCGGTGGTCGGGCCGCGGCTCAGGTCTACCAAATCGCCCAGGATGTTCAGGGTCTCGTCGCGTTCGGGATCAATTGCCGGATCTTTCGTGCCGTCATCGGCGCCGGTCGAATCCGAATCCGCATCTGTCGCCGCTTCGGGAGCGACCTTAGGATTCTTTTTGTTCGCCGCGGTTTTTCCCGGGAACATAATGAGCTGCAAGTTTGGCTTATCGACGGTGTCCAGCGTGAGGCGGTAGATCTTCACGTCTTCCACCTGGCGAGCGAGACGTTCCTTCGAACGCGCCTCTTTGCGCGATTTGTCTTCGTTCAGCTCGGTGCGGCGAACGTCCTCGTTCAGCGAAATGCGGTTTTCATCCAGGCGTTGGCGAAGCCTTCCCATGTCTTCGATGACGTAGCGAAATTCCGGATCGGCTTGCACGCGAGTTTCGGAGCGGCGTTTCAGCTCGTCGACAAAGAGCTGGTGGCTGCTATCCGACCACTTGGTATATTTCGCTTTCGGAACTTCGTCGTAAGGCAGGCAATTTTTCAATGCGCCTTCGCCGAATTCAGGCAGATCGCTCAAGCTGGGCAGAACAATATCGGACGTGACACCGTGAAGCTGTGTCGATCCGCCCGCGATCCGATAGAATTTTTGGATGGTTAATTTGAGCGCGCCATCTTCCTGCGAACGATTGCCGAGGAGCGAAGTAAACCGGCCGATCTCAAGGATCGTTTGCACCGTGCCCTTGCCGAAAGTGCTCTTGTCGCCCACGATCAACGCGCGCCCGTAATCCTGCAGCGCGGCTGCAAAAATCTCGCTGGCCGACGCGCTCTGCCGGCTGGTGAGCACCACGAGCGGACCGGCGTAAGCGATGCCGGGATCGGGATCGCTCGAGACCACGATGTTTCCGTTCGAGCCTTTCGTCTGCACGATCGGCCCCGATTTCAAAAAGAGTCCGGTCAGTGCGATCGCTTCCTCGAGGGAGCCGCCGCCGTTCCTTCGCAGGTCGACCACGAGGCCGGTGATGTTTTCTTTCTTCAGCCGCTTGAGCAATGCCAGCACGTCCTTGGTCGTGCTCTTCTGGTGCTTGTCCATGTCGGCGTAAAACGATGGGAGCGTAATCCAGCCGAGCTTCACTGGGTCGCCGTTCGCGTCCTTCTTAATAATGATGTCGGCGCGCGCTTCCTGGTCTTTCAGCTTAATTTCATCGCGCACCAGCTCGACCGTTTTGCGTTTCGACGGATCGGCCGCGTCAGAAGGAATGACGAGCAGCCGGACGCGCGTGCCTTTCTTGCCGCGGATCTGCTCGACCACTTTGTCTAGACGCATGTCGCGCACGTCGTTGAACTCCGAGTTGCCCTGCGCCACCGCAGTGATGCGGTCGCCGACTTTCAAACGGCCGTCCGTTTGCGCCGGTCCGCCGGGAACGAGACTCTCGATTTTCGCGTAACCGTCTTCACTCCGCAGCATGGCGCCGATCCCAACGAGCGAGAGACCCATGTTGATGCTGAAATTTTTTAAATCGGCCTTGCTCAAATACTCGGAATGCGGGTCGTAGGCCTGAGCGAGTGCGTCGAGGAAGAGTTTGACCTGCTCCTCCCGGTCTTGTTCGTGGACGGTCCGGGAGAGACGGTCGTAACGGCGGGCGATCAATTGCGGCCCCGGCTCGATCGGGTGTTCGCTCAAATGTTCCTGAAGCAATTCACTCGCGATTCGTCCGCGCCAGACCGTATCGGCGTCCGCGTCATCTTTCGGCCAGGGCGATTTCTGGCGGCTTAATTCGATCGTGGCGTCGTTCTTGAAATCGACTGGCTCCTTGAGCACTTCTTTGATCTTCGCCACGCGAGCGTCAACGCGCTTCGTGTAAAGATCGTAGATTTCGTAGGCCGGTTTCAAATTTCCCAGCAAGACATCATCGTCCAGCGACGTGCCGTACTTGGCGGTCATGTTATCGATGTCCTGCTGCGTGAAGAAGAGATGGCTAAAATCGAGCAGCTCGACATACGTCCGCAGGAATTTCTTCGAGACTTCGTCGTCCAGCCGCTGATGGGTGTAATGACCCTCCTCGAGCAACCGGCCGACCGAGACCGCGACCTGTTCTGCGTCCGATTTTGCCTTGAGCGGCTGCGCCGCCACCGCGAAGGCGAGCAAAACTGCGGGAAGGGCGAGCGATGGGCGGAAGAGAGGTTTCATTCGAGAAAAAGGTTTCGGAAAATCGCAGAATTCAGGCTGAACGCAAGGTGAGCGGGCGCAAGGACTTCATTTGTAGAGAGTGAGACAACGGGCGGACCGGAACATTCAAAGAATGGCTCCGGGCTGCGCGCTTTGATGCAGCTTTCATTCCCTTGCGCGGGAGAAGTGCGGCGCTCTTTTTCAATGTTAACGTTCCCGTGCTCGATCAACGGACATTTGCGAACGATGCGATACGAAACCTTCTGCGGCGGAATTTTTGAAACCAACTGCTATCTGCTCGAGGCGCCGGACGGATCGATCCTGTTCGACGCGCCAGACGGCGCTTGTGACTGGCTGGTCGCGCAAGGCGCCGCGCCGAAGCTGCTCCTCCTCACGCATGGGCATTTCGATCACGTCCCGGATATCGCGAAAATAAAACGGCGGTTCAATTGTCAGATCGGTTGCCACGCGGAAACCGCGCCAATGATTTCGGATCGCGATTTCTTTCGCAGCTTCGGATTCGAACTCGAGATCGAGCCAGTCCAACCGGATTTCCTGATTGCCGAGACTTCGGCGCGTGATTTCCTCGGCCTCGAGATGGAGGTGCTCGAAGTGCCCGGACATTGCCCGGGAAGTTTGTGTTTCCTTTCGCGCAAGGATGAGCTGTTGGTTGGTGGTGATGTTTTATTTGCGGGTGGCGTCGGCCGCTGGGATTTGCCGCACGGCGACGGCGAGCTGCTCTTCCGCGGGATCAAGACGAAACTGTTTCCGTTGGGCGATAACGTGACAGTGCTTCCCGGTCACGGTCCGCCGACGACGATTGGAGAAGAGCGTCTGTCGAATCCGTTCGTGCGGTAAGTGCTGTAGCCGCGGCCCTGCGGGCCACGCGGGCGCGGCGCAACGCCTCGCATAGCGAGGAGGCTACAGGGCAAAACTTTTTTCCACGCTTTCTGACGCGCGAATCTTCTTCAAATATCTGGCGAGCTCCTTTGCTTCGGCGCCTCGCTGAAAGAGAGCGACATGGCCATCGGGACGAATCAAGTAGAGGAACGGACCTCTCGCGCCGTATAATCGCGCGAAATCGCCATGGATATCTTCGAGCGATTCCGTCGACTGCTTCTCCGCGCCTTCCGGAAAGACGATGAACGACCGGATGCACAGCGCCCCGAGTGCGCCAGAAATCTCAGGGTTACTCTCGCGCCGTCCGAGCAGTGCGATCATTCCGCAGCCGCCGATCAACTGAAACAACGAAACTTTCTCGCCGTTCTTCCCGAAAACAACATCCGGAGTGCGATCGCCGGCCCGAACGCGAACGCGCGAGAACATGCCACCGAAATTCGTCGAGAGACTGCGGCCGCGATAATTCATCTCGAGCTGCGAGAGCTTCGCGAACACGCGCCGTTGCACGAAGGGCGTGCGCAAGATCGGCACGAGCACCTGCTCGCGGACGAAGCGCGCGACCGGGTTCATGGCGAAGAGAATGTTCGTGGCCGCGCTGGTGCGTTGGAGCACTTCGAGAGCAATCGGCTTGCGTTCCTCCTCGTAGGTATCGAGGAGGGACTCTGGCGCGCCGTCGTGCAAAAACGCCGCGAGCTTCCAGGAGAGGTTCGTCGCATCCTGAATGCCCGTCGCGATTCCCTGCCCGCCGGCCGGACTGTGAATGTGGGCCGCGTCACCGGCGACAAACAGCCGCCGCTCTCGAAACCGATCAACCATTCGGTCGTTGATGCGAAAATCGCTCAACCACAGTGGATCGCGGATCCGGACATTCTTCTTTCCCGTCCGTTCGACGATCAAGGCTTGGAACAGTTCGATCGTCACTTCCGTTTCCCCATTGTTTGGATCTTCGGCGCATTCCGCGATCAAGCGCCATTTCTGTCCGCCGAAGGGAAGTGCGGCGAACGCTCCGTCGCGGTGAAACCAGGCCTGCACTTCGTTGTTCGGCAGGTCCCAATCGATCGTCACATCCGCGAGCAGAGAACGCAGCGGAAAGGTCGCGCCGGTAAAGCTGAGCCCCGCTTGCTTGCGCACGACGCTGTGCGCGCCTTCGCAGCTCACCAAAAATTTCGCGTGAATCGTCTCCTCAGTGCCGTCCTCATGACGAATCGCGGCGCTCACGGCGTCTGGCGTTTGAGTGAAACCGATCAGTTCCCGCCGCCGCTCCACTACGTTGCCGCGTTCGGCCAGCGTCGTCTCGAGAATCTCCTCGGTCGCACTTTTTGGAATCATGATCATTCGCGGCTGGCAGGCGTCGCGTCCGGCCAGGTTCGGGGAAAATTGCATTTCGATCGTGAGCAGTTTTTTCGCGCTCGTGCGCAGATTGAGCGCCCGAACGCCGTCGAAGCCGCGCGCGAAAAATTTGCCGGCGATTCCGAGGATCGCGAAGACTTCCGAAAGCCGCGGCTGCAATCCAAGCGCCTTGGAAGTGGTGGAACGGTCGGCTTTTTTCTCGACGATCCCGAAGCGAATTCCGAACCGTTGTAGTTCGAGCGCCAGCGCCAGCCCGACCGGCCCCGCGCCGGCGATTAGCACTTCAGTCTCGGTATCATCCACGTCGCGATCTCATCACGATTGCGGTCTGTCGACAACCAAGGATGGGCGTTGAATCTTCCTCTTCCGCTATCTCTCTTCTGACTCTCAAGCCGGGCGTAAGGGAGAAGATCAAGAGGAAGAGGTAGAGGTAGCGGAAGAGTATTGGAAGCAGGATGCGATGCCGTAATGGATCGCGTCTCGGCGGAGGCCAAATCAATTCGCGCTTGCAGCCGCGAGAAAAGAAAAAATGACGATGTCCTGAATCATATGGATAAGAAACGCCCACGCGGATCCTCGCGTTTCGATCATGCTTCGGGCCCAGATCCATCCCGCGAATCCGGCCATCACCACTCCGATTGGTCCGGAGGGCTGGCCATAATAATGTCCCAGCCCGAACAGGACCGCGGTCAGCAGCACCGCCTCGGCGGGAGAAACCACGTTGCGCAGATGCGCGAGGAGAACGTTGCGAAATTGAAATTCTTCATTCGCGGCATTGACCGCGGCGCCCAATAGAATCCAGGGCAGAAAACGAACGATACGTCCGCCGGCGGTCATGTCCGGATGAATCGTAAAGTACAAGAAGAGCGGAAGCGCTACTCCAAACACGACGAGCAACGCCGGGCCAAAGACCGTCCACGGAATCGGCTTCCGCAATCCGAGGAAAGAGATCGGTTGCGCCGGCGCAGAAAGATTCCCGCGACATAAAAACACATCGCGGCGCGTCATTCCGCTACCGATCAAGGTCAGACTCATGAGCAATGCTCCGGTCAGAGGTGCAGCGGTTTCGATGAACAAGCGGATGCGCCAATCTGCGCT
Organism: Spartobacteria bacterium; assembly: GCA_003134785.1. Classification (GTDB taxonomy): domain Bacteria; phylum Verrucomicrobiota; class Verrucomicrobiia; order Chthoniobacterales; family UBA10450; genus AV80. The sequence goes on from PLCN01000021.1 coordinate 307,475, forward strand.
TTCCGACCACCGGCGGATGAGATCGGCGCCTCCGATCCAGGGAGCGACGAAATGCCAGCCGATCCGCATCGCGGCGAGCGCGAGCAGAAAACGCGACAGAACTCTGACGCGCGGAAACGGCAGAACCCCGATCGCGGCCACGACGAGAATGACGCACTGCGTGGTTATTAACCAGGACGCCCGGCCATGTCCCGCTTCGCGCCAGATGACCGTAGGCAACGCGCTTGCCACGATGACCGCGCACCAGGCGATGACTCGCAGCAGCGGATCGGCGCGGGATGGCGCGCCGGTTCTCATTGGTGGCGGCATTGAGAAAACGCGCTGTAACCGGGGCCCTGCGGGCGGCGCAGTTCGGCGTCGCCTGGAACATCGGCGCCCTCGCTTCGCACAGCGAAGCGGCTACAGCGCCGCAGATAAGCTTTCGAGACCATCGATCTCGCTGACGAGCGAGCGCAACGAACTCATCCCAACGGGAACGTAATTGAGAAAGCTCTTGTTGCCTTTGACCATCGCGGCAAAACCGTAGAAGCCGACCGCTTGCATCAGCCGTTGAATACCGCACAAGCGAAAGATTTCGCGGAACTGCGGTGAGACCGGCCGCAACGCAGCTTCCCGCTTTGCCTCATACGCCGCCAGTAACTCCTCACGTTCCGAGCGCGAGAAAGTGACGTAGGGATCGAAAAGCAGCGAGGCCAGATCGTACTCCGCCAATCCCGGCCGCATTCCCTGGAAGTCGATCAAGTGCGCCTGCGCGTGGCGGATGATGATATTTTGCGATTGGAAATCGCGGTGGACCAGAAGACGCGGGAGGTTCCCGAGACGTTCCGCGATCTCGTGCAAAGCGGGCAGCATTGTCAGCTCCGAAAGTTTTTTTTCCGCCACGCCGAGATAACGGCCGAGGCAATTCTCGAAAAAATAGTTTTGCTCCCAGCGATAGAGTGCCGCATCAAATACCGCCGGAAGACTCTTCTGAATCGCGCGCCCGGTCTCTTCGGACAGGCAATGCAGCTTCACGATTTCGTCGAGGGCCGAATCGTAAAACGCCCGGCGTACGAGCCAGCTTTCTTCGCGATGACTCCAGAGATCGGTCTTCCCGAGATCTTCGACCCAGATCAAGCCCTCCGCGGCGTCGTGAAAATAAATCCTCGGCGCGCGAATCTTGTGCTCGGCCAGAAACTCCGCTATCTCGACGTAGTGCCGATTCTCTTCCCGCTCGAAGTTATACTTCACCAGAATGATGGTCTGCTCCGGTGAACAGCGGACCCGATAAAATTTCCGGTCCGAGCCGCCATGCTCGATGGGCGTGATCTGGACCGAGGCTTCGTCCAGCCGCGGAAAATGAATCCGCGTCCGCTCGAGCAGCAGTTCGGTTTTCACGGTGCTAGATGTCGGTGTCACTGAGTTCGCCTTCTGCTTTTCGACGGCTGCGGACAATACAATTGCGGAGGCGAGAACGGGAAGCGATTTGTGCGCCAGGCCAGAGAATTGTGTTTTCGAGGATCACGTCGGCGTCGATGCGGCTGCTTGAGCCGATGGAATAGAAACCGGTCAGGCGCGCGCTGGGATCGATCGTCGCGTCGGCAGCGACCGAGTTCGGCCAATCGGCATCCCTGACATAATCCGGTTTCCAGCCCTCCTCTTTGATGATGCGATGGACTTCGAGATATTCCCCGCGCGAGCCGATGTTGAACCACTTGCCATCATCGAGAACAACACCTCCGATCCTGCCGCCCCCGCCGATCCAGTCGACGATGATTGGAATAAACGAAATGTTCCGCCCCGGCAGAATCCGCGGAAAGATTTGCGCGTTCCAGATGGAGACGTTGGCGAAGTCATACTCCCCCGAATGGCCATATTTGCCTTCGATGTCGACCACGCGGCAGTCTTCCAATGCGACATCCGCACCGAGCTTCGTTTTCCGCAATGCAAGCGTGACGTCGTTTCTCGCGCTAAAATGTTCTTCGATCAGCGGCGCCAAATCGAAATCCGTCAGCAGATCTCCGCTGTAAACAATGAATGGCTCATCGCCCAGAAGCGCCTCGACATTCTTGATTCCGCCCCCAGTTCCCAAGATCTCCGGCTCGTGCACCAGAGATAACGGGCGGCCCGCATAGCTCTCATCGGGAAAAAGGCTTTCGAACTGTGCGGCAAGATGGTGCGTGTTGATGACGAACGACTCAACACCGAGGTCGCAAAGATGATCGAGCGCGAAAGTGATGAGCGGTTTTTGAAAAATCGGAATGAGCGGCTTCGGCAAATCGTTCGTCAACGGACGCAAACGCGTGCCCAATCCGGCGCCGAGAACAAAAGCTTGAGTGATCATCGGGTCGCGCTATCAACGCTCCTGTAGCCGCCGCCCTGTGGGCGGCGCAACGCAACGCGCCATCTCAGCGCTTCGAACAAGCTCCGAAAGCTTTCGCCAGTCAAACGACGAAGCGGCTACAGCGCCTGTGCTTGTGCTATGCCGCGAGTCTGGTAAAACTGGAGCCATGGCGGAAGAAACGATCTGGCGCGGCACGTCGTCGCAGATAAAAAATCTTGGCTGCTTCATTTTGTGCGGTCTCTTCTGCTGGCTCATCGTGCCGATCTTCATCGCGCTCAGCCGTTATCTCCAAACGAAAAACCATGTGTTCGAGCTGACGAGCGAACGACTAAAAATTACCGAGGGCGTGTTCAACAAAGTGACCGAGACGCTCGAGCTTTATCGCGTCAAAGACATCGAAGTTCTCCAGCCGTTCTTCTCGCGAATGTTTGGCGTGGAAAACATCAAGGTCAATACCTCGGATCTTTCGTCCCCGGTCGTTCTGCTCGAAGCGATTCCGAAGACGGTCGCGCTCGCGGACAAAATGCGGAACCAGGTCGAGGCCGTGCGGATGCAGAAGAACGTACGCGAAATCGATCTCGAATAGTTACCGTTTCAAATAAAGCGAGCTGGTCCCGAAATCGATGATGGCGTGATAGCGCTGCAACATCTCGGACCCGAGCAAACCCGCGACAGGCGGCGACGCGTCTAGCAACCTGCCATGAATCAATCCTTCCAGATTGATCACGCCCACCATACTGCTGCGCATATCCATCGAGCCGATTGATAACCGCGTGATGTTCGCAATTTTCACTCCGCGCTCCTTCAAATTCACACCGGAAGAACGGAAGGCCGTGTTTCGCAGCGGAATCTTCATGCTGTGGACAAAGGTCGAGTGCAGCAACGTGGCGAAGGCGCCTGTATCCACCATCAACTTCGCAGGCCGGCCGTTGACCGAACCATCCACGTAAAGGTTGTAGCCATCGCTTTCATGCATCGGCACACGGCGATAACCGCTAAAGCCGTAGCCGGGCACCGGCCCGGTCGCGAACGGGTCCATCTTGAGAATCAGCATTTGCCGCGCGCAATCGATGATCGCTTTGGTCGGAGACAAAATATCGGTGCCGATGATGCCATCCATCCCCTGTCCAGTGCCCGCCGCCGAATCCTCCCGAAGAGTTCCGAGATTGATGGTGACCATCGGTTCGTCGACCAGATTGAGCGCGCCGAGCCGCAAATTATGCGCGATGACGACGGCGTTGAACGCGCCATTGATGCTGAGCCGAGAAGGGATGCGCGACTTGCCGGTGATGGGTTTCATCCCAAAATAGGCGCGGCGATTCAACGCGATCGCGCTGACCGGAGCGCCCGTGTCCACGACCATGATCGCTGGCTTGCCGTTGATCTCCGCGCGTACGAGCAAATGATCTTGGGCCGAGCGACGCAACGGAAGCGCCTCGTATTGGGCAGAGCCTGCGGGTTTCGGCGGTCTCGCGCTGACGAGTGCGGGAAGGCCCAAGCCAAACGCAATCACCAGGGCAGTGAGGCTTTTTGGGGGAACTAATTTCGAGATACCGGTAAACACGCGCCGGATGATAGCACGTTGCGGCACGAGGGCGAACTCGCTTGATCACGCGACCTGCGGAGGCAGTGTCAACACTTTGAAGCGATGAAAGGCGAGCTCGCAGCGTTTTGGCGTTGCACGTTTGCGCAAGCTGGTGGTTAACTCTGCGCGGCCCACTCGGCACCGCCATGTCACAACCGCCTGACTCCAGCAACGGCAAGTTCATTCGCGGACTCGGATTACTCGACTCGACGATGCTGGTCGCCGGCTCGATGATCGGCTCGGGCATATTCATTGTCTCGGCAATCATTGCGCGCCAGGTGGGCTCGCCCGGTTGGTTGCTGGTGGTATGGGTGGTGACCGGTGCACTTACCCTCATGGCCGCTCTCAGCTACGGTGAGCTGGCTGCGATGATGCCGAAGGCTGGCGGCCAATACGTTTACCTACGCGAAGCCTTCTCTCCACTCTGGGGTTTCCTTTATGGCTGGACGCTTTTTCTCGTGATCCAGACCGGAACGATCGCGGCGGTCGCCGTGGGCTTCGCGCGTTACATGGGCGTCCTTGTGCCCTGGGTGTCGGAGTCGAATTACCTGATCGCGCCCATCCGTTTTGGCAGTTACGCGCTGTCGCTCTCGACCGCCCAAGCCGTCGGTCTGGCGCTCATCGCGCTCCTGACGTTCATGAACACGCGAGGCCTGAAATTGGGCAAGCTCGTCCAGAATGTCTTTACGACGGCGAAGACCGGCGCGCTCATCGCGCTTATCCTACTCGGTATCGTCGTCGGGTTGAGGTCGGGCGCCGGCGCGGCGAACTTCAGCGACTTCTGGAGCCTGCGCGGAAACTTGCAGGACGTCGGGCAAGGCTTAACTGCAGTGACCGCCTTCGGGCTTTTTGTTGGCATCTGCGTAGCGCAAACAAATTCACTTTTCTCCGCGGACGCCTGGAACAACATTACCTTCACCGCCGGAGAGGTCATCAATCCGCGCCGCAACGTTCCGCTCTCGCTGGCGCTCGGGACAATCCTTGTCATCGGTCTCTATCTGCTCGCCAACGTCGCTTATCTGGCGGCGCTGCCTTTCAGCGCAATTCAGAATGCGCCCAGCGATCGCGTCGCTTCTGAAACCGCCAACGTGATTTTTCCTGGCACGGGCGCCACCATCATGGCGATTGCGATCATGGTCTCGACCTTCGGCTGCAATAACGGACTGATCCTGGCGGGCGCGCGCGCCTACTACGCGATGGCGCGAGACGGCCTTTTCTTCCGCGCGGTGGGTGACTTAAACAAGCAACACGTTCCGGCTTGGGGCCTCATCATTCAAGGCATCTGGGCCGGCGTTCTCGTCCTGCCGCGCACCGTCAAGACAGACGCTGCCGGCGCCATCACCGGTTACGGAAATCTTTATGGCAACCTGCTCGACTACGTTATTTCGGCCGCGCTCATCTTTTACATCCTGACGATCATCGGCATCTTCGTGCTGCGCCGGAAACGACCCGATGCGGAGCGCCCCTATAAAGCATTCGGTTATCCGATCGTCCCCGCTCTCTATATCATCGGCGCGTCGGTGATTCTGGTGGTTCTCTTCATCTACCAGACCGCGACGACGTGGCCCGGGCTCATCATCGTGTTGACCGGCGTGCCGGTTTATTTTCTCTGGCGAAAATCAAATACGGGTGCGCCGTCAGACAACCAACGCACTTAGCGAAACCGAAACGACTTCAAAGTAACCAACAAAAGAAAGCGACCGCATGGGAAATCTATTCGCACGAAAGCCTATCGAGAAACTGATGGCAGAGGCGCAGGAAGTCGGCGAACACAGCTTGAAGCGCTCGCTCGGGCCGTGGAACCTCATCGCACTCGGCATCGGCGGAATCATCGGCGCGGGTTTATTTGTGCGCACCGCGGCGGCGATTGCGGATCGCGCGGGTCCATCTGTTGTGCTGGCGTTTATCGTCGCGGGCGTTGGGTGCACGTTTGCCGGTCTCTGTTACGCGGAATTCGCTTCCATGATCCCCGTGGCGGGCAGTGCCTACACCTATTCGTATGCGACGATGGGTGAGTTTGTTGCCTGGATCATTGGCTGGGATTTGATTCTCGAATATGCCGTCGCGGCGTCGACGGTCTCAATCGCGTGGAGCGAGTACGCAAATCGAGTTCTCGAATGGTTTGGCATGCGCATCCCTTACCAATGGTCGCATTCGCCGTTCGAACATGACGCCGCCGGGCTGCACGGGATGATAAATATTCCGGCGGTGTTTATCCTGCTGGTGCTGACTCTTCTGCTGATCCGCGGCACGAAAGAATCCGCTTTCATCAACGGTCTCATCGTTATCCTGAAGGTAAGCATCGTGCTGCTCTTCATCGGGATTGGTTGGCAGTTCATCAATCCGGTAAATCACACACCGATGATTCCCACCCCGACGACTTACACGACGCCCCAAGGCATCACCCACGCCTATGGAGGGATTCTCGGAATTCTTGGCGCCGCAGGTGTCGTCTTCTTTGCCTACATCGGATTTGACGCCGTCTCGACTGCCGCCCAGGAAGCGAGAAATCCAAAACGCGACATGCCAATCGGCATCCTCGGATCGCTCGCTTTTTGCACGATTCTTTACGTGCTCTTTTCGTATGTGCTGAGCGGCGTCGCCACGGTGGAAGACTTTCGCTCCGCCGGCCGCGAAGCCTCAGTTGCCTACGCCATCACCAAGTACATGCCCGGTTACGAATGGCTATCGAAATTAGTCACGGTCGCGATTCTCGCCGGCTTTTCGTCGGTCATTCTCGTGATGTTGCTCGGACAATCGCGCGTCTTCTTTTCCATGAGCCGCGACGGCCTTGTGCCCAGGATTTTTGCCGACGTGCATCCCCGATTCAGAACGCCCTACAAATCGAACATGCTCTTCTTTGTTTTCACCGGACTCTTTGCCGCATTCGTGCCGGCGGATGTCTCTGGCGAAATGACCAGCATCGGGACACTTTTCGCTTTCATTCTGGTCTGCCTCGGCGTGTGGATCATGCGCGTGCGGCGCCCTGATCTGGAACGTGGATTCCGCGTCCCAGCAGCGCCGCTGGTCGCGACGCTCGGCATCATTGTGTGCGGCGCGATGATTTACGGTCTCGGTTGGACCAATTGGGTACGGCTGATCGTTTGGCTCCTGATTGGATTCATCTTCTATTTCGGCTACGGCAAGAGCCACAGCAGGATCAACGAACCGCCGCCGGAAATGCCGGAGGGAATCAAACTGAGCAAGTAGGCACAGCCTGTAGCCGCTTCGCTGTGCGAAGCGCGAGGCTGGCGCTGAGACTTCGCGTGGTGGGCGTCGTTGGCCCGAACTCGCGCCGCCCACAGGGCGGCGGCTACAGGGCGCGTGGATGGTACATTACATCCGGCTCGACGCGCCGAAGCCGAGGATCGATTCGATCCGCTGGCGCGTGGCGAAAATATCCTTCGATTGGCGCAGACGCGAACGCTGGGCGGCGTGGGTCTCGGATAAGCTCCAATCGATCGCGCGCAATAGTTCGCGATCGGTCTCCGACACGGCGGCGTCTGCTGGATCATCAGCGCGCTCCTGCAAGCGCCCGACAATTTCCACCAGTGCATCGCCGTCGTATTTCGAGGCGCGAAACGAATCGACCATGCGCTGAAAGCTCAAGTGAAATGGCACTGTCGCGACGTCGATGGATCCGCTTTCTGAAACGTCATCGGGCGGTGTCTCTATGGCGTCAGAACTCGCCACGGAATTCCAAACGCCGGCGGGCTCGTGATAGCCAAGCTCGATCCGATAGGAACTGCGTGCCTGTGTCACCGCCACGCAATGACTTCCCGCCATCGGTTCCACAGCGACCCGGGTTTCCTCGCTGCCATCTTCGGAAAAAACGAGGAGGTGTACTTTGCGATCAGCCGGCGGGTTGTTCCCGAAAACCTCCGGCCAATCTATTTCCCAATATGCGAAGAGCGTGCGCGGATCTCGCGCGATTCCGAACAGAACCGGCTGCCCATACGAGCGCGGTAGCTCTCCCAAGTTTTCATAATCGCGATCGCGGAGGCCGGACTGCGCCTGTGATTCCAGCGGCACGAGCGGGCGATTGGAAAGAACGAACGAAGCGCCGCCGTTTTCTTCGTTGTTTTCCAGCGTCGCTTGATCGTCTGCGAGATTCACCAGGTCGTGAGCGTCCATATCGCCACCATACACAAATTTTGCGGAGGCGATAGAGTTGGGGAATCGGTAACGGCGGTCCATGATCGCCGAAGCCGGCCGCACGTTTCTCGTTCACGAAAAAATGCCGAAATTCTGTGTAATTCTCAACCCCGCCGCGGGCTCGGTAAAAGAGATCGATTCTTTGATCGAACGCCTGCGCTCGTTGCCGTCAGCCACTGTGAAAGTGACGGGCCGGCGGGGTTCTGCCGGTCGCTTCGCGCGCACTGCCATCAAGAATGGTTGCGATCTTATTGTCGCCGCGGGTGGGGACGGTACCTTGAACGAAATCGTCAACGGAATTGGCGCGCAAGCGAGGAAGGTCCGAGTGGGGTTGATTCCTCTCGGCACCGGAAATGATTTCGCTCGGACGCTGGAGTTGCCGAACGACGTCGATCAAAGCATCGAATTGATTTTGGCGGGCCGCACGCGCGCGATTGATCTCGTGCGGGTGAAGAGCGATCGCACGCGTTATTTCGTGAATGTTTCCGCCGGCGGGTTTAGCGGTCTCGTGAATGAAAAACTCACTCCCAAAATGAAGAGCACCTGGGGTCCGCTTGCCTACATTCGCAGCGCCGCGGCGGCCCTGCCCGAATTGCGCGCTTATGTCACCAAGATCACGCTGGACGGCAAAGAGACATTGTCGGAACGCCTCTACAACGTCGTCGTCGGAAATGGCCGTTACGTCGCTGGCGGAATCCCAATCGCACCCAAAGCTGTGCCGGACGATGGTCTGCTCGACCTCGTTCTCATTCCCGAACGCTCATTCGCGGATCTCGCTTTGCTGGCGCCGCAAATTCTTATGGGCAATCATCTTTCCAGCTCCTCGATCATTTATCGGCGGGCGGCGCGAATCAGTGTGAACTCAAAACCCGGGATGTGGTTCAACGTCGATGGCGAACTAGTCGGCAACGAACCGGCAGAGTTTGAAGTGCTGCCCCGCGCGCTTCAGTTTGTTGTGGGCAAAGCATGAACGACAAAATTCTCAGCGTGGATGAGCTGGCGCTCGTCTCGGAAAAGTATCGTGCGCAAAAACGGAAGCTCGTCCTCACGAATGGCTGTTTCGATCTCCTGCATGTTGGACACTTGCGTTATCTCCAGGCGGCGCGCGCGCTTGGCGACATTCTCGTGGTCGCGATTAATGGCGACGATTCGGTGCGCGCGCTCAAAGGTGAGGGTCGACCGCTCAACCGCGAAACCGATCGAGCAGAAATTATCGCCGCGCTCGAATGCGTGGATCATGCCGTTATTTTTCCGGAGGTCCGCGCGACTCACCTGCTCGAAAAGGTGCGCCCGTCGATTTATGTGAAAGGCGGCGATTACACTACCGAGACATTGAATCCGGAAGAGCGCGCCGCGCTGGAAAAGATCGGCGCCGAGATTCGGATCCTGCCGTTCCAGCCAGGATATTCGACCTCGGAGTTAATCGGAAGAATGAAGGAGCTTCGCTCGGATGAGTAAGCTCGCGCTCGGGATTCTTGGCTCGGGCAAGGGAAGCAATTGCCGGGCGATCCTCGAGCAAATCCGCGCGGGAAAATTGGCCGCGGAACCGTGCCTGATTGTTTCCGATGCTCTGGACGCGGGAATTCTCGATATCGCGCGCGAGTTTGACGTCGCGAATGCCTACCTTCCGCCGGGGAAATTCCGAACGCGACTCGAGCCGGCGGTGGAGATGGAACTCGTTAAAATGCTGGAAGAGGCCGGCGTTGAGCTGGTAGTGCTCGCGGGTTTTATGCGCGTGCTCAAGGAGCCGATGCTCGAGGCTTTTCCAAGCCGCATCATCAATCTTCATCCTTCGCTCCTGCCAAAATATCCGGGAGTGGAAGCGTGGACGCAGGCGCTCGCCGCGGGCGAGAAAGTGACGGGGTGCACCGTTCACTACGTCGATGCCGGAATCGACAGCGGGGAAATCATTGCGCAACGGACAGTGCCGATCTGGCCTAACGACACGCCGCAATCGTTGCACGCGCGAATCCAAATCGCGGAGCGCGAGCTTTATCCTGAAGTGATCCGCAGTTTTTCCTCAACTCGTTAGGCCGTCAGGCGCGCTCCGCCTTTTGGTCTCGACCGAGAAGCTCCTGCATCGCTTGATCGGGCCGCTTCCCTTCATATAGGACCGAATAAATTTGATCAATGATAGGGGTCTCGATCTGGAGCCTGCGCGCGCATTCATAGGCGCTTTTCGAAGTGGGAATGCCTTCCGCCACCATGTGTGTGCCCGCGAGGATTTGCTCCAATGTCTCCCCTCGCCCCAGTTTTTCGCCGACCCGTCGGTTGCGGCTATGCTGGCTGAAGCAGGTGGCAATCAAATCGCCCGCGCCGCTCAAACCATAAAACGTTCTCGCGTTTCCCCCCATCGCTGTGCCGAGCCGCAGCAGTTCTGCCAACGATCGGGTAACCAGCGCGGACTTCGAATTGTCGCCGAGCCCAAAGCCGTCGCTGACGCCGGCCGGAATCGCGAAAACATTTTTTAGCGCACCGCCCAACTCAATGCCGATCATCTCATCACTTGAGTAAATGCGGAATCGTTCGCTGCCCAAATGCCGTTGAAGTTCCTCGGCGCATTCCGGCACCGGGCAACCCAGCACCGTGGCTGTCGGCAGATCGCGCGAAACTTCCGCCGCCAGGTTTGGGCCGGAAAGAACAGCGATCGTGTTCTGTGGAAAAATTTCGCCCAGGATTTCGCTCATCCGCATTCCAGTGCCGTGTTCGATCCCTTTCGTGCAACTGAGAAACACGGACTCGGAATTTGAGTGCGAAGGTCGAAGTCGATTGGCGACGCAACGCAAGGCAATCGACGGCGTGACGAAAACGATGAGATCGGCCTCCGCACAGTCCGCGATATTGCTCGTGACCTGAATCGAATCCGGAAGTTTCACTCCGGGTAAATAATCGGGATTTTCGCGCGTCGTCCGCAGCTTCTCCGCTCGTGCGACATCATTTCCCCAGAGCGTGATTTCGTTTTCTTGTCGAGACCACAGCACCGCCAGCGCAATGCCCCATCCTCCAGCTCCCACGATTGCAATGCGCCGAATGTTCATTTGCGGGTGAAGCGTTGTTCCGTTCCGCTGCGAAGACGAGAAAAATTCGAGCGGTGTCTCCAGATCACCAGGATTGTCATCACGATGGATAAATAGAGCAGACCAATCCCTTCAACGAGTTTCCACCGCATGAACAAGGCGACCACAATCGGCAAGGATGATGCGGCGACAATCGAGGCCACCGAAACATAACGCGTCGTTTCAAAAATGATCAGCCAGACGAGAAAAACCGTTACTACGGCCAATGGCATCAATCCGAAAAGCGCCCCCGCCGAAGTCGCAACTCCCTTCCCGCCTTTAAAGCGAAGCCAGATCGGAAAGGAATGTCCGGCAACACATGACACCGCGGCAAGTATCCCGAAATATTCCGCGGACGCGTGCGGGAAGGTCAGTCGTTCAGTTACGAACAAAATGATGCGGACGACCGCGAAACCCTTAAATGCGTCCGCGAAGAATACCGCGTAGCCCCAGCGTTTTCCCAAAACGCGCAAGACATTTGTCGCCCCGATATTTCCGCTGCCTTCCTCCCGGATATCAACACCCGTGATCCGTCCAGCTAAATAGCCGGCGGGAAAGGACCCGAATAAGTAACCTAGAAGAGCGACGGCCGACGCCAATAGCCACACAGTGCTGATCATCTTCTCGCTCTAAGGTAAACTACGCTCCTATTGAAGACGCTGTATATGAGCGCGGTGTGTTCTTCTCCAACCATATCGAGATAATCGACAGATCAGCGGGAGTGATCCCGCTGATGCGGCGAGCCTGATCGATCGTACCGGGCCGAAGTGCGGCTAATTTTTGCCGCGTCTCCCGCCGCAGGCCTCCAATTTCTTCGTAATCTAAATTCTGGGGAATGGGCCGCGCCCCGCCGCGAAATAGTTTTTCATTCTGGCCGGTCTGCCGCTGAACATATCCTTCGTATTTTAGTTCAGTTTCGACCAATTCCCATAACTCTGTGGAACCCAACCTGCGGATTTCCGGCGATAACGCTTCGAACCCGAATTCGGGCATTTTCAAGAGTGCACTTACGCTCTTACCGCCGACCTTGGTTTCACTGATTGCTCGTCGCAACGTTTTGAGCTGCTCCATTTTGTGATTAAGAGCGGAGTATCTTTCTTGCGGTACGAGCCTGACGTCAAATCCTTTTTGCGTAAGTCTTTGATCGGCATTATCTTGCCTTAAGGACAGTCGATCCTCGGCACGGCTGGTGAACATTCTATATGGCTCGTCGGTACCATTCGTTGTCAGATCATCGATCAAGACTCCAATGTACGCCTCACGTCGCGAAATAACGAACGATGCGCGCTGCTGAACTTTCAAGGCGGCGTTTGCCCCAGCAACCAATCCTTGGGCTGCGGCCTCTTCATAACCCGAGGTGCCGTTCACCTGTCCCGCGAAGTAAAGGCCCTCGACCAGCTTCGTCTCCAGCGTGGAGCGCAATTGGGTGGGGGGGAAATAGTCATATTCGACGGCGTAGCCTGGCCGCATCAATTCCGCGTGTTCCAAGCCAGGAATTGATCGAATGAATTCTACTTGGACATCGTACGGGAGGCTGGTCGACAATCCATTGACATAAAATTCCTCGGTGTGGCGCCCCTCCGGCTCGAGAAAGATTTGATGCGATGTCCGGTGAGCAAACTTGACGATCTTATCTTCAATGGAAGGACAATAGCGCGGGCCTATTCCCTCGATGCGCCCGGAATAGAGGGGCGAGAGGTGCAGGTTTCGGCGGATTATTTCGTGGGTCTCGTCTGTTGTGGACGTAATCCAACAAGGCACTTGTTCCACGTGGAACGGTTCGCTGTTCAAAGTGAAGAAATCGCCAGGCATGCGAGCGGGCGTCGGCAAAAAGCTAAATCGCGGAGGAGGCCCGTCACCCAGTTGCTTCTCGCAGCGCTCAAAAGCGATTGAGCGACTATTAATCCGACACGGCGTGCCCGTTTTGAATCGGCCGACTTGGAAGCCGAGCTGGCGCATTGACCCGCTGAGGTCGGAACTGGTGTCAGCCATGCGACCTCCGGGCCGAGAATTTTGACCCACATGGAGCAGGCCTCGGAGGAATGTTCCAGAAGTAATCACCACGCTTTGTCCGGAAACCGCCATCCCTATGTCAGTCTCCACGCCCGTAACTCTCGATTGACGATCCGTACACACCTTGGACACAGTCGCTTGTTTAATGTCCAAGCCCGGCGTTCGCTCTAACACCGCTTTCATGCGAAACTGGTAGGCCTTCTTATCGCATTGCGCGCGAGGCGCGCGAACGCTCGGACCCTTCGTGCGATTCAACATGCGAAACTGAATGCCGGTGGCATCCGCGTTAGTTCCCATCGCGCCGCCAAGCGCGTCAATTTCTCGAACGATGTGTCCCTTGGCCGAGCCTCCAATCGCGGGATTGCAGGACATCTGGGCAACGGTGTCGAGATTTTGCGTTAGCAACAATGTCGTGCATCCCAGCCGGACAGCGGCCAAGCCTGCTTCTACGCCGGCATGCCCGCTTCCAACCACAATAACGTCGTATTTTTTCGAAAGCGCTTTCATCTTCCCCGTGGATTTAATCCAATATCCTGCCTGAGGGGTAACGGCGAGTAATCTTATCTACAGCCTATTGTTTTGCGTAACAGTTTGTATGACAGCTATTTCAGAGTCGTGAGTCGTATTCAGCTGTTCGGCTTCGTGCTCGGCATTCTGAAGTAGTCGAAGGGCAATCCGACCCAGTATGACAAGGACGGCGGCGGCGCTCGCAAACCCGCCAAGCCAAAAGAGATACTCAATACTCCGTGGGTGAGTCTTGCCGCGAGCCAGGTTAAGTCCCAATTGGCCCAGCGTGCCAAGATACGAGTAAAGAAACAGACCCGGAGCTTGTCCAATGGCCACCCAGAGCATGCAGGTTCGAAATCGAATTCGAGTGAGGCCGTAAAGATAATTCAACAGACTGGTGGGAAAAAGCGGGTGTAGTTGGCTGAGAAGGATAATTTTCCAGCCTTCCCTTTCCACGGCCGGCTCCAACGCCACCAACGTTGGATTGCGCATCAATTTTCGTCTGAGCCATTGCTGGCCGATCCATCGGCTGATGAAAAAAGAAATCGCGGCGCCAATCACGTTACCGAGAAGCGCAATGAGAAATCCCCACCAGAGACCGAAGAAAAAACCCGCGCCAATACTCAAGACGCCCCCAGGCAGAAGCAGCACGTTACAGCACGCGTAGAGCAACGGATAACAGACTGCGCTCCACGCTCCCCACTGCATCACGCGTTGCTGGATCGCCGCTAGAATATCAACGAGCGGGAAAATTCGTGAGAGAGAAAAAAGTGCCATCGCGACGAGGATCAGTCCACTAAGCTGGACAATGATAGCGCGGCGGATCTGGACCATTCGCCAGACACTCATCGCGTCAAACGTCTCGCGCAAATTCGGCCAACTCGACTCTCGTCTCCTATTGCAGGCTTTGACCAGGACTGCGCTCGCCAAAGGATTTCTCGAATGCGAATGTTTTCGGCGGGTCGAGTTCGCAGATAATCACTCGTTTCTCGGGGCGACGTATCGAACGGGCTTTCTTCACTCTGGGACTCGCGCGCGCTGCGGACGCTCGGCGGCAGCTCAGCCGCCACCCGCATTGCTTTACTGCGCAACCAGTCCCAAATTCGCGATCGCGACTGCGATCGCCGCGATGTGCGCCGGGTTCGTCCCGCAACATCCGCCAATTAAGCGCGCTCCTTCCGCCACCATCTCGCGCGCTGATTGCGCGAAACAATCCGGAGCCGTCTGATAAATGAAACGCCCATCGTGATATTTCGGAGAGCCGGCGCTGGGATACGCGGCGAGGAGGTAATCCGAGGGAACGCGTTGCAGCAATTGCACCATGCCGTGTGGGCCGTTAATGCTCATGCAGTTTACCCCCAACATTTCTGACCCGGACACACGCAGCTTTGCAAACGCCTCCACCAACATCATTCCCGACGAGAGCTCGCCTCCAGGTGCGCAGGCGAAAGAACAAATCGCGAGGCCGCCGTCGACTTCCTGGCGGGCCCGCAAGGCGATCTCCATTTCTTCGAAGTCCATGAAGGTCTCGAAGAAAATCAGATCCGCGCCGCCATCGAGAAGCGCCGTGACTTGCTCGCGAAAACATTGGGCGCGATCGATCCCTCGAGCCGCTGCTTCATCCCCGCTGATACCGAGAGGCCCCACGCTGCCGGCGACATAAACATCTTTGCCTTTGGCGGCCTTGGCTGCGATTTGAGCGGCGGCGCGATTGATTTCCGCGACGCGTCCTTCGAACCCGAATCTTTCCAAGCGTACCGCGTTGGCGCCAAACGTATTCGTCTCAATCACTCGCGCGCCAGCGCCAATATATTGCTCATGGATCTTTTCGATTCGATCCGGTTCCGACACGCAAAGTTCCTCGAAGCAACGCCCGAGAGGAATCCCCTCCTCGATCAGCAAAGTTCCGATCGCGCCATCTCCACAGAGCACCCGCGTTTGCAGCTCGTCGAGCAAGTCCATCGAAGTGCGATTACGCTCAGCTCGTGCCGCGGTCAAACTTGCCGCCAAGCTGTCTCGTCGAAATTACTTCGGACAAATTGCAAAAACGCGAGCTGGAAATCCGGAGCCGCCCTTCGGTTTCGGAAAACTTACGATGACGAGACCGCCTGTTTCCGGCACTTGATCCAGGTTTGCCAGCAGCTCGATCTGATAATGATTGGTCCTCAAGATGTACGTCTCCAGCGTTGCGTCGTCCTTTGACGCGGCGATTCCTGGATCGGTGTCGGTTGTTTCGTGGCCCGAGGCCGTGATCTTGCGCTCCTCATAAAGATATTTCAGCGCTGCCATGGTCCAGCCGGGATAATGTGCCACGCCCGTGCCGTCTTTGTTCTCCATCGCGGCGCCGTCGGGCCAACGCTTCGACCAATCGGTGCGCATCGCGACGAACGCTCCCATGGGAATCGTGCCGTGCTCCGACTCCCATTTTTTCACGCGCTCCAGAGAGAGTGTGTAATCGGGATTCTTCGCCGCCTCGGCGTGAACGTCGATCACGACCAACGGCAACACCATCTCCTCAAGCGGAATCTGATCCACGGTTCGCAAGCCGCGAACGAAATGCGCTGGGGGATCAACATGCGTGCCCCATTGCCCAACATGCGTGTAACTCTCCGCGAAAAAACCATCCCCGATCGTTCCTCGACCTTTCTCGTACCAATAAACTGTTTCCCTTTTTTCGTCCGGAAATCCGTGCCAATGCGGAATGCCCGGAGCAAACGCATGCGTCAGATCGACAAACCTTTTCTGTGCGAGGATCTTTTGGATTTGCAGAAGCGTGGGCTCTGTCAGGAGATCCCCAGCCACTAGAAAAGTCAGGCCGCCCAGTCCCACCATTCCGCTGACCACAATCCGGGCGACTCGCATTGCCGCTTGTTAAACGATCGCTCAACAAGAATCCAACAAGTTCGAATAAGGCCCAACACTTTTCGTCTGGTTCAGCTCCAACAGATTTGTGGCGACGCGCGCGTAGTGTTATCAACAGGTCGTTGGTGCGACAGCGTCAGAGGTGAAATTACGAGTCCTGAGGGGTTGTTCGCAGCGATATGAATAAGAACTGGGGTTTAGAGAAAAACTAATTCATCAAGAAGGTGTTAAGAACTCTGCCAACTGACTCCACCGCGATGTCGCCAAAGACCAGCTTTCCTCTCAGCCCAAGTGTGCCCGTGAAGCCACTCAAGGTTGCGATAGCGAGCGAGAAAAACGAAAAACCCGATATATCCGCGGACAGCTTATTTGAGCACTTCGCTTGGCTTTATATTTTCTGCCGCGAGAGACTTTTCCGTGACGACACCGAGCGCATGATTCGAGCGGTTTGGCCAAATGGAAAACCGAATCCCGGCGAAGAACTAATCGAGCTTGGATGCGGACCAGGTTTTTATTCCTGTGGGTTGGCCGAGAGATTTCGTGAAATCAATGTTCTCGGAGTTGATCGTTCTCCGAGCCAGCTAACCTGGGCACGCGAAAAAGCTCGGGCGTTGGCCCTTAATAATTGCCGCTTCCAAAGCGACAACGTTTTGGATCTGTCACACGCGGATAATAGCTTCGACGTCTTGATCGCGTCGCGGCTCTTTACCGTTCTGCCTGATCGCGCACACGCGGTTGCGGAGATGTATCGCGCTCTTCGTCCGGGAGGCCGCTGTTTCATCGCGGAACCCCGCTATGCTTTCTGGGCGTCGATCCCGCTTTATGCAATGTGGCTGCTCGCTGGAATTACCCATTTTAGGAATGGTTATCGCGAGCCGAGCAAAGCGAGGGTGATGTCGACGCGCGAGTTGAATCGGCTTTTTTCCACTCAACCGTGGCAGACAATGAAGACATGGCGGGAAGGGCGTTATCAGTACGCCCTCTGTGAAAAGGGTTGACGCGCCCTGCGTTCAAACGCAGACAGCACGGCTGCATGACTCTCGTTCACCGCGTCCTCGACCTGAGTAAGCTGGCTCAGATTCGAAAAGGACTGTGCGCCCTCGCGGTCATGACCAAGGCACCGCGTGCGGGAAAAGTGAAGACCCGTCTGACGCCGCCGCTCACCCCAGAGGAAGCTGCGGCACTGAATATTTGCTTTCTGCGGGACACAACAGCGGCAATCGCCGGCGCGGTGAACGACGAACGCGCGCGTGGAATTGCCGTCTATGCGCCGGTCGGCGCCGAAGAAGAATACGAAGGACTTTTGCCCGATGAATTCATTCTCCTGCCCCAACGCGGTGACGCCTTCGGCGAAAGACTCATCTGCGCGACCGAGGATTTGTTGTCGGTTGGCTTTGAATCAGTTTGTTTGATCGATTCCGACAGCCCCACGGTCCCGCAGCGTGCCTTCTCCGAAGCCGCGAAGATTCTCTCGGAAAAAGAAGATGCAGTCGTGCTCGGTCCATCCGATGACGGCGGATATTATTTGATCGGTCTGAAGAAACTGCATCGGTCCCTTTTCCAAGATATTGATTGGAGCACGGAGCGCGTTTTGGAACAGACGATCGCGCGCGCGAAAGAGATCGCCCTCGACGTCCATCTCTTGCCGGTTTGGTACGATGTCGACGATCGCGCTACTTTGCGCCGGCTCTGCCGCGAGTTCTTCGCGGATAACGGAAGTGCGTCCGGCGGATACGCCGCGCCGGTCACCCGTGAGTATTTGTCGAAGCTTTTAAAACGGGAGGGCCGGGATCGGATTTGGCCTAACGAGTAGTTTTGCGCATGGCAACACATCGAAAACGCGCCCTTGTCACTGGCGGAGCGGGGCTGATCGGTTCCCACGTCGCGGATTTGTTGCAGCGCGAAGGATGGACGGTTCGCATTCTCGACAACCTCGAGCCGCAAACTCATCGCAACGGCAAACCTGCTTGGATCGCAAACGATGTGGAATTCATCGAGGGCGACCTGCGCGATCGCGAAACAATGACCGCCGCGCTGGACGAAATCGACGTCGTCTTTCACCAGGCGGCTTACGGCGGTTACATGCCTGAGATCGCGAAGTACGTTCACGTTAACAGCTTTGGCACCGCGCAAATGCTCGAGATAATCCGTGAGCAAAAACTGCCGATCAAAAAAATCCTCGTCGCATCTTCGCAAGCAGTTTACAGCGAAGGCGCGGCGACTTGCCCGGAACATGGTTTGGTTTTCCCTGAGGTCCGGCCGGTTGAGCAACTGCAGGCGGGCGATTGGTCCGTGCACTGTCCGATTTGCCAGGCAGTCACTGAAAGCACCCCGACTCACGAGCGCGCGCCGGTCGGCGGCGAAACCGTTTATGGCCTAACGAAAGTCGACCAGGAAAAGTTGACCCTGCTCTGGGGCAAACAGATCGGAATTCCTACGGTCGCATTGCGTTATTCCTGCACCTACGGGCCACGGCAATCGATCTTCAATCCCTACACCGGCGTGATCGCGATTTTTTGCACGCGGCTGCTCAACAATCTGCCGCCGGTCTTTTACGAGGACGGCGAGCAGACTCGCGATTTCTCATTCGTCGAGGATATCGCGCGCGCTAACCTGCTCGCCGCGGAGACGGACCGCCTCGATGGTCTGCCCGTAAATGTCGGCAGCGGCCGGGGCGTTAGCATTCGCGAAATAGCCGGACTAATCTCCGATGCACTCGACATTCGCATCCCGCCGGAAGCGAAAGGTGAATTTCGTCCCGGCGAAATGCGACATCTCACGAGCGGCACCGATCGCATTCGTGCCGCTGGATATGAACCGCAGGTGGATTTGCCGACGGGCATCGGCCGGTATCTCGACTGGATCCGGCAACAGGGGGACGTGCGCGATTATTTCAGCGAAGCCGCGGCCATTCTGCGGGACAAAGGTATTGTCCACCGCGCGAAGCCGGCGGGACTCCGCCGATAGGCAAGAGCGTTCCCGATCAGTTATGGAAACGCCCAGTAGGAGAGACCTTCCTTCTTGCGATCGCGAAGTTTCCTTTGCAGCGGCGCCCAGCCTTTTTGCCATCAACAATTGGAGATCGTTCATCACCGATTTACAGGAGTCCACATAGGAATGGCCCAGCAGGCTCGTATCGATCCCGGAAGCCACCTGCTAAGGAGGCTTGAGAAGATCTCGTGGGTGGCGGGGCTCTGCGTAAGTGCGACTGAGGTGCCACGCTCGGCGCCGGCGTAGCGGCGATCCGTGGCTTGCGCGAAGTTCTGCGACTTCATCGCGGCGCGTGCTCGCACCAGTGCCTGCTCGGTTCCGGTCACGATAAACTGGGGGCGGACCAACGGTTGCGGCGATAACCGCGGATTGACCTGGCCCGAGACGGAAACAAGCGCCTCCATTTGCAGCGCCCCGATACACGCCGCGGCGACCTAGTGCGAGAATGAATGGCGCCGAATCGTTGGGAGGAGGAAGCCTGCTTATATCGAAAAGTCAGCCGGGTGGCCATAAGACTCATTTCAGCGAAGCCGCGAATATTCTTCGGAGCAAAGGAATCGTTCATCGCGTAAAAGTGGGTGATGAGCGAGGCCGTTAGCCTGCCGGATTTCAATTCGCCGATCGTCGATCACGCGCGCAAAGATTTCCCGCTGCTCGATGCCGGGATGAGTGTGGCGGACGCGCTCGAACGCATCCGGCGCGAAGGCGTGGGCGAACGCGTAATTTATTTTTTCGCGACCGATGTCGAGGAACGTCTCGTTGGCGTTTTGCCGACCCGTCGATTACTGACCGCGCCGCTCGAGACGCGTCTCGAAGAAATAATGGTGCGCCGCGTCGTCGCCATTCCCGCGAGCGCGACCGTCTTGGAAGCATGCGAATTTTTTGTGCTCTATAAATTCTTCGCGTTTCCGGTAGTGGACCGAGCGCGCCGGGTAGTGGGCGTGGTGGACGTGAGCCTGTTCGCCGAGGAAATGTTGGAAGCCGGAGAGCGCGAAGAGGAGCGTCCCACTGTTGCCAGTCTCGGTGATGACGTGTTCGAGGCGCTCGGATTTCGGCTGGCGCAAATTCGCGGGGCCTCGCCTTGGCGCGTTTTTCGTTACCGCTTCCCGTGGCTCCTCGCCACCGTTGCGGCCGGGACAGCGTGCGCAGTTCTGGCGGGCGCGTTTGAAGCAACGCTCGCCGGCAGTCTGGTCGTGGCGTTTTTCCTCACGATGGTTCTCGGTCTTAACGAAAGCGTGGGCATGCAGTCGATGACGCTTACGATCCAGGCGCTGCGGGTGAGCACGGTGACGCGGCGCTGGTTCCTTGAGAACCTGCGGCGGGAACTTGCCACAGCACTGCTGCTCGGGCTGGCGTGCGGAACACTCGTGAGCGCGATCGTTTGGATTTGGCGCCACGATGTGAAAGGCGCGGCGGTCGTCGGCACGAGCATCGCGGTGTCGCTGGTCACAGCCTGTCTGTTTGGTTTCAGCGTGCCGTCGCTTCTGCACTCGCTCAAACTTGATCCGAAAATCGCGGCCGGGCCGGTCACACTTGCTGTGACCGATTTTTTCGCGCTGGCCTTCTATTTTTCGCTCGCATGGGCGGTGCTCGGATGAGCGCGCCAGTTCCACGCCGCATTTCGGTCGTGATTCCCGCGCTGAACGAAGAGGAACCGATCGCCGACGTAGTGCGCGCTTGCCTAACGACTGGTCTGCCAGACGAAATCATCGTGGTGGATAATGGCAGCTCCGATCGCACCGCCGACTGCGCGCGTGCCGCGGGCGCGAAGGTGGTGGCCGAGCCAACGCCCGGTTATGGCCGCGCCTGTGCGGCGGGAGTCCGGGCGCTTTCGCCGGAATGCCAGATCGTTGTGTTTCTCGACGGCGACGGCAGCGATTGTCCCGAGTTGATGGAGCAACTCGTTAGGCCTGTCGCCGAGGGAAAACAAGATTTTGTGATTGGATCGCGCACGCGCGGGAAGCGCGAACCCGGCAGCATGAATTTCCAGCAAGTTTTCGCCGGCCGCAGCGCAGGCATTCTGCTCCGAATTCTTTACGGCGTTTCCTACACCGACATGTGTCCGTTCCGCGCAATCCGGCGCGATGCGCTCGATCGCCTCGGGATGAAGGAAGAAACCTACGGATGGAATCTCGAGATGCAGATGCGAGCAGCGCGTTCAGGTCTGCGCATCCTGGAAGTGCCGGTGAACCATCGATGCCGGACCGGTGGCGAATCAAAAGTGTCCGGCACGTTGCGCGGCACTTTTGTCGCAGGCGTTCGGATTATCGCAACGCTGTTCCGAGTCGCGGCGGAGCGCAGCGTCGTGCAAGCGTAGAATCTTATTCCGTGCGCCAGCCGATTTTGTAACCTCACCGGCATGACCCGCGGTCGCGCCATCGGTGCCGGATTCCTCGGGGGCGCCGTCGCGGGCTTGGTCATGACCGTTGTCATGCTCTTGCTCGCGTGGCTTTTTGGCGTGGCGACCCCGCTCACGATCTTTGGCGATCGCCTTTCTGTCTTCATTCCGGCAGATCAGTTTCTTTCACTCATGGGCCGCGTCGGTGGCTACAACCACCTGAAGCAGCTCGGCGTTGGGTCTGTCATCTTCGGACAAATTTTCGTTGGAGCGCTGGGCGGAATGTCTTACGGCCTATCGGCGCGCAAACGTCGTCGCATCGGATTTGCCGCCACCGCGTCGGCTTTCGTTTTCCTTCCGCTCATGTCCGTGGCGGTTCTTCTGTGGCCGGTCCTGGGCACGCATTATTTCGGATTGCCGATCGCGAGGGCGACGTTGGTCACACTCCTTGGATTGGTCGCAGCGTTTGCGTTTTTCGAACGGACGCTCGTAATCGGATTTCGCTTTCTGACGCGACCTACAGTCCAAATCAACGATCAGGAATTCACCCCCCGCATCGGTCGTCGCGCGATTTTTTTCGGCGGCCTGGGCATCTTGATCGCCGGCGGTGGCGCTGGGCTTCTCCGCAAACTTTACCAGAGCGCGACCTTCAGTTACGACGGCACGCAATACAAAGGCCGCATCGTCCAACCGATCACGCCTAACGACCAGTTCTATTGCGTCACGAAGAACGTCGTCGACCCGCAGGTGAATCCATCGCTCTGGCGTCTCGAGATCACTGGTCTCGTCGAGAAGCGGCAGACGTATCGGCTCGACCGGTTGAAAGCCCTGCCCGCTGTTATGCAGGAAACAACCTTGATGTGCATCAGCAACGGTCTCGACACCGGCCTGATGAGCAACGCTCTCTGGAAAGGCGTGCCGATGAGTACACTCCTGGGCGCGGCCACGCCGCTGACCGGCGCGGCAAAAGTGCGGCTGCACGGAGTCGATAACTACACCGACACATTCCCGCTCGAGAAGGCAATGGATCCGACCACGCTCGTCGTTTACGAAATGAACGGCGAACCGTTACCGCATCGCCATGGATCTCCCGCGCGCGTAATCGTGCCCGGTTACTTTGGCGAGAAGCATGTGAAATGGATTACGCGCATCGAGGTGGCGGACGCGAACGCCGAAGGCTTTTACGAGGCGCAAGGCTGGGGCCCGGACTTTATTGTCCCGACGCGATCGCGTTTTGATCAGCCGGATCATGAATCGACCTTCAATCTCGAGACGGCGAGCAAGGGCATTTTCTTGAGCGGCGTCGCATTCGGCGGCGACCGCGGGATCACGCGCGTGGAGGTCAGTTTCGACGACGGCGAAAACTGGCAGGAAGCGAAGCTCGATTATCCCGGCACGAAATTGACGTGGGCTCTCTGGAGTTACCTCTGGCTGCCGGAGGGAGCGGATGATTACACGCTCGTGGTTCGCGCCACCGATGGCGAAGGCGAGGTCCAGGAGTGGGAGGAAGATCGCCCCTTCAAATCAGGCACGACGGGATTTCATAAGATTGTGGTGCACGTGGCCTAACGAATGATTATTTTTTGACACCTCGGACACCAGGCCGTCGTTCGCCCGCCAATCGTTCCCTTCCGCAAAGCCGACCGATGGCGCGGGCAAACGCCGTCGCGTTTCCATTTTTGATGAATAAGCCAGTTCGCTGGCGGATCCGAAAAGTTGGGGCCGATGATGCGCAACGATTCGCTCGCGACAAAGCGCGTCTCTCGGAGCAAACGCGCACGTTGCGCTGAGGATAGAGCGCCCGCCAGAACCGACGGTGCGATCTTCGCGCGCCACAGGATTTCGTCCGCCATCCAATTGCCGATACCCGAAAATCCATTTTGCATCAGCACGACGGCTTTGATCGGCGCACGTCCGTGACGATCGAGGAACCCATTCAGAAATGCGCGATCGAACTTGTCGGAACTGATTTCTGGTCCGCCCGCTCGCCACCATGCCGGCTCCGTTCTTCCATGATGAAACCGGACGCGGCCAAAGAGCCGGGCATCGCGGAAAACGAGAGCCTGACGCGTCTGTTGCAGAACGAAATGATCGTGCTTTTCAGGACGGAATCCCGCGGGCTCCGTCCGCAACTTTCCCGTCATGCCGAGATGAATCCCGATCCAGTTTCCGCCCGAGAATTCAAACAGCATTCGCTTCCCGCGAGCGTGCGAGCGCAGGAGACGGCGTCCGGTTAAGTGCTCCACGATCTTCCGCGGATCGCTCCCGCGAAAAATTCTTTTCCGCGGATGGAGCTGCACCGCGGCAATCTTCCGGCCGAGACCCGGGTCCCATTGCTTGCGAAAGAATTCGACCTCGGCGAGTTCGGGCATCGCCCAAAATAGAGCGGGCTTCCATCGGGGCAATGACCTCGGTGGCTTTGAAGCGGGGCGGGCCGTGCTAACTTCACTGGATGGAAAAAGTGATTATCGTCGGCAGCGGATGCGCGGGATTGACGGCGGCGATCTATGCCGCGCGTGGGAATTTGAATCCGCTCGTTCTGGAAGGCCGGCAGCCGGGCGGGCAACTCTCGACCACCACGCTGGTCGAGAATTTTCCCGGCTTTCCCGAAGGGATCGATGGTCCGCAATTGATCCTGAACATGCACGCCCAAGCCGAAAAATTCGGCGCGCGCTTTTCGTATTCAGAGGTAACTGATTTCGAAGCACTCGACGACCACATCCGAATCAAAGCAGACGACGAATGGATCGAGACGCGTGCGCTCATCATTGCCAGCGGCGCGGCGGCGCGTTGGCTCGGTCTCGAAAACGAGGAGAAGCTGGTCGGTCATGGACTGACTTCCTGCGCGACCTGCGACGGCGCCTTTTATCGCAACGTTCCTGTGTGCGTAATCGGTGGCGGAGATTCCGCGGCGGAAGAGGCATTGTTCCTCACCAAGTTTGCTTCGAAGGTTTATCTCATCCATAGGCGCGACAAACTGCGCGCCTCCAAGATCATGGCCGATCGCGTGCACGCCTGTGAAAAAATCGAGCCCATCTGGAATACTGTGGTGACGAAATACGTTCCCGACGAAAAGGGAGAAATGGCCGCCGTGATCTTGCGCAACGTGGAGACGCACGAAGAGAGCGAGCTGCCAGTCGCCTGTGTTTTCGTCGCGATCGGGCACGACCCGAACACGAAAGCGTTCGAGGGAAGACTCGAGACGGATCCCGACGGTTATCTACTCGTTAGGCATCTCGCGGAAAGCAAACATCCCGGCGTTTTCATAGCGGGCGACGTGGCGGATCGTGTTTACAAACAGGCGGTCACTGCGGCCGGCTCCGGCTGCGCGGCCGCGCTGGAAGCGGAGAAGTATCTCAGCGGGCTGGAGAAGCCGGAGCCGGTAGCCGCTCTGTAGCCGCCGTCCTGCATGTCACGCCGAAGCATGGCGAAGGCGGGTAGGCGGCGTTGATGCCGCCCTGTTGCAAGCAACGCGTTCTCTCTCGCTTCGCATAGCTCCGAAAGCTTTCGCGAGTCTGACGACGAAGCGGCTACAGTGGGCGGGTGAAGATCTGCGATCTCACTCAGTTCTATTCGCCTTTGAGTGGAGGGGTGAAGCGTTACGTCCACGAGAAGATCAACTACATCCAAGCGAGGTCGTCGGGCGATGAACATATCCTCATCATACCGGGCGCCAAAACGGAGGTGGTCACCGTCGATCGTTCGCGAATCTACTCGATTCATTCACCGCTGGTTTCCCGCTCGGCGCGCTATCGCGCTCTTCTGAATCTGCGCGCGGTCGGCGAGATCCTTGAACGCGAGCGGCCCGACATCATCGAATCAGCCGATCCATATCAGGTCGGCTGGAAAGCAGTTTCCGCTGGCCGGTTGCTGAAGATTCCCGTCGTGGCGTTTTACCACTCGCATTTTCCCGAGGCCTATTTGCGCGGGCCGGCGAGGGTCCTGCTCGGGGCCGCGCGAAAATATGTGCCCAACCTTTATAACCGCTTCGAGGCGACGCTCGTACCTTCCGAGCAGTTAGCCCAGGTGCTGGAAGACTGGGGGGTGCGCAACGTGCACACGGTAAACCTTGGCGTGAACGCCGAAATTTTTTCTCCGGGTCCCGATGATTCGACCGAGACCCGAAAATCTCTGGGGATCGAGCCGAACCGAAAACTTCTGCTCTATGTCGGACGGCTCGCTCACGAAAAGAACACCCAGACGCTTTTTGCCTCTTTTGAAATACTGGCGCAGCGCCGGCCGGATGAATTCGCGCTGCTGGTCATCGGCGATGGCCCTCAGCGTGAGACGCTGCGCCGGCTCCACACGCAAAATGGAAATGTAAAATGGATCCGGTACTGCACCGATTCATCAGAGCTCGCGCGCTTCTATCGCGCCGCGAACCTGTTCGTTCACCCAGGTGTCCAGGAAACCTTCGGACTGGTTGCGCTCGAGAGTCAGGCATGCGGCACGCCCGTGGTGGGAATTCGCGGCTCCTACATGGACCGGATCATTTTTAGCGAGCAGGAATCGTGGGCCCGGGAAAACAGCGCGGAGGCCTTGGCCCATGCGATCGAGCAAACCAGCGACCAAGATCTGAGAAGCCTCGGCGCGATCGCCGCGGGCGTCGCAGCGGAGCGTTTTGCCTGGCCCCGGGTTTTCGACAGACTCCTTTGCATTTACCGCGAGGCCTGCGCACAATACGGCCAGCATTAGGCAATGAAGGACGAAAACCCACTTGTGATTCGCAGTTACCGCCCCTCCGACCGCGAGGCGGTGCGAGAGCTTTGCTGCCAAACCGGGTTTCTCGGCGAGCCGATCAATCCGGTCTACGAAGACCGCGAACTCTTCGCGGATTTTCTGACGACGTATTACACCGACAAAGAGCCGGAATCCTCGTTCGTCCTCGAGATCGATGGCGAGATCTGCGGCTATTTGCTCGGATCGCGCAAGCCGCTCCGCAACCAATTTTATTCCTTCCGCCAGAATCTCCGGCTCTTCGTCCGGGCGCTCGCGCGTTATTCCGGATACAACGAGCGATCCCGCAGATTCATTCGTTGGATGATCAGCCACGGATGGCGCGAGGTGCCGGCGGCGCCGCGGAGAACGCCGCATTTTCACATCAATCTCCAGCCGGACGCGCGCAAAATGTCGACCACGCGGGCGCTGATCAGCGCGTATCTGAGTTACCTCTACCGGTGCGGCGAGAAACGCGTTTACGGCCAGATCGTCACGTTCGAAAGCCGGCGCGGGGAAAAGATGTTCGAGCGCTACGGCTTCCGCGTGATGAACCGGGGGGAGATCACGAAATACAAAGCGTTTTATCCGGGATCGGTTTACCTCAGCACGGTGATCAAGAACCTGGAAACGGCGGAACCCCTCACCGTAGACGCCCGTTCGCGTTTGTAGGCGGTGCGCTTGTCGCGCCCCGATCACGGCGTTACACTGCGCCCGTTGTTGCCGGCATAGCTCAGTTGGTAGAGCAGCTGATTTGTAATTTGAAAACGACCTTTTGCCGGCTTTAGCAATCATTGGCTACACCTCATTATACGAGGGAAAATGGCATTTCGGTCTTAGCTATCGTTTGCCCTCATATGCTGGTTTTTGGAGCTGCCGTATAGAAAGGCCGTATAGAAATTTTCTGCGAAGCGACTCCGCTGCAGAACCTGGTTGCGCACTCATTTTTTCAGCTGACGTTCGCGGAACGTTGCCGGCGTAGCTCAGTGGCAGAGCAGTCGATTTGTAATCGACCGGTCAGGAGTTCGACTCTCCTCGCCGGCTTAATATTCGATCGCCCGATCAAAATCGCGTCGTCTCCAGCTTCTCCATGAAGTCGTGGATTCGGTTGCCTGGTGTGCGGGGCGGGAAGAGATCCTGCACCGGCACCTTCAGCACTTCAGCCAGGTAAAGCAGCGTCTTGTCGTCGACGTACGACAGGCGCGCTTCGATTTTCGAGACTCCGCTCCGGCTGATATCGAATCCCGCCAACTGCAGTTTCGTCGCGAGATCGGATTGCGACCAGCCGAGCGCATAGCGGCGACGGCGCACTTGCGGACCAATGTTGTTTTTGTAGCGCACGTTCGATCCGACTTAGCGCTCTTTGCTCTTTGTCTCCGCGGTTTCAAAGCTCACGCGTGGCGAGCACTCAACCTGGCAAAGCTCGATGAGTTGAGTCGCGGTGCGCCTCGGCAATGCATCCGCGGCTTTGTCGCGGAAGTCCGCGGTCGGTTTCAGGTAATGGCGCGACTCGAATAGATCGTCGAGCGATTCACCAGCCAGAGCGAGAACCTTGTCGAAGGTTTCGTCTTCGGTGGCGATGTGCGAGAGAAGCGCTGGTGCGGGAAAATTAACGCGCGCGATGCAGCCATCGGTTCCGCTGGCGGTCCACCGGGAGCCGCCGCCGTCGGTGATAATGAAGTCTTCTTTGTGCCGTTTGGCTTCACGGACGAGCTCGCCTTTGAGAGTTTTGAGACGCTCCCCATAGGTCGTTAGGGCTCGGTGCAGCGATACAGCTTCGTTTACCAATTTCTTTAATTCATTTTCGGTCATAAACAGAGTGCGTTGAGGTTTCTCGCCGCGCTCGCTCTGGCGCACTTGCTCCAGAACTCGCGCGACACGAACGCTCTACACCCCGTTTTTTGCTGGCTGGCGGTTGGGCCGTGCGGCCTTTCTCAGTTGTTCTCGCAACGACCTCTGAGATTCTCCACTGACCTGCGAAAGTTTTTGACAGGTTCTGGGCCGGCCAATCGGAATCGGAAATTTTACAGAGCCAACCGCCTTTTTTCCTCTCGATAGGCGAAGTGGCCATTGGTCAAGTATTGCCGCTGTGTTCACCTGAACGTATCGTGGAACCGGGCAAGAAGAAAGGGATGAACAATGACTAAAACAGCGACCAGAAACAGAGTAGAAGCCGTTGACACCGGCTCGTTTACATCGACAACCACCATCGCCGCGCTGCTTTTCTTGGCAGCGAAGTTCCCGCACCGTCAGTTTAACAGCGCCGAACTTTGCGTGCTTTCAGGGATTGGGCGGACCGCGATATCGCAAATCAAGAACGCGTCCGATTCTCCATTCTCGCTAGGCAAATGTACGCTGCAACGACTGGACACCTGGCTTGCCAATCACCCTGGCTTTAAGCAAGAATGAATCGTTGGGCTGAAACAGGGATTAATATGGCCAGAGGAATTCGCAAGAGCATCACGATTCCTGGCCTGCTTGCTCCGGCCGTGAAACTGCGGTGCGCCGAATTCGGACACACGATTTTCGCGCCATATGCAGTGGAGCTGGTCTGCTACGATCTGCGTTCCGACGCGAAGCACGAGATCACCGTTGCAATAGCTCGCGACACGCAAGCCGCGCAAGACGCCGTGGACCGCGAGTTGGTCTCGCGTTATCGCCCGGGACAGAAACGCGAAGGGCTACTCGTGCAGCTCGTCGAGCGTATTCACCATTTGCAGACCGTCGCGACGCGCAGCCGGCACGATTTACCGGTGCAGCTCAGTGCAGTCCCGGAACGTGTCACCTTCCCGTTCGATATCTGGAGGCTCGTTGACGTGCGCTGGCAGGAACTTGGCTATCCCTCGTTCTCCGCCTACGTAACGGGGCTCATCCGCTACGATCTACTCGTGGGCGGGCCGCATTCCACGATAACGGCTGATCCACGCTCGAAACTCCAACGCAAACTTACCCGAAAAACACTTGCGGCCCGCCGCAAAGGAGGCCGTCGCAAAATTCTGTTAGACCACTTGATCGAGGAAGCAGAGGGACACCCTGTGCCGCAGGAAGAGATGCAACGAGTCAAAGCGCGAATCGCAAAGGCGCTACGCGACATCTCGTTTACGCGCTGAGCCGTCATCTTATTTCGGAACGAGCAATAGCTCCTCGAACGCAACCGATACGAACCTCCCTCCGCGGAGCGAGCACAGTCAAGGTGGAGCGCAGCGAAGCGAGCAATACCTTTACGGCGCGCAGCGAGCGATAAAATCCAAGGTTCGGGGTGCGTCTTGTGTCGACCGTGTGAGTAAGTGATTCCGCCGAAGACTCTGATGCAGCGCTTCGGATCTGCGATCACACCGTCATTCGACGAACCATGCTTTTCGTTTCTCTTTCTCACCGCACTGGCCATGCCTCGCTACCATGTTTATCGACAGTCCGGGCTGCCTCCGATTGAGTATAGAAATTACGGGGGCGGCTCGAGAAGCGGTTCGCTTTCCCCAGCCTGAGCGCGGAGCGTCGGCAATACCTGCTTAAGGTAATCCACACGGCTCCCATCTCCCAGCTCGTAGACTTCGACGGCCTTTCGAAAATATTCCCGCGTCGCAAGCGGCACGAAACGGCCAAGAAGCGTCGCATTCTCAAGCGCAAACCGCGTGTAAAAGCAGCGCATTAAAGGGGTCCACAGTTGAAAAAGTTTTGCCTGACACATCACCGAATCGAGAATCAAGAGATCGCCGTATTCGGTAACTACCGGGACTCTACCATCCGGGTCTGTGCGGGCATGTTTGGCGAAGTTCTGAACCTTGTTCGCCTGTTTGAGTTGCTTGTTTGTAAGCGACCGTTTCCAGGTTTGAATGATCGTCGGGAGTCCCTTGTTCTTGCCTATGGCGTGAAAGCACTCGTTAGCGGCGGCTGCGAGCGCATGAATGGAAATGGGGTCGCCGTAGTTGAACCAGAGGGTTATTGCGGTTTCAAGCTGGGCTTGAGCCGCAACCGTCTTGTCGTAGACCACTATTCTAGGCGGCTTTCTGGGGTCGGGCTTGGATTCGGGGGCGCTCACCGATGATTAAATCTCAGGTTCCGGCAAGTCGGCTAGTGGGTCGAACGGCCCCATCGGAGCAAAAATCAGCGAGCCTAAAAACTCATGTTTCCCGAGGAAATGCCAATAGCGGACCAAGACGTGTTCAAGGATTGAGTTCTCTGAAACGGCTTCGTCGGGATCGGGAAAGACATATCCTTTGGTCCGTTTGCTATCTGCGGCGAATTTCACGAGAACGCGGGCGGCGTATAATCTGGCGTAAAGCCAATACATTTGTTCTCGCGTTAGCGTGGGCCACGTCCTCCCTCCTGCGAATTCTACGCATGCTCTATCAAGAGTTCGTTGGTTCGCTGACTCATCGAACTTCATGGCGTTTATTGCGGCCTCACGAGTCGGAAATTGTTCCCCGTCCTTCCAATCTTTCAGAGATTTTAGCCGCTCTGGACAGTCCGCCAGCTTGTCCAGCTCCCCCTCAAGAATCGAAAGAATCTCAGGCCAGCCCATGTCCCGACGTTCTTAATCGCCTGACATCTGGACGCTGCTTTTTGCCCTCGGAGTCGCGTTATTCCTGTATCTCGACTTCCTTTTCGATGGCTCTGGCAAGCTCTCCTTCATCCCACGTTATTTCACGTTGGCGTATGGTTATTTTCTTGGGTGGATGCTTCTTGAACTTTTCAAAAAGCCAGCTCGCAATCAGATTACCCGCTATACCCGTCGCGAAACCGACAATAAAGGTGGCCGTGTCCTCATGACCGAAATCACGGTGGAGGAGGCCCGGTAAAATGCGGATCGTCACGCCATCCGGTTTGTCCTGCTCTAAGAAGGATTCGAGATGCAGACCGGCACGCACTTCGACCACGATTTGCATGGACACATTCAAGGCAATCCGGCGAGGCGAGGCGAGAATTTTCCATACCGAATCGGAAGCAACACCAGTGACTCTGCCGGCGCGGCTCGGGATTGACCCCTGAAGGTGATCAACGCGATGGAACTAGTTGGCGGGGTTGGAAGCTTTTAACAATTCGCGATGGCGATCCGACAGTACCGCGGATAATCGCAGTGACCTCTTGTAAGGCGCTTAAGCGCACTTATGCGGCTGCGCAGCAGCGGCATCATCGCAGGGGAGAACGCCCGCGAAGTCTCCGGGCGCGCGGAGCGGCGCACGCCCGGAGGAAGCCTGGAGTCTTCGCGTTTGGCAGCGCGTTGCCTAAACTCGCGCGCCTTTGCTCTGTTGCTGACGCGGCGTGATGGTGCGCAGCGTCCGTGACGCGATCGACATCATCGCGCGTTCCTGCTGTTCGGCAGGCAGGTTCTTTACGAGCTTCTTGTAAGCCTCCTTTAGCTCGGGATTGGCTTCGAGTTGCTTCATGACGCCCGCGCGGATGCGCTCACGGCGATCAAGTTTGTTGACCTGCTGCAAGACGAGCATCCGCTCCAGCCGCTCGCGCGGAAGTCCCTGGATGTACGCCAATTCTTTGGGATTCGACTGGATGTAGGCGTCGATCTTGGCGTTGATCTCGACGTTGTCGCGATACTTTGGCTCGCCGCTCGCATCACCCGATGCGGCGCCGTTGCCGTTGGTGGTTTTATCTGATCGTTTCAGACTCATATATATATATTAGTGGGCAGCGGCGGGTTGACGGAGAGCATCGATGATCTCGCCGCAGAAGAGATCAACGAGCTCGAAGGCGTCCTCGTGCTCGACCGCCAGGCTCATGAGGAACTCGGGTCCGGGCGAAGCGCCGAGCCTCTGCTCGACCTCATCGCTCGCTTCCGAGTACCTTGAGACGGTGGTCGGCGCCACGGTGACGATGACAGGTTGGTTGTCGGTTTTCATAGAATGCGTCGAATCCATCACCATTTGTCTTCCGGTGACGGCGAAGGTGAAGAAGCCGCTGGCTTGCGGTCGCGAAGCTTTACGTCAAGGGCATCGAGCTGCGTGCGCAAAGTGGCTACGTCGCGTTTCAACTCGAGGTTCTGCTTCGCGATTTCCTTGGTTTGTCCGACCGCCTGACTGAGTTCGCCCAAAC
The DNA here is from genome assembly GCA_003134785.1 of Spartobacteria bacterium. Taxonomy (GTDB): domain Bacteria; phylum Verrucomicrobiota; class Verrucomicrobiia; order Chthoniobacterales; family UBA10450; genus AV80. Next base: position 340,069 of record PLCN01000021.1, read on the forward strand.
GCTGATTGAGCGCGGCGGTTTGCTCGGTGAATACTCGGGTAGCTGCTCGCTGCTTGTTTACTTCAGCGACGACCGCGTCATTCGCGGAGACGCTCGGCGGTTGAACCACGTTACGACGCGGGAGAGAGGCGCCATTGTTTGGTCGAAGATCCCATCGAGCACTCGTCTCAACGCGATACAGCGGATGTCCTTCGTGCATCACGAATGGATCGCGCGCATCGACGTAGCGTCCGAGCCGGTATTCTCTCAATTGTTCGTTCGAGCGCAGTCCGTCCGATGCGACTGGCTGACCTGTCGGAGCGGGAGCGACAGCGATTCTGTGCGGTGAATGCGACGCGCACGCAGTTAAAAAGATGACCGGAATGAGGAGCAGTTGTTTCATCGTGTGGTAGTGGGCTGGAGAATGGAGGGAGCCGAATCGCGTGGAGGGGCCATGCCGTCAGGAATCGGTGCGATGAACGCGCGCTGCGCTCCCGGCGAAGGAGTCGGCGAGGCATCGTCGGCAGCGTGCAACGCGGCGGTGAGTGTTCCGCCAATTTTCGCATCGTCTTCGTCGACGGTTTGCGTAATGTAGAGATAGAACTGCTTGCCGGCCGGCACGCGGACGTAGAAGCCGTCGCGTTCGATTGCGTTAAGAATCTGCTGGGCGTACCGATCGAGAACAGCTTGCGCACCTTGAAGCGGAGCATTTTGCAAAGTCGGCAGAGCGAATGAACCAAAAGCCGAGATCTGCCTATCCGTGAACGCTGCAGCGGCACCGGAGAGCAGCGATGCGATGTAGAGCTTTACCTCGGCAAGATTGTCGGTCTTCAAGAGTTTGCCGCGCAGTCCGGCGCTTCCATCAGTGATCCCCCACATGCCGGTCTCCGCATCGCGTTCGTGATCCAGCGCCAGGCCGGAAACATTCAGCTCCTGTCCATTCTGCCAGACAAGAGTCCAGCGTCCGTTGCTGGCGATGCGTTCGCGAGCGCGATCCACCTGTGCACTTCCGTGGACTTCAGTGCCGGCCGGAATAATAAGCTGGCCGTGGTGGAAGATATCCTCGGTGACCAATCCGATAATCGGTGTCTGAATCGATGACGAATCGACGGTGATGACGAGCTCGCACGGAATCAGTCGTCCAAACGGTGCGAAGTCTTCGCTGAACTTCTTCGCTTCCTTTGTTGCAGTTGCGGGCGTCTCGGCGATTACGCTTAAAACCGGGAATTGCGGAGTGTCGTCCGTCTTCGGCGGCGGCGGCGCGGGTGTTGTCTCCGGCTTCTGGTTTGCGCTTTTCGGATCGAAAGGCACCATGTCCCGCCGCACGGTCTCCGGCACTTGCGGCGCGGTGTCCTTTTTTCCGAATAGCTTCGCCGGGACTAACGATATCCGCTGTTGAGACGGGCGACGGCTGTTCACTAGGATCAGCACTACGAGTAGGCCGAGCAAAAACAGCGTGAGTGCGCCGGTCGGCGAGCGGAAGAAATTGAGAAAGCGACGCGGAGTCATTGTGGAAGTGGAGCGGGTTCGATGTCTTTCGAGTCGGGCGTATTGATTTCGACCGCCGGATCGCGACGCGAGAGCAGGAACGTGAAGTCGTTCTTTAGCGAGAGATCATTACGGCCGTTCGGTCCGCCGCTTACGACGGCGTAGCCAATTGTCGATTCATGTGGCGCGATCGTGCTGACGAGATCCGTAAGCGACGGGTTGAACACACGATCGGCTACTCGGATTTCTAGTCGTTCCGGCGCGTGTTCGATTGCTTTGTCGGTGCGATTTGCAATGACCAGGTGGAAAACAATCGCGTCGTCGTTTACGAAGCGAAACGCTTCCGTCAGGCGCACTTCGTAATCGCCGCAATCGCTGACGACTGGCTTCTCGCGATGATCCGCATATTCGACGCCGGCCAGCGCATCGGGCTGTTGCGTCTGCAGCAAGGGGAACGCCTTCGCCTTGTCGATCAAACCGAGCAGGCGCGGCGGTGTAGGCGGACGCTGGGTTCGGGTTGATTTCTCAGGTCCGCTCCGAAGGACGATTGAATACAAAGGCTCTGCGCTTTCGTGCAGTTCGAAGGCGTAGGTTCGGTTGTTCCATCGAACGTTCAGATTCGTGGCGGCATCTTTTGCAAGCGCTCGCAGTGATAGGAAGGCGGTTCCCTTTGTGTGCGCGACCTGGAATAGTCCCGGCGTTTTGCCGTCCAGGGTCAGCAACGCGCCGTCGATCGCCGCGATTGGTGACGGAAAACTGATTGTCGTCACTCGCGTTCCGGAAACCGGCACCGTGTAGACCGTGTGATCATCGAGTGTGAAATCCTGTACCCGCTGCTCGGTCGCATGCGCACTCATTCCGACGATCGGAAAGCTGAGCAGAATTAGCCTAACGAATCGGTTCATACTTGAAGTCCTGGATTGCGGTCGGAAAGCGGCCGTTCTCGACCATGTTGGGATTGCGTCGCATCTTGAGCTTGAGCGTGAAGGGCACCGCCTCGCTGAAGGCGCGCTCTTGGAAAATCCCGCTGCGGATTAGCTGGCCGGTGACTTGGGTGAGAACGCCATCGCTGCGCGTTTCGAGAAAATCGATCTTCGCGATCTCGGCCTTCTGATGCAGCTCCTTCGCTTTGAACTCCGGCTCCTCGGTCGACCATTCCGCGAGCGCCTTCTCGTGCGCTTGCTTGAGGAACATCTGCTTCAGCAGCTCGGGATGATCGAAGCCTTTCGGATTGCGCTCCAGAAAAGCGATCGCCGCGACGGTGCTCTGTTCCGCGTGCAGTTCGCGCGCTTCCTGGAATTGTAGCAGCGGCGAAACGAAGAACGTTCCGGCAGGATCGACAATCACGACGCGCTCGCGCTCTTTGAGCGTGCGAGCGAGATGAATGCGTTCGACGGCCGCGCCAATCAGTACCACGACTGCGGCCAGGAACCAGAATCGCGCAAGCCGATCCTTGTCGACAAAGATGCGAACCGGATCGACATCGCGCCGGCGCACATTGCGCGGACGCTGCGCGGCTGGCGTGGTTGTTCGTAGATCGGAAGTGATTGTTTCCATTTGGTTAATTCCGTGAGCGCATGAGGAGTTCACGCACAGCGTCATCACCGGTTGGGTCGTTCTTCTTTGGCTTGCGCGGACGACGCGACATGCCGCGCGAGCTTCCGATTGAGCCGACCATACTGCCCAGCGGCGAATAGGAGCTGCCGCTGGTGGATGCTTCCGCAGCGCCCAGGAGAGCTGCGCCTCCACCAGCTGCGGCACCGGCAGCGAATCCGGCAAATCCGCCCGCGCCACCAAACGCCGCCGCGGCTCCGGCGCCAGCAGTGGCGCCCGCGATACCCGCTGTCGTTGCTGTCGTGACAAGTCCTTGTCCGACCTGCGCACCGGTCGCGATCGCTTTTTGTAGGATGATTGGCGCGGCGATTGTGCTCGAGATTAGCCACAGCGCGAGCGCAGCGAGGCCCATCAGGTTTTGCAGGCCGTAGCCTGCCGCGCCTGTGAAACCGCCGGAGGCGAGGAAACTCTGGTCCGTCATGAACTGAATCAAACCGGACGTGAGAATTGACGCCGCGCCCCAACCGAGCGGCCAGCAAATCACGCCGACATAGCCGAGTAGGAATCCGACGCCAATTGAATGCAGCGTTCGCACCGCGAGAAAGCCGATGAAGATCGGAGCGAGCGCGTAACCGACGTAGAGAATGAACTTCTGAACGAGATACGCGTAGAAAACGATGACGCTCGCCAGAAATCCGAGCAGCCACATTACGCCCGAGATGAACATCTCGAACAGCGCCTGCGCATCGAGCAGATCCCACCACGACTTCGAGCCGGAACTCGAACCGCCCGTGCCTTTATTGATCGCAAGCGTCTTCTTATACTGGTCGAAAACGCCAGCGGGATCAGCGTGCAGCGTTTCCCTTACCGTCGTATCGACGACCGTTGCCGCTTCGTTGGACCAGGTCGGCAGATAAGCGAGGGCCGCAGCAATGGCGAAGGTGCGTCCGACAGTGCGCAGGTAGGCGCTCGGGCTGCGATGGCCGGTCACGGTCGAAGACACAACACCGATTGCGAGCAGCACGAACGCTATCGGCGTGAGAACACGGTTCATCTCTGCGCACTGGCTGAGGAAATTTGGAAAGAGTGTGTTGAAATCGTTCATCGTTGACTCAGCCTGTTGCTCGTTAGGCGCTCGCGCTTATCGATCAGTTGGGAAGTGGGGCGGTGTGTTTTCGAGACGGAAGACCTCGCCGTATCGCTGGATGCTCTCTTCGGTTTGCGCCTGACGTTCTTCGCGACGCGCTTCTTCTTGGCGTTCACGATCGGCGCGATTCTCCGCGTCCTGCGTTACGACCTGCCCGGTCGCGTTATCGATTTCGTGATCGACTGTCGCGAGCTCCGCGTTGTAACCGACGAGAACGCCCGTTAGCTTCTGCGTTTCGGCATCGGTCGTAGATGCTTGCAGCTTCGTCGTGGTGCTGGCGATGTTGTTGCGCAGGTTCTCGCGACGCCTCAACACATCATCGGTGACTGACTGGAAGTTCCGGGAGTCTTGCTGGATGGCGCCATACTTCCGATAGAGCTGGTCGAGGCGTGGCACCTGCACTCCGCCCGGCGTGGTGAATGTCTGGCCCAGGCTCGTGTAAAGGCCGTTTCCATTGTAGCGCAGCGCCTCGATTCCATTCGCAGTTCGTTGCAACTGCCCAATCGTTTGACCAATGCCGCTCTGTTGCAGGCTGCCAATTAGTTGATTGGCGCCGACGATGTTTAGGAGCTGCTCCGGGTTTCCAAACGCTTTCACATACGCCTGAATCTGCTGAAGCTGTTGCGTCAGCGTATTGATCTGCGTGACCTGGTTGTTGACCATCTCGACGTACTTCGCGAGGTCCACGACGTGGTTTGCCTGAGCGTGCGCAATCGCGGTCGGATCGATTACAACAACTTGCGCGCTCAAGAGCGACGCGCTGACGAACAGAGTGGCGAGTGTAAGGGCGGGTTTCATAAGGCCGATCGTGTTATTCCTGAATGCGAATGGTCGCGGTGCCCGGCGCGAGGATGACGCCGTTCTCTTGACGTTCGGGGAGTGGCACTTCGACTGAGCGGACGTGCATCCGGTCGTCGCCCTGCGGTCCGAACCGTTGGCGATCGTTGAGCACTTGGTACTGCTGCTTTGCGGAGTCGCTTCGAGCTTTGTCATAACCGGCATCGTAGGATTTGCGCGAAGAGGCGTTGCTCTGCGCCTGGAGCGACTCGCTCAGGAGCACACCGCCGCCTGCGGCCGCGGTAGTGATCAACGGATTACCATTGCTCAGTTTGTTGCCGATGAACGCACCGCCAGCCGCAGCGACGGTGTTTCCGATAATGCGCGTCGGACTAACGCCCGCGCAGCTCGTCAACATTGCGCTGACGAGAAGTGAAAGAAGAAGTGTCGCGTTTTTCATTACGCGACATTGATAGCCGCTCAGCGAAACAGTCCTGCTCCGGAACGAGAGCAGTGTGCAGCTGGTTCGGTCGCCCCCCTCGTACGTTCACGGACGAAAAATCCTTCAGTTTCACGCAGGATGCATAATGCGGTCGCGCTTTTGATCTTGCCCTCGTGAAAAGCGGTCCCAAAGATCAAGAAAACCAATCTGCCGATGATCCTGACTCAGCGCCGAATTTGTGATGAGGTCCAGAATGGAAACATCATTCTTGATCCGTTCTGTGTCGGGCAATTAAACCCGAACAGCTACAATTATCGGTTGGCGCCGGTCATCGCGCGACGGACCGGCGAGGGTGACACTACGAACATTCAGTGGGAAGAACTCACGGTTGGACCCGAAGGGTTTCTGTTGGAGCCGCGCCGGCTTTACCTCGGCCTAACGGAAGAAATCATCGGTAGTAGGAGGTACACGACGACGCTCCTGGGGCGCTCGTCAATTGGCCGTTTGGGGCTTTTTCTTAATGTCACCGCCGATCTTGGACATGTCGGTTCGGCCTCTCGATGGACTCTCGAGCTGAAAGTAGTTCAGCCGCTTCGCATTTATCCGCGCATGCTTATCGGCCAAGTAGCGTTTTGGGGGAATAGAGGAGCTTCGATCGACTATTGTGGACGATATAATGGCGACTTGCATTGGGCTTCTAGCCGGGATGGTTCATTAGGCGCGTAAAATCGAAATGATATTAACTGGCTCAGAGATCAAACGCGCTGTCTACGACGGCGATATCATAATTGAACCGTTTTCCCATGCGCAGGTGGGTCCGAACTCGTACGACTTCCGTTTAGGAAACCGCTGCAAAACGTACGTTGGCGAGCAGCTCGACTGTGCAATAGAGAACCGCACGCGTGCTGTCCCTTTCGGCGAACAAGGACTTCTTCTTCGTCCCGATAAAGTGTACCTTTTCAACACGCACGAAAAGATGGGCAGTCAACGGTTCGTGCCAATCATACGCGGCCGTTCGTCGGCCGGGCGGCTCGGTATTTTCATCAACATAACCGCTGACCTGATCGATATCGGCTCGATTAATCAGTGGACTTTACAGCTTCACGTTGTCGAGCCCGTGACAGTATATCCGGGCATGCTCATCGGTCAGGTAACGTTCTGGGTTCCGCAGGGCGAAATCGTTCTCTACACCGGAAAGTACGGGAGTCTTTTGAGCCCTGTCGCGTCACTTTCGCATCGGGACTTCACCAACGGAACTCATCGAAATGCATGCCACTGATCAGCACTCCGCGTTAGAGCCAGTGCATGACCCGTTGCACGGGCCGATCGATGTGGAAGATGCTTTCGTTCAGGCTCCCGGCGGACCTGGAGAAGGCGTCATCCGTCGGCTCCTGAAAGCTCCTATGCTGACGCGCTTGCGACATGTTCGCCAACTCGGATTCGCCTCGCTTGGGTTCCCCGCCGCGGATCACACACGCTTTGCGCACGCGCTTGGAACCATGCAAGTCATGCGATTGCTTTGTGACAAGATTATCGACAGCGGCTCGGCTTACTTGGAAGCCGGTGGAGCGCTGATCGGTAGCTTTGAACTGTTCAGGCAAATGGACGTAAAGAGCGAAGCGTTCCAGAATGCATTTGTCACACATCTGCTCGTTGCGGCGTTGCTAGAAGATGTCGGCGAGCTTCCGTTTGCACAAGCAACAGAGCTCGTCATTTGGCCGCTCCAAGAGGAGCACGTTCATTTAGGAGAAAAACTCCGATGCAACACACGTGCTTGGGGCGCGAAGCAGGTCTTTACTATGCGCCTAATCTCCGAGGCTCTCGACCAAGACGCAGAACTGGCAAGCGTTTTAGACTTTGAGCTACTCACGTTCCTCATAACGGGAGTGATGCCTAGCGGGAAGGAACTAGTTCCGGGTTTGATGCGCCTTCGGCACACCGTCGACGGTGTGATTGACGCCGATCGCTTGGACTATGTGTTCCGCGACGCGCATCACACGATTGGTTCCCATTCTTCCGCCTCGGCTGTGATCGATAGTCTGGTATGTTACGATGATACAGGTCCGGTGTTTTCAGATCCCGAGCCGGTTGTGGCTTTTCTTACCGACTACGCGCACCTTTGGAGTGCTGTTTACTTTTCAGCGCAGAATCGCTTCCGAATCGTCGTATTAGCGACGTTACTGCAGACCCTACGAACGGATCGCGATCTTCGTACAACAGCAGGGCTGGCGCACGTGCTCGAAAACGGTATGGGTTTGCACGAATTTAGTGAGTTCGACGATAGAGCTTTGTTTAGAGGGCTTCGGGAGCTGTTCAAGGCGCACCATTCGCACGAGCGCCCACGTGTTCTCGCTGCGCTCAGGGTTCTTCTAGAGGATAGCCAACGCGCTGATTACGATGCTTTGTGGGTTACGCCCGGCGATGCGGACGGCGCTCTCGACGGGGAACTTGAGACGCTATTTGAAGGCCGCCTCTTTTTCGATGCGTTTTTCAACGCACGCGAGCACATCCTTTATTCGAGCAAGGACAAGCCGATTAAGATCCGCTCGCGTCTTCTTACACCAGATGGCACGGACTTGCCGCTGGACAAGTGCGATGGACCGTTCTCAGCGCTTCTAAACGCGGAGTGGCGATTCACCAAGCGGCAGAACGGAATCCTCGTATTCTTTCCGAGCGGGGACGACCGGCGATCTTATGTAGCCGAGATCGCGGAGCGGCGCTCCTTCTCGCTTGCTGTTTCTGAATTCGATCCCCTTCGAGGCGCGTATCCTTCGGATACTCGAAATCGCCCCGAGTTTAAGCAACCTAGCCTATTCATAAGTTACGAAATGACAGACGGCCTCGTGCTAGACAGGGTGTGCGAGCACCTCTTCCATCAGCGGCAGCAGTACTATTATTTACGGAAAGCGGATTGCGCGCGAAGTTATTCCACAAAAGATGCGAGTATCGACTGCGCGCGCAAAGCGGGTGCGGCACTGATCTTTCTTTCTAAAGCGTATTTGGCGAAGTATGCCCAAGGCGCAATTAACAAGGACGGAAATATCTGGGCTGAAATCAGTATATTGGTTGAGCGGAAGGCGAACGAGGGATTGCCTATACGCTTCCTGACGGTTGGCGGTTACGATGAAGTCAAAGATTGCGGCGACTTCCCGATTGCTGAGCTTACCGGTCGCGATCCCGCTGAATTCACGCCCACAATGTTCCCTTCTGTAGGGATCTCAATACGAAGTGCAACGTCAAAGGAAATCGCCGAGATGGTAGGTCACGTAGTCGAGGGATTTCGTTGACCACTACGCCGAACGGATGCTGGTGGACGCAGACTCAAAGACGATATCCGAGATTGGCGAAAAGCGGCTGATCAGCGATTTCGTTCGTCCCTTTTTTAACCGAGCCAATTCCGTTGGCGGCGTAGGCGATGACTGCGCCATGATAGATATTAGCGAAGATAGCCTCCTCTTGGCTTCTACGGATCGCGTCCCGGCCAATCTCATCGCGTTCGAGCTAGGGTTGTTAGATCACTATGGTTTGGGACGCTACCTTGCATGTCTAAATTTAAGCGACATCGCAGCCTGCGGCGGAACGCCCGAGGCGATGTTGCTGAACATGGGGCTACCCGGTAGCCTTCCGTATCGAGACTTTGCGGCGATATGCACAGGCTTTGGAGAATTGGCGGCGTCGTTCAAATGTCCGGTGCTTGGCGGCGATATCACCGAGAGCGCGGAGCTAAGTATCTCGGCCACTGCAATTGGTCGAGTTAGGAAGAGTCACGTATTGACCCGGCGAGGTGCGACTGACGGCGACGTGATTTTTGTCTCACGGCCAATAGGCCTAACACCCGCTGCATTCGCATTCTACAGGTCGGGCCTTCCTCAAATTTTGGAGCCAGACGAAATCAGAAAACTGAACGGGCAATTCACGCAGCTCTTACCGATGTTTGAGTTGTCCTCGAGACTCGTTTCTGAGGGCGTGTGTACGTCGTGCATGGACAATACTGATGGAATCGGCCAATCGTTCACAGAACTCGCGGAGCAAAGCGGCACTCGCATTGTAATTAACTTGGATACCATTGTAATTCCGGACGTTGTCCGAAAGGTGGCAGTGGCAGTGGGAGAAGCTGCAAATCTGCTCGCGCTGGGTGCAGGCGCCGACTTTTCTTTGGTTGGAACGCTACGCGGAAATTGGACAAGCGAGAGTGCAGGTCGTGCATTCGGACTTCCAGTTCAGATCATTGGGCGAGTCGAGCGCGGGTCCGGCGTCTTCGTTGAACAGCAGGGCAGTAGACAATCTTTAAGCGTAGGCGGTTGGAATTACTTTGCAGGTAGCTCCGTCAAGTCACGTGGCAGCGGTTAAAATCCGCTGTCGCTTGTTGACCCCTATTGCGACCGCGGAATCCCGTTAGGCGCTTTTTCGAAAAGTGCGCGAGTTGATGGATATGAAAATTGGAGAAGTAATCACGGCCGTGTAGCTCTCAGTTCGGCGCTCCTTGGACCGACGTCGCCGTTTCTATCGCTGAAACGATATCCTCGGCTCCGCGGAGATGCCGTGCGCGTGCATCAAACTGCGCGCCGCTGCTGCCGCTGACGTAGAGCATTTCAGGTGAGGCGACGTTGTGCGCAGTCCCGCAGATTGGGTTCTGCGCGTCGTTGTGCAAGTAGGTGAACGCCGCGAACTTGTCGCCGCTCTGTTGGTCGGGCAGCGGATACGAGAGGATTGCGTGCTTCGTTAGCTCGGTGAGGCCGATGTCGCGGCTCATGTCTTCCAGGTCAGCGCGATCATTTTGGCGCATGAGGAAAAATTGACGGGAGTTGCCAAACACGGCAGAGCGAATTCGGCTTTCTTTGAAGCCACTGTATTGCTGGACGATGGAAATATTCCAGCAATTGAACTTCCGCATCTGCGCATAGCTTTCCTTCACGATCTGTTCGCCGCCGGGGATGTCGAGAAGGCGCGCGACTTCTTCATACACATTCCGTTTCCGCAGACGGCGCGGCATCGTGATGATGTGCTGGCGTGTGTAGTTCGTGATCAGGAATCCGGCGACCGCGCGCAGCAACTTCGCGGCTTCGGGAATGTAGCCCAATTCGAAATGCGCAATCTTGCCGGTGAGTGAGATATTGCTCGCGCCGTCGAGGAGACAACCGTAGTTGCCGTCTGCACACCACGGCAGCAAACGCGTTGCGAGATCTGCGGCCGAAGAATCGGATGCGTCGAGATGGATCAATTCCTGGAGCATTCGGTGCGTCGGATATTCAGCCGGCGTGAAATAGGCGAGTGCGAGATTGCGAACTTCGCGCCGCGTGTTCGGCTCTTTGAGAAAACGCAGCGCTTCTTCTTCTGTAACTTCGGCGAGCTGTTCACGGGTCCGCTCAGCGTCAGTCCGCTGGCGATCACGGAAGTCGACAAACACATCGAGAGTCGTCGCGCCCGGCCGCAAGTGCTTCAATTTCGCGAGCGTGCAAGCATGCCTCGCAATCTCCAGCACTCGCTCCGCATTTCGACGGCTCCATTCCTCGAAGATATCTTCGTAGAGCAGCATGATGTATTTCGCAATCTGCGCTTCGCGTGAGAGCTGCTTGTCTTCGTCACTGCTGACACCCGCAATCCTGGCAACGAGCGCCATCGCCGATGCGAGCTGTTCGGCCGTGAGGGGCAGTCCGTGCGTGTCCAGATAATTGATCGTAAGGTCGCCGTCCGGCTGAATGATTATCGGTCGCGCGTTTGATTCGACCGTGCGCGTGTAGATTTCGTACGAAAGCCCTTCCTCGATGATGACCGTGTAATCGTAGAACGCCTCCGTCTGCGAAAGCAGGTCAATGACGGTGACGCTTTTGCCGGCGCCGCTCATGCCGAGCAGGACGGCGTGTTGCGGCGTTTCGTTGTTTTTCGATCCCGCGAATGTCGTTACTCCCACAAGATTGCGCTGGTTGCCTTCGTAAAGCGCTTCCGCGTGTTCGAGATGACCGGTAAATGTCGCGCTGAACGGCAACACATCCGCGAGATAACGCGTTTCCGCGTAAAGCTTCCGATGCGGATAGCGGCCCCACGGGCAACCGGGCCAGCTTTGGTAAAAAAGCTTCTTCGCCGTCGATGGCAAAGCGCACACGAGATATTGCGCGCCATTCATGCCGTTAATCGCGTTCTTGATCGCGGCTGTCTTCACCGCGAGGCCTTCACGCGTCTGATCCCACGCACGGATAATGTAATCGACGCTGAACGGCAGCGTGTGACCCTGCATCAACGCGGCGATTTTCTTCTGTTTCTTTTCCATTGCTGTGAGAAGCGAGAGGCGCTTCTCACTCGCAAAATCGCCGGCCAATCGATCGTGCGCTTTCTCCTCGCGGCCGATCTCTGCGCGGGCGGAAAGCGATTCGATGTTGACGGTGATGTTGTAGTCGAGGAGCGGCAGGCCTGTCAGACGATGCACGAGGCCGGGATGCGTCAGCTTTGGCCACCGGCTCAGGACGAGAACGGAGTGGTAAAATCCGTCCATCCAGAACCCCGATGAATCGGACAGCCCTTGCGCTTCGCTATGCCAGCAGTTGTCCTGAATCGAGAGCTGCGGATCGAAAGTTGCCAGCGTGTCGTAATCGAAACGGGAGCCTAACGACGGATTAAGAAAGGTGGTGCAATGGTGATAATGATCGGCATCCGTCATCGGCGTGATGCGCGCGCCGTGAAACACATTCGCGAGCATTTGCTGGAGTTGCTCGAACTCCGTCGTCATCTCCTGCAACAGCGCGTCGTACTGCGAATGATGGCGGGCGGCTGTCGCGATGATGGACGGTGACGTCTCGATCTTCCGCGAGAAAAAGAGCACGAGCCGTTGGCGCCGGAGCCGGCGATCAACCATCGCTTCCCAATAGCGGGCGAAGCGTTCGTTGCGGCAACGACGCGTCCAGACATTCGTCGCGCGCTCCGTTTGCTCGTGGTAACGCAACAGCTCCGACCGGTAATCCGAATCGCAGAACCACTGCACCTGAAGACGCAACTTCTCGTGCAAACAGGAAAGCAACAGCGCGAGCTGGTCCTGGAATGCGTTGAGATGTTCCGGCGCGGCGGCGCTCAGGTCCGCCGGTTCGATGACAAAACCTTTGGAGACGTGGCAGCCTTTACGCAGCCCATCAAAGACGATGAGATCGCGAACGAAGTAACCGTTGGGAGCAGATTCAAACATTGTCGGAAGAAGAGGATGACCGCGGTTCGATGCGCGGAGATTCAGGACCGAAGCCGGGCCCTTTGAACCAGAGTTCAAACAGGTCGGTGTCGTAGCCGGAGGGTTTGCCCTGGCGAAAAGCAAAGACGTAAAGCAACGCCAGACCGATCGGTATCAGAGACGGCACGAGCGCGCTGAGAAGCGTCCAGCGCAACATGCTGAAGAGCAGGAGAAGGATCACGACGGACGCGAACCCTCCGCCGGCCACGAACCAGAAGAGGTTGCCCTCCAGGCCCCATGTCTTGCCGGCGGAGTCGTCCGCGCTGTTCGTTTCCGTAAAGCGCAGCTCGTGTGTCGAAACGTTGCTCACTGGAAGGAGCCAACGTCGACAGTCGAACTGTCGATGCCGAACGCGGTGAAGAGCGCTTTCACGATGATTGGCGCGCCAGCGATGATCAGGCCGCCGATGATCGACAGCTTGCCAGCATCAGTGTCGCCGCGGCGAATGGCGAAGCCGCCGCCGACCACGCAAATCGTGCCGAAGATAAACCCGATCAGCATGACGATGCCCATCGCTTTGCTCGCGCCTTGGGCGAGGCCGCCGCCGGAAGCTTGAGCGAGGATGGGAAGGAACTGTTTCGCGAGAAGTGTTTTCATGTGGAGACGTTTTACCGCGCCGCGAAACACATGCTGCTCCAGCGCCAGAGCGACCTAGCAAAGCGTGCGCTGGCATTCTGCGTTCGATGAACGCACTAAACATTTCCGCCGAGCGACTCGAACATCTTCGTCACCTCGAAGCACATCTTTGCGAAGTGATCCGGGGGCAAGATCAAGTCATTCCGCGGATCGTGGCCGCGCTGCATCGGGGTGAACTTGGCTTAACGAGTTCGACGCGCCCGCGCGGCTCTTTCCTCTTTCTGGGTCCGACGGGCGTCGGCAAAACAGAAACCACGATTGGGTTTACCGACTATTTGTTAGGCAGCGAAAAGCTTTTCCGCTTCGACATGTCCGAATATCAAACACAAGAAAGCGTTGCGGTTTTGATCGGCGGCCGTGTCGGTGAGATGGGTCTTCTTGGAATGGCGCGCGGCAAGTCCGCGACAGGCACACTGCTCTTCGACGAGATCGAAAAAGCGCATCCGCGAGTGCTCGATTTGTTCCTGCAAATACTCGATGCCGCACGGGTCACGATGGCCAGCGGCGATACACTGGACCTCAGCGGTTTCTACGTCGTGTTCACGTCCAACATCGCTGCATCCGAAATCCTGACGTTGCAGCATTCCTCGTTCACGACAATGGAGCGCCACGTTCTTGCGAAGGCGCAACGGACACTGCGTCCCGAGCTTTACGCGCGCATAGCGGAGAAGTTAGTTTTCAACCGTCTGAGCTACGACGTGCAAATAGAGATCGCGCGCTTCCATGTCGCGCGCGAACTCTCGTTCCTGCGCGACAAAGGCTTTCACCTGATCGCGGGTCCGCAGGTCATTTCGTTTGTTATGCAACGCGGATTTCATCCGCGCTTGGGAGCACGGCCTTTGCGTGATGCAATTGAGAAGCATCTGCGCGGTGCAATCGCGGATGCGACTTTTGCGGAGGTTCGCTCCTCCACATTGGAGTTCGTCGTTTGCGCTAACGAATTGATCGTGCGGCCGTCGGAGCCGAATACGCGATCAGCTCCGGTCCCGTGATGATCTGCGCACCCGCAGTGGAGCGTCCGGCGGTCCGCATGGGAGTGTGGGGGCGGAACAGCCGAGAGCTCTGCGAGGACGGCGCAGATGATCACTATTTGTCAACGACGCAAACTCGGAGTCTGTGCCGTGGGTCATTTTGGGCGGGCACAGTCTCCACGCGGCGCAGCCGCATCAGGAGGAATTCTGGAACCTGGGTTCCGGTCGAGTAATGATCGCAAGGGAACTCCGCAGCGCGACGCAGTGATCGCGAGTTGGCGGAATGAAGCACGAAGCAGGGTGTTAGGGCGGAGGCGAGGGAGACAACTCGCGATGACTGCATCTCCGAAAAGGGGGAGCAAAGTCTTTGAGCTTTTGGAGGGAGGCGCCGCGGCGCGGAAGCCCGGAAGGAAAAAGCTCAATGTCTTTGCGCGATGGGCGAGAGCAAAGTTCTACAGCCGCTCACATGCGATGATCGTTCGCGTACTCGGTGAATCCGGTGCGGTGATGGAGACGCATGCGGGAAAACCTGCTGTCATCGGTGCCAGGCGGCCAGTTCCGTTTGTCGTGACTGGTCGGGGCGAGCTATGCTTCGAATGATGGGCAAACGATCGAAGAAAAAACTCAAGTATCAGAGCCGAACACCACTTTCTGGCCACAAAAAGGAAGGCAAAGTCCTTAAGCCGCCTTTTGTGCAGTTTGGTGCTGGGAAGGGTTTGGTCTCGTGGACTAACGATCGTTTGCCGGAGATGGTGTGGGCGGCGCTCCTGATCGCGAAACTAGGGCGCGATCGTGCCTTAGAAACTTTCAGGACGTTTTTAAGATTTGGCGCGAAGGATGAGAATAGTCCCCGCTTTTGGGACCCTACCCTAACAGGTTTTTCGCAGCTCGAACCGGCCGACAGGCGAGAGATTTTGGGCGTGCTCTGCCAAACAGAAGAACTGAGAGGAGCACTGGCGCCGTTACTACTGTTTTCCGCACTTCCGGCGCGCGACGACTGGCAGGAGGCATTGCAAAATGCTCAACCTGGTCCAGCCGAGCTCCTGATGGAGGCCGTTCGATTAACTCTTTTCCATCAATCCCAGGAAGCGACCGATTGTCGGTGGGTGCGGTTAATGAGCGGGATGTTCGGGAAGCGCGTGATTATTCCTCACGAGGAACTTATTCAATTAAACGGCTATCCTCGTTTGGGTGATCAGACACACGTGCGGCCAAGCATTCGTGCGGCCGAAGGCGCCATGGATGCCGCAGAGAAAAGGGACCTCACATGGTCGAACGCCTTTTGGGCGGAGTGTTGGGAAAAGACGCCGTGTTTGGGCGTGCGGACAAATGAGCATGTCACTGGATCAGCAGCAGAGGCAGTCGATCTAAAATTCCTGCAGGAAATCCGGCGAGAACTCGAATCGCATTGGGAAAACACTCGGGAGACAACGGCCATCGACGCACGACATGATGCAGTCTTCGGGATGGCTTTTTATGCGCTGCGGTTGATGGAGGAAGTAGTGACGGCTGAAGGTGGAGCTGTAGTCGGAAGACTCGCTCTGCGAACTTTGCTCGAGATTCGCCTAACACTGCATTACCTGTTGAAGGAAGACAAACTGGAACTCTGGCGCACCTGGCGGAATTATGGTGTCGGCCAGGCGAAGCTGGCCTCGTTAAAGCTAGAGAAATTAGATCCCGCTCCCCCGAACTATTTAGACGGCGAAGTGTTAAACCGCATTGCGAACGAAGATTTCTGGGAAGAATTCGTGGCTATCGACGTTGGCCATTGGGCCGGTTCAGACCTACGAAAGATGAGCGAGAAGATCGGATTGAAGGACGTTTACGACCGCTATTATGGTTGGACGTCTGGTTTCAGTCATGGCCAGTGGGGCCCGATCCGGGAATCAGTTTTTGTCCTTTGCTTGAACCCGCTACACCGAGGTCATCGCATTCCAAAACCGCAAACGCCGCCGTCGTTGCCTAAGATCAAAGATGATGCGATCGAACTCTTCGATTCGATCCTCGCCGAAGTGGATAGAGCATATTCACCATTCAGCCGCAGGTGTAGAAGCTGAGCTAACGGTCGAGGGTGGAGATGGGAATTGTTATACGCGACTGAAACTGGGGCCGCGAATAAAGGCAAAGCGAGCAACTTCCCTCCGTTCGCTCATCTGATCTTTGGAAGAGAGAAGATGGATTGTGATCGAGTTCGGAGTCCGTGCGACTCGAAAAGCGTTCCAAGTGACCGATTTTGGAAAGAATCGCTTTCTGCTCATTCCGAGTGTGGCCTTCATTTGGCGGTAAATCGTATTGTCATCCCCTCGCGTGATCGAGTCGAAGTCGAGCGATGCAACTGCAACAGATCTAATTTTCCGAGGCAATCAGGGTTCTCCTTTAAGCGGCTGGCGGTTCCTTCATGCGGCGGCGGTTATTGGCAAGAGCTTCTAGGGTGGCGAGGGTGCGATCGAGCTCCGCGAGAAGAGGAGCGAGGCGTTTGCCGCCGGGAAAAGCTTCGAGGAGCGCGGCGTAATACCAGAGGGTGCCATGTTTGCCGCCGTTGAACCGGCTCCAGAGTTTGTCGCCTTCGGTCCGGTAATCCATAAGGATGGCGCGGAGGTTGTGCAGTTTATCCGAAGCTGAGACTATCTGGATTGAGACAGGCGCGTGTTTGAGATGGGCGATGTAGGCTTGCTTTCTGGCGAGCCAAGGCGGCTTGGGAGTCTGATCAGTATCAGTGCAGCCGTCCACGATCTTGGCGACCGCTTTGCCGAATTTTCTTTCGATATCGCGTAAGCGTTTGGCGCCGCCGGCATCCTCCACCGCATCATGCAGGAGCGCTCCGACCGCTTCCGTCTCGGTGGCGCCATATTCCATCGCGATGGCCGTCACGCCAAGGATGTGCGCGATATACGGGATCCGGGTTTTCTTCCTGAGCTGACCGCCGTGAACCCGGGTCGCGTACGTCAGCGCCTGTTCAAACTTTCGCGATAGCTTCATTTCGAAGTTCGGAGGTCGCGCGACTACTTCCAGCGCTGTTTAATATACTCCAGCGTTTGCGTAGGGGTCAGCTGCGTGGTGGATGGTCCGGTGCGGATGTAAAAATTCTCCGCCTCGCCATCTTTCACGAAGACGGGCTTCGCCGCTTTACGGCACTCAATCACCATAACTCGACGGTCCTCGTGCTCGTCAAAGCGCAGCTGTATGAACGTCATCGTTTGCGGCCCCATTCTGCCGTTTACGAGGTTGACCAGGTGCAATCCCATCTTGTCTTCACTGGCGAACTGATCGGCTTCGATCCCAAGCGGCGTGCCATCATCGCGCACGCCGATGACGAGCCGGCCGCCGTTAGTATTTAGAAATCCAGCAATCGTCTTGAGAGCCGCGAGCTCCATTCTCGGATCTTTTTGCCCGGTGTGCTGATTGATTCGCAGACTCGATTTGAATTCTACTTCGTCTGACTCTCCCGTCGCTGCCAGCTGAGCAACCGTCGCCGCTTCCAATGACGTAATCCCTCCTGAATCGACGGTTAGGATTCGATACCCATCGCGAATGACCTCGGCCATCAAATCCCGTCGCTTCTCAAGGAACGTCGGGTAATCCATGTGCTCCCAGTTTTCGGGTAAGGCATGCCATCTATTCATGCGCGCCAGTTCGTCAGCGCTAAAACGGGCTTTCATCGTCGGCAAGTATTCAGCCGGTGGCTGATCCGAGATATTTCCATTATCGCCCCATTCAATCAGGGCAAAGTTAGCAATCTGATTCGTCTCGCGAATTTCGGTAACCCTCAGGGTCTTAAGATAACCTTTCGGAAAAAGGTGATGCCGCTCGACGGCCGCCCGCGTTCCTTGCGTTGAAGGATCCACTAGTTCTGCAACCCGCAGCTTCGAGAAGAGGGCTCGAGCATCAAGCAGAACGAGCGCTGCATTGTAGGCAAAAAGAGACGGACTACGCGGAGATGAAGTCGCCAAATCATTCGGTAGCGTAATGCCCCAGAAGTCGTCCGTCATGGCCAGGTCACACGCCTGTTCCAAGGTAGCGACGAACTTATCCGGGTCAGTCAATCCTCGGAAACGCGCAAGATCAAATTCCATCGCGGATTCTGGAGAACCGGTAAAACGACCGGTTAACGACGACATGAAAAACCAGCGAGCAATGATCCCTCGCAAGCGAAACTCATCTACCTGGAACTCTGTCCGGCCCATTAGGTAGAGGATGTAAGACATCAGCATGTTGTTCTGCGAACTGATCATTTTCTCGCTACGGAAGCCTGCCTGCCGGATGCAGTTCATGAAGTCGTGCCAATACTGCAGGTTGAGCGCGCGCTCCTGCGCCTTTTGCAAAACTTCAAACTGTTCTTTGCGCCGCTGGTCGCTGAACTTCTCCGTCTCCAGATCCTTTCCTCGGAGGAGCGAATAAACGTATTGGAGCCGGGCACGTTTGAAGCCCAAGCCAACTCCCACTCGAAGAAGCTGGTCCGGGCCGGGCTTTATGAAATGGTTAAATGGTGAAGGTTTACCCACTGCGGGCGTCTTCGCGGCACGGCAAAACTGTTCCAGTTGGGTGCGCCCTTCGTCCCAAAAAACGGACATCAGTGTCAGGATGAAATCGGCTTGGTTGAGAGGCGTTCCTTTGCTGTTGATCCTGACGAAGACTTCCGAAACAGCTTCTTCGTTGATCTCCGATGAAAGCTCCAGCGCCGTGAATGGGAAGCCGTCCAGTGCGAAAACCTTCAGAATGGCATTCTCAATTCGATCGATCTCCTGTTCCGACAGTTCGCGTGTCGCTTGGAGACGCTCTGTGTAGTCTCGAATCAGCTTCGTGATCTTCGCGTCCTTTGCCCACAACACGGAAATGCTGGTGATGAATGCCGCGTCCCGTTGGATGGCGGCATCCGCGACTTCGAACTTCTCGTCCAGCGGATTGAATGCAATTTGAATCGGTTCGCGCGTATAATTCTCGCGCAAGACGGGAACCCCGCGCACAACCGCATACAGCGATGTCAAACGCTGCTGTCCGTCCACGATTAACAGGCGCGGTGGCTTTTGTTTGGTTTCTGCGCCGATCGTTTTGGAATCTTCCGTCAGCGCATTCTGCCAGAGCAGCAGATACCCGACGGGATAGCCTCGATACATGGAATCAAAGAGGTCTCGGACCTTGGCGTTTTTCCAGACGAACGGCCGTTGAATGTCAGGCAGTCCGATGTCGCCCATGTCGATGTAGCCGACGAGGTCCTTGAGCGTGTAATCGACTTTCTTGAAAACCGTTTCAGACATAAGAAAAATCTGGCTGCGATGAAGATGTGGCTAATGTCGCCTTCATGCGCTTCGAAACCGTTTGTCACGCTTCACTATTTGGGCCGTTGCCTTATCATATTGATATTCACTGATGCTTCCTGCCTTCAGTTTTTCAATTGCTTCTTCGATTGCCTTTAACGGGACTAGAAACCATTCCCTCGGCTCCACTTGGCCACCGAACCGATCCTTCAGTTCTAGATCCAATCGGGCGCTGCCGAAAAACTTATGGAGCAATGCCTCCAGCCGCTTCCGATTGATGTTCGAAAGCTTGAAAGACGCCACGATTTCTACGTCCGCGAGTAAATAGGTTGGATCTTTTTTTGCGTTGGCGACCCGGGCCTTCACGTCTCCTCCGGTCACACCAATCTTGTGAATCACGGACCTGTTTTTCGCTACGAACGGTTGTTCCGATTTGCTCCTAAGCACGTAAACGAATCCTGTCGGCAAGTCATCCTCTTGTTCTTCGTCCGAGAAGAGCGGACCGAGATCCGGATCGGTAATGCGGCGACTGGCCTTGTCTTTGTTGAGAGCACGCTGGAGAGAACGAACGAGAAGATCGCTCTCGGTGCCGTTGTCGTATACCACTCTGAGCCTGCGGTCCGGGCGGCCATAGTCGCTAACAAACGGATCGCCCAAATCGGCAACGATCACCTTTTGTCCGTCGAGGATGAATAGATCGCCGTTTTTGACCTCCGCGTTGTCTTGGTATTTCAGGGTGTGCCGCTGACCGGCTTCCAATTCGCGCTGCACTTTTTCGAAGATGGGTTGGAATTCGCCGAAATCCTCGCAGGGATTCCTTTGCGCGATTTCTTCTGCAGCTTTGATTTCCTCTCTCGACCGGACGTGGACAAGCTGAGTGAGATCTTCCGCGGGCGCGACCTTTACCCCCAATGAGGCCAGCAGCTCTTCATCGGTGGGTTCTTCTTTTACGCGACCGGAGTGGACTTCATCCCCAGCGCCAAGCAATCCTTGCGAATCTAAGTCTTTCAATAGTTCGCGGCACTCCGCGGACTCGCGGATTCGGTCCAAGCGCACGGCATAGAGACGCTCGAAAATGTCGCGGTTCTCCCCGTGCTCGGGATGTCTGCCCTGTTCCTGAACGAATCGCTCGATCTCTTCAAAGCCTGCGATGATCCGCTGCTCCCGAGCGGAGCTGCCGCCGGTTTGTTGGGCTTCCGCCTCGACGCCCAGTTCCCCCAGCAATTCGAGATCTTCGTCTGTAATGTTCTTAGCCACTTTGGCTCTCCTTTGCCTTTTGCTGCAAAAAGGCCACGCCTTCTGCCATCCGCCTTTCCCACGGGTCGGCGGCGGTCAGCGACGGTAATCGTTTTTTCTCTTCCTTGAATCGGAGCGCGCGTTTGGCCAACTCACGAGCTTCTTCGAGAGTCAGATTTATGCGTCTGGCGGCGATCACTTCAGCCACTTGCTTGAGCCGGGCTTCGCTCATCGATTTCGCCAGAATGGCGTAGGCTTCTCCGAAGGGATTGATCCGATCGATCAGATCGATGTCGAGGTCCCTCACGTCCATCGCAAACTTTCGCACCCCATCGATCAATGCCGTGTTCTTCGTGTCTTCCGCGCCACTTTCTGACAGAGCCTTCTTCGCCTCCTGGACGATGTTCAGTGCTGCGATGGCATGCTGCCGGACAGATTCCTGGTCTTCCTCGTCCAAATGCGGATAGACCTCTTTCACGATCTTTCCCATGCGGACCTGCGTCAGTTCTTCCGGCACCAGCTCTTCGTCGAACATGCCACGCTCGACGGTGGTCTTGTCCTGAACGAAGGCGGTGATCAGTTCATTCAAATCCTCGCGGCAAATGCGTACAGCCTCTTCGCTTTTCGGCTCGACCAGACCTTTGATCTCCATCTGGATTTGGCCGGTTTGCTGGTTCACGCCGACGTTGCATTTGCTCGGGTCATAGCCGCCTTCTCCGTAGTCGAAGCCGGGCGTAGGCTCATTGTTTGGGTTCTTCGGCTTGAACTCGAACCGCGGCGCCAGGACCTGTTCCATGAGAAGGCTAGCGGCGATGGCCTTAAGCGTGTCGTTCACTGCTTCCGTCACCGCCTCTTCAGTGGCATCCGGTTCCGCGATGAGATTGGTGAAACGCGTTCGCGTCTTGCCCGGCGCGTCGCGTGTCGCGCGACCAATGATCTGCACGATTTCGGTTAAGCTGGAGCGATAGCCGACTGTTAGTGCGTGTTCGCACCAGATCCAGTCGAAGCCCTCCTTAGCCATCCCCAGCGCGATGATTATGTCGACATGGTCGCGGTTATTCTTTTGGGTGGAGTCTCTAAGCGTGGCGATTACGCGCTCGCGCTTGCTAGGATCGTCATCCACCAGATCGGCGATTTTCAGAATTCGCCCGTCTGCTGTCTTTACGAGCTGGAAACCGGTATTTGGATCGACACCCTGCCATTCGCCGAGTTCCCCGATGATGTGCTCCACCTCTTTGATCTTGTCCTTCGTGCTCTCGCGTGCATTGACGTTCGGAATGTGAACGATCGTCTTCTCGTTAGGATCGAGCACGCTCAGGATCTCGTCGGTATAGCTTCCCGCGTAGAAGTAATAGCCGATGTCGAGTTGCT
The DNA here is from genome assembly GCA_003134785.1 of Spartobacteria bacterium. GTDB lineage: Bacteria > Verrucomicrobiota > Verrucomicrobiia > Chthoniobacterales > UBA10450 > AV80. The sequence goes on from PLCN01000021.1 coordinate 362,138, forward strand.
TGAGATACTGGTAGCCGTTGAGCTGCTCGTAGTAGGTGTATGTGACGGTATCAAACTTCGCCTCGTCTTCCGGGTGTAGCACGGCCTCCGCGTCGCCACGAAAATACGAGCCGGTCATGGCTACGATGTGGGCCTTGTCCCGCGCGATGAACTCGCCCAGATGTGCGCCCAGCTTGTTGTCGGGATTGGCGGAGACGTGATGAAACTCGTCCACGGCGATTAATCGATCGTCGAAGGCCTCGACGCCGAACTTGTCCACGGCGAAGCGAAAGCTGGCGTGGGTGCAAACCAGAACCTTGTCTTCACTATCCAAAAACGCTTTCACGGAATCCACCTTGCCGCCGTTGTCCGTTCCCGGCGCGTCGCACAAGTTCCATTTCGGCTCCACCTTCCAATCCGCCCAAAAGCCGAACTGGCTCAGCGGCTCATCATGGAAGCTCGCGCCGATGGATCGCTCGGGCACGACGATGATCGCCTGCTTGATCCCTTGATTGGCCAGCTTGTCTAGCGCGATGAACATGAGCGCGCGGCTTTTGCCGGAAGCCGGCGGCGATTTGATCAGCAAATACTGCTCGCCGCGCTTTTGGTAGGCCCGCTCCTGCATCGCGCGCATGCCGAGCGCATTGGCCCGCGTGGAACTGCCGTTCTGCGCATAGGTGACGGAGACGGAGGGAATGTTTTGCGGGTTGCTCATGCTTCGGAAAGTTTCGTTTGACGGCTGCCTTGCTTCTTCGGCAAGGTCTGTCCGGCGGTCATCTTAGTATAGAGTTCGAAGAGCTTTTCCAACCGCTCCGTGTCGTTCTTGAAGCGGCGGCCAATGTAAATGCGCTCCAGCACTTCGTCGTTGCGCTCATGCGCCTCGCGGAGATTGGCCGGCATAGTGTCCGGGTCGTAAAGGTCTGCAATCGTCGCCGGGAAATGCGTCTCGCGCGCCAGCAGGATGTCCTCCGCGCAACGGGTCAGGTGGGCTTTGTTTTGCTCGGTAAGCGTGGGAACGGGAAAGTTGTTCCAACCGATCGTGCCTGAATAAGAAAGATCGGTTCGAAGCCGCACACAAACTGCGGCGATCCAAATCCAGTGTAACCTTGAAGAGATGATTGAGAACTCGAAGCGTTCTGGATCCATCACAATGCAAGCGCGATTGCTAATCACCGTTTCGGACGAGAATAGCTCGGCAGTGATATACTGACGTCGTTCCGAGAAGACCTTGGGTATCGCGATTTGCTCGTGCACGGGCTGATTGATCCACGCGAACCGATTCGGACGCCCAATGGCGGTTTGTGCGCGAGTTCCAGCGCGGATTCGAAATTCGCGAACCGATGCGATCCTAGAAGCGATTTCAGGTATGTCCTGCGCCTCCTTCAGTTCTTCGTTTTCAACCCAAATGCACCACCTTTGGTATCCATGAATAATTTCAGTGGAGCCTAGAAACGGCCTTATGAAACGTGCGCTTGCAGGACTCGCTTTGATCAACATGTCCTTTTCATCTTTAGTAAGCAGCAAGTGCCCCCCGTCCAGTGGACCACTTCCGTCCGCAATAGGTGAAAGGCCGTTTCTGGCTGTGCGGTGGCCTTCTACAAAAACCTGAGGACCGGGAAGCAAGTAAGCGTTTATTGAAGAAACGATCCTCACAACCGCCGCACCGCCTTCGTCTTCGGAAAAAATCTTCCGCGCTGCCGAACTGGCATTAGATATTCCAACAATCACCACCGTAACCCCGGCATTGTTACTAGCCAGGTTTGACCAGTTAAAACTCGTGTGAGCAAAGGTTATTTCGTGATCCAGTCGAACAATGATTGGCCAAAGTATCGGCACTTGTGCGCCCTGACATATTGAGTTTGTGGCCACGAAAGCTGCCGAGGACTTAGTGCACCTTCCGTATTCCGCCGCTTTTAGAAACCATCCAGCCACATAGTCGAGGGATTTCCAACCGCTTGACTGCCCGCTGAAAATGCTCGCGAGATCAGACTTATGTTCCTTTGTTTGCCATTTGCTACCAACATACGGTGGATTCCCGCAGATGTAGGTCTCTCCGCCCTCGTTCACGAAATCGATTTCGGACTGATCCAGCGGCGTGTTGAACAAGTCGTCCCCTCGAATTTTCACAGCTTTTCCTTCGGGCCGGCACACACTCAGCCAATCAAGCTGCAGCGCATTGCCGCTGGTAATCCAGTTTTCTGCATCAAGCGGCAGGAATTCCGCCAAAGCCTCCTTTTGTCCGCGATAAAGCACATCGCATTGGAATTCAGCAATGATGAGGGCGAGGCGGGCGATCTCCGCGGAGAAGTCCCGGAGTTCGATGCCGCGAAAGTTGGTGAGCGGAATTTCGGAACGGTTTTCGCGTTCGCCCCGGCGGAGGTTGATCTCCGCTTCGATCTCGCGCATGTGCTTGTAGGCGATGACGAGGAAATTGCCGGAGCCGCAGGCGGGGTCGAAAACGCGGATTCTCGCCAGACGCTGGCGCAGGTTGTGGAGCTTACGCGCGTTGTCGCCCGCTTCCTCCAGCTTTTGCCGCAGGTCGTCGAGGAAGAGCGGATTCAAGACCTTCAGGATATTCGGCATGCTGGTGTAGTGCATGCCCAGGGCACCGCGCTCTTCGTCATCGGCCACGGCCTGTATCATGGAGCCGAAGATGTCCGGATTGATCTTCGTCCAGTCGAGACCGCCGACGTGGAGCAGGTAGGAGCGCGCGATCTTACTGAAGCGGGGAACGTCCAGGCTGCCGGAGAAGAGGCCGCCATTCACGTACGGGAAATCAGGAACCCAACCGGGGATTTTTTCGCCTTTGCGCTCGTCCCGCTTGGTGTTCATAGCTCGAAACACCTCGGAGATGATCTGATGCGTGTCCGAGGAGTCGCGCGCGCTCATTTTATCAATAGTTTCCGTGAAGCGGGCGTTACTGGGGAAGATATCCGTATCCTCGGCGAAGAAACAGAAGATCAGCCGGGCCATGAAATGGTTCATGTCATGGCGGCGGTCCGCGGCCGCCCAATCTTCGTTATCCTTGAGCAGCTCGATGTAGAGCTTGTTGAGACGGCCGGTGGCCTTGATGTCGAACGCGTTCTCGCGGATCTGCCTGACGGTGGTAATGCCGGCCAGCGGAAGGAAGAAGCCGAAGTGATCGGGGAAGTCCGGGTAAGCGCAGGCTACGATTTCGTTGTCGACGAGGTTTTCGGCCTCAAAGGTTTTCCCGTCCGTGGCGAGGATGAACTTGGCCTTTTGCTTGGCTGTGGCAGCACTCTCCCGCAACGCGGCGAGAGTTGCTGTCACCTCGCCTTCGGGGCAGACCTTAAGGTGGATATTGTTGCGCTGCAGAACACCGCCGGGCAGGTCGGATTGGTTCGAATTGCCGCTCCTAAGTCGCTTGATTGTGGTCTCTTTGTTCCCAAACGCTTCGAGGAATGCGAATGGGAAGCTCTCCGCCTCGAACGGCTGCTCCGCGAGCCTGGAAACGGCTTCTTCGATTTCAACGGCGTTCATTCAACTCTCCGTAACGAATCACGAGGCGCCGCGAAATGGTCCTTCAGGGACCTCGGAGTCGTTGAATTTTGCTCGAACCATTGTGGGTCAGACGGTAGCTGAAACGTCCGACAACTGAAAACACTGAATCGCGATCCAGTCGTCGCGCCGGATCAAAGAAAAACGCGCGCTGCCATATTTTCCTTCCCAAATCAGTCGGTTCTTCGTCCGACGGCCGGATTTAGAGATTCGGCTTTGGTACACGATTGGAATGAAATTGCACAGTGTTTGCGCAATATTGGAGGTGTCTGAGCGATTGATCCGTTGCGAGTTATGCCGGTCCACCCTTTCTTTCCGCCCGCGGAGCTTGAGAGCGTCTGCCGCGTTCTTGCAGATACAACGGGCGGGTTGACGGGAACGGAAATCTTCCAGTGAATCAGTCGGAGAATTGCACCCTCGAGTGCGAGGAGGAATGCTGACTCGAGAGTATGGCCCAGATGAACTCGCTGATGAATCAGCGTGTCGTAAGCTCCCGGCCGGGGCGTCGCATGAAGCGCGCGTTGATCTTCTCGTGATGATCTGCCTGGCAGCTAAACCGCTTTTAACCTCAAGAGAACACCGGTAGAGTCTCACGAATGGCGGTCACGGTCCCATCATCACGCAGCATCCTCGAAAGCTTATTTTGTCTGGCGAAGAATGACGGAAGCGAGATGCCGAAAGAGTGGCTTGATTCAACCGTCTGGTGGGTCACAGGCAGGGTTGGCAGCGATGCGATTATAACTTGGATGACGAACCGAGGGTCGTGGGCCAGCAGTCACATTCTCGGTGGAGTTGTTGTTTCCGTTTACGCTGCTGTTGATTGCTATGAACCGGCGCGATTGCATTTCAATCAGGGATCTCTCAGACCAGACACTGACGTAGTACGAGCATTCGAGGTGTTCGAAGAAGGCAGTTTGCATGTACTCGCGCTAAACGCGAGCAACGGACTGATAGAGGCCGACCGGGAGTAGAACTTTTACCGGTTCAGGATGCTTCACGTTATGAAGCACCGACAGCAGCCTCAACGTGTTTTGCAACCGGTAGCCATTTTGATGCGGGAAATACGCTGCGTTTAAATATATCGTTTTCCGTCAGACCGGGTTCCGGGATTCGAGCTAAATATCTGAAGCGGTTGCGACGGGTCCCCAGCTTGTTCTTCAGAAATTCTGAAACTCGCGTTCCCCGTTTCTACAGTGGATCGGCGCGAATTGCGGCGTGCTTTGATCGGCGGTGATGACAATGTCAATGGCCCCGCACGGATCGACTGCAAATTTGCATTGATTCGCTGCAGATTTTTGCTAACAGCAGATGTGCGGCGATTCTCTATTAGGCTGCCAGTGTTGAACGGCAGGTGCGGTAAGCGGGCGGTGATCCTGGGGTCAGCGCCGGCAGGAGTGCTCCATTCGTTGAGCTTTGCCGATATCCTCGACGAGACCACGGGTCGAGGTTACCAACGAAAGTTCAACGCGCATCATAGTGTTGATTTCAAGCGGTACATCCAGCAGCCCGGCAGCACCACCGTGCCGCTCACATTCAATTTGAGAAAGTCCAAGCCTCGGCAGTGGCGCGTTGAAAATACGAGTACGGGCGTGTTTCTGCGAATCAACGGCGGCCGCCCGGTATTTTCGCAGGTCGATTGTCAACATCGACTCGGCAGTCTCGCCGGGTCGAAAACGCCTCTCGCCTTTATGTCTTTTCTGGGCCTGACGGTTCGGGAAGAGACTGAAATCTTCACCACGATCAACGGCAAGGCGAAAGGGCTAAACACCAGCCTGCTCGACTACAATCTGGCGCGGCTCGCCAAAGATCTCGCTGTCGAAGATCCACATCTGTTTATCGCTCTGCGTTTAAATTCCGCAGAGGGTTCTCCATGGCGCGGGCAGCTCGGGTTGGGTGGCAAAATGACGTCGGGACTAAAGCGACGAGCGTCATTACGAACTGTACAAAAAGCTGTCGCGAAATTCCTGAAGGCGACAAACATCATTCCGATCGGTGGTGCAGAAGAGGCGAGCAGCGTCGTGCTCGACTTCTGGAAGGCGGTTGCAGTCGTGCTTCAGAAGGAATGGGAGTGCCCACGAAAGTTCTACATCACAAAAGGCATAGGGGTTTACGGGTTGATGCAGATCGCCGCGGACCTATATCTGGATGCTGCCTCCCAGAATATCACCCCTACAGTCGGATATTTCGTGGGCTGCCTGGAGGAATTTGTCAGGCAGCTTGACTGGTCTAATCACGGCCCGCTCGAAGGTCTGAGCGGAGAGTCCGGTGCCACAAAGCTCTACCGGCAGTTGCAAGGTCTTCGCACGACCGCAGCACAGCGAGGACGATAATGGCCAACAAAAACATCCTGCTGATCGAGCCGGCGTACAAGAACAAATATCCGCCACTTGGCTTGATGAAGTTGGCCCAGTATCACGGACCACGTGGCAAGCAGGACAAGGTCACATTTGTTAAAGGTGAGGATCGAACTGTCCTCGATACCTATTGGGATCGCATCTATGTCACAACATTGTTTTCCTTCGAATGGAAAAAGATTTCGGAAGCTATTGATTTCGCCATCGAAGCTTCGGGCGATCAGCCTAACAAAGTGTTCGTCGGCGGAATCGCAGCATCTCTGATGCATGGAGAGTTCTTGAAGGAGATCCGGTGGCGCGGCGTAAGATTCGTCGCGGGTCTACTGAAGGACCCTCCGGCTCAGTCGCTTCAACTAGATGCCTTCGAAGAGGAACTGTATTCCGACGACCTCGCTTCCCAACCGATAGAGGATCACATTCCGGACTACAGCATTCTGGAACAAACCGATTACCGCTATTCCATCACGGACGCCTATTTTGCATACGCCTCCCGTGGGTGCGTGCGAAAATGCAGCTTCTGCGGGGTTCCGAAGCTGGAAGGAGACCTCTACGACACCCCCTCTCTCAGCAGAATAGTCAAAGGCATTGAGAACATTTACGGCGCGAAAAAAGATTTGATATTGATGGACAACAACATCGTCGCTTCTCCGCGATTCAAAGAAGTTATCGCGGAGATTCGTGATCTTGGCTTCGAACGTGGGGCAAAGTTACAGCGTGGCAAGCGGGCGGCCGTCCAAAGGCGAGTGGATTTTAATCAAGGCGTCGATGCGAGAATTCTGTGTAAGGACCCGATGTTTCTACGGGAGCTGGCAAGCACGTGCATCAAACCACTTCGCATTGCATTTGATCACATCGGACTGCGCAAGCCGTATGAAACGGCCATTCGTTACGCTCACCAAGCAGGGCTGTGTGATCTTTCGAATTACATGCTCTACAATTTTCACGACTCAGCCGCTGATCTCTACCAGCGCATGCGGCTCAACATTGAGCTGAATAAGGAGCTTGGAATCCGCATTTTCTCCTTCCCGATGCGGTATCAGCCGACGGACCGAAAAGACCGCGGTTTCGTGGGCGAAAAGTGGAACAGGTACTATCTGCGTTCTATGCAGATTATTCTTCAGGCGACACACGGGATTGTGAGCGGGGCGCCACAGTTCTTCGAAAGGGCTTTCGGAAATTCGGAAGAAGCGTTTGAGCAGCTTCTTACGCGGCCGCAGAAATTTATTTTTAATCGCGTGTGGTTTGAGGAGCTCGGCGGCCAAGCCGAATTTGAGGAGTACCGGTCGCTCTATTCGCGCTTAAGCGCCGCCGATCGCGCAAATCTGCTATTGGTGCTGTCAAATTTTGAGAATCGACATTTTTCGACTCTGCTGAGCGGAATCAGCAACCGCAAGGTTAGGGAAGTATTTCGGTTTTACTCTCCGTTGGATGACAGAGAGGAGCGGCAGATTTGGGAGCGGCAGAAGGCCATCCAAACCGAACATGCCGCCGGATGCATGCTCCCTGATGACGAGAGAGTTGAGGACGCCGGCCTTGAGTTGAATCCCGTGAGCGCTTAGCAATGCAAGTTCTCACTGAAACACGTAGGGAGCCGGCACGAACGACACTGCAAATCGCTCCGGTCGTTGGCAAAGATATTCTCGAGTTGCTGACGAGCGCAATGTACGTGGATCCGCTGTGTATTTACCGCGAGTATGTTCAGAATGCGGCAGATGCCATAGATGAAGCACGTGATGCTCGACTTTTTGGGTCACAAAAGATTCCGCGAATTAACGTCAAACTAGACCTGTCCGCGCGCCGCATCATCATCCGAGATAATGGTATCGGCATCGCAGCGAACGTTTTCTCTAGAAGATTAACCGCATTAGGAGCGAGCAAAAAGCGCGGCAGCAAGGCCAGAGGGTTTCGCGGCGTGGGTCGGCTCGCAGGTCTCGCGTACAGCCAGCAGTTGATTTTCCGGTCGAAAGCGAAGGGTGCGCCAATCACACGAGAAATTCAATGGGACTGCCGCAAGCTGAAGACATTGCTACGAGATCACTCCTTCAAAGGCGATCTTCATGACGTAATGCGTGAAGTGGTAGCATTCGAAGATAGTCCCGGAAATTCGGGCGAACATTTTTTTGAGGTCGAACTGCGCGGAGTCAACCGTATTAGAAACGATGTTCTTCTTAACGAGAGCGTCGTGAGAGACTACCTTTCTCAGATCGCGCCCCTTCCTTTTGCTAAGGACTTCTCATTTGGAGACATGATTACCGAGAAACTCTCGGCCTATGGTATAGGCGACACTCACAACGTTTTTTTGAACGAAAGCGATGTACCGCTGACGCGGCCCTTTAATAATCTCTTTCAGGCAAGAAAACAGCAGACAGATAGATTCGACGGCGTCGAGTTCCTTGAAGTGCCGGGGCTAAGCGGCGATTTGGATGCCGTCGGCTGGATTTTACATCATGGTTACCATGGCGCGTTGCCCGATCGATCTCCGATTCGGGGATTGCGTCTGCGGTCAGGCAATATGCAAATCGGGAACGCAAATCTCTTCGATGTCGTATTTCCGGAGCCTCGGTTTAACGGCTGGGCGGTAGGAGAAATTCATCTCATATCAAATAAGCTAGTACCGAATGGCCGGCGAGACGATTTGGAGCAAAGCACTCACCAGCAAAACCTAATCACCCACGTCATGCCCTACGCGAAGAAAGTCGCGAAGCTGGCTAGGCAAAAATCCATTGAGCGCAATCAGATCGCTCGCCCGAATGGGGCCGAAACGCAGCCCGCATTCAGACTCGCTGCGCTCCTAACAAGACGACAGAAGGCTTGGTTGCGAAAACAACCGAAAGCTGCGGCGGCAGCGTATGAACGATTGTTATCACTCCTTTCCAGTCACAGCCGGCCCCGCGACATAACCCCCTTAATCAAGCAGGTTCTTGATGATCTTTGCAAATGATTTGCCGAGAAAGAAGGTCCGCACGCGTGGCATTACGTCCCAGTTATGTTAATAGAATCTGGAACGACTTGGCCCTTTTTGTATGCTCGGATCGGTTCTGACAGAATCGACTCCGGCGAGCCCATGGGCAGAGTACATTTGGGATCATGCCCCTTGCTGAAGACCAGAATTAACGAGCTCATCACGGTTTTATATAGGGCGTGAAAATAGATTTTGCCCGTCATGTTGTGTTCCTGAAGTAATCGCGACAGAACCAGACGGATCGCAAGAGAACGAAATCGAATACCGGTTAGGCCTCTAAGCATCTTCTTCTCTTCTTCGGTTGCTGAGTTTTCAACAGCTCGTGTGTATGCCTGCAGACCGCGGTCGTGCGGCATATATGTCCAAGCGAAAACGAATGCGGTCCGCGGATGGAGAGCTTGTCGGGAAAAATAGCTACGGAGAGCATGCATTTCGTGGGCAAATGTGTCGGCTGATGAGATGCCGCCGCCTAAGAAATCTAGGAATGTCATGTCGGCAGTCAGTCCAGCGCGGTAATAATCGCTCTTGAGATATTCCCAAACGTCGCAGGCGTGAAACTCTCGGACCTTAAGGGGAAGATCTGAGATGTTGTGTTCCGCTACTTCCAATTTTTTGCGTTCCCAGTCTATGCAGATCACATTCCGAAGGAGCCTTTGGAGGATGCGAATATCGAGCGCGGCAGCCTCAGGCATCCCTAAATAGGTCAACTCCTGGCGACCCAGAGCCAGTCCTGCCTTGCGCAATGCTTCTCTGACGAGCGTCTTCTCATCAGACTCTACAAAGCTGGACGTCATAGGCTTAGCCCATCGCTTCACTCGACTTCATCGCCGCGCGGATTAAGTCCAGCAATTCTTCGATTTGATCTTTCGTAAGATTGAATTCCTCGAACTTCAAAATCAATTCGGCCACAAGTTTCTGAATGTCCTTCGAATCGATCGTTACGGTCGAAGTTGTTCCGGATCGTTTTGAAGTGCCCCCTGTCTTTTTTGTGCCGCCATCCGTGTTCTTGGCCGCGCCGCTCGTTGCTTTTTTCTTTAGAAGGCTGCGGTAATTTTTGTTAGACTCGAGGCTCTTGACAGCCGCCTTCCATTCCTTTTCCAGGGTGGTGTTGCTCCATTTCTCACCTTCTCTTTTCTCGATCGCCTGTTGGGCAGTTCGAACGTCGTAGGTGACTTCCCATTCCTCAGCTTTCCCCTCCGCCAGTTTTAATAAAGACGCCGTAGCTTTGGTGACCTTGCGAAGAGCGGAGATCTCCTGCGATTTCTGTTCCGCCCTCTCTTCCAAAGTCGTGTAAAAGTTTTGCAGTGATGTGATAAACTCATCATTTACGTCACCACGAAGACCGGTGCCGTCGGCGTTTGGCTTGATATCATCATCGACTACATGCACCTCGCCGACGTACCACTTTAGAATTGTCGCGCGGACATTTTCTGAGTGAATATTCTTTTCGCCGATTGGGCTGTTGACGACGCATAACTGCACGCCTACCAGCTCCTCCTCCACATCGGACACACCGCCAACGCCAGTCTGATCAGGATTCTCTGCGACCCAGCCAACTGCTACTGTTTTACCACTTTTTCCATCGAGTTTGATGTTCGTGGGACCGTCGAACAGACTGAGTTCAGGCGGAATTTGCTTCTCCACGGGATCTCCATCGAGAAATACCGGTACCGGTAAATATCGCGCTTTTTTGTAGATCGCAGCGATCTGTCGGTAGTATGGACTCTGTTTAGCCCATGCGATTTGGCAATGTGTTAACAGCTTCGATCGGAGGTCAGTATCCTCAGGGTCTGTGTGCGAGTACAAACGATTCAACTCGTAGGAGCCAACCCAACGGCGCGGGCCATCGCACCGAATTTCGATCTTTGTACCGTGCTCCTCAAGGGGATGCTCTGCTTCCCCAAACCTAACGCATTCGGGATTGTTGAGGATAGCCTCCATCGTAGGATTTCTCGCCATCGTCTTGTACATCTCCGCGACATTTATGATTAGAATACCGCGCGTTGTGCTTTCGAATTGCTGTGAGCTGATTATGATTTGTGATCCGCAAGCGATCATCGCCCAAGAGCCAATCCCTCTGAACCCGGTACGTCGCAGCGTAGGATCGGATGATTTACCTGGTGCGAGTCCAATCTGAAGAAAACGCTTGAGCTCCTCGGGCGACCTGCCGTTTCCACTGTCGGCGATTGTGAGCTTGCCTGCGCCGCCAACGTCTCGGCTCCGACTGATAACGATACCGCGGTCGATAGCCTCGTCCCGCGATGTCTCGGGCAACTCTAGATAGGAGTCGTAGGAATTCTTTGTTAGCTCGCGAAAGACTGAGCCAATCGATGTGTGTATATCAGTTGTGAGCTGATATACAAAATTCGAACCGATGTCTTCCAGGCTGTATTTTACGTCGCTCTTCGCCTGAAAGCCGTACTGCTTTAGTAGGTCGTCGGTTAGATTCGATTGCTTGGTTCTCGCCATAATCTTTGCCCTGTTGTGTCGCTACATCCGCTTGCGAGTCTCGAAAGAAGCTACCTCAACCGTTTGCGCCCGATTTGCCGATAAAAACAAACACGTCCCGCGCTTCAGGACTGGTAATATTCGAGCTATTTTGTAAGTTTCAAGATTCATTGCCTTCGTCGCTAGTGCGCGAGCAATGCGATTTTGCGGATCTGCGATTTGGAACACCATTTTGGTAGCGGTGTTTGATATCGCAACTGGCGAAAAATCTTCGGCTTGTTGTGAGGCAAGAATGAGCCCGACGCCGAACTTGCGACCTTCCCGAAGCAACTGTTCGGTTGGGGCATCGTCGTCGAAAGAAACGCGGTGTGCTTCGTCGATTACTGCAAAACATCGCAAAGGTCCGGGTCCTTTTGCCTCGAGGAACGCCAGCATATTCCAAAGCAGGAACTCTGTTACAATGCGTTGCAGAGAGCTCTCCAAGCCTTTGAGTTTCAAGATTACCGCACGATTCGAGGCTGATAAAATTTGTTGCCAATCGATCACGACCCCAGATGGCCTGAACGTATTAAAAACAAATATTCCTGATACATGAGACTCTGTCTTCGCTGCCAATTGGCGATTGGGGTGGGTAGGGTCCCGCGAATATGAAGCCAGTTGATCTCGGATGCGCTGAAAGCTCGGCGGATCGTTAGTCCACGTGCTTGCGACGGACTGATCAATTCCCGCGGCTTGAAGCACATCAAGAACGCTCTGCCGCAAAATAGCGTGCTGCTGAATGCCAATTTTTGGGTACACTCGAGCGAAGGTATCCGCCACTCGCTGGGCAACGTTTAACGGCCCGTGGAGATCGAACGGAAACGATTGCAGCGGATTGATGGCGACTCCGTTTTTGCTGGCGTCGATCGTTGTCGGTGCCGCGAGCTGCACGAATTCTCGCGGCGAGGAATCGGGAGTAAACCCCTGACCGTAGTCAAAAATAATGCTGGGTATTTTCCGTTGGGCAAGTTCGGCAACGAGACACTGAATCGCGTACGTTTTGCCATAGCCACTCTCGCCAAAAATCAGGACGTGCGGGTTGGGCGAACCGGAATCTGGAAATGGATCCCAATAGACAGTCTCTTTGGTGTCGAGATCCGTTCCGATCAAGATGCCTCGCGATTCATTCGGCGATGCCGATAACCCATGCAGAACCGCGTGCTTCTCCTCAAGCTGCACGCGTTCGCCTGGATGTGTCTCGCTGCGTACGGCAGTGGAGAAAGAAGCGCCGCCGCCGTAAGTGCCCATTGTCAAATGGGCTGCGATCGCAGCGACTTGCCGCTCAGAGATTCCAATTTCTGCTGCGATCTGCTGCTTGGAGTCGCCCTTTTTCAAAAGATCGACCACCATCTCACGTTGCTCCGGCGTAATGGGCATCGGCAGAACATTAAAAACGGGCCGCGTAACAGGTCGAGCATTATCAGCTCAAGCCCAAACACAGTTCCCCTCCAAAAAGTAGCCGAATCGGCTATTGTTCCCTCGGATGCCGAACAGCAGCTTCAGAAATATTACGGCCGCCTCAGATAGCTTTGAACGGGTCGGCCTATGGAAATTGCCGGCACTGATTCAGCAAAATAATTTTGTCCATAAGAGTTTGTCCGAGTGGGCGTTCAACATCGCTGTTGGATGTAGTCATGCATGCCGATTTTGTTACGTGCCCAGCGCGGCGACGATAAAACAGGCGCCCACGCTCCGGATGTATGGAGTTTCCGACCCCGATGAGGAATGGGGGGATTACGTCCTTATTCGTCGGTGGGATGAGAAGAAATTTATGTCTTCGTTGAACGCGGCAGAGCGATTGCCGCAGAACCGGCTAAAGCGCGATGGCAATCGCGCTGTCATTTACTGCAGCACGACCGACCCATATCAAGTAATCCATCATCCCCACCCGCAGCGGCAGCGAGAACTTGCCGAAGCCGCTCGCCACATTGTCGTGAGATCGCTGGAGCTTATTCGCGATTATTCAAGTTTGAACGTTCGAATCCTGACGCGAAGCCCTCTAGCGCGGTTGGACTTCGACCTCTTTCGGAGTTTTGGTCCTCGACTTGTGTTTGGAATGAGCTTGCCGACCACCAGAAACGATTTGTCAAAAATCTATGAACCGAAGGCTCCGGCTCCGAGCCAACGTTTAACAACGCTACAGGCTGCCAAAGACGCTGGCCTATATGTGTACGTGGCAGTTGCGCCTACATACCCAGAATGTGACGAAACCGATCTGCGCCAAACTCTCGCTGCAGTCCGCGATATAGATCCGATAACTATCTTTCACGAACCGATTAACATTCGGGCGGAAAACGTGGAACGAATTAAGCGAACCGCTGTAAAGACCGGCATTGCTCTCGATACTCGCGTTTTCGAAACGCGCGAAACCTGGCAGCATTACGCGATCAACTCGCTGGTCACAGTCTCGAGATTGGCCGCCGATCTTGGCCTTTCCGATCGTCTTCATTTGTGGCCTGATAAATCGCTAGGCTCGCGGGCATGTGTTTCGCGAATGCCGAATCCGTCGGCTTTCCAGCAATGGCTTGAGCAGTGTTGGAACCGTGTCAGCGAATGGCCGCCGGCGGCCGTCAGTGGCAGTGCACGATAGTTGGCTGGGCGCTGCGGCGAATTACGTTGCGCTAAAGTCGCTTGGGCGCTGTGAACCGTGTCGCTGAAGCTCAGGGCCGGGAATCGCGTAGCACCATTTGGTAGACACGATCCAAATCGGTTTTCGTGAGGCGCGTTAGGGACGTGAACGCCTTCTTCATGTTCAAGCGTTCAGCCAGTTCAGGATAATAATCTTCGTTCACCTTTCCCATACGTCGCATTGCGGTTTTGATTGCCGTGATCCGCGAGGCACGCCATTGATCTGGGGCTTTGGTTTTGTAACCGGTGGTCTGAATTGCCTTCTGCTGTCGATACCACGCTTCAACAGCGGGCATGTCCGTGGAAAGCAGTGCCTCGCGTTTAGGAACTTTGAACCGTTTCAATAGGCGCGCTCCCCATTCGCCGTATGCTTCGTTTCGAGACTTGCCCATCGTGCCTTCGGCGAGTTCTTTGATCCACTCGCCAATCTGATGCTCTTCCGCAGTGGTGATGCTGCCTGGGCGTCACTCCAACACCGTCTTCATAACAGGTGGACGTTGGTACTGATGAATCTCGTTTCCGTCGCCAGCGATCTGGATGTTTCCAGTTCCGCGGGCGCTTTGACGAATTGCGGTCTCGGCTGGTTTGCGGCGCGCACGGCCTTTTCGTCCAAGCGGAAAGTCGTTTAGGACCAGTGCCAGGTGATTCGCGAAGTCGTCGCGGAATCGGCTCCGCGATTGAAACGTCCAGCAGGATCGATGAGCTCTGAGTTGCTCGCGGAAAGCAGATAATCGCTTGACCTGCTCGATCGACGCACCTGCGGGCAGTGGTTCCAAATCGGAGAAGTAAACCATTACTTTTCTTCCCCGCTTGATACCGCGTTGTATTTCTTCAACCGTGCCAGACTCGGCATTTGCCGTCGCCGTACCGATGCGCGACCAAAATATGGCGACGAGAATGTCAGTGGAATCGATCAACTGCTTGTTAATCGCGCCCTGGCCTGTTTCCTGAGCATCGGGATAACTGTCAGTGGACCAATGCTGGTGCTTTACCCAAAAGCCTCGCTGCTCGCCGTGTTGGCAATTCCATTCATCAATTGCCTCCGCGGCCAGCCCGATTTCTTTGGCAACGTCAGTCGGGCCGCACAAGGTCAGCTTGATCAGTTCAACACTGGAAGTGCCTCCGCTCATTCGTAATTACGTCCGCTCCTTCAAAGCTAGGTCGGTGTGGCCGTTCACGTCAATTTTGCGACGACTGGCGCCTGCTTAGTCCCCATCGAAGACTTCTTGAAGCAATCACCGGTGGTTTCCCGTTGCGCTTCAACGGGTGCTTCGGAAATCGAATCGTCAACTTTCGGTGAAGCTTGGTTTTTCGTGATGTCGAGGGCGACGACTATCTCCTGCTGCCGTTTCGCGACGTTCGCAAGTTTCTCCTCGTGCTCGAATGGATGATCGAGCTGCTTGGTTAAGTCAGCGGATTGGCGGTGCGATTGGGCGAGTTCGGTTTCACGTTCGCGGAGACGATCCTCGAAGCTGTCCAGCGAGTGTTCGAGCGATGCGATCGTGCCCGCGGCGCTGTCGCTGATATTCGCGCGATAGCTGTGTTTGCCGTGGATCAGAAGCGTCGCGCGATCGTCGAAACGCTCAACGGAAATCGGAAAACCGCCGATGTTGCCAATCGCTTTCGTCGATTCGAAAGGCTTTATTGCGGCTGACAAGAACACAAGTGTGCGACCGGCTTTGACGCGATCAGTGAAAGTTTCGTTCTTCAGCGTCATGACGAAATTGTCTCCGCGCGTGCTCGTCCGCGTGCGCAGGTCCTCCCGAATGTTCGCGATTTCGCGTTCAAGGAGTGCCGCGCTGTCGTTCAGCCGGCGAATGCGGTAGCGCATTTGATAGAGAGTTTCGACGTGCTGCTTCTTCAACCGCGTAAGGCGCATCACTTCGGCATCGATCGTGGCTTTCTCGATGACTAGCGGGTTGCCTGACGCGATTGCTTTCACCTCGGCGTAAGTGAGCGCAGCGGAATCGACGTCTTCAGCGCGGCGCATCGTTGCATCGCTAGTCATCACTTGCGCGATGAAGCGGCATTTTGTTTCCAGCGTTTGCCACATGTAGGCGTCGAAGCTGCCTTCGGTGACGTAGCGAAAGACCTTCACGTATTCGTTCTGGTTTCCTTGCCTGATGATTCGGCCTTCGCGTTGCTCGATGTCCGCCGGTCGCCAGGGCGCATCGAGATGATGCAATGCGACGAGACGTGTCTGAACGTTCGTGCCTTCGCCCATTTTCAACGTGCTGCCGAGTAGGATGCGAATCTTCCCTTCGCGCACAGATTTGAACAGTGCCGCCTTTGAGGCGTCGTCGTTGAACTGTTGCGCGAAGGCGATCTCGCGGGCAGGAATGCCGTGGTCGATCAGCTTCGCCCATACGTCTTCATAAACGGAGAACCACCCGGAGACTGGCGTGGGCGTCGAGAGATCGCAAAAGACGAGCTGGGCACCACGGTGCAGAGTCGATTCGAGCCAGATCTGGTGAATCTTCCCCACCGCGAGGTTCGTTTTCGAATCGGGATTGTCGCGGACGTGCGGAAGGACCAGGCGAAAATCTAGCGCGGCTTTGCGGCCGTCGGTCGTCACCTTCAACATGTTGTCATGCCGCGGATCGACTCGGCCGCTTTTGATCTTCTCGACGCGCCTAACGAGTTCATCGACGTAGCGTTTCAATTCTGGGCTGCTCGGTGCGCTCACCGTGATTGGTCGCCCTTGATCGAGCTTGGGGACCGGCAATTTGAGCATCTCGGCCGTTTGCACGTCTGCGACCTGCCGGAATTGCTGCATTAGTTCGGGGACGTTCACGAAGCGCGCGAAGCGGCTTTGCAATCGATAACCGCTTCCGTCCGGGCTCAGCTCCATGGAGGTGACGGTCTCGCCAAAGGTTCCGGCCCATGAATCGAAATGCTGGAGCGAGTTGCGACGCAGAGTGTTCATCTGGAGGTAGCGCTGCATCGTGAACATCTCGGCCATCGTGTTCGAGATCGGTGTGCCGGTGGCGAAGACGATACCGCCTCCTTTGTTCCGTGCCTGGATGTGCTGGACCTTGAGGAAGAGATCGAACGCGCGTTCGGACGCAGTCTGCGGCAGACCGGCAACGCGCGTCATTTTTGTGACGTAGAAGAGGTTCTTGAACTTGTGCGCTTCATCGATAAAGAGCCGGTCGATTCCGAGTTCTTCAAACGTGAGAGTGTTGTCCTTCTTCTGATCAGCCGAAAGGGTTTCGAGCTTCGCCGTTAGGCGCTTCTTCACGCGCTCCAGTTCTTTGACGAGACGCGTGCCGCGATCGGCGCGTTCCTCGCGAATCGCGATTTCGATTTCGTCGATTTGCTCGGAGATGAAGTTACGTCGCGTTGCGAGCGAGACCGGAATTTTCTCAAAACTGGCGTGCGTGACGATCACGGCATCCCAATTCGCCGTCGCAATTCGGCTGAATAGCCGTGCGCGTCTGCTCGCTTCGAAGTCTTCCTTTCCGGCGACGAGAATGTTCGCAGTCGGATAGAGCGTGAGCAGCTCGGACGAGAACTGACCGAGCATATGATTCGGCACGACAAACATTGGCTTTGTCGCAAGACCAAGCCGCTTCAGTTCGATTGCCGCTGCAACCATCGTGTAGGTCTTGCCGGCACCGACAACGTGAGCGAGCAGCGTGTTGTCGCTCTGCACGATGCGCCAGACCGCGTTCTTTTGATGCGGACGCAACGTGACCTGCTGGCTGCTCGCCGGCAGCGTCAGATGACTGCCGTTGAAAACGCGCAGACGGATGGAGTTAAATTCGTCGTTGTACTTGCGGCAGAGACGCTCCCGCCGCGCGTCGTCTTCCCAGATCCACACTGTGAACCGCTCTTTGATCTTCTCCAGCCGGTCGCGCGCGGCTTCGGTTTCCTGCACGTTGATGACGACGGTGTCTTTCTGTCTATCGCGATCGTAAACAGTCGGCGTCTTGAGATTCAGCGCGTCCTGAATCAGCTCCAGTGCCGAGTATCGCATCGTCCCCCACTCGGTTGTGTTCGCGACAGTGCCGCGCGCGTTGAAGTCACCTCGGACGAACCACGTTCCGAGCGCGGCAGCATGCGAAACGCTGACGCTTTCGACGCCGATCAATGAGTTCGCGAATGCCTCTACGTCGTCGGCTGGAATCCAGACTGCGCCGAGGCGCGCATCAATATCTGAAGCGGTGAGGTCCTCGGGCTGAACAGCCTCAAGGCCGGTGACGTTCTCGCGATACGCCGGATCGTTGCTAGCTGCCGCGCGAGCTTCGACGAGCTTCATGCGCACATCGCCAGAAAGGTACTGATCGTCTGTTTCCCATTCGCGTGTTTCGGGATTGCGGAAGACGAGCCCTTTCAGCTCGGGAAGAAACTCTCCGGGCGGTCTGCCGAGGAGCGCTTCCATCCGCGCGAGATCCACGCGACCAGTTTCATTGAGCGAAAGAACAAGGGCATCGCGCGGTGATTCCGCCGCGCGTGCCGGCTGCAGCTGCTGGATTGTGCGTTCACGAAAGATAGCAGCCTTCGTCGCGCGCTTCGTGTCTTCGTCATATTCCTCCAGTGAGCAAAGCAGCGGACAATCCGGATCACCGCGAAAGGCGCGCCGATTCGCGCTTTCGTTGATTGCGCCGAACCGCGAGACGAAATGGTCGTAGAGGACGTTGAGCTGCCTGCGCGTGTCGCGCACTTCATCTTCGCCGCGATCGTCGAGCTGAGTTCGGAGAACTTCGCGAACGGCCTCGCGGACTTTGATCATTCCGCGAATGCGGCGGGCGGTTTCGTCTGGCAGATTCGCGACTGGAGTGAGCGTGCTGCCAGTACGAATGGCTATCGTGCCGTCCACGATTGTGAAGGCGTTTTCCTTTACGCTGTCAGGCGCCATGACGATTGGCGCCGATTGAAGCTGTGGTGCTTCATGCTCGGCTCTGCGGTAGATCCTTTGCGGCAGCGCAGCCACGGCCTCGGCCAGCGCGCTCGCAAGATCGCGACCGTCGGGGACCAGTGCAGGTTCGTTGCTCCGGTACATCGTGCCGGCATGCGCCATCCTTCCGAGCATCATGTGAGGATGCGCGGCGAAGTATTCGTTTATCTGAAACGCCACGCCATCGGCATTGACGTGCTCAGCAAGATTGAGCCACGCGGGACCACTCGCTTTCTCGCCATTCGCCGGTTTCCGAAGAAACACAATGTCCGCCGTGACTTCGGTATTCGCGTTCTTCTTGAATGCGTTGTTCGGCAGCCGGATTGCGCCGACGAAATCAACCTTCTCAGCAAGGTAATCCCGCAGGCCGGAGTTGACCTTGTCGAGCGTTCCTTTCGATGTGATGAACGCGATCAATCCACCTGGCCGAACGTGCTCGACGGTTTTGGCGAAGAAGTAGTCGTGAACCAGAAAGCTGCGGTCGTTAAACTGCGGGTCGTGCAGTTTGTAATCACCGAACGGGACGTTGGAGATCGCGAGATCGAAGGATTCGTTAGGCAAGGCAGCACTCTCGTAGCCTTGCGCGTAAATGTTCGCGTCAGGATAAAGTTGCTGTGCAATTGCGGCAGTCAGCGGATCGATTTCAATGCCGCTGAGGCGTGAGCGTGCGCTGATTTCTTCAGGCATCAGCCCGAAGAAATGTCCAATCCCGAGCGCGGGCTCGAGGATGCGCCCGCCTTCGAACCCCAGGCGATCGAGCGCTGCATAGATCGCGGAGATCACTGTCGCCGACGTGTAGTGCGCGTTGAGCGTCGTCGCGCGTGCAGCATCGTATTCAGCCGGCGTAAGCAGCGCTTTCAGTTCTTCGCCTTCGCTTCTCCATTCCGCCGGCGGCGGTGATGCGAACACCTGTGGAATTCCGCCCCAGCCGACGTATTTCACGAGCAAGCGCTTTTCGTCGTCCGTTGCGCTGCGCTCTTCGAGCTGCAGTTGTCTAACGAGACGGATCGCCGCGATGTTATGGCGAAACTTGTGCTTCAGTGAGCCGTCGCCGAGACGGTCCTCAGGGTCGATGCGGTAATTCCGCGGGTTTAGCTCGCGTCTTCTGGCGGGAGCAGAATGTATTTCTCCCGAATCATCTCCCACGCCTGGTCGTGCGCCTGCTGCGGAGTCAGCTTCTGCTCTGTTTCGAGCTGGTGGGTGAGAGCTTCCATTTCTTCCAGTGTCCTCTCCTGGGCGTCGAAGAGAGATTCCATTAACGTGCCCTTCGCCTCCAGGTCGCGAACTGTTTTCGGACGAAACTCGCGCCAATGGCGTTCGGCCATTAACCCGTATTGCGTCAGATAATTCTTCTCGCTCATGGCGCGGAACAAAATCAAAGAGGCTGAGTTGATCGTCGCGGTTCGCGACCTTTCCATTGCGTTTGAGCATACACGACGTGAGAGAGTGTGAAGCAATCGTCCTAGCGGACTTGCTCTCTCACTGGTGCAGTCGACTCTCCGCAGGCGGGTCCGCTCGCCCTGAATCCAAAAAGAGAGTCAGCGACTATGCTGACAGAAGCGTCCGGTTGGAGTCTCGCCAATGCATCGGGCGAAATTCGCTCGAACTACGTCGGTCGCCGAGCACGATTCGGTAGCCCAGAGCTGCGCGAGTGTTGCGATAACTGAGGCCACGTTGGGAGGCTCCATAGGACCAGCAGAATCTTTGACGAACGGGCCGTCCGTCTCCGTCAAGACTCGATCGCGTGGAATGCGGCGGACGATGTCTCGACCTTTCTTTGAACTCAGCATCGCGCTATTAACCGAAAATAGGAAGCCAGCGGTTACGGCATCTTCGAGTTCGCGGAATGATCCGGAAAACCAGTGGAGTATGAGCGTCCCAGGGAATTGGTGCCCTGCGATAGCAATGACGTCGCGAGCAGCCCGGCGCGAGTGGATCGTGATAACCTTACCTCTGACCTCTGAACAACGCTCGATGATCGCCGCGAAGGCAGCGCGTTGTTTCGCATGGTCCTCCTTGTCGGGCGCGGTGTAGTCAAGACCGACTTCTCCAACGTATCGCGTCCTGTTCAGCAATGGCCACATGCTGGCCAATTCGTGCCCATGAGACCGAACGAGCTGCGGATGCAATCCGACTGCTGCACGGACAAATTTTGTCGATCCTGTTAGGGCGTCGGTGTTGGCAAAGAGTGACGGCGCATTTGTCACCGCAATCGTATAGATACCGGCGCGCTCGCATTTATCGACGATAGTTGCAGGTGTCGGATACAAATCGATATGGCAGTGACTATCGACGTAACGACCAAGCCGGCAGTCTTGATCGTTGACGAAAGTCACGGCTCGAGAAACGCGCGGACCTCCTCCAAGCCGCGCCGGTATACACCTGCGTATTTCTGAACATCGGCAGCCGACGCGGGCAGCGGCCCCGATTTGAGTGCCTCGAACGTGTAGCGGTATGAAGGTGCGCCGCGTAATCTCCCAAGCGCCATCTGCATCGCTCGCAGGTCTTCGCCGCGTTCGCTGTTTGCAGGCGGCGGCGCTGCGATTACGTCGACGAAATACGTTTCGATATTTAAAATGCGGGCCGCCTTCAGTGATGCGCGGCGGATGAGGCAAGGCACGCAATAGCCGCAATGCTGTTTCGGATCTCCACCCACGCGGAAGCCAACGCCGGGGTGTGCACACGACATCGTTTTGGCCAAGCCGCCGCGGAGTAGCATTGGATTGCGGCACGCATTCAGCATCTCGCCCTTGGTGCGAAAGCGGCAGGGGAGCTGCACATCAACGTCGATCCGAAGTTGAGCGAGGAGCTTTCGGTAGAGCATCACGAGATAGGGGTGTGTCGTGCGAGTGCTTGAACTGCCAGAGCGCGCCGGAGTGAGTGGAATATTCAGCGAAATCAATCCATTCTCCGGCACCAACAGCGGTGTGCCGGGCGAACATGCAGACGCAACTATGGTGCCGAGGGCGAGGAATAGAAATGATCGCCCGCGCGTTGTCGGCTCCTGCTTTCCCTTCAGCGCCGGTGGAACAACACGAAACGCGAAATGTTCGGCAAGGTCGCCGAAGTGGTTATGCAGATAGCCGAACGATTCGTGCTGCGGGAAGCTGACGTTGCCTCCGTAGCCGTAATGCCCAACAAGCGCTGCTCGCCGGTTCGAGCCTAGCAAATCGATCGCGCCTATGAAAGAGTCTAGACCGCCTGAGAAAAGGCACACCGCTTCTGGAAGGACTGACGCAAGCCGAGGTGTTTCAGCCTCTGGTTGACTTGGGAGACGTTGACGCCCCCGCAATTCAATCATCCACCGATCGCCCGTTAAGAATGTAAGGAGCTTGACTAGGGTCGGCCGGGCGCGCTGCCAGCGACGAAGATGCAGCACCGGCAGATGCAGCGTGAATTCTCGCGTCCAACGATCGGCACTAGCTTCTCGCGGGACAAGAAGGTCTGCGCTGTAAGTGGCGAACGCCGCGTGAAGAAGGTCGACGGCGGTATCTGTGGGATTGAGATCTCGTTCCGCCAGCGTGGCCAACACTTCTTCCCCTACGCGTCTCGGATTGCCCGTGTGCTGAACGGGAACAACTAGTATCCGCTCGTCGCTCGCTACGCGCCGGTGGAACTCATCGTTAGGCCCGACGCGGCAAATGACGTGAAATTTCATTCGCCGGCTTCCAAGAACCCATACGCTTCCTCATAGATGCGGTCGACGATGCCCTGTCCTTCGCGCCCCTTCCAGTCGATGCGAAGAACATCGTGGCTCTGTAAATCCAGCGCAAGCGTTTCACGAACGTAATCCTTCACTTCTCGTTCGAGACGCAATGCATCATTCGTCGTTGCGGCGCCAGTTTCGATGCATTTTCCTAAATCATCGAGCCATCGCAAATAGATCGATTGCGCAACCGAAAGAACGATCAACTCACGAACCGCGCCTGCATCCATGGCGTCGAGGTTGTTCATCGACCCCTCCTGCAAGTCATACCTCTCGAAGAGAACGAGCAACACGTCATCTACGGCTTGACGCGCAACCGAGTCTTCGAGGAGCGCGCCATCCGGAGCAAGCGCCTCAGCGATTGCCGCGAGGATTATTTCCGCGGACTGGCCGACGACAACTGAGAGACCGAGAGCGGTAACTGCTGCCGTTGTGCCACGAGCGGCGACGTCGGTGAGGAATGCCGCCAGCCGAGCTGTCGAGCCGCGACTCGCGCCGGAAGAACTTGCCGCGCCACGAGATCCGCCGCGTGCTCGGACATAAGAGCTTCCAGCTTTCGAGAGGTTCCGCCGACCGCCGCCGCCGGCGAAACGGGTCATATTACCCTTCGCCGAATTCCAGTGGCCACTTGTTGGCCCTCGGCTTTCTCGACGCGGAGCGGTAGCAGTTAACACGAAAGGCGCGTCGCCTTCGTCATTTACAGGATCACGGTCATCGGACGGCTCTGTATTGTTATTGGTTTCGTCGTTCTCCGCTGCGGGCTCGTTCGGAACCGGCGCTGGCTCGACAGGCTGCTGCGCCCAAGGCGGCAGGAGAGGGTTACCTCCAGTTGGGCCACCGTACGAACTCGATGTGCCCATACTTAATCTTTCACCGCGCCGCGCTGTCGTTTGAGTGCGTTATCCACGCCTGCAGCGAGCCGTTTGTTCGGCCCCGATTTCCAGCGTTGGAAAAGCTGCTGCATGGGGAGGTTGGCTTCGGAACCCGAACCAATGCTTTGCAGCCGCATGGGCACATTGACGGGAACACTGCTGTCGGGAATGCGACCAAACGCTGCGATCAATTGCCCCGAAAGCTCAGGGCGTGCTTTCACCCATTCGAAAAGCACAGGGAGAGAAGATCGCGTATCGGAGAGATCTTCTTCTCGTTGCACCTTATCGGTCAGCGCTTCGAAGACAGCGGCCGCCTCTGCTTCGTTTAGGTCTTTCGCTCGTTGCACTCCGAGCCGCTGTGCCGCGTCGCTTTCAGTGAGTAGTTTTTCCAGCACTTCCTGTGCTGCGGGCGTGAGGCGCTGCACGGCAACCCCAAGTGGCCCCAGAATGTCGCGGGAGAAAAAGAAGTAGGGGCGCAGGTCAATCTCCCGCAGAAAGGGCGCGCCTTTCAGCCAATCCTGCATCCATCCATCCGCGAGCCATGGCGTGATGCGCGGATCGTCCGGTTGGGTTTTCCTCGTGCTCTCGACAGGCTTACGCGCGCCCCTTCTTCGTGTAGCGAGATCTCCGTCGTTATCGTCCGAGTCCCGTGGCGCCGGGGCCGCTGAGTCGTTCGAAGATAAAAACGCTTCGGCTGCCTGAACCAGGGCGGGCCTGCCGTTCTCTTCCACCTGCATCGCAGCTAACGTTTTGAAGAATTCGGGGCGGAAATATTCGAGCAGCATCAGTTTCGCGAGAACACCCTTCTGCAGGATGATGTTGCGCGATTGCGCCATTCTGATGCGCATGAGCAGCATGTTCAGGAATCGCTTGCATTGACGCGGATTGCCGTTGAGCCCGACCGCGAGAACGCGCGACAGTTGCTCGGCTAGACTCAAACCTTCGACCAGATCGTGAGGTAGTTCGCCGAATAGCTCCTGAGCGATGCGGCGATTGAACGTCACGTCATGAATCTGCTCCGAGTTCTTGCGCATTGCGTGAACGCGCGCTTGCTCGCATTGCTCCGACGTGAGCTGCCCAAGATTGGCGAAGAGGAGGTTGATATATGTTTCTGTCTCGGCACGGCCTAGCGGCGGGACGCGAACCGGGAACTGCACAAGCTTTTCCAAGTAGTCTCGACCCACTTCGGCGTAATCGCCTGGCAGTTCCGGGAAGCGCCGTCGCACCGCATATTTTACCAGTCGCTCGTCCGCGCCTATCAAAAAAACGGTCTGCGGCACGAATAGGAAAAGCTTAATCGCTTCCAATGTGGCGATGATGGTGTCCGGGTTGCAGCGGTCCAGATCGTCAATGATCACAACCAGGCGTCGGATCTTTGTTTCCTTTAACAGGTCCGCGAAGTCTTTGCGGAATTCGATCACCGTCCGACGAATCTCTGCCGAATCCGCGGGCGCTTCGTGCAGGAACGTTTTGATCTTCTCGAGATCCGCCTCGCTTCCTCTATCCGCGACATGCTTCAACCAACTCATCGCGTCCATCCCGGCGGTTATCCCGAGCGCAGCCGGTCCGCCGATCGCAAAGGCGAGGGCGTGTTTGCTGGCAAAGCCCACCGTTTTCAATATATCGACGCGTTTGAAGAGCTTCTTCGCGAGTTCCTTCCCTTTCTCGGCCAGCGTTCGCTTGCCGGTGATCTCGTCTAGAATTGTTCCCATCAGCGCCGATTTGGCGTCTTCGTATCCCTCAAAAATCCAGCCGTTGAAACTGAGGCAAAGCACGTCGTCGCCCTTTTCGACCTCAATCTTGATCATCTGCAGGAGGCTCGATTTGCCGCTGCCCCAATCTCCGAAGATGCCAATGGTGGAGGGAACAAGATGGTCGTTCGCGACGATCGTCGTCACCGCATCGACCAAATGGGAGTAGTCGAGGAGGTCCGTATTCGTTTCGTTATCAGACCACATTTGATGTGAACTTAGCGCTATTCCCGGCCATCGGTCGAGCCGCGATCGGCGTTAGTCGAATCGGGCATGTGCCCGAAGAGAGTGCCTCATCGCCACCAAAGATCAGTGCTGGCGTGGCGAAGCGGAAGCAGGGAGCTTTCATTCGTATGGGCCGGGCCAAAGAACTCTACATGCGCCAAATGGAGCAAGGCTGGAGCAGCGTGGGCGAGAAATGGGTTTGTGCCAAGTGCTTCGAAGATGAGGCGATTCGCGAGTTCATAGACGAGCAGGCAATCCGGAAGCGTTGCTCCTACTGCCGCCGCTTCTCGCGCAGGGCTCTTGCCGCGCACATGGATGACGTAATCGAGTTCATCGCAGACGGGATCAACTTCGAGTACGAAGACGCGGCAAACAGCGTTCATTGGGAGTCCGCCGAAGGCGGCTATACCCTTGCGACCATGGACTCGAGGGAGCTGCTCGAAGACATCGGTCTCGACGTTGAGAGCGACGAGCTTCGCGAAGACCTTCGGAGCGCGTTTTTCGGCTGCCCTTGGGTTCATAAAGATCCTTATGGCGATCTCTTGTGCGATGCCCTTCGTTATAGCTGGGAATCGTTCTCCGAATTGGTGAAACACCGCACCCGATTCGTTTTCTTTCGCGTCACGACGACCGACGGCAGCATTGGTGAGAGCGAGCCATACGAATTTCTCGATTCACTGCGCCATACCGTTGACGAAACGAACTTGGTGCAGACGATCGCCCCGCGACAAACGTGGTTTCGGGCGCATCAACACCCGGCTGGGGAGACTCTGTCCGGCGCAGCCCGTCTCGGCACCCCGCCGCCGAAGTTTGCGAGCCACAATCGGATGAGCCCCGCCGGAATCTCCATGCTTTACGTCTCTGGCGATTCAGCAACCGCGCTCGAGGAAGTTCGTTCCGCGGCGGCGAGCCGGATAGCGTTTACGATCGCGGAGTTCGAGAACATTCGTCCACTGCGGATTCTCGATTTAAGCAGGATCGAAGCGGTGCCCAGCCTTTTCGACGAAGATCGGCGTCATATGCGGATGGCACTTATCTTCCTTAGCCACTTTGCGGAGGAGATATCGAAGCCAATCTCTGACTTCGAGAAGGCTTACGAATACGTGCCCACGCAGGTGATGACCGAATATTTCCGCCATCTGTTTCACCAGCCTCGCGAGATTCGAATCCCGTCCCTTCCGTTGCCTTTTCAGAACGCCGCAATCCCTCACCCTTCCCCTGCCACAACCTACATTGAGACCTATCTCCAGCTCGACGGCATCGCATTTCGCAGCAGCAAACGGGTCGGAGGGGTGAACTACACTCTCTTTATTGAGCCGAATATGTGCGGGGACTCCGCGACTGCGTCGGGCGTCGTGATGCTGCTTACCGGATCAGCACGGCAGCCGTGAATGCCCGTTGCCGGCTTTTACGCTAATGAAACCACGTGCAGACCTGGCCATTTGGTTCGAGCGGCGGCAGCAGTCTACGACCGTGTCCGCGCTCACAATGAACGACGACCGCGGTGTGCTTCGCCAGATTCCGCAGCTCGTGCGGTTTAATCTTGTGCTCGTCGTGCTCGCTGTAGTTGCTGGACCGTTTCCCCGCGGAGTAGCCCCACGATCGCTTGATCATCCTCGCCTTTCCGAGGAAGTCTGCGCTGTCCGTCGCGCCTTCTTCGTCGGCGGCTTTAAAGATCAGCCGATTGCGCAGGTTCAGTGTGAACACACGCGCTTTCTCCCGGCCGAGTGGCGGAATGAAGGAACTGGAGGATTGCGCGGCGGCGACAACTGTCGCCTGCGCCTCGCGAATGACGTCGATGCAGTTGTAATCGCTCATGCCGTCTTCGCTCGCGGTGACGAAACGTTGCGCTTCGTCTGCCCACAAGATCAGCAGGTTGTCGCGACGGCGTTCCTCGGCGGGTTTGTCGAAGCGGCGCAGTGCGTGCGTGTAGAATAGCATTTTCAAAAACGTGTTCACGTAACGGCGTTCGAGTTGAAACTTCTGCGGCATTGCCACGCAGATGATTTTGCCGCGATCGATATCGGCGAACTCGAAGGTGTTAGCGGCGGGACAAAACACCTGTGCGATGTCTGGAGTGACAAACGCCTGCAAATAATTCGCGATGGTTTCTTTCACGCCGCCGATCTGCTCGGGCGGCTGCGAGAGAAAGCGATTCGAGAAATGTTCGGAAAGCTCGCGGCGACGGGCTGTTTGATGAGTCGAGGCGAGATCCGTCATCGCTTCATCCAAATCGCCTTGGTCCAGCAGGAGCGAATACGCATTCTCCAGCGTCACGTCTGCGCCGATCTCGCGCAGGGTCTCCAGTGCAGCCGCGATGTGGATTTGCGCCTGATTCTTGAAGAACCCTTTGTCACCTGCCTGCCCGAGGCTGGAAGCGGTATCGACTACAGCCTTCGCGAATGTGTTGTACGGGATGCTCCGATCGGACGTGAGGTTGTAAGTGTGGCGCGGAGTCCAAACCGCGGCTGAGACATCGTCAGGTCGCACCTGAAGGAGGATGAGATCATCCTCGCGGCCGAAATGACGCGCCATCGCTGAGAGGGTTTCCCAGTAGAGTCCCTTGTCATCGATGCAGAGGCCGCCCCATGTCGGCTGGTTCTGAAAAACCTGGAACAGCAGCGGCGTAATGCCGGAACGGGTTTTGCCTGAACCGGTGTCGCCAGTGATCAACCATCCGCGGCAGAAATCGCTACGCGTCCAGCGAAAGCCGGCAAGCTTCACGACAGTTTGGCCGGCGGTTCTGCGGAAGTGCGCGAACATCGCGGTCGCTGCGCAAAGCCACAGCGCTCCCGCCGCAGCGTAGCCGATGACGACGGTCATAAAATTCGCGTGAGGAGTCCGCCAATCGCGCCGCCGAGGGCAATGAGCAAAACCTGCGTAACGAGGCGCGCGCGGTTGATTCGCTGAACGTTCAGCCCGAACCGGCGCAGCTCAGCAATCAGATCGGTTGCTTGCTGAATAAAGACTTTCGAGCGGCGGTCGAGCAGCTCGATTGTGCCGCGAAAATCCTCGAAGCTGGGGGGCGCAGCATCTGCATCATCACGATTGGCGCGGGTATGCTGAATTTGCAGCCGCACCAATTCCAGTACTGCCAGAATCGGGTCGTCGTCAGCGATGCGATGCTTGTGCTGCCACTCGGCAATCGACTTCGCAAGCGGATCATTATCATTCACGCTGCGAATCTCTCGGCCTGGTGCGGATCGGTCAGGAGCAGGTCAGCCGCGCGATACAACTGACGATAGAACCGAGTCTGCCATGTCTTTAGCCGCTGCCGGTCGAGCAGATTGAAGGCCGGATTCGTGAGCGCCGCGGTGACCGGGGAATTGTGCTCATTCAACGCAGTTACAAGCCAGTCGTACATGCGCGGCATCGCGATCTCGCGGCCGTGCAGAACATCGACGACATGCCGGCGGGTCTTGCTGCCGTCGTAAATCTTGAAGGTGTCGCTGTGCGCCTCGTTCTTTACGACAACCCAATCGCAGCCATCGCGGAGTGCGTCGGATAAAATTCGCAACTGTTCCACGCTGTCTGCCTCGTGATTGACGGGACAGATGATCGTCAATCGTGCGCCTAACGAGCGCAGTACTTCCGTTAAACCGACCTCATCGAAGAAGTCGATGAACAGGTCGGTCGAGGCCGCGCGGCAGTCGATTACGAGCAGATCGTGCGTTTCCGCACTTGTGAAGACGCGGTCGATCTCGCGGCGATGTTCGAGATTGATGAACTCCGCTTCGGGGTGGAAACGCTTAAGCGTCGAGTTCTCGTGGTCGCTGTCGATGGCGCAATGAGCGACACCACAGTCTTTGAGATACTGAACGAAGTTCGTGGCGAAGAAGCTCTTTCCGACGCCGCCTTTGCCGTTAATGACGAGGTTGATTTGTTTGTTCATGGATGGTGGGCTGATCAGAGGTTGCGCGGATCGGCGACGCGTGGTCCGCGCGTGCGTGTTCGCTCGGCCGGCGCGTCGTTCGGCGGCGGTTGAATTGGCGTGCGCGCGGACGGCAACGGCTGCGTGCTTGCAGTACGATCGACGCTGCGTGCACCATTCGACGCCGGGACAGCGGGATGTCTACGCGTGGGCCGTCGTCTGCCGCGTGGCGCTGGTGGCCCGCCGTTCACGTCAGCAAGGAAGCGCGCGATGGTGTCGGTTCCGACTGCCACGTCGACGGTTGCGAGCAATTCGCGAATCAGGCGCAGCGAGGCGCCCTTTTGCCGCAGCTCGACGATGCCTTCTTTGAGGGGCATGAGCTTGGCGTGACGTGTCGGTGACGGAGGCGTGAACGTGCGGACAGCATCATTGAAACGCTGCGTCCGCGTTGCGTTGTCGGCCGGGTTGCTCATGTCGTCGCGTGCGGTTCAGCGACGAGCCGGAATTTCCTTAGCATTGCTAAGGGGTAGGGCGTCCCTCCTTCAAAAATCCACAGCTTGTGCACGCATCCTTGTCTCAGATGGTGCGCAAATCGCGGCTCCCAGATTGGAGCAGGAGTTGATTGTGCGAGTGCTAATTCATCGGCAGTGCTCTCGCCGAAGACACAGACAAACCTGAAGAACGCGAAGGGCTACTTTGAAGAGCACCTGAGCGTTGGTGATTACTATTCCGAGAACGAACGCGTCCGTGGTGAATGGGCTGGCGAAGGCGCGATAATGCTCGGTCTCGGTGGCGTAGTCACACGTGATCAGTTCCTGGCTTTA
Organism: Spartobacteria bacterium; assembly: GCA_003134785.1. Classification (GTDB taxonomy): domain Bacteria; phylum Verrucomicrobiota; class Verrucomicrobiia; order Chthoniobacterales; family UBA10450; genus AV80. The sequence continues at coordinate 392,216 of PLCN01000021.1, forward strand.
TGCGACAACCTGCACCCGAAAACGGGAGAGCAACTGACGCAAAGGCGGAACACAATCCGACGAGCTGAAGACGGTGAAGCAGCGAATCGGCGCGTATTCTACGACTTCACGTTCTCGCCACCGAAGTCGGTTTCAGTTGCTGCTCTCGTCGGCGGCGACAAACGCATTGTCACTGCGCACACGGAAGCGGTGAAGGTCGCATTAGCAGAACTGGAACGCTTTGCTGCGGCTCGGATTCGAGGTGCGAAATGCAACGCCGATCGACGCACGGGCAACATCGTGGCCGCGCTGTTCGAACATGAGATCTCGCGGGCGCTCGATCCGCACCTGCACACGCACTGCATCATCTTCAACGCGACGCACGATCCCGAAGAGAAACGTTGGAAGGCGCTGCAAAATTACGAGATGCTCGGCGCGCAGAAGTTCGTTGAGAACGTCTACTATCACGAACTCGCGCGGGTATTGGGCAGCTTCGGCTACACGATAACGAACGCTGCACGCGGTGACTTCGAACTCGCGGAGATCCCGCGTGACGTGTGTGAACGTTTCTCGAAACGACACCGAGAAATCGACGAAAAGACGCAGGAGTTCCTGGCGTCACATCCAGACAAGCTGCCGGGAAACCAGAACGCCATTCGCGAACACATCGCGCACAAAGAACGGGCGCGAAAAGGCGAGACGGTTGCCTCCGGTTTGTTGCGGAAGCTTTGGGAAGAGCAAGTCACTCCTGAAGAATTGGCGGCGCTGCGCGAGCGACGCGTGGCTCGATCTGCAATTGAGCGAAGCGCGACTGCCGAGAACGCGTTGGCCTGGGCCGAAGCGCATCTCTTTGAACGGCGGTCCGTCGTACGGGAGCATGAGCTTTGGCGTTATGCGTTGGAGGCCGTTCGAGGCAGCTCGGTCGGTCTTGCCGACATCAAGCAACTGAGCCGCTCACGTGATTATCTCCGGGGCGATAATGACAAGGTCGCGCATTCGGAAATGCTCGCGCGCGAGTGGGAGATTGTTCGGGCGGCAGCCGACGGCATCGGCATGCATCCTCCGCTGGCGCGAGCGACGGCAGAACTTCACCGTCAACTCGCGCCAGACCAGCAGCACGCCCTCAGTTCCATTCTGTCGTCGAGAAACTTCATCACACTTTTTCGTGGCGGCGCTGGAACGGGGAAAAGCTTCGTCCTTCAGCGCGTCCAACGTGCAATCGACAGAGATGGTCGGAACTCCGTTGTTCTCGCCCCGCAACGTCAGCAAGTGATCGACCTCACGCGCGATGGACTGCTGGAGGCGCAAACGGTTAGCGAATGCCTCCAGCGCGGAATGTTGCCGGCTCGTGTCGTGGTCATCGTCGATGAAGCGGGGCAAATCGGCGGACGGCAGTTGCTCGATCTCATTCGCCTGGTTCGTGGAGTGGACGGACGACTGATTCTCTCGGGCGACACACGACAGCACGGCCCGGTTGAAGCTTCCGATGCCTTACGAGCAATCGAGCGTTACGCTGGGCTTCCTGCCGCGCAGTTGGAGCAGGTTCGGCGGCAGGAGCCGAAACGCGCTCGATCGATTGAAGAACGCAAACGCATTGAGCTGTACCGCGCCGCTGTGGAAGCAGCAGCGACTGGCGATCTGACGCAATCGGTTCGGAAGCTCGAAGGAATAAACGCGTTCGTCGAGTGCGGTCCCGCTGAGCAGAACGATCACATTCGCGACGCGTATCTCGACATCGCTGAACGCGGCGAATCAGCGCTCGTGATTTCGCAAACACGCGCTGAAGTGCGCGACATAAACAATGCGATTCGCGAGCAACTGCGCCAACGCGGAGTGCTTGGCGCCGAATCAGAAGTCACCGCTCTTGAGCAGCTCGACCTCACCGCCGCTCAGAAGTTAGATTCGCGTTACTATCCCTCTGATTGCGTTCTCGTGTTCAACCGCGATGTCGCTGGTTTCAAGCGCGGCGCGCAGGCGAAGCTAATTGGGATTACTGCGAATCGAGTGGCATTCGAACTTGCCGGTAAGATTCGCCACATTCCGCTAACGAAACTCGATCACCTGAACGTTTGCAGAGCGACCGAACTCGCCATCGCTGCGGGAGACAAACTTCAGCTGAAAGCGAACAGCGCGACCGCTGACGGCCGGAAGCTCGCGAACGGCGAGATAGTCAACGTCGCGGCGATCAAACGGGATGGAACGATCCGCTTGCAGGACGGTCGCGTCTTGCCGCCACAGTACCGCCAATTCGTGCGCGGGTATGCCGTCACTTCCTATGGCTCGCAAGGCAAGACAGTTGATCATGTCTTGTTCGCTGATTCCGCCGTACGCGCCGCTTCAAGCGCGCAGCAATGGTACGTCACGATCTCCCGCGGACGAAAGAGCATCCGTATTTTCACTCCCGACAAACAGGAGCTTCAGCGCGCGATCGCGCGCAGCGGAGAACGTGAGCTCGCGCTCGATCTGGTCCGGCCAAAGCGTCGCCAGCGATTTTCGCGAGTAGTCCGATCCGCTCATCGCGGACGAGACTTCGCACGCCGGATCTGTCGCTTCGCAATGTACTTCTGGATGAACACGCAACGGAGACAGCATCATGAAATCCGACCTGAACAGGGAACCAACAACGTCCGCACCAACCTGCTGGCAGCGTGAAGCTCCATCTGCGTGTTTGCGACTCGAGCGGTCTGCAGGGGAGGCGCACGTTTTCCCATACCAGCATTTTGTCACGGCATCGCTGAGCCGGATCGACGACTCCGAGGTTCTGCGACTCTCGTTTTCATCTCACGATGTCGAAATCGCCGGACGCAACCTCCGCCCGCTCCTCCTGGCGGTGCAGGATTTCGCGGTGAAATGGATTCGCGCAATTCCAGCGCGCTACCACGCGCTGGCCAACAGCAAGAACGGAGTCGTGGTTAGCATTCGAGTAGAGGAAGCGAAGTAAGCCCGGCAAGAATTCGCTCGTACCGCTATTCTGGTCCGTGTATTGTCGCGCTTGTGAAGACGCTGGTGTGCCCGCATTGCCAGACGCAAGTGCCGCAGTCGGCAAGCGTGTGTGCTGGCTGCGGGGCCGAGATCGTCCGCGGGCTTACTCGCCCAGGGCGGTCGCTGGTCGGTTTGGCGTGTGTCGGTCTCGCGATTCTGATCGCAGTGGTCGCCCTGCGCGCGTTTGAAATCGCCCGCGGCGGACCACCGTTACCTTCGCCAAAAGCGCAAGACGGTTTGTTCGTCGTCGCGGCGATAATCGTTCTGCTCGTAGTGCCGTATGTTATTGGCAGCCGCGCAGCACGCTTATTGTGGCGATCACGCATTCGCTTCGTCAGGAATTACCAACACAGGTAATTGCGGCAGATGATTCGCTCCAATGTTGGAGCGCCGGTTGTTGGCAGTGCGCCTTACGATCGGCGGCAAGATGGAGGCGAACAGCACACCGGTTGTCGATCAACCCGCCGAACAAGAGCGGCTCGCCTATTCCGTAAAAGAAGCTGCCGATCTTCTCGGAGTTGATTACTTCAGCGTTTACCGGCTGATCCAACGCGGCAAACTGCGCGCCTGTCGTGCGCTGCGCGGTAAACTTCTCGTACCGCGGACCGAGCTCCTACGGTTGCTGAAAAACTAAGCGGCGGCCAATTTCAAGCCGCGACGCCGAAGCTGACCCGCTGAGCCTGCGTCAGGCTGTGCTCATCACGCAGGTGGCCATACGTTTTCATACACAACGCGCCGCCATCTTTGTGGCCCAGCCAGCGCGACACGGTTGGGATATCGACGCCGCTCTCGATGCAGATGGTCGCGAACAGATGGCGAAGATCGTGATGAGTTATCCTCTTCATTCCGATCTTTGCGGCGGCGTTCGTCATGCTGTTTTGGCACTCGAAGACCCGCATGATCGTGGCGCTCGGCGATTCAGCCAATCGTTCGGCACGCAACTCGGTGAGCATTTGTTCAAGCTCGGGAATCATCGGGACGAACCGCGTCTCGCCGTTTTTCGTTGCCGTCTCAGGATCGCCACGGACGTGCAGTTGCCGGCGAACGAAATTCGCATCTGTCCAGGTGACGTGCTTTGCCTCGCCAATCCGTAAACCGCTGTAAGCGAGAAAACGCACGAGATTCGCGCAATCCTTTGACTGTCGTGCGCCGGCCGTCCGAATTTCATCAACGAATCGCAGGAACTCGTCTCGTGACGGGAGTTCGAGTTGTTTCTGGCGCACCTTCATCCGCGACAGCCCGGCGGCCGGATTGTTGAAGCGGGCGCCGGTGCTGATCGCTTCGTCGAAAACAGCCCGCAACGTTCCGATGCTGTTGTTCACGACCGTCGGCGAATAATGTTGCTGATACCGGGTGAGCCAATTCTCGCAGTCGCGCTGACTGAGCTTCCGCACATCCGTCTCGAACAACGACGGCCATGACCGTCGAATAAAGTCGATCATCATTTCTCGGTAGTCTTTCGAGCGAGGTTTGAGTGAAACGCTCGCCTGAATCCTCTGCAGATAAACCTCAGCGGCAGCAGCGAACGTCATCTTGCCTTTCGCGAACGCAGTCCCCGATTCCAGCTTTGCCCGATAATCCCGCATCGTGTCGGGCAACCGCTGCTTCGCGACCGAAAACGCCGTTGTCTTCAGGCTCTTCCAAACCAGCTTTCCCGCGACACGAAATCGGGCGAAATAGGTGCCGGACGGCGCATACCGGACGAGGTTCTGAACCGCCGTCGTTTGCCAAATCTTTTCGTCAGGTGTGCTCACATCAATCCGCCCTCATCGTCGGGACGCGACACGATCCTGGCTCAGCCGCCCCGAGGGACCGCTCCGGCTTCGGAGCGAAGCGGCAATTCCTCAGTGTTGCCGGTTCAAGCGCAGGCCGAATTGCATCGAAAGGGCCGAATCGCAGCCGTATAGAAAAGGCGTATAGAAAGGAGTTCGCAGCGGGAGAATTAGACGCTATTCTCCCTCGTAAATGCCGGCATAGCTCAGTTGGTAGAGCAGCTGATTTGTAATCAGCAGGTCAGGAGTTCGAGCCTCCTAGCCGGCTTTAGCTATCGTTTGCTAAAACAGTCGGCGTTTTGAGATTCAACGCGTCTTGAATCAGGTCGAGTGCCGAGTAGCGCATCGTTCCCCATTCGGCCGTGTTCGCGACAGTGCTGCGCGCATTGAAGTCACCGCGGACAAACGAGGTGCCGAGCGCGAGGATCCTCACTGGCGCGATTGCATCCAGTTCTACGAATACTTCCACGGGGACAACGGTGCGGGTCTCGGCGCCAGCCACCAGACCGGATGGACCGGAGTGATCGCCCGCGCGGTGCACTTCTTCGCCACGGTCACGCCGGAACAACTCCTCGAAGGCGTTCTTCGATTCGATTGCGGACGCGCGTGACGGCGACGGCAAATGGACACACTGCTGTGGTCATTCGCCCGCGACGCTTCGGCCGAAGGGCTCGGTGGCAGAATAAGACTAGACTAAGGTCCAATACCCGACCGAAAGAACAGCCGACTAGAGTCGAAGTCGATATGAACCTGTCATGGTCTCATTGAGAACTCCCTTGTTGCCTTGTGCGGCCAAGATCGTGACCAGCGGCGAATCGCAAGGAAGCCCGGCCCACTATTTGCATTCGTGAATCCGAATCATCTCCTTCGCACTTTCAGGTTGCTTTGTGCGGTGCTTTGCCTCTCGGGCGGAGCGGCGCGGGCAGAAGACGTCGACGCTTTGATTGCTAAAGGCGACCAATTCGACAAACAATTCCAAGCCAAAGAAGCGCTCGAAGTCTATCTGCCGGCGAACAAGCTCGAACCGAAGAATGTCTATCTTCTCGTCCGGATCGCGCGGCAATATCGCCACTTGATGAGCGACACGTCGTCGAAACAGGAAAAGCTGCGCCTTGGGAACATCTCGCTCAAATTCGCCGAGCGCGCCGCGACCCTCGCTCCGGACAATGCCGAAGCGCAACTCTCGCCGGCGATCAGCTACGGAAAAATGTCTCCCTACATGGGCAGCAGGGATCAGGTCAATGCCTCGCCTCGGATCAAGGCGGCGGTAGACCGCACCCTTCAGCTTGATCCGACCAACGACATCGCGTGGCACATTCTCGGACGCTGGAATCGCGTGCTGGCAAACATCAGCGTCGTGAAACGGCTTCTCGCCAAAGCGCTCTATGGCGACTTGCCGGTGACGACGAATGAAGCGGCGGAGAAATGTCTTTTAAAGGCCATCGCAATTAATCCCAATCGGCTCATGCACTACATCGAACTGGGCCGAGTCTATGCCCAGATGGGACGCAAAGAGGAGGCGCGGCAGTACATTCAGAAAGGGCTTGCGATGCCTAACAAAGACCACGATGACCCGGAGATGAAAGAGATCGGACAGCAGACGCTGCAAACGCTGAGATAGTGCGCGACGGCACTACGCTGTTGGCAAAGACCTTTCGGAGCCAGACCACTCAGGCAGATCTGCCAAACCACCACCCATGAATTGATGGTGCCAAAGCTGAGTGGCGACGACCGCGGTGAGTCCCATTTCCACCGAGAGCCGTGGCAGCGAATGCGGTCTTAGTTCGCGAAAACCTTTGCGCCAGCGCGTGACCTCTTTCAGATCAAAGTAACCGGTGCGGCGCAGCGAATCTTCGCTGAGAAGCTGTGCGACAAACGGCGGTTCTGGGTCCATATGAAAACTGTCCAGCGGCGCGCGAAAGATGACTTTGCCGCGGCGCGCGATCGACTTCGGAATCCAACGTTCCGCGAGCAGGCGGAGCAGGTACTTGTCTCGGAATCCACGCAGCTTCCAGCGCGGGTGTAGTTTTGCGGTGAAATCAAAGACCTCTTCATCCAGGAACGGGTAACGAACTTCGACCGACGAGTGCATGGAGACGCGGTCGCCTTTGGCCTGCAAGAGATGGCCCGCCAACAGAACTCGCGCCGCGATCCAAATGCCGCGATTGAGCGGTGCCCAGCGTTTGGCTTTTTCGAGTGGAAATCCCAATTCGCCCCACGGATGGCTGTCGTTCATGACTTCGCGCATCTGCTCGGAGTAGAAACGCAGCTTCGAAATCGCGAGCAGCCCGTAGGAATCGATCCAGGCATTTTGCCCCCCGATGGACGCCTCCACGCGCTCGCGCCATTCCGGCGGAAAATGCGGCACTTTGTTCAAGCGTAGATAGCAGCGGCGCGCCAGGTCGCTCAGATTCACTCCCGGGACGGCGTCGAGAAATCCCATGAGCTTGGCCGCCTTGTACCATGGATAACCGACCAGCCATTCGTCGGCCCCTTCGCCGGTCAGCACGACCTTCTGGCCATTGGCATGAACGCGTTCGGCAAGTTTGAGCAGGGCGCCGCAAGATGTATCGATCACCGGCGCTTCAGCGGCTTCAATGAGCCTTGGATAACTTTCGAGCGCTTCGCGATCGCCGTACTCCTGGACAATCGGTGGCTTGGCCCCGATGTGCCGGGCGGAGAGACTTGCTGCACTCAGTTCGTCAAACTCCGGCGCATTCACCCGCACGGTATAAGTGTTGATCGCCGGACCTTTGAGACGGCAGGCCAGGGCGAGGATCATACTCGAATCCACACCACCGGAAAGATAGGAGCCGACTGGCACATCCGCGCGCAGCCGTTCTTCGACGGCCTGCAAGAGGAGCCGCTCGAATTCATCTACCAACGCACTCGGATCGTCTCCCCATTCCTCTTCACCCTGCGCCGGGAAATCCATTTCCCAGTAGGAACGTTCCGTAATGACCGGACTCCTGCCCGAGTTTCCTGGCGCAATGCGCAGGCAGTGTCCCGGCGGCAAGAGTTGCACCCCTTCAAAACAAGTCCGCGGGCCCGGGACCGCGGAAAATGTGAAGACGTGATCGAGCCCCTTGCGGTCGGGTCGCGGCGGAACCATTCCGGACGCCAGCAGACCCTTGATTTCCGAAGCAAAGAGCAACCAGTCACCCTGCCGGCTCCAGAAAAGTGGCGCGATCCCGAAGCGGTCGCGGCCGAGATGGAGTTGTCGTTGTCGCTCATCCCACAAAGCGATGGCAAACTGCCCGCGCAGCCGCTCCCACATCCCTTCGTGGTGATCCTCCCAAAGGTGCGGAATGATTTCCGTATCACAATGCGTGCGGAAGCGATGCCCTTGCCGAACGAGTTCTTCACGCCGTTCGACGTAATCGAATAATTCGCCGTTGAAGACCACGAAGAGGCTGCGGTCTTCATTCGTCATGGGCTGTTGCCCATCGGCCAGATCGACAATACTCAGCCGTCGAGAAGCAAGTGAGATTCCCGGTTGTTCGAGAAAACCCTCTTCATCCGGACCGCGGTGAGTGATGGCGCGCGCCATCCGTTGCACCACACCTTCCGGCGCCGGGCGTTGCCCAACCAAATCGATTATCCCCGCGATGCCGCACATGATTTCGTTCGTTACCATCGCAGAGAACGCCGATGCGAAAAGTTGGGAAATGAGCGCCCACCCACGCAGTTAACAAAACAGTGCAGGAAAAAATCGTAGGAGAACTCACGTCGAGCATGTAGAAACGAATTGCTGTTAGATCAGTGAATGTCTTACCGTCCGTGAACATCATATTCCCGCATCCGGATTGGTAGCTGACTTGACATGCTCACAGGCAGAGTTAAACAGTCCGCCCCGGCGGAGCAACTCACGGCCATGCCAAAAGAACGTATTGCAATTATTGGAGTCGGTTGCCGTTTTCCCGGCGGCGTGAGTTCGAAGGAATCCCTTTGGAAACTTCTCGTCGAAGGCCGGGAGGGCATCGTTGAGGTGCCGCCCGATCGCTGGAACGTGGAGCGATATTACGACGCCGAACCGGGCGTGGCCGGAAAATCCATCACCCGGCGCGGCGGATTTATTGACGCGATCGATCAATTCGATCCGCAGTTTTTTGGTATCTCGCCGCGGGAAGCTCCTTACGTGGATCCGCAACATCGGCTCCTGCTCGAGACCGCCTGGGAGGCGATCGAGGATGCCGGACTCGTGCTCGATTTCGAACGCGGAACCGATCTCGGAGTATTCGTTGGCATTTCGCATAACGATTACCAGGGAATTCAAAGCACGAGTTTTGATCATTTCACCATCGGCCCTCACACGCCGACCGGAAGCGCGCACAGCATCGCCGCCAACCGGATTTCCTATTGCTTGAATCTGCGCGGCCCGAGTGTCGCGATGGATACGGCCTGCTCCTCTGCGCTCACCGCTGTCCACGCGGCTTGCGAGCACATCCGGACCGGGCGCGGAGACGCCGCCCTGGCGGGAGGCGTCACCGTGATGATTACGCCCGGCGGGTTTATTGGATTTTCGCAGGCTGCGATGCTCTCGCCTGAGGGCCGGTGCGCTGCATTCGACGCATCCGCCAGCGGATTTGTCCGTGGCGAAGGTGCAGGAATGGTGCTGCTCAAGCGACTTTCGCAGGCGATCGCGGATGGCGATCCGATTCAGGGCGTGATTTTGGGAACGTCGATCAATCAAGATGGACACACCAACGGCATTTCGTTGCCTAGCCCGGAGGCGCAAACACGACTGGTGCAAGACGCTTGCAAGGATGCTGGGATTGCGCCCGAAGAGATTGGCTTCGTCGAAGCCCACGGTACTGGCACGGCGGTTGGAGATCCGATTGAGGCGCATGCTCTCGCGGACGCTCTCTGCCGCAATCGATCCGCCGACACGCCACTCCCGATCGGCTCCATAAAAACTAATCTTGGCCATTTGGAAACCGCAGCGGGAATCGCAGGACTTCTCAAAGCGATGTTGGCTCTTAAGCACGGACAGATTCCGCCCAGTCTGCATTTTTCAACCCCGAATCCGCATATTGATTTTGCAAAGCTCAAGTTGCGCGTGCCGACCCAGCTCGAACCGTTCCCAAACGGGACGGCAGAGCGCATCGCTGGCGTCAACTCATTCGGATTCGGAGGAGCAAATGCGCACGTCATCCTTGCCGAACCTCCGCCGCGTCAGTCGGAAAAATCTTTTACCATTCCAAGCTGTCGGCCATGGCCGGTAATCCTTTCCGCGCGTTCGGAAGCATCGCTTCGGAATTCAGCCGCAAATCTTAGCGCGTGGGTTAAGGAACACGCCCATGCCAACGGCAGCTCGCCCATTCTGCCGGATCTTACTTATACATTGGGCGCCCGGCGAAATCATCACCCGCATCGGTTAACTCTGGTGACTTCCGGTTGGGCCGAACTCACCGAAGAACTCGACGCGTTCGCGAAGAAAGAGGAAAGCCCGAAGATCCGCGCGGCTTTCACTGCCCGCCGAGAGCAGGCGCCGCGCATCGGTTTCATCATGAGTGGGCAGGGCCCGCAATGGTGGGGAATGGGTCGCGATTTGATGGAGCATGAGCCGGTGTTCCGCGAGGCGATTGAAAAGTGCGATGCTGCGCTCCATCCATGGGCGAGCTTCTCGCTGCTCGAAGAACTCGGCCGCTCCGAGGAAGTGTCCCAAATGCACCGGACGGAGATTGGACAGCCGTCCATCTTTGCCATGCAGGTGGCGCTCGCGGCGCTTTGGAAATCCTGGGGCGTTGAGCCTTCGGCCATTGTTGGTCATAGCGTGGGTGAGATCGCAGCTGCATGCATCGCCGGCATTTTTTCCGTCGAAGAAGCGGCCCGGATTGTTGCGCTTCGAGCGCGTCTCATGGAATCGTGCGGACGCGGTGAGGGAACGATGCTCGCCGCTGGGTTGCCCGAAGATGAAACTTTGGCTCTCATTGCGCGTCACGATCGAACGGTAACGATTTCCGCTTTCAACGGACCACGGTCGATCACACTTTCGGGCCCGCGCATTTCGCTCGAGGCGATGGCAGTCGAACTCGAGGCGCAGGGCGCCTTTGCCCGACTCGTTAGGGTAGATCATCCGTTTCACCATCCGCTCATGCGACCGGCTTCAGAGGCATTGGAAGCTGAGCTCGCCGACATGAGGCCGCAGCCGGGCGCCATCCCATTCTTCAGCACGGTGACGGGGGAGCGTTGCGCTGGCGAATCGTGCGATGCCGCCTACTGGGCACGGGGCATTCGCGAGCCGGTCCGTTTTGCTTCGGCGGTGGGCGCGCTCGCGGATTTCGGCGTGGACGTATGGCTGGAACTTAATGCGCATCCCGCGCTCGCGCACTCAACGCAGGAATGCCTAACGACACGTGGAACGAAAGCACCGGTAATCTCTTCGGTCCGCCGCGACCGCGAATTTGAGTCCATGCTCGAGTCGGCCATGGATCTGCACGGCGCCGGTGTTCCGCTTGATTTTTCGGCGATGACGCCTTCGCGGCATCTTCTCTCGCTGCCCGCTTACGCATGGGAAAAGACCCGTTGGTGGAATGAAACAAGCGATTCTCGCGAAGGCCGGCTCGCACCGGGCGGACGCGGCCTGTTTGATGTCCGGCTGCCACGCGCGATGCCTACCTGGATCGTCAGGCTCGACTCCCGGCACATGGCCTTTTTGAAAGATCACAAGGTTGAAAACCACGTGATTTTTCCGGCAGCGGCATTCGTCGAGATGGCGCTGGAAGCAGGTGTGCAGCTGTTCGAGGGGCAACCGTTCGTCGTGGAGGATTTTGAAATTCGCAAGCCGCTCATCCTGCCGGATCCGCCGTCGGGCGTGCAGATCGAGTTCTCCTATTCGCCGAACGAGCGCACCTTTGCCATTCAAAGCCGTTTCGAGCAAAGCGTCACGTGGTCCCTCCACGTTGTCGGCTCGCTGCGTGGCGAGCGCACGGAATCTGCCTTTGCCTCTTCAAAATGGGAGCAACCTTTGAGCACTCAAACCGTCGCCGTCGACGGATTCTACCGTCACATGAGCGATCTGGGTTTGCGCTATGGCGAGGAATTTCGACCCATTCGCGAACTGTCAGCCGGCGCCGGGCAATCGTCGGGGCAGGTAGTTTTGTCGGACGCGGTGTCTCCCCGCGCGGGTGAATACGCTCTGCACCCGGTTCTCTTCGATGGAGCGTTGCAGGTATTCTCCGCTGGTGCCGCCACCGTTGAAGGACGTCAGGCCCGGATGAAACTCCCGGTCGGTTTCCGCCGCATTCTCTTTCTCGGTTCACCCGGATCCTCCAGCCGCGTGTGCGCAAAGGTGCGCGAGTTTGGCGACGATTTCCTCGAAGGCGACATCACTCTTTATAATGCGGGAGGAAAACCTTGCGTGCTGGTGGATGGATTTCGGGCCATCAGCCTTTCCGGCGCGGGTCGCTCTGGCGCCCCTGGCGGCATTCGCGATTTGACGTATCACGTCGCCTGGCAACGCTTGCCTAACGAGTCGCTTAAAGCACCGCTCCCACCGCTCCCGCTGGCTCAATTAAAGGCGGCGGCACAAGGCGCCTTGGACTGTGTCTTCGCCGTTCGCGGTCCCTCCGAAATTGAGGCAGCGCTTTGCGCCGTTGACGATCTTGCCGCCTCGCAACTGACTCGCGGGCTGCGGGAAATGGCAGTGACTCCAAATATTCTCTTTGATGCAGCGACCCTGCACGTGGCGACACCGATGCGCCCCGTCTTTGAACGGTTGATGGCTGGTCTCGTTAGGCGCGGTTTGCTTCGGAAAAAAGGCGGACGATTTGGGCTGACGTCGGATTTTGCGCAGGCGGCAGATTCCGCCGACAAGGTTTTGCGCAACTACATCGAGAAACATCCGGGACATCTTCCCGAAGCTCTTCTCTGCGTCGGCAACTGCACTGAGTTAGGATCGATTTTGCGCGGCGAAAAGGACGCTGTGCAGGTTTTGTTCTCTGGGATCGGCGCGGAGTTGCTCGATCACTTTTATGGCGACGGCCTCTTCACCAGTCACTGGCTCGCGGCCATCGCCGCAGCGGTGAGCACGGCCGCGCGAAGCCTGCCGGAAGGGCGCGGCCTGCGCATCTTGGAAATCGGCGCGGGAACCGGTGGATTGGCTTCACAAGTTTTACCGCTGCTCGAGCGTTGCTTGCATTCCTACACGTTTAGCGATGTCTCGGCCGCATTCTTTTCCGGCGCCGCGCAGAAGCTGGCGGCGTTTTCAGAGGTGGAATTTAAGATTTTCGATCTCGAAAAACCTGGGGTTGAGCAGGAACTCGAACTGGGGACGTTCGACTTCATTATCGGCACCAATGTGCTGCACGCGGTCAAAGATGTGCGCGCCGCTTTGTGCAACTTGCATGTCCTGCTGGCACCGGGAGGCAGCCTCATCTTCATGGACACGGCGACGCCACAACTCTGGACGGAAACGGTTTTCGGCCTAACAAGTGGTTGGTGGCGGTTTACTGATCGCGATCTGCGACCAGAGCAACCATTACTCAAGAGAGCACAATGGGAAGCCGTGTTGCAGGAAACCGGTTTTGCTGAAACAGCTTCGTTGCCCGGTTTGATCGGTCCAACTGGCGGCGAAGGTCAGGTCGGCCTGCTCGCGCGTAAGTCGTATAAGGAAGAATCGGTCTTGAGCGAGACCGAGACTCCGGGAGAGAAATCATGGCTCGTTTTCAAGGACACCTCAGGAGTGGGCGATGCGTTGATTTCGCGGCTGCGCGAGTTTGGCGCTGGATGTCGAGTCGTCGGGCGAGGAGAGAGTTTCGAGTTTGATGGCAACGATGCCTTTACTCTGCGACCGGGAACGCTGGAGGATTGGAAAAAACTCTTTGCGGCCTGCGCGGATCCGGTGCCTGAGCGGATCGTTTATCTTTGGAATCTTGAGGATGGAGCCGATATGGCGGCCAATCTCGACGCTTTGCTCCATCTTACGCAGGCGCTCGAATCCAGTCATCCGGCGGCGAAGGTTCGTCTTGATTTGGTTACGCGCAACGCGCAGCCGGCCGGCAACGATCTGCAACCGACCGCGGTCGCACAGGCCCCGAGCATTGGATTGATGCGCGTTATTTTGAACGAGCATTCCAACCTGCGTTGGCGCGCGATTGATCTGTCGCCGGAAGCTGATGCAGAATTGCTTTGGAGCGAAATAGTTCGCAAAAATGGCGAACGCGAAATCGCGTTGCGAGGTGAAGCTCGCTATGTGCTGCGACTCGATCGTGGTCGTCCAACCCGCGAACAGTGGCTCGACTCGTCGCTGCCGTTGCGTTTGGAGTCTCGCGAGCGCGGTCGTCTCGACACATTGCGCTTCTCTCCATTTGAACTGCCGCCGTGCGGACCGGGTCAGGTGCTGATCGAAGTGAAAGCGGCGGGAATCAATTTCCGCGACGTGCTCAAGGCATTGGCACTTTATCCGGGCGATGCTCCGGACGCGCGAATTTTTGGCGATGAAGTTGGCGGTATCGTTAAGGAAGTTGGCTCCGATGTCCGACACGTCGCTCCCGGAGATCGTGTGTTCGGTCTCGCCGTTTTTGGAATGGCGACTCACGCAATCGCGCGCGCGGGCGACGTGCGACGGATTCCGGCCGATCTGACATTCGAGGCGGCAGCAACATTACCCGTCGTCTTCATGACTGCATGGCATGCGCTGCGAAACGTCGCGCGATTGCGCGAGGGCGAGCGCGTTCTCGTGCACGCAGGCGCGGGTGGAGTTGGGATGGCTGCGATCCAGATCGCGCTGCACCTCGGCGCGGAAGTCATCGCGACGGCGGGCAGCCCAAGTAAGCGTGCCCTTCTCAAGACGCTCGGAGTCGAACACGTGATCGACTCGCGCCGCGGCGATTTTGCCGAGGCAGTGATGAAACTGACTGACGGCAAAGGAGTGGACGTAGTTTTGAACGCGCTTGCTGGGGAAGCGATCCCGATGGGTCTCTCCTGTCTCGCCGAATTCGGCCGCTTCATCGAGATCGGCAAACGGGACATTTACCAAAACGCGCGCATTCCGCTTCGGCCGCTTCGCAACAACGCGTCGTTCCACGTCGTGGCCATGGATGCGATTTTCCATGGTAACGAAGAATTGACTCGCCGGATGCTGGAGGAGATTTCCGGGTTGGTAGAAAAAGGCGCGTTGCGGCCGCTTCCCTATCGATCGTTTCCAGCCTCCCGGATCGATTCTGCTTTTCGTCTCATGTCGAGCGGAAAACATATCGGCAAAGTTGTAGTCGCATTCCCGACGGCTTTTGTTCCGCGGCGCGGTGAATTACCCGGCCCGGGATTCGAGGTAAAATCCGACGGATGCTATCTCATCACCGGCGCTTTCGGCGGATACGGCAAGGTGCTGGCTCGATGGTTGGTCGACGCCGGTGCGCGCCATCTTGTGCTCACGAGCCGCGGCGGCGCTTCGAATCCAGAAGCCGCTGAATTCGTAACAGAGCTACAGGATCGCGGAGCGGAAGTGCGCGTCGTGTCCGCGGATATCAGTGTGCCTGACGACGTGAAGCGACTTTTTGCTGAAATTAGATCCTACGGACTGCCGCTGCGCGGTCTATTCCATCTCGCAATGGTGATTGATGATGCGCCGCTCGCGTCGCTCACTCCCGAGCGCATACGAACCGTTCTCGGACCAAAGGCACACGGCGCATGGCTGCTCCACGAAGCAACACAAGAAACGAAACTCGATTGCTTCGTGATGTTCTCTTCTGTCTCAAGCATTTTCGGCAATCCGGCGCAGGGAAATTACAGCGCAGCGAATGCGTTTCTCGACAGCCTCGCGCATCATCGTCAGGCGCTTGGCCTTTCTGCGCTTACCGTGAATTGGGGCGTCCTCGGCGGCGAAGGCTATGTGGCGCGTAACGAGCGTGTCGCCGATTTCCTTGCCCGGCAGGGAACAGTTGCAATTTCGCCCGGTGAAGCGATGGGGCTGCTTGAGTCGTTCCTTCGAGCGGGAAGTGCGCAAGCGATTTCGATCCGCGTCGATTGGAGTAAATGGCGCCAATTTTTTAGAAGCATGCAGGAGAATCCGCTTCTCGAGCGCATTTTCGCTGCGCTCGAGAATCAGGAATCAGTCGGCACGACGAGTGATTGGCGGAGTCGGATCGATGCGGCTTCGCCGGCTGAGAAACAGGCGGTGATCTGCCAGGCCGTGCGTGAAGCGGTTGGTTCCGTTCTGCGGGTCAAGCCCGACAGTTTGCGTGACGACCAGCCGCTGACGGATCTCGGCTTGGATTCGTTGATGGGAGTCGAGATCGAAACCTCGCTGGAAGCAGCGGTCGGCGTGGCCTTACCTCCAACGAGTTTAATGCGAGCACGGACCATCGGTCAGATCGCCGCCCTGATTGCCGGTCATCTCGGTGGCGCGACAACTGTCGCGGAATCCGCGCCGGTGACGGTGCAAGCGGAAGCGACCAGTGCAGTCGACCTCGATGCGATTTCCGACGAAGAAATCGAACGTCTCCTCGGGCGTGAATCCGAATCCGAAGAGACTGAGGCGATCGAAGACGCGAAGCGTTAAGCACAACCTCATGCGACAATCGCGATGCCGGCTGATCAACGCACTCGTCTCAAACAATGGCTCGACAGCGGTGAAGCACAGCTTCATCCGCTGACTCTCCCACAACGGGAACTTTGGGAAGTCTCGCCGGTACCGGTCGAGGACAGCGCGAATCACATCTGCTGTCTCATCGAGGTGCAAGGACTCCTAACCGAACGCGAGTGTCGCGCCGCGATCCAGTTAGTCGTCGAGCGCGAGGAAGTTTTGCGTCTCTCGGTCCTTCCGGGTCGAGAGCGTCCCCTGCAGATGATCCGCAAAAATTGCGGGATCAATTTTGATCTTCGCGACGTTGCACCCGGCGATGCACGGCCGGGAGCAATCGAAGAATTGGCGGCGGAGATTTTTCGCACGCCATTCGACCTCGTGCAGGGGCCGCTCTACCGCGTGGTGGATCTGCGCCGCACGGCGAACGATCACGTGCTGGTCTTCGTGATTCATCACGCCATTGCCGACGGTTGGAGCTTGGGAATCTTCGTGGAGGAACTCTTTGCCGCTTATCTCCAAGCCATCGCGGGATCATCCGAGGCTTTGCCGCCGGTACCGCAAACTTATGCGGCGTGGGGCGCGACCGAGCGCGCTTTTTGGAAACCGGAGATGTTGGAACAGCGCATCAAGTTTTGGAAAACCAAGTTAGCCGGTTCACGTCGGCTGTGGAATCCTCCGATCACGCCTGGCCCGCCCAAGCGATGGCTTTCCGCAATTCCTGCATCTCTGACTAACGAGACGCGCGAACTGGCCCGTCAGACTAGCGTCACATTCTTCAGTGTGCTGTTTGGGGCTTTCCAACTTGCGTTCTCCGAATGGAGCGGATTCGATGATCTGGTAGTGGGAACGCCGGTCGCCAATCGCACCAAGCAAACTGCGCGAGAAACTATGGGATACTACGCGGGTATAGTACCTCTGCGCGGGCAGATCGATCGCTCGCGCATTGCGGCCGATCATTTACGAGCGGGACATCAGCAAACGATTGACTCGTTTGCCAACGCCATCCCTTTCGTTGAGTTGGCGCGCGCGCTCGACGAGCAATCGGAACCGGGATACAATCCGCTTTTCGAGATACGCTTTGCTTTGCAGAATCATCCCATGCCGGAGATTTCGCTGCCGAATCTTTCCGCACGTCTGAGCATGCGTTCGACGGGCACCGCGCGTTTCCAGCTTGCGTGCGAAATCACTGAAGTCTGCGAAGGCTTGGAAGTTGCCTGGCTTTTTCGCGAGAATTTGTTTTGCCGACGTGACATTGAAAGTCTCGATGGCATATTTCAACGAGTTCTGGCGGGCATCTGCCGCTCGCCGGAGAGCCGAATCTCTGAAGTGCTGAACCGACCTCAATGAACGAAACCTCCACCAACGAAGACTTCAGCGAGATGCATGAACCACACTGGGTCTTGCAGGGTGCGTTTCAGCTTCTTGTCTTCGGTTTAGTTTTCACTGAATTGATGCTCGCTGTAACTGTGCACCGCGGTTTGATCTGGCTGGCGGTGCCGCTCGTGCTTGTTGTCAGCCATTTGATGCACGGCACTCTCATCGGCCTGCATGAAGCGGCTCACGGGCTGCTCCGGAAAAATCGCAACTTTAATGCGTTTGATGGGGTCGTGATCGCTACGTTGAGTTTGATGAGCTTCAGTCTCTATCGCGTCGTTCATCAAACGCATCATGCCTATCTCGCCACGGAGCGAGATTGCGAATTCTGGCCACTATCCCACACGACTACGCCCCGTTGGAGGAGGTGTCTGGCTGCATTTTTCGAGCTAAACTTCGGATTGTTTTATTCCCCGTTCCTTTTCCTGCGCGCCTTTTTATGTTCTCCTTCGCCGGTCCGAAGCAAACGCGTTCGCCAGCGCATTTGGGCGGAATTGGCGCTGACAATTGTGGCGTGGACTTTCGTCCTCTGGGCAATCGCGACATTCGGTCTGTGGAAATATTTCATTTGGATGTATCTCGCACCCGCGGTTTTGGCGGCTAATTTGCAGAGTTGGCGCAAGTACATCGAGCACGTGGGGATGACGGGCGACACGGTAAATGGCTCAACGCGGAGCATCGTCGCGAAAAGCTGGCTGGGGCGCCTGGTTGCTTTCTCGCTGCTGCACGAACCGTTTCATGGAGTTCATCATCAACGGGCCGGCCTGCCCCACTCCGTTTTGCCCCAGCACGTGGAAGAATTGCAGCCGAAAAAACCGGGCGAGCGGACACCGTACCCAAGTTATCGTTACGCCCTGGTTGAACTGATACGCTGCCTGGCCGATCCGCGCGTCGGGCCGCAATGGCAGACGATTTGATGGCGCATTTTGGCGCGGACCTAATTGGCGCAAGCAGGTGATTCAGCCCTCTGCCAGCGATGCCTCTCTGCTTGAGGCAAAGACTCTTACCCGCGAATTCGACGAAGGGCAGGTCAAGGCACTGCGCGGAGTCGATTTTTCCATCAAAGAGGGCGAGTTCGTTGCCATTACTGGACCGAGTGGATGCGGTAAATCGACCTTGCTGCAATTACTCGGCGCCTTGGATCGACCGACATCCGGAACTCTTCTCTACCGCGGAATATCGCTGCCGGATCATCCCAATCCCGCAGCCTACCGCGCTCGCGAGGTCGGATTTATTTTCCAGGCCTTTCACCTTCTGCCGACTTTCACCGCGGCCGAGAACGTGCAGATTCCGATGTTCGAAATCGATCGCTCACCTTCTGAGCGCCGCGAGCGCGCCTTCGAATTGCTGAAGCTCGTTGGCCTTGAGAATCGGCTCGATCATTTCCCTTCCAAGCTTTCCGGGGGCGAGCGCCAGCGCGTCGCCATCGCGCGCAGTCTGGCTAACGGGCCATCTCTGCTCCTGGCTGATGAACCGACCGGTAATCTCGATAGCGAAAATGCACATTCAGTTCTGGAACTCCTTATCCGCCTGCAACAGGAGCAGAGTCGCACCATGGTGCTCGTCACTCATGACCCGACGATTGCCGAGCGGGCAGGAAGAATCCTTCGCATGAAAGACGGTCAAATCGTCTCGGACGGTAAGCCATGACCTTCTTCGCCGTCGTCTTCCGTGGTCTTTGGCGTCGCCCGTTGCGCACGGGATTAACTCTCGCGGGGATTTCCATCGGCATCGCCGCAGTTGTAGCGCTTGTTGGGATGTCCCGTGGCTTTGAGAAAGGCTGGCAGGTCGGATTGAAGGCCCGCGGGACCGACATCGTCGTCAGTAACAAGAGCGGCTCGCTCACGCCGAAACCGTTCGATGCGTCCGTCCGCGATAGGATTGCGACGCTTCCGCGCATCGCCGCGACCTGTAATCTTCTCGTGCAAGTGACGAGCGTGGAGGATTCGGACTTGATGATTCTTTCCGCTCGCGAGTGGGGAGGATTTGCCTGGAACAATCTCGAACTTGTCTCCGGACGCATGCCGCGCGACGCCACGGAAGAAACTGTGGTTTTAGGTCAGACGGCAGCAGAGATACTCAGGAAAAAAGTGGGCGATCCGATCCAGATTGAAACAAAAGAATTAAAGGTCGTCGGAATCGTAAAAGGTGGGGCGCTCGTCGAAGATGGATCGGTCATTCTTTCCCTGCCGCTTTTGCAAGGAATCACCGGCTCCCCCAACCAGATCAACGCCATCGATATTCGCGCAACGCCCGGGACGAACGAGCAACAACTCGCAGAACTCACGCGCCAAATCCAGCAGCTTGTCCCGGAAGTGCGGGCTGTGACGGTAAGCGAACACTTGAGTCACGCTCAAGGATTTCGCCTCGTTAAAGCCATGAGTTGGGGCACATCTCTCCTGGCGATACTTGTCGGTGTTCTCGGCGTGATGAACACCATGCTCATGACCGTCTTCGAGCGTACTCATGAAATTTGCGTGCTGCTTGCAGTCGGCTGGACGCGCGGACGCATCATGCGGATGATTCTTTACGAATCTGCGCTGCTTGGTCTTTTCGGCGGTGTCGTCGGGGTGGCTATTGGTGCGATCGGCGTGAAGGTGCTAAGTGAGGCGCCGGCCATTCGCGGACTTCTGCAACCCGATCTCAGCCTTCCATTGCTCGGACTTTCCGTCGTCATCGCGGTTGCGGTTGGAATTATCAGCGGCCTTTATCCTGCCTGGCGCAGTTCACGACTAATGCCGAGCCTTGCTTTGCAAGCAGGCTGAGGGAGCGCAAACTATTTCAACACACCCTCATCCATGAAACTCAGCTTCCCATGCGCCGTTGCCGCAGCGCTCTCCATTATTTCCGTGCACGCCGCGGAGCCGGCACCGCCGGCAATGTCCGCCGCGGAACTTGCTGGTCGGATGGACGCCGTTAGTCAAGGTAACGCCTTGATTCGCACCAAGCTCGAGGTGCGATCAGGCGAGGGAACCAAGCGTGTCCTCCAGCTCCAGATCAAGCAGCACCGGACGAAAACGAGCACCGATCTTGTTTACCAAGTGCTTTGGCCTAACGAGCATAAAGGCGAGGCTGTGATTTTGCACCAGACTCAAGGTGCGTCGAAAGGCTCGATCATCGTTCCGCAGCAACCGGTTCGCACGATTAAATCCTCGCAAATGGACGATGGGTTATTCGACAGCGATCTCTCCTATCAGGACGCGGTTGAGAATTTCTTCGCCTGGAAAAAACAGGCCGTCGTTGGTGAGGAAATGATTAATAACGTGAACTGCCAGATTCTCGAATCGAAGCCGGACAGTTCTTCCGTGTCCATTTACGCCAAAGTGCGCAGCTGGATTGATCCTCACCGTTTTGTTCCGATGCGGATCGAGAAATATTCATCCTCTGGAGAACTCGTCCGCCGAATCGATATCACTCGCGTCGCTCGCGACGAAAAAGATCACCCGATTCCAGCCAATCTCACTGTCCACGGACCGCGAAAGAACAGCGTCACGGAATTCAATGGCGCGCGGATCGACCAGGGCGTGAGTTTTACCGACGCCGATTTCACGCCGGAAGGTATTTCGAAATAGCCCGGGCCGTTACTTTTTTACAGCGTTTTCGACGAGCCGCCCCGCGTTGAGCAGGTCCGCCTCGGCCAGGCGCGGCCCAATCAATTGCAGGCTCGTCGGGGGAGTCTTCGCGCCGCGCAGGGGCACGGGCACCGCCAGCGCCGGGTTGCCCGCAAAATTGACCGCGACCGTATTTTGCACCTGAAGGAGGTGCGCTTCCATGATGCCTATTCTCAAGTTGAGCAGCGGCAATCCGGGCGTTGTTTTTTGAAGGGTTGGCAAAGCGATGAGGTCCACCTTCTCGAAAACTTTGCTCAGCGTTCGCTGCCACGCACTCCGCCTGGCCAATGCGCTGCGGTAACCGGTAGTATAGTTTATCTGGCCGTACTGAATTACAGACTTGGTTCGAGCTGCCACGCCTGGTGCGAATTCAAATCGTCCGTCACTGATCCATGCACCCGCTGCCGCAACGGTAGTGCCGTCCTTCTTCGCCTGCTCAAATTTGTCGCTCAGGCTGTCGTCCAGCTCGACAACTTGGAATCCCGTTTTGGCGAGCGCGTCGTCAATCGCCTGATCGATTCTTGGATCAGTCCCTTTCAGCTTGAGGCGTCCGACCCGGATGCTTTGCGCGGTTGGCTTTGCTGTCTTTGCGATCGCATATTTCGCCGCAAAACCATCTTGAAGAAGATCCATCCCCTGAACGGTGTGATCGATGTCTTTCCCCATCGGGCCCACGGTGTCGAGATGAGGCTCAACCGGGTAAACACCTTCGATCGGAATCAAACCGTACGTTGTCTTCAGGCCAACGATACCGCAACAAGCGGCCGGCACGCGGTTCGAGCCAGCCGTGTCCGTGCCGAAAGCGATGTCCGCCATTCCGGATGCCAACGCGACGGCGTTTCCCGATGAAGATCCGCCCGGAATCAGATTCCGCTTCAACGGATTCACGGGCGTCCCGAAATATTCATTCATGCCGGAAGGCGAGATCGCGAATTCGGTCATGTTTGTTTTACCGACTATCTGCACCCTCCGCCGGCGCGCGATTGCCAGACACGGGGCATCCTTTTTCGCGGGCTTGTGGGTTTGGGAAAGGATCGCTGAACCGGCGGTTGTAACTACGCCCTTGATATCAATGTTATCCTTAACCGCGAGCCGGAGTTCCTTGCGATTCGGATCTGGCGGCCAGTAGTCGATGAAGGCGCGGTTGCCGGGTAGGACCTTGTTGAAGGGCGGCAAAATTGAGCATCCGCTGCATGCGAGGAGTGAAGCCAGCACAATCGGCAACCATCTAAAGCCAATGCGGCCGCATTGTTTCATGCGCGCAACGCTGGATGTCTGCGCGCTTTTTGCAAGCGCGATTGGCAAAAGCATGGTTCCCACGTCACGGTGGATTGGAAGAAAACGGCGGAAACAATCGATGCGGCGAATCTCATAATGGTTCGGAGTCTTCTTTAGCTATTTTGTGTCACGTGTTCGCGTTTGCTCATACGGTCGATTGGTCTTTGGTGCGCCAAAGGCATCCAGGCATTTTCGATAAGGTCGCGACCCGCAAACGGGTGGCCTTCCTGAGAGCGAGAAGAGCAATCGACTTGGCATCTGGTCGAGTTTCATGAGAAGCCGGTGCTGCGACTAGTGGGACCTTAGTCTCATCTCATCCCCGTTCAAAAAGATCCTGCAGGATATACTCGCAGCGCCGATCCTCAGCGGGTTATCGAAGCGACGAAGAGCGTGCGTGTAGAAAAGCATCTTAGGAATGTGTTCACGTAGCGGCGCTCCAACTGAAACTTCTGCGGCATTGCCACGCAGATGATTTTGCCACGATCGCTTGTCCGGCAGCCGCTGTTTTGCTACGGAGAAGACCGCCGTATCGAGGCGCTGACGAATCGGTTTACCGCCGACTTTGAACCGCGCGAAATACGTGCCAGCTGGCCGCCGGTACCGGAACCGGTTCTGGACGCTCGTGCTTTCCCAAAGCGGTTCTTCTGTGTTCGGCATCGCGGCCCGCAATAGTCGGAGGGGCCATGAGACACGTTGCTCTGTCGGGGGAGCGAACGGCGGCCGGCGCTTCAGCTCCGAGCGCGCAAAGCGACTTGCCTGTGTATCGGAAGAGTGGAAAGTGATCCCGCCGTGGAATCCCGATCGGTCCGCTTTTTTGATGAGGTTTTGCTAAGGGGTACAAATCGGGGGTACAATGGCCCGAGAGAAGGGCGTTAATGAATGCGCTTTTCCCTCGTAAATGCCGGCATAGCTCAGTTGGTAGAGCAGCTGATTTGTAATCAGCAGGTCATCGGTTCGAGCCCGATTGCCGGCTCTCTGCGAAAGTCGTCAAAGAGTATTCGCGCATCACGTGTGCGTGCCTGGAGAGGCCGGATCTAAAGGAAGGCCTTTCGTCGTAATGGAAGATATCGTCGATGTTATTGAAGGTCATCGTTTTGCTCGTTCCAACGAGGTCGGATGTCATCTTTGCGGCGAGGCGCGAAAATCGCGCAAGATTTCAGTTCTCTTCGGCTTGAACGCGATGGTCGCGGAATGCCCGACTTGCAGGATCGCGTTCCAAACTCCGCCCCCGTCGCCGGAGGCATCCCTGGCCTATATGAACTGGCGCTGGCGCTCTCCCGATGCCTATGTGGCGGACCGGGCCAACCAGATGCAGCGGGCCCTGCGACAAATGGCCTTTGTGAGCGCCTGCGTGGAAAAGCCTTCGAGGTTAGTCGACTTCGGAGCGGGTGCCGGTGCCTTCGTGCGGGCAGCAACGGACCAGGGCTGGGAGGCTACCGGAATAGAGCAAAGCGATTCCGCCAGGGCGCGCGCGAAGGATTTTTTTAACGTGGATCTCTTAAGGGAATTTGATTCGGGGCGCTATGAAGTGGCCACATTGTGGGATGTGGTCGAGCATCTTCGTGATCCGACAAGGATACTCGCGATGATCCGGGAACATCTCACCGACGATGGTCTCGTGTTTATTGAAACCGCTAACTTTGAAAACTGGAGAAGAGTTTTGAAAAAAGATGCGTGGGGATTGTACCTCTTCGATCATCAATTCTATTTTTCTCCGAGCAGCTTGAAACAGATTTTGCGCAAGGCTGGATATGAGGGGTTCCAGCAGCTCAACCGCGACCGGGAACTTCCCTCCCTTCACCCCGGATGGATTCTCCAGCATCCTTTGCCTGCGCTGCGTTCCTGGCTGGAATGGGCGAAAGCGAGGCTCCGCTGGCCCGCACACGGCGATCTAAGACTCTTGGTCGTGGTCGCAAAAAAAGCTTCCTGATCGGTCCACCTTTCGATGCAGATCAATCTGAAATTCTTTCAGAAATATCCAAACGCGGGTGATCAATTCTCACAAAAGCTCGCAGAACACTATTTTGGTCCTGACATCGCCGCTTGCGATCAGTCGGCCTTAACGCGTCCCAATCTGATTCTGCTCGGATCGATCCTGGAGTGGTCCGACGCCATGTCGCATATCTGCGGCGCCGGGTTTCTTTCATCCGAATCGAAGCTTAGCGCGGCCCCCAGATCGATCCACTGCGTTAGAGGCCCGCTCACCGCTGGTTCCCTGAAAAAACAGGGAATAAATTGCCCCAATGTTTTTGGAGATCCCGGCGCCCTGGCGCCGGTGATCTTTCCGCCAAATCAATCCCCCGATATAGAGATCGCCATTATGCCCCATTACGTGGATAAGACTTCTCCGTGGATTGAAGCTTGGAGAGAAATGCAATGGCCGATCATTGATGTCTTCTCCCCCTTGGACGAATTCTTTCAAGCCTTACAGCGATGCGAGGTGATCCTCTCCTCGTCTCTGCATGGGATTATTTTCGCCCACGCTTATGGGAAACGGGCCCTCTGGATCGAACTCTCGGACAGGGTGATCGGCGATGGTTTTAAGTTCTTCGATTACTATTCCAGCATCGGCGTTCCTCCGGAAAAGGTAACCCGCTGGCGCATTACGGATGAGACGGATCCCGGGGAAATCGCCGGCCTTGCAACCGCTGGAAATCAGACTCAACTTCTTGGTCCTCTGCAAATGGCGATCGCTAAAACGAAACGCGAACTCCAGGCAGCCTGCCAATGACAATGACGCCGACGCCCCTATCGATCTGTGCCATTATCTCAGCACGCAATGAAACTTTGTATCTGCAAAGATTACTGCCGCTCCTCGCGAAACAGCGAATTGACGTCGCGATTATCGACAACGAATCGGATGCTGAGAGTCGCGGTCTGTATTCCATGCATTCCGGAAATCCCGTCGTCGCGGTAAAGAGCGTTCCCTATCAGGGATATCATTCGCTCACGGATCTGTTGGAGGCCGAGCGAGAACTTAGCGCGTCACTCACGCATGACTGGATTTTGCACCACGACGCGGATGAGATCATGGAGCATTCTGAGGCGGGCCCTACCCTGCGGGATGCGATCGAGGAAGCAGACGCGCAAGGATATAATGCGCTGAACTTCGATGAATTCGTCTTTCTTCCAGAACCCGGGCACGACTATGCCGGGAGGGATTACTATGCCGAGTCGCTACGTTACTATTTTTTCGAGCCGTCAAAACACCGACTCAATCGGGCCTGGAAGCGTGCGGCAAATCTCAATAATTTCCAATCCGCCGGACACCGTTTGCAGGGCAAGGATGTGTCCATCTCGCCGATCAATCACATTTTGAGGCACTACATCACGCTCGGCCAGGACCATGTGCGGCGGAAATATCTTGATCGCTCTTTCGATCCCCGGGATCTGAAACAGGGCTGGCACTCAAACCGACAGGGTTTTACCGACGACAATCTGAGGCTGCCCCGGGGGAACGAAACTTTGTTTCGACTGGAGCGGTCTGACTCAAAGGGATTTCGAAGGGACAGGCCGGTAACAAAGCATTTTTGGCAGTGGGAAAACAATTCCTGACAAGCGAAGCAAAAACGGCCACGGGGTCCCATCTAGACTCGCTGGAGAACCATAGCGTCTTCATTCTCCGCGAGGCGAATCAGGCCTTCAAGAGTATGGCCATGCCCTGGTCGATGGGGAAGGATTCCAACGTGCTCCTCTGGCTGGCGCTCAAGGCTTTCCTGGGCAAAATCCCATTTCCACTTCTGCACATCGATACCACTTATGAGTTCCCGGAAATGCTCGAGTTCCGGGAATGGGCGGTGGCCCAGTATGGCCTCAACTTGCTCGTGAAGGTGAACCAGGAGGCGCGAGATCGCGGGATCGGGTATGAGACGCACGATCCGGTGACGGTGACGCACGAATTGAAGACGGTGGCGTTGAAACAGGCGATCGCCGAGCATGGCTGGGATGCTTTGATCACAGGTATTCGGCGTGATGAAGATGCTACCCGGGCGAAGGAACGTTATTTCTCACCGCGCGATGCCGATTCCGAGTGGAACTACAAAGACCAGCCGCCGCAATTCTGGGGGCAGTTCGCCATGGGGAAGGTGCCGGGCGAACACGTGCGGGTGCAGCCGTTGCTCGATTGGACCGAGATCGATATCTGGCGCTACCTGCAGCGGGAGAAGATCCCAATCCCCAAGCTCTACTTTGCGCGGGATGGGAAGCGCTTCCGCTCGTTAGGTTGTCATCCTATTACGCATCCTATTCCCAGTAACGCAGCCAACATAGAAGAAATCATCGCCGAGCTGGAAGGCACGCATACCAGTGAGCGAGCCGGTCGCGCCCAGGATCATCACGAGCCTCATGCGATGCAGAAGTTGCGGGCTAGAGGTTTCATGTGAAACCGGAAAGCGGAGACCGGAAACTATTTGAAATCGGAGAGCGGAGACCCGGAAACCGGAAACTGGATTATTTGTGAGCGATACGGTATTTCAAAAACGGACGTTCAATTTTGGTATCCGATGTGTGCGTTTGGTGGAAGCGCTTCCGAAATCGATGCCAGCACAGACGATTGGCAACCAACTGCTCCGAGCGGCGACGAGCGTTGGAGCAAATTATCGCGCAGCAGTTCGTGGCCGATCGCGCGCCGATTTCCTTTCGAGAATGGGCATTGTGGAGGAAGAATGCGATGAAGCGCTCCATTGGATCGACGTGTTGATCGAACTCGGCTTCGTTTCGCGAAAGCGGGCTGAACCATTGCGAAAAGAGGCGAACGAAATCATTGCGATTACCGTCTCTTCGATCAAGACGGCGCGAAAGAACTCGAAGAATTAATCATGTCAGCGTCAAACCTCCGCGGCACATCTTCTTCCTCTCCGGTTTCCGGTTTCCGATTTCCGGTCTCAGACGCTTCGCGACTGAAGATTGTATTCGTGGGTCATGTCGATCACGGCAAGTCCACTCTTATTGGGCGTATTCTAGTCGAGACCAATTCGCTGCCTGAGGGCAAAGTCGAAGCCATTCAGAAGACGTGCCTGGCGGAAAGGAGACCGTTCGAGTACGCCTTTGTCCTTGATGCTCTTTCTGAGGAACAGGAGCAGAACATCACCATCGACACGACGCAGATTCAGTTTCGGAGCGCGCGCCGCGACTACGTCATCATCGACGCACCCGGCCACCAGGAATTTCTTAAGAACATGATCACCGGGGCGGCGAATGCCGATGCGGCGGTGGTGGTGATCGCAGCGGATGAAGGAGTGCGCGAGCAAAGCCGTCGCCATGGGCAGCTACTGAACTTGCTCGGGATTCGGCAGGTGATCGTGGCCGTGAACAAAATGGACCTGGCTGGTTTCCAGGAGGAAAGATTTCGCGAGATCGAAAAGGAGTATGCGGCTTTCCTTCTAGGTCTCCGAATAACAGCGCGTGCCTTTATTCCGATCTCAGCTAACACCGGGGAGAATGTAACCAGGGATAGTAATGGAGCGACGCCGTGGTTCAGAGAAGATAACTTGCTAAAGGCGTTGGATAGATTGGATGGGCCGGGTTCCGCTGCCGATCTGCCGTTGCGCTTTCCGATCCAGGATGTCTATCGGGTGGAGAACCGGCGCGTGTTCGCGGGAAGGATCGAGTCGGGAACACTAAAGATCGGTGATCAACTTGTCTTCTCGCCTCATAACAAAACCGCGCGGGTAGCCACCATCGAGCGGTGGGGGACAGCGCCAACAGAGCTGGCGCGCGCCGGGGAATCGATCGGGATCACCTTGAGCGATCACATCTTTATCGAGCGCGGACATGTAGCCTCACACGAAACCGACGCGCCGGTGGAATCGAACAGAGTGCACGCTAGAGTTTTCTGGATCGGACGGGAGCCGCTTCGAGCGGGCGCACGGTATCGGCTCAAGCTGGTCACGCAGGAGGTCGAGTGCCAGGTCGTATCGGTAACCAACGTGATCGACGCGGCCACCCTCGACGCGCCAACCGCCGAAAATACCGAGCTCAAAACGAATGAGGTGGCCGACGTTACCTTCCAGACGCGGGCGCCGCTGGTCTTCGATAATCACGATCGCGTCCCCAACCTGGGGCGGCTGGTCCTGGTGGATGGACGGAACCTGGTCGGGGGCGGAATTGTTTCCGGCGCGGTTTATATGAGCCGCAAGCAGATCAAGAGCGAGAATATTTTCTGGACTGAAAGCGAAATCACCGCGGCGCGGCGGACCGCGCGCAACGGCCACCGCGGCGCCGTGGTCTGGCTGACCGGCCTGTCGGGTGCCGGCAAGTCGACCATCGCGCGCGCGCTCGAGAATGAACTTTTCCAGCGGGCCATGAATACATACGTCCTGGATGGCGATAATCTTCGCCATGGCTTGAACTCGAATCTTGGATTCGCGCCGGAAGATCGAGCGGAAAACATCCGGCGTGTGAGTGAGGTCGCCAAATTAATGGCGGACGCGGGAACGGTCGTGATTACCTCCTTCATTTCGCCTTATCGGATCGATCGGAGGCTGGCGCGCGAGATCGCGTTGCAAGCCGGCGCCGAGTTCGTGGAAATTTTCGTCAACGCTCCTTTGGCCGTCTGCGAAGAGCGAGATCCAAAGGGGCTCTACCAGAAGGCACGCGCCGGCCAGCTCAAGGGTTTTACGGGGATCGACGCCCCCTACGAGCCGCCGGAGGATCCTGACATCGTCGTGCAGACAGACGAGCTAACCGCGGCAGAATCGGTGGACCGGATTCTCAGTCACCTTCTACCGCGACTTAGATTGAAGTAATCGTTTGAGGAGGACCCAATGAATCTGATAAAGCTACTAGGTGCCACGACAGTTTCGTCTAACTGCATCCTCTTATCTACGGCCTTGTCCGAGCTTTGCTGTCTATGAAAGCGAGTTCAAAGGAGCTAGCGTTCTGATTACAGGAGGGCTGGGTTTCATCGGCTCCAACCGGGCGCGGCGACTCGCAGGCTTGGGAGCGGACCTACCCCCGTTGACAGTCTCATCCCCGATTACGACGGTAATCTGTTCACGCAAAAAGAGAAGGGGACGAGAAGTCCGACCCACCATCTCGCCAAACCGCCTGGTGAAGGGAATCAGTTTATGAACTGGACGGATTTCTTGAACGGCGGCACTCGTCTGTCCGGCGGCCAGATGGCGCACGAGATTCGCACACGGGTGATTCCCGCGTGGCCAGTATGATTCTCCAGAACGATTTCAAACGGCAATGGGCCGAGATTGGTCCTGCTGCGATCGATGCGGTCGAGCGCGTCGGTGCAAGTGCATGGTACATCCTGGGCAAGGAAGTTGACGCGTTCGAAGGCAAGCTCGCAAGGTTCTGGGGTGTCTCGCATGCAGTCGGTGTCGCAAACGGAATGGACGCGATCGAGATCGCCTTGCGCGCGCTCGATTTGCAACCGGGGCAGAAAGTTCTCACGACGCCGTTCTCCGCGTTCGCAACGACGCTGGCGATCTTTCGCGCCGGCGGCGTGCCGGTGTTCGTCGATGTCGATGATAACGGTAACCTCGATCTCGACCAATGCAGGGAGGTCTTGTCGCGGGAGCGGCCCATCCGTTTCTTCGTTCCGGTGCATCTGTATGGCAATCCGCTCGATCTGGAGAAGCTGGCCGGCCTGAGACGGGATTTTGATCTGGTAATCGTCGAAGACTGCGCCCAGGCGATTGGCGCGAAACACGGCGGGCGGAATGTTGGGACGGTGGGCCAGGCCGCCGCGACTAGCTTCTATCCCACAAAAAATCTTGGCGCGCTCGGCGACGGCGGCGCATTGCTAACAAACGATCCACGCACAGCGAGCCGGGCCAGAGCGCTGCGCAACTACGGGCAATCGGAGCTGTATTTGCACGATGAACTCGGTCTAAACAGTCGCCTCGATGAGCTTCACGCGGCAGTCCTTTCAGACGCATTACTGCCGAATCTACAACGCTGGACCGAGGCGCGCCGCCAAACTGCCGCGCGATATCTGCGCGAAATTCGTCACCATCGGACGATTAAACCTTCGCCGTCGGCAGAACCGGTATGGCATCTATTCCCGATCTTCGTTGAAGCGGCGGAGCGAGACACCGTTCGCGAACGTCTGCGAGAGCGCGGTGTTGCCACCGGGGTTCACTATCCGCGTGTCATTCCCGAGCAAGCTGCGATGCAGTTATCGCCCGGCTACCAGGTTGCCCTCGAACCCACAAACGCTCGCCGGCTCGCAGCATCGGAGCTTTCGCTGCCGGTTCACTCATTTCTTCGAGAGGGCGAGGTCCAAGTGGTTATTACCTGTTGTAGCGAGCTGGCGCGCCGACCGTAGGATCACGACTGGCGTCGCGGGACGCGCCCAATCCTCCAGCTCTCCGCGCCGCAGCCGAGCGAACCAGGCGTCGTCGACTTCAGGTGCTGGCGCCTTGGAAAGCAGTAGCTGCCTCCCTTAAGAAGGTGCGGTAATCCCGGATGTACTCGGTAGGATCATAGTATTCAGACGCAAGCACCAGCAGCCTGGAATCGGCAGAGTGCTTATACTCCGTGGCCCAAACCATTGGAGGGACGTGGATCCCAAATGTAGGCCGATCCAAGAGAAACTCCTCCCGGTTTACCCCGTCATCGACTATGACGGCGCAAGAACCGTAGACGCAGAGGAGGAATTGGTGGCAAGTGCGATGGGCGTGCTCGCCGCGGACATCGAAACTCGGTACGTCTAGTGTCATGAAAAAACGCTTCGGAGTAAACGGGAGAGTCCGTTCGAATTCGCCCACCGTGAGGTTGCCGCGCGGATCACGGAACAACGGCATTTCATACGTGGCGACGCCTCTTACTACTGACTTCTTCACGCGAGGATGTGGGAGGGGGGAGTCTTCAGATTATTGCCTTCGTTATCCCACCGAAAAGTCTGCGGCAGCGCACTGGTAGCATGGGCTTCAATTGAGACTCTTTCTTCCGTAAGCGTGCCGGCGGAGATCTGGGCCGCCGTTTGAATAACGACCCGATCACCGATCACCCCATCTCTCTCGATGCACACGTGCGGACCTGTCACGCGGTTGCTGCCTAGCTTTACGGTCTTAGCAATAAATTCGAACGCTCCCACTCGGGTCGCAGGTCCAATTTCACTGCTCTCCCACACGGCCGATGGATGAATTAACTGGCTCACGATTCAATTTCCCTGGAAGCAAAGTCGACCGGCGACCTCACCACGGCCCGAACTAAAGACTGAGGCTTGCCAGACACAGTCATGTAAGCACGCCCGACGTATTCGCCAATGATCCCAAGAATAAGAAGCTGACTGCCCGAAAACAGACTCACAGCCGACATCAGTGAGCTCCAGCCCACCTGCGGAACGCTGAAAAACAAAGCCTGAGCAACCGCGACGCCAAGCATCATGATCCCGATGAGACAAAGAAACGCGCCGAGGAGACTCGCCACCCGCAGCGGCATGATGCTAAAATTGAAAAACATATTCAGCCATAAGCGAACCAGTCTGCGCAGATTATAAGCACTCTGCCCATCCAGCCGCGGCTCATGTCTAACGAGCAGGCGTTCGATACGGTCGGTCGAGCCAAGAATGAGCCCATCTATATACGGGTAGGGTCCTCGGTATTGAATAACGCGGTCGATGAGTTCACGGTTATGAGCCCGAAAGCTGCACAAATATAAGTCCTTTGGTTTTCCCAGAAGGAAGTTAGCGGCTGCGTTCGTCAATCGGCTGCCAACATTACGAAACAAGTGATGTTTTTTTTCTTCGTAGTAAGCATAGACCACGTCCGCTCCGGTTCCACGGATGTGATCGAGCAGTCTAAGGGCCTCCTCCACCGGATTCTGCAAGTCATCGTCCAGGCTAATAACAAACTTCCCGCGCGCGTGGCGGAAACCTTCCAGCACGGCAGCGTGTTCCCCAAAGTTTCGTGCCAAATCAATGAGAGTCACCGGAATAGGCATGGTCGAAAGAAGGGCGTAAGCGCGTTCATAGGTGTCGTCGCGGCTACCGTCGTTGACCAGGATAAGTTCGTAACCTCCGGGAATGGGCAAATCCCGGAACGCATCGAACAGTTGTTCGATATTTTTGCCCGTGTTGTAAAGCGGCACCACGAAGCTGGAAAGTAAATCGAATTGGCGCTGCACCATGACGCACTAGAACTTTCTCGCCACAGTGTAAACAGACGTGCCGAAAGGCGGGTGGAGTTTGCGGCAGGCTGCAAAATCTAATCTTCCGAGAGTAGTAAGCAGGGCATTGATCCCGGGAGGAACTTGGGAGAGATCGCCTTTTGTGCTAATTTCCTCCCGCGGCCTCCCTAACCGCGTCAGCAGTCGCCAGACGAGGACCGGCACGAAGAGCCATGCGTTCCAATAGAAAATTGTTTCTGCCTTAAGGCCGACTGCTTCAAGTAGTTTTCGCACCCGCTTAATCGTATATCGCCGAGTTGAGTGGACCGCAACATCATGCCTTCCTCTCAGCACGTCGAATGCTGGAAGATTGAGAATGACGTATCCGCCTGGCTTCATGACCCGAGCCATCTCAGAGACTGAGCGCTCCTCAGCCACGTCCTTGTGATACAGGACATCCAGACTAAGGACCAGGTCAAAGGTTGCATCGGGAAAAGGCATTCGATCGACAGAGCCGTTAATCACGTCAGCGAACCCACGTTCACGGCAACATTCGACGGCAATAGTAGAAACATCCAGACCCGTCATTTCGGCGTCCGGACAAGTCTCACGCAGCGCATTCAACATACCGCCTGTGCCGCAACCGGCGTCCAGGAGCCGGCACGGCTTGCCCGCCCCGAAGCGACAGGACAGATCGCTCGCCACCTCCGTTCGCAACACCTGATACCACCAATAGGTGCCTTCCAATCGGCGCATCGTGTCGTATTCATGCGGCAGCACTGTTTCGCGTATTTAGTGACTTTGCTTGCTTAACCTATAGCTCGCCGGCTCCAGGGCAATAAACTGCCATGTCCGTGACGACATGACAAGCTGCCTGCTCGCGAATCCACCGCGATCCCAGTTCATGACACACTTTGGTTGCGTGATGGGACATTTGGCCCCAGCTTGAAAGTCCAGGCCGTTTTTGCGCTGGTGGCGAACGCACAAACAACATGGCCAAGCAGTTTTTAGTTTTCAAACATCGCTCCACCTTGAAGAACTTCCTGATCGCTGAAAAATGGGAGAGGTGAGCATTCGCGTCGGTTTCAGCAACGGTGTTTCAACTGAAGACTTCAATCGTCGGACATAATGAAGGAGTTAAGGTCATGAGTTCGACCGACTTCTTGATTTTGGGTGGCGGCATTATCGGGCTCAATGTAGCCCGCGAGTTGAAGCGTCGCTTTCCTGGCACTCGCGTAACCTTGTTAGAGAAGGAGGCTGCGTGTGGGCTGCATGCCAGCGGCCGGAACAGCGGCGTAATCCATGCCGGTTTCTACTACTCGGCCGATAGCCTGAAGGCAAAGTTAACACGGGCCGGGAACCAGGCGATGACCAGTTATTGCGAAGCTAAGAAGATTCCACTTAATTGCTGTGGCAAGCTTGTGGTGGCAAAGGATGGCGCGGATCTCGCGCAACTGGACGAACTCCTGCGCCGCGGGAAAGCCAACGACGTCCCTCTGGAAAATCTCACGGAAGAAGAAGCTCGTCAGATCGAGCCGCGAGTGAAGACACAGGAGCGCGCCATTTTCTCGCCCACTACTTCGTCGGCCGATCCGCGACGGGTGATCGAAGCGATGACAGAAGACGCGCTGAACGAGGGTGTCATCATGCATGCCGGGGCGCCTTATTTGCGTCGCAAGAATGGGCTCGTCATAACGCCGCGAGGCAGCTTCGCCGCAGGGCACATAGTTAACGCCGCCGGGCTTTACGCCGATAAGATCGCGCTCGATTTCGGATTTTCCGAAAGATATCGCATCCTTCCGTTCAAGGGACTTTATCTTTACTCGAACGAGCCTCCGAACGCATTCCGCACCAATATTTATCCCGTGCCGGATCTGCGGAATCCGTTTCTAGGCGTCCATTTCACCGTGAAAGACGATGGCCACGTCAAGATCGGTCCAACCGCTATTCCGGCCTTGTGGCGCGAGCAGTACCGTGGATTCGACAATTTCAAATTTGGCGAGTTCGTGGAGGTATTGTTTCGCGAAGCGGGTCTGATGCTGTCATCGAGTTTTGATTTCAAGAAACTTGCGGTGGAAGAGGTGCAAAAGTA
Organism: Spartobacteria bacterium; assembly: GCA_003134785.1. GTDB lineage: Bacteria > Verrucomicrobiota > Verrucomicrobiia > Chthoniobacterales > UBA10450 > AV80. Next base: position 426,893 of record PLCN01000021.1, read on the forward strand.
TTCACGGCCACATTTGGTTGGTCTCGCTTCGCGACTGGCTCACGGCGTCCGGCCACAGGATTACACGCGGTGGGGGGAGCCCGGGATTCGCGCGCAACTGCTCGACATCAAGGCGCGCAAGCTCGAGATGGATTTCGTTATCGAGGGCGACGAACACTCGACACATTTGCTAAATGCCGTCTCACCTGGGTGGACCTGCGCCATTCCGTTTGCGCGCTACGTCGTGGATCGGATTGAGACATCGGCTAAGTAGCATGGACTCGTTCGACTTGCGTCTTTGGTCTGTAAAAAACATAAAGCAATCCACCAAGGAGGCAGACGGCGAGTATCATGGCAAAGGTGACGAGGGAGGCGGCCAAGGCGCGTTCGCTTTCCACCTGCGCGGTTACTCCCAGGAAGAGAACCAGGAGATATTCGCGAACTCCGAGACCAGCGATCGTGATCGGCAGCGCGTTTGCCGCCAGCACGATCGGGACAAACGTGAGCAACGAGAATCATGGCGCATGAATGCCAACGGAGAGACCGGTAAAGTAAAAAAGCATGCACAGGAGTAGTTGCTTATTACGCCTCCCCCGATAACTTGAGAGAATGGCTTCTTTTTCATGCATAGCAATCGCCATATTCTAGCTACTTCATCGCGAAGCGACTGTGCCAGGAAGGCGAGGGAAGGTGCTTTGTGAGCCAAAGAGGGTTCATTAATGCGACGGATGCTCGGCCTTCTTAAAAACATCGCCGTTCGCGTCCTTGAATCCCACCCCATCGGGTACATTCTCGGCGTCGAGATGATCACCCGCCTGGATTTTCTTCTTCCCCACGAAGAGGACTACTGGGGATTTCGTCGCTTGGCCGCTGGACGCTCAGAGGGCTTATTCCTCGACCTCGGCGCCAACCTAGGACACTCGGCCCGGGGTTTTCACAAAGTGGTGCCTGGCTGGCAAATTTTTTCCGTGGAGGCCAATCCCGCTCATCGACCGCGTCTGGAAAAGGTAAAAAGGAAAATCCCGGGTTTTGATTTTCGAATCGCCGCGGTCGATTCGGAGAGCGGGCAGCCTATGACCTTCTTCGTCCCCTACTACCGCGGGTGGCTGTCGTTGCACAGCTCGGCCGCGACGACCCTTGCCGAAGCTAGAAAAGGAATAGTCCTTTCATTTCCACGACAGGAAAAATGGGTTCGTTACGTTGAGACGCGGGTTGAGACCATAAAGATCGACGACCTCGGCTTGGCACCAGGCATCATTAAGATGGACATCCAAGGCAAGGAATTCAGCGCACTTCAAGGGGCGAAAAAGGTGATTGAGCAGTACTCGCCTGATCTTCTCGTCGAAATTTCTTTCGAGTCGGCTCCCATCATTGACTACCTGAAAAACCTCGGCTACGTCCCTTATGCTTACGAAAAAGCGACGGACGATTTTATTCGATTCGAAGGAAGACAATTGAAGGCCGGGGCGAGAAATCTGTTCTTCTCGCGACGCGCCTTGGAAGACAAGCCAAGAGGGCCCATTAGCTATTTAGCCTGAAGGTAAATCAATCGGTTCTGGATGCCGGGTTTGAACTACGCTGCGAGACCCATCACTCAACGGGATCGCGCTTTGCGGGAGCGCGTTTGGGCCGGTAGAAAATGTAAACAACCCCTCCGAACAGGCAGACAGTGAGCATGATCGAGAATACAATCAGTGAAGCGGCCAGGGCGTGCTCGCTATCGACCTGCGCTGTTACTCCCAGGAATAATACGAGCAGGTATTCGCGCACCCCCAACCCGGCAATTGTGATGGGCAGCGCGTTGGCCGCCAGCACGATGGGGACAGACGTTAGCCACGAACGCAACGGCGCGTTGATCCCGACCGAAAGACCGGCCAGGTAAAAAATCAAGCAGAGGAGGAGCTGCGTGACGACCGCCGCGGCAATGACTTGTGCGAGCGCCTTCTTGTTGACGCATAACAGTCCCCATATCCGAGCGGCTTCATCGCGAAGAGAATGCGCCGGCAAGGAACGAAGAAGCTTTTCAAACCATTGGTGCGTCGGATGACCGGCCATAAAGAATAGCGCACCGAAAATGGATACGGCGCTACTGGCGGTAAGAATAACGAGAGCCAGCCAATGAGTTTGATGAGATGTCGATAGGATATGCCATTGCCAGGGGACGCAGACCACAGCCAGCGCGAGGACGCTCGCCAGACCAAGGCACCGATCGAGCAGCACAGTGGTGCAGGATTCACCTACTCGCCCAGGCGCGAGGCGGGAGATGTAAAGCATGCGCGTGAGATCATCTCCGGTCGGACCCGGCAGGAACATCAGGAAGAATTGACCGATTTGGGCGATGCAGATTAGCGCGGGGAGCGGAATCGCGATTTGAAACATTTGGAGAAGACGATGCCAGCGCCAACCGCTGATGATCACTGTCCCGAAACCCAAGACGATGCCAGCTAGGATGGGCCAGCGCGCCGCGTCGCGCATTCTATTCCAAACGAGCTGAATATCCACCTTGTGGAAGAGCCAGACAATGACCGCGGCGGCAAATGCAGTCTTCAGGCAAAGAATGATGATCTGGCGTTTATTCAAGAGCTAATCAAACTCGCTCTTCTTTCGGAGCAAGAAGTGTTTCGCGGCAAAGATAACGTTAGCGATATGGAGGAGTCTTGTGCGGCCGATAAAATGGTTCCCATCTCGCTCGATGACGTCACCGCTTTCGCGCAATCGTTGCAGCCGGACCTCGGTAAGGCCCTTCTCATCATATTCGCGCTCTATTTCGGATATCATAACGCCCGCCGCGTGCGCCATGATCTCCGAGTAAATCCGCAGCCGAATGGACGTTTGGCCGAGTTGGACGAAATTGAAGTAGCAATAGGAAAGGCCAAGGTAAATCGGCAGGTTAACTGCCAGGGCGAGAAAAAGCCGCTCGGAAACGGCCGCGCTCGAACTGATAAAGAAGGCCTCGCCGATTAGAAGTGTTACCGCGCCCAGGAGGAACGCCTGGATAATTGAACCAAAATATTGAGTGCCACGACGGCCGCGAAACAGAATGATTTGCGCAAGGACGTTGACGACCATGGCAGCAATGGGGCCGATGAAGCTGCTCATATGCTTTCGGCGTCAGCCTCCGCGGGATATCGGTCCATAGAGCTTGCGAAACCCGAGGATGACCCGGAACGATAAGGGTTGCGGACCGACCGCAATAAACCGGGAGCCTTCCTCCCGGATGAGTCCCGACAAAGCAAGAGCAGAGAGACGGGCTCTAACGAATGGGCGTTGGGCCATGAACTGACTTACTTCGCTCACCGTCCGGCCGTTGCCTTTCGCTTCTGCTAGAAATCGAATCAAGCTCAACGTAGGGCTGTCCGCCTCGATCGCCGAGTAAGTAATCACATAGGAAAGAGTCATCGAGCCATAGAAGAGACCAATGTGAACCGTTTCCAACAATCCCCATGAATAGATGATCGCGCCAAAGACCCAGAGACAGAAAACGATAGCGAAAATCACCAAAAGGGACTTGATGTGATGCTTTGGCAGTTTATACCTCCAAACGATGAGGTGAACCGCAAAAGAGAATAGGAATAACCCCACGGATGTTAGGAATATCTTCATTCCGTTATTTCCCGGGGTTTGGGGAGGGTCCGGTCATATAACAATCGTCGAAAGCGGCGGATAGCGAGTTCCAGGAACGTATGGCCCACGGATAGGAAGTTACGGAGGGTCATGGCGGAGCTGCTTCCACCCTTGCGATCGATCGACGATGACGGAATCTGGAGGTAGGAGGCGCCTTGATCCAATAACCGCGTAATCATGTCCGCCTGAAAACCGAACCCATAACTACCTGGGTGCCATCTCATCACATTGTATCGAAGATGGATGGCCAACCCGTTGTAGTATTTGATGTTGTAGCCGCTCATAATATTGACCAGAAAGGTGAAGCTGTTTGAGAGCAACCTTCTAAAAAAGCTCTTTCCCCGAACTTCGTGTTGACTCTGGTAGGGAATGACAATGTCAGCCCGGCCGATATGTCGAAAAACCTCGGCCAGAACTTCTTTGGGTTCGGCGTCGTCGCCGCAGCACAGCCGGTAATACTTGCCTCTCGCTTCGAAAGCCGTATCAACGTAATTGGTCGCAAGGCCCCGGTTCTTGTGGTTAGCCTTTAACCTTATGGGACACGACGGATGCGCCAGCATGTACTCGCGAACCCTGGCGACAGAGTTGTCGGTGGAGAGGTCGTCGACCACGATTACTTCATAGGAACAAGTGACCGCTTCGAGAGCACCAGTCACATTCGCCAGGGTGGCAGCGATGAGCGCCTCTTCATTATAGCAGGTCACGACCACCGTGATATCCGGATCGTGATCGGTGACGGCGTTACCAGCGATAGTCATGACTGAAAGGCGTTTGTTCCACGATGGTCGCGCCAGTGCGGTTACTCGGCAAAAACAGGCGGTAGAATTAACTTGAATATTAAAGAGTGCTTTTCGAGCCTTGCTTTCACAGGTTCCGCGAAGTCTGGCGGAAGGGCGACAAGTACCCGGCTGCCGGCGGGCACATCGTTCGGAAGATAAACCGGCCGGTCCATATACGTACGGCCCGCGCGGTTGGGATCTTCATCGACAAAGAACTCTACCCGACCCGCCAGTTCATCGAAGAGCCAGGTAGCGGCGATGGAAGTCCCGAACAGGCCAAACCGCGAAGACTTGGAATGTCGGTTCGCCATCGTCACCACGGCCCTCAGCCAGTCTAGACGCATGAGCAAGGGATGGACTTCAGAACTGGTAACAGAATCCCCTGGAGAGGCAGATCGGTCGCCCTTGCGCGCTACAATAGTTAGTTCTTTCGGCACCCAATCTTCAGTCGCGGTAATCACATCGTAACCCGCGCCGCGAACCGTGCGAAGGAACGTCTCTTTACTAAAATGAGTTATGTGATCGGCGATAAGTAGATCAAAGGGATTACGCTTGAATGATGGCACTTCGACTACGAGGTGCCCGCCGAGATCGAGTTTATCCCAGAGTTGACTCAACAATTGACCTGGCTCCGGAATGTGTTCCAAAACGTGGATTAGTGTTATTATGCTAAAACATCCCGGAACGTCGGTCGGTCCTCCCACGTACAACGCTACGACACCGGGAATGTCCTCGACCACTTTTTTATACTTGGCATTAAGTTCTGTCCCACAAAGCGACCAGCCTCGCATAACCGAGCTAAAAGCGCGCAAAAAAGCGCCGTTGCCGCAGCCGACATCCAATAATCGGCCGGTCTCAGGCAAGTTGATCTGAGAACGCAACTGTTCGAGTAAGTGCCCCGAACGAGAGCTAACACCTCCCGAGATTTCATCGAAAACCGATTGCTCGGCACCTTCGCTTTGATGATAGATTGAGTAGGAGCCGTAAATTTGTTCTACTTCTGATTCCCATTCAGCGTCGACGGTCTTCTGCACGCCGGCACAAGACGGGCAAATGAAAAGGCGACCTCCTTTGGGCCAGGGCTTGCTATCAGAGGTTACCCGCGAAAACCTCGCGTAATCGGCCACAGGGTCGAGCGGAGAGAACTCGCAAACATGGCATCGTTGCGCGAGGGCAGACGCGGATTCTTGCTTAGCAGTCATGGTTGTAAGACTGATTCGATCGCAAACCAGACATCGGGGGGAGCCATGCCGAACTCGGTTTGGAGACGACTTGCATCCAATGTTGTGTTTAAAGGAAGCGATTCCGGAAAGGGCCCGCTTGCAGCGGTTCGGATTGGCTGAACAAGATCTTGGCCGACGCTAAGGCGTCTTGCAAGATTACGCGCTGCTTGCTCGTAAGTAATGTCCTTGTTCGCCGACATCTGAAAGACACCGGGCGAACGGGCTTGAGCGACACGTCGAAGTCCGTCGACGGCGAGAGCGAGTGGCACGGGAGCCATGACCATGTCAGAAAATGGATGAATCTCGCTTCCTTTCCGGAAGGCTTCTATCCAGCTCAGGAAAAGCGGCGGTTTTGGTTCGAGCACTTTGGTAAAACGCACAATCGCAATCGAGTTGCCGTATGGGCCTATCCGTCGTTCCGCTTCAGCTTTCTGGCGACCATACTCAGTTTCGGGTGACAGTGGATCGTTGGCTAATCGAAACGGCTTGGAGCCATCGAAAACCTGATTTGTTGATAGGTAGATGACAAAGACTCCAGCGGCCACGAGGTTTTTTGCCAAGGCTGAAACTCCTTCTACATTGATTCTCGCGCTGACTACGGGGTCGCTTTGGCACGCCTGGAGCCTGGTCACGCCTGCACACACAATGGCGACGCTTACTGCCAGAGGCGGTCGCCACCTATCTGGAGCGTCCGCTAAGTCGAGGTAAAGGCAGCGCTCGTCCACCCTCCGGCGGCGGCGGGTTGTGCCTACCACGCGTTCCCCACCGTCACGAAGTGTACGAAACAGCGCACCTCCGATAAGGCTATCCGCTCCCACTACAAGATAAACTGGCTCATCACCTGGCATCAGAGCGAGCGCTGGCCCACGCACAAGGCAAACAGATAATGCGCCATCGGGTAGAAGCCGGTGTGGACCAGCTCATCATTCATGGAAAAAATAAAAACGTTATGGAAGTGTCGTAAAAGCAATTTCTTGAGTTCTGGTTGATTCTTGCAGTTGATATGGCCTTCTTTGCTAGGCGGGGAAGCGTAAGTCTGCGATTGTAAGGATGGAGTGCCAATAATCAGCACGCCATTTTCGGAGAGAGAGTGGGCAAGATTGGAAACAAAAGTGTCCTCGTGTTCTGCCGGGATGTGCTCGATCACGTCCAGGGAGTAGGCCGCATCGAATACTCCCTCGTCGACCGGACCTGAGAGCATGTCATGGACTTTGCAATCGAACTTCCATTGTTCCTCCATTCGCTCGCAAACATCTCTGACAAAAACTGGATCGAAATCCACCGCGCAAATCTCTCCCACTTCCTGAAGTACAATTCGAGTGCCGAAGGCGTCGCCACATCCAACCTCGAGCACCTTTTGTTTTCCACTCAACATCTTCGAAACAAACTTGTAGCGGGCGAGGATAAAGAGAAGCCGCCGCGGGTCATCATGCCAGACCTGATTCGTAACCAGACCCAGGCGGGTGAGGCCCTTGGTCTCACGGAGATTGACCTGGACTTGGTATTGCCGTTCCTTTGTCTGCTCCGTTTCCATAACTCAAGCGTTCGCCGCTGCGCGCAGATGGAGGACGCACCGTCCGGCCGCGCCACTCCGAACGGCGTCAAGCGCTTCGTTAATTTGGTCAAACTCGAAGCGATGGGTCACCAATCCATCGAGCTTGAGTTTTCCATTTCGATAGAGGCTTAGATAACGTGGAATGTCGGTGGTTGGATTCGTGTGCCCGCCTTCGCAGCCCTTCAGGATCTTGCCGAAATGAAGGGGAAGCGAATGAATCGTGACATCCTGGTCGTGGCGCGGCACGCCAACAAGGATTGTGCGACCGGTCTTGGCCGTTAGTTCATAGGCTTGTTCGATCAGCCGCACCAGGCCGGTATTCTCGATGAAGACGTCGGCGCCGTTTGATCCTACGATTTTGCGCACCTCCTCGCGCAAGTCAGTTTGCGAGGAATTAATCCGATGAGTGGCACCGAACTTCTGCGCCATCTCCAGTTTGTGGTCATGGATATCGATCGCGATGATGGGGTCAGCGGAAACCATTGCCGCGCCCTGGACAACGTTGAGTCCTACGCCTCCGCAACCGAGGACAGCTACCGATTGGCCGATCTTGACTTGGGCATCGTTGTTGATCAGGCCGAGAGCAGTCGTCACCGCGCAACCCATCAGGGCTGCGATCTCAAAATCCACATCGTCAGGAATGACCGTGAGCCGATTCTCGGAAACCACCGCGTGTTCGTTGAAAGTAGTAACCCATCCGGAGTTAACGGTGCGTCCCTTCCAAGTATAGCTGGCCGGGTTAGCCTGGATGCCGGCACCTTTACGCCAGTGCATGACCACGCGATCACCCTTACGGACAGCGGTGACGCCTGGACCTGTTTCTAGGACAATGGCGCCGCCTTCGTGACCCATCAGGTGAGGCAGAAACTTATCCGGCCCTTTCACGCCCGCGATCTCGCCGAGCTGCGCGCCGCAGATGCCGCTACAATACACCTCGACCAGGACCTGGCCGCACTCCAGCTTTGGAACATCGATCTCATCGATGACCAGGGGCGAGTTCAACTCCGTGAGGATGGCGGCTTTCGTTTTCAATTTGATGCTACTATTCTACTCGAAGTAGATGAACTCGTAATCGCCGGTGTAACCAAAATGGCGGTAGAGCCAGATCCATTCGGCTGTATCGAAGAAGGACTCGCAGGTCAGCGCCCAGCACTGGAGGTTGAACTGTTCGAGCTCGTTGCGGTAACTCTCCAACATTACGTAGCCTTGCTTGCCGACACGCTCGATCTCGCCGAGCGCGGTCTTTAGCTCGAAGATGCGGAGGTTGTGAAGACAGCCGAGCGAGATAACTAGGTCGAAATGGTCGTCGCCAAAAGGATAGGCATCCTGCGCGCGGTAACGGAACAGCGAGGCTTTCAGTTCGGGCCGCGCGCTCGCCAGTCCGTGCGCCGAGATATCGAAGCCGACTAGCTCAAGGCCCGGCTCGATGAGCTGCATCTCGTAAAGGAGAAAGCCTTTGCCGCACCCAACGTCGAGAACGCGCGAGCCGGCCTTGAGTTCGTAGGTCTCTATAAGTGCTTGCGCGACCGGTTTCCACCGGCCGGGAAGATACTTGTATCCCCCGTAACCGTAACGACGATCGCCATCCCAGTAATCCTGCTCGTATTCCTTGGCCTTATGCATGCACACGACCTTGTCGTCGATCATCCGCGCGAGGTAATCCCGCTTCGTGGCCTGATGCAGCGGGGTAACCAAATTCATTAGCTTACTCACTGGTTCTCCTTCTAGCCGTTAGGCGGTCTTACCGCGTAATTCCTTAACCGCCGCTGTCAAATGCTCCGCCGTGATACCGTATCGCGCCATCAGGCTCGCCTGGGATCCGTATTGGTCGGGGAAAACGTCCGGGATCCCCAGGCGCTTGAAACGCTTGGCTGGATTGAAACCGGCTTCCGCGATGATCTCAGCAACCGCGCTGCCCAGACCGCCCACGATCGTATGTTCCTCGATGGTCACGACTATCGGCACGCGCGCAGTGTTTTCATAAACTGCGGTAGCATCGAGCGGTTTCAGGGTGTGCATGTGCAGCACGCTAGCGGAGATACTTTGCTTTTCCAATTCGCCGGCGGCGGCGAGTGCGACCTGCAAACAAATCCCAGTGCAAACAATCAAGGCGTCCTTGCCTTCACGCATCAAGATCGCTTTTCCGATTTCGCAGGGCAAGTCCGCGCGGCTCACGATCGGGTCGCCGCCTTTTCCGAGGCGGATATAAACCGGCCCCTCCACCTCGAGGGTCTGCAACATAAGGCGTCGCATCTCATCAGCGTCGGCCGGCGCGAGAATGGTCATGTTTGGAATGGCGCGGAGAATCGCGATGTCATCGATGGCGAGATGCGTCGGCCCAAGCGGTGCGTAAACCACGCCGCCGCCGCTGGCGATGAGTCGCACCTTGGTGTTATGCAAACCCAGGTCGAGCACGATCTGCTCGAAGCAGCGGCGCGTGAGGAACGTCGCGATGGTATTGATGTAAGGAATTTTTCCCTCCATCGCCAGGCCGGCAGCCATGGTGACGAGGTTCGCTTCGCTCACGCCTTCCATCAAAAACTGGCGGGGAAACTCGGCTTTGAGTTGCTTCAAGGTATCGGGCCCAAGATCGGAGCCGATGAAGACGACACGCGGATCGCGTTTCGCCAATTCGTAAACCATGTCCAGCGAAGTCTTGCGCATTTACTCGGCGTCCAGTGAGGCGAAAAGGGAGGCGACTTCGGTTTCGCTGACTTTGGACTTGTGATGCCAGGCGAGATTCCGCTCGGTCAGGCTAGTGCCTTTGCCTTTGACGGTGTGGCAAATAATTACGCTCGGCTTGCTTGAATCGAAGGGCACGTTTCTGAGCGCGTCTCTCAATTCATCGATATCGTGGCCGTTCACTTCGCGAACGGCGAAGCCGAAAGAGGCCCACTTCTCTTTCAGCGGTTCCAGTCCCTGCACCTCGGCGATTGTGCCGTAGGTCTGTTGTTTGTTGTAATCGACCAGGACCGTGAGCTGGGAGAGATGGTGTTTGGCCGCGCATAATGCCGCCTCCCAGATGCTGCCCTCGCTGCATTCGCCGTCCCCGACGATGACAAAAACGCGATGTTTTTCTCCCTCGAGTTTCGCGTTGAGCGCAAACCCGACCCCGAATGACAAGCCATGCCCGAGGCTGCCCGTCGATGCTTCGACTCCCGGCACTTTTCCGAATTCGGGATGGCCACCGAGAATGCCATCGCTCGCGCAGAATTTCCAAAGTTCCGCTTCCGGAAAAAAGCCCTTCTCCGCCAGCAAAACATAGAGCGCAATGCAACCGTGGCCTTTGCTGAGAATGCAGCGGTCGCGCTCGGGCCAGCGGGGATTCTGCGCGTCAAATTTCAAGACGTCGTCGTAAAGCACACGTAAGATTTCCACGACGGAAAAAGCCGCGCCCACATGCCCGCGCTTGCCTGCTTCGATCGTGCGCACAATCATTTTGCGCAGCTCCTTGGAGCGGCGATCCAGAACGATGTCGTCAGATGTGATAGGGGAAATTGCGGTAGTCATCCATTGCTTGCCCGAGAAGACGGCGAGCCTTTTCGAGCTGGGCGGTCTGGCTCCAGACCCCGGAAGCGCCGACAGCAAAGCTTCGCCTCGCCCCATGGTCAAGTGTAAATTCGTTCAGCAAAATCGTGCACCACTTCAAGGCGAAGAGAGGATAGACGGCGCGGACACGGGCCTCGATGTTCGGCGCAGGGGAAAAGATGGGAACCGCGCGGGCAAAGAAGCGTTGTTTCAGTGCAAGCGGCAGTTGCATTCCTGGATGGAGAAGAAAATCGGCGATCGTTTTCGCCGGATCGTCCCAGCCGAAGTATTCAAAATCGAGGAAGATGAGATGGCCGTCGGCACGGCGCAGGGTGTTGTGAAATCCGAAATCGGACGGACTAAGTGTGCGTTCCGTGATGGGAATTTCGTTGCTGGGATCGATGCCCTGGGTGCGGCAGAAATCACGGCACCATTCCTCCGCGGTCTTTCGAAAGGGGATGAATTTCTCTCGTAAGAATTGGGCCAAATCCTGTTCGCCAGCGGCCGCGCGTTCCAAGCCTTGGAATCTGCCGTCCAGGTTTGCAAATATTGCCTCGATAGAGAAGCAAGCTTCCGACGCCGCCGGGAAATGAGTGGCCGTTCCGCCATCGGCGATCTCTTTTAGCGAGCGCAGGAAATCACCGGCCTGATCAATCTCTTCGGAATTGATCTCTTCGGAGCGCATCTGTTGCCCTTCAATGAATTCGTAGATCGCGACATGTCGCTCGTCATTCGCTGTCAGCGGACGCGGAGTCTTGCCCGAACCTTCCTTTTCCAACAACTGGAGCGCGCGAAATTCGCAGCCCATCCGATCCCGGCGATCCTGAGCGGAGCGGAAATACGCTTTCACCGCCACGGCATCTCCGTCGGCGCAATCGACGCGAAAGACTCTGCTGTTGCGTCCTCCTTTCAGTTGCTGGAACGCGCGCGGTTCCTTATTCAGATCGCGCCGCACGATGTCGCGAATGTTCTCCTCCAGTTCAGTGTCGCTGGTCATGGAAAAAAAATTCGTCGAGCTCGCGCCAGGTCCGGAAGACTTCGATGTCTTGCCTCGGCGGGTTCGCGCCGTGGGGCGCGAAGAGCAACTGTCCGACGTCGCGCGGAAAACTGCGCTCGGCGAAAACCTCCGCCAGATCGTCGATGAAGTGGGTGCAGCCCAGCGAGCGAATGCGCTCGATTTTTTCCGCGCGAGTTGATTCGAAAAAAACGTCGTCGGGCGAAAGCCCGCAGCCGTTCGGGTCAAAAAATTTCTTCGCTTTCATCCAGGAGAGCGCAGCCTTTCGCAAATCAACCTGCTGCCCGTCGAGGGAAGCGAATTGCGTCTTGTGGCTAACGATCAGCGCTCGCGCGCCTGATTCGGCGCAATGGCGCAGAAAATCTTCGCTCCCGTCGAACGCCGTAGCGGAAGACATTCGCGGCCCATAGACGATGGCTTGAAGGCGGGTCCACTGGCTTTCGCCTTGTGGCAAAAGCCGGATCGTGTCGCGAATTTTTTCTTTGTTCCTGGGCAATGACGGTTCAATCAGGCCTTCCTGGTGCGCGGCGAAATGAAAGAGCTCGTCATAACAAGCGAGTGTGTTATCGAGGTCGACGCCGATCACGATGCGGCCGTCAGATTTTCGAGACTGTCTCCCCGTCGGGCGCTGTTCATTCATCCTTCAGCGCGTCGGTCAGAAACTGACTCAACGCCGCGTGAGCGAGTTCGACGTGACCGTAGCTGTCGGAGCGAACGTAGAAATTCACGTCGCCCAGGCTCCGCAACGGATTGTCCGGCGCAAAACCTGAGAGCGTGATAATCCGGCAACCGGCTTTGCGCGCAGCCCCCGCGCAACGCAGGATATTTTCCGACCGCCCTGAGCTGCTGATCGCGATGAGCAGGTCCTGCGCATCGGCCCACAAATTCATGAGCGTCTCATAGGCGGTCTGGTAGCCGTCGTCATTGGCGAGCGCGGTAAGGAGCGATTGTTCGGTGAAGACGATCGATCGCATTTTCACAGCCTTGCAGAGATCGTTTTGCATGTGGCTGGCAATCGCCGCACTTCCGCCGTTGCCGACTACGACCGCCTTGGCCTTTGCCATTTTGGTCTCTCGAATCAGGTCGAGCGCCACCCCCCCGCCCTGATCGAGCGAAAGATTCTCCGCCGCGAGATCGCTGATTTCCATCGCGGAAAGAAGACGGGTCAATTCACTGAGGTAGCTGGAGGCAGTGCTCATCATTTTAGAATGGTCTCGATGTGTTTCATCAATGGGATTCGATCAACCGGTCGCTGATTGGCGACCACGCTCACGGCGTGCGCGCCGACCACGTTCGCGGTGAAGCCGACAATTTCCATCGGCGCCTTCTGTACCACACACATGGCGGTGACAGCAAAGACCGCGTCTCCCGCGCCGACGCGATCGACAATGTGGGTGGTGAATGCCGGCACTTCGAAAAACCCTGCTTCTTTGTCGTAGCAAAGACAACCTTGCTGCCCGCGCGTCACGGTCGCCCGGGTGCAGCCCAGTTTCTCGGCGACCATGCCGGTCAGATGCCGAAGGTCTTGCTGCCGCGTCCTGCAGTCGAGGCGGATTTCGTTTTCCGAAATGCAAATGTAATCCGCGCGCGGATATTTCGAGATGGTGTTGAAGCCGCGATTGTGCGCGTTCACCTGAGTGTTTACGGCGAGGAACGGGGCCTTGCTCGTGAGAAGCTGAACGGCTCGTGGATCGAGCATGCCGTGGCCGTAATCCAGCGCGAGAACGAGATCATAATCGCCCAACGTTTTTTCGAGCTCCATGCAGAGCAGATTAGAACCCGTTTCATGCGTTTCCTTTTCGCTAATCACATAGACCTCGAACATTTTTTGAAATGGATACTGCTCGACGAAGCGACGCTTCACGATGGTCGGCTCATCTTCGAGGTAAAGAAAAGTCGGCGAGATTTTCGGATTCAACCCGGAGCGAATGAATTCCTCATGCGAGTTGGTCGTGCCCAGGAAAGTAAGCAGATGCACATTGTCGCAAAAGGACGCGAGGTGATTAGCTACGGCGACCGACCCGCCGGCGGAACGCTCCGTGCGAAGGTGGCGAGCGGCGAGGATGGGTTCCTTGCCCGACTTGCCCATCGTCTCGCAGTATTCGTATTCGTCGATGATCGTTTCGCCGACGAGAAGGACCTTTAGATCCTTGGCGCCTTTGAGGTAACTGAGCACCTCATCGGTGGGGTGACGCACCGAGAAGGCGGCAAGGTACTCGCTGACTTCCTTGGGAAAACTGGGAAAGTGGCGGTTGAGAAGATTCGAAGAGCTGAAAGTGATGTCTTCCGTGAAAACAATCTTGCCGCCACCCGCCTCGACGGCTTCTTGTTCCTCGATAATTCCCCCGCTGATATCTTTCGCGGCGTCGATGTAATCGGAGCCTTTGACGTAGAAATCAGGGCGCAGGAGCTTGATCGCTTCTATCGCGGTCGGCCAATGATTGATCGCGACAAAGTCTACGCATTCCAGCATCGCGAGCGCTTCCGCGCGCAGAGTTTCGGTGAAAGCCGGACGGCCCGGTCCTTTGTTGACCAGATGATCGGGGGTGATCGTGACCACAAGAATTTCGCCGAGCGCCCGAGCGCCGTTCAAGTGACGCAGATGGCCGATGTGCAAAAGATCGAAGACGCCGTGGCAATGGACCGTTTTTTTGCCGGCCGCGCGCAAGGCTTTCACCTCATCGGCGACTTCTTCCAGGCTCTTTATTTTCTGGGTGGGTGCAATCATGGGTTCGGAAGAAACAGGAGGCTAGGATTGCAAATACTTAAACCATTCGCTGGTCGCCTGCGCGATGGAAGATTCGTCCCAAACCGGCGCCTGCCGCCAGTAGTCAATATTTTTCAGCATTCGCGCCACACCTTCCTCGAAACTGACCTGCGGTGTCCAACCAAGTTCGGACGAAATCTTGGAAATATCGGCCCAGGTGCAATCGGGTTCGCCGGGCCGTTTCGGCAAATGGACGATTTCGCCGCCGCCGAGCAATTCGACCAGACGATTGACTGATTGCGGAGCCCCGGCGGCTGCATTGTAAATCGCGGAGGCGCCGCCAGACTGCGCGGCGAGCAGGAAGGCGCGCGCCAGATCGGTCACATACAAAAAATCCCGCCGTTGCGTGCCATCGCCCACCACGGTGAAAGGTTTGCCCGCCAGCTTTTGCGCCAGGAAAACCCCGAAGACCGCGCCGTAAGCGCCCGAGGTCCGGGAGCGCGTGCCATACGCATTAAAAATACGGATGGAGACTACGGGCAGCTTGTAAACTCTTCCCCAATGAAGCGCGGCCTCCTCGCCCATATATTTGCTTAGCGCATAGGGATATTGCGGGCTGATGGGCGCATCCTCCCGCGTCGGCACCTCCGCGAATCCGTAACAGGTCGAGGACGCCGCGTAGACGAACTTTCGCACCCGCGCTCGGCGCGCCGCTTCCAGCACGCGCACGGTCCCCATCGTGTTCGTGGAAACGTAATCGACCGGCTGCTCGATCGACGGGACGAGATCGCCAATACCAGCAAAGTGGAAAACATATTGAGCGTCCTTGAAAAGCGGATCGCTCGCGTCCAGCTCGCGGATGTCGCGCACTTCTACGGCGAGGTTGGGATCGCTCTTGTGCTGCTCCAGATTCTGGAGCCGCCCCCCACTCAAATTATCGATGACATGAACCCGGTGCCCCTCCGCCAGCAACAGATCGACCATGTGGCTTCCGATGAAGCCCGCACCCCCGGTAACCACCGCGATGCTCATCGAAGCTGGAGCTTTTTCACCGCGCGAACATTGACGTAGTTGTCATCGCTCATGCTGTCGCGGAATTTTCCTTCCTTGAAGGCGCGGCAAAGATCCCGCACCGCGTCTTCAATTGTGCGCTTCGGTTTCCAGCCCAGCTTTTCCGCGATCTTTCGCGATGAAACATGATAGGAGCGGTTGTCGTCCGAAGTTGTCGTCTCCAATCGGATAGGAGCTTTTTCAGGGAACTCATCTTCGACCACCTTGCGCACGAACTCCGCCAACTGCGCGACCGTGTGGTTTTCGTAGCCGGCATTGAATGCTTCGCCGGCAATAAGCTCTTTCGGTGTTTCCAAAAGCTCGACGTAAAGATCGGTCACGTCCTCGATGTGCACATTGGGCCGTTTTTGCGCGCCGCCGAAAATTGTAATGACGCCCTTGTTGACCGCATGATTGGTCAAAATGTTAACGGTTAAATCGAAGCGCATTCGCGGCGAATAGCCGCACACCGTGGCCGGGCGGATGACGGTCGTCGTAAACTCAGGCGATTGGTATTGAAACAAGATCGGCTCACATAGCCCTTTGTATTTGTTGTAATCGGTCAGCGGAACGAACGGATGCTCCTCGGTCACTTCGGGCGCATCACTCACGCCATAGACCGAGCTGGTGGAAACGTAGAGGAACCTCTCGACCCCGGCGTCTCTGCTGGCCTGGACCATTGGCTCGAAGCATTCGTAATTGATCGTTCGGCTGAGCGACGGGTCGAGATCGAAACTGGGATCGTTTGAAATGCAAGCCATGTGAATGACGTATTTTACTCCCGCGAGCGCCCGGGAAAAATCCTCAGTGTTTCGAATGTCGCCCTTCACCACTTTCAGGTTTGGATGTGATGGCAGCCCATCCGCCCCGAACAGCATCAAGTCGTAGGCCACGACCGCATAGCCTGCCTTCAGGAGCTTGGGGACCAGGACGCACCCCTTGTAGCCAGCACCGCCGGTCACGAGGACAGTTTTCATAAGGATCGGAAATGAATCACTAAGTTTGCTTCTGGCCAGTCATTTCTTGAGCAAGCAAGATCGGCTGCACTTCCGGATATTGAACCTCCCGGGAACTTCAGGTCACCCGGAAGTACCGGCAAAATATTCGCGCTCGCCTTACTCGAACGAAAAATCGCGCAGGCCGACCCAATCTGCCGTTGGATCGCCGCTTTTTGAAAGAACATGCAATTGCACTTTTTCAGTGCCAACCGGCAGGGCCAACTCATATTTCCGCCACACGGGAAAATCGTTGTTAGGCAAAGGGGGAATCTGTCTTGCCAGAAGCGTCGCCGAGCTACTGGCGGAAATCGCGTCGATTTCAACGTCGACGCCATCGCCTAACGCGTAGACATGCGACAGGCAGACACGCAGCGTTCTTGTCCCCGTGGGCGGTGCAACCGTGATTTCGAGGGGCGCCACGGCCACCATGCACATCACGCCGTTTTCGGGCATGGCGAATAATTGCGTTTTTGTGGGCGTCGACACTCGAGGATCCGGGGTCAAGGTTGCGGCCACCTGTTCGAGCACGGCATAGTTCATGGTGTGCCCCCGGTCCTGGATCGGAGGCAGGGGTTGCGCCACCGTAAAGGAGTTATCGGCTCCATTGTAGTCAACGACCACCACCTGGGTCCCGTCTGTTTCCTCCGCCACGGCCGGTCCGCTGGCAAACTCCAGGCGAGGGAAATGATAGAAACGCGAGAACCCGTTTCCCAGGAACACCCATTCGTGGTCCGGCACGTTTCCATGAATGACAACGGCGTCCTTCTCGCGAATTCCGCTGACGTGCTGCAGAGTGTAGAACAGGTTGCTGGCCACTTGCTCAGAGTAGAAGTAGAAAAGATTAGGGAGCCGCCGTCTCAGATAGATCTCCCGGGAGACTGATAAGACTAGCAGGCATGTCATTAGCAAATGAGGCCAAGGGGCAAGGCGCGCCGCTCGACGAACCGCCAGGGCCAGCAAACACAGAAAAACCAGGTACGGACTGTAGAGCCAGCGATATTCCTGCCGGAAGGTAATGCTCGCCGAGAGGAGCAGGAGCGCGGTCGCTAAGACAAAAAAACCCAACCGCACGAAGGCGGCCTTCCTCGTCTCCCCGGCGGGCGCGAGAACGGCATCAAGGATGACTTTAGCGACAAGGCAGCAGGAGAGCACCGCAGCTGCTACAGACACAAATTGAATCCAAAATGGAGATTCCGAAAAGTTTTCCAAGGAGAGATAACTAGGGCCACTGTTGATCCCCAATAAATTTAATGTTCCATGCCAAAGGAACGAACAGATCTGCTGGATATTGAAATCGATCGGCCGGGTCTCCCCGCCAATGAGAATAGGTGTACCGAGCCCGAATTTTTTTATTCCGAAGTTTAACAAACCCGAGGCGGTAACTCCCAGAATAACCACCGCCGCCGGGAGGCGAGCCCGACTCCACACGCCTATCGCAATGAGAGCCAGCGGGCACGCGAGACCCAGAAATCGCTCGTGGATATGCACGATGATCAGGAATAAGAGAGCAAGCAACGCGGCGCGCCGGATGGTCGGCCGTTCGAGGAACCGCGTGGAGACCACGACGATGCAGAGTAACGCGGTCACGCCAATTCCCTCGGCGACCCCAGAGCCTGGAGAAAGGATGTTTGCGTGGAATCTGTTCAGGATCGCGATGAAGGTCAGGCCAAGGCTTATGGCGAGCGGGACGCGGAGGACGCGGTAGGCGAGAAAAAAGAAAATCAGAGAGTTTAGAGCGTGGATGGCAATGCCGGCTGAGGCCATCTTGTTGGCGTCCCCCTGGGACCACTGGGTAACCAACCAAATGACCAAACTCACAACCGGGCGAAATTTGAAGTACGAAGCCAGCCATTGGACGGATGCGAGATAACTTTGGCGCGCTGCGTCTAAGGAGTCTAAATCATCGCCGACCAAGACCGGGAACTGAAGCGGATTGAACCACGCTGCGATCGCAAACCATGCGATCACGCCTCCAACGCCGAGGAGGAGGGCGACCTGGAGCCATTTGAGAACGTGAAACCGATCTTTTTTCAAACCAACGCCGCCTTTCGATATTCACCGCATCCGGCTAGAAACCCCGCCCGGCTGGGACTAATCTTTGCGGCAAACGTCTGCATGTGGCTCGAACATGTCGTATGTTTCGCGCACCGTGCAAGTGCTACCGCTCGATGCTACCGTTCGGCTAAGACATGGATAGCCAGATAAATTGGGAGCCCGGGACGCTGTGTTTCGCATGTAATGTTTGCGGCGAAATTTGCCTTATCAACGGGGAAGACCTTCGACGCGAGCAAGTCTCGTGTCTACGATGCGGCTCCTCGCCGCGAACCCGCGCCCTTATTCGAGTGCTTTCGCTCGAGCTTTTGGGGCAAAACCTAGCCTTGCCGGAATTTCCCGCGAAGAAGGAACTCCGCGGGTTGGGTATGACTGACGCGGAAGCGTCTGCCCAACAACTCGCTGCGAAATTTAGCTACGAAAACACCTACTTGCACCAGGAACCTTTCTTCGACATTACTGCTCCCGAAGTTGCGCCGGATCGGGTGGAATCGAGCGATTTTGTCATCTCTTCGGAAGTTTTGGAACACGTCAAGCCTCCGGTGAGCCATGCCTTTGCAAATATTTACCGAATTCTCAAGCCGGGAGGGTTATTGGTTCTGACTGTGCCATACAGACCCCAACCAGAAACAATCGAACACTTTCCGGAACTGAATGAGTTCACGCTGCTTGAGCAAAATGGCTCGTATACGCTGCGGAATGTGACTCGGCAGGGGGTAGTAGAGGAATTCAGTTCTCTTGTCTTTCACGGCGGCCCGGGCTCCACTTTGGAAATGCGTGTTTTTGGAGAGAAGGCGTTGCTTTCCCACTTGGAGTTGGCTGGGTTCGAAGAAATCAAAGTTCACCACATTTGCGATTTTCGCCATGGCATCTGGTGGCCGGAACCATGGTCGTTGCCCATCTCAGCCAGAAAGCCCCGGAGTTGAGATTATTTTGCGAGCCGTCAGGGCGAATTCAGCGCTCGGTGATGGTGAATCGCTACCGTGCTTGAGTCCACCATCCTTGGACCCGGCGCTCGTAAGTGGTAGGCGGAAGCCTCAGTAGTTAATTCTTAGCGCGAGTGACGGTTACTTTCCCCAGGAGCGCTTTATGGTCCGTTCCACTGTAGAGACGAAATTCATAAGTGGAGCCTGCCATTATCCACGGAGCTTCGGCTGGGCCATTCGAACCGCGGGCGAAAAGAGTCTCAGGAGACCCGTCCGTCATCAGGTAAATTTCCCCCACAGCGCCATCGCTTAGCTGCCAATTAATTATCGTTTTGCCCGCGCCTTCGCCTGCGGGGACGGGATTTGGATCTGCTGTCAGGGAGGCGCCAGAGGAATTCACAGCAATCGGTGACGAAGCAGGCTGCGAGACTTGGGTTTGTTTGTCGCAGCCCACCAGCGGCCAGGTTAACGTGACAAGGAGAACAAGCAGAACACGCGGTGTTTTCATAATGAGAGTTAATTCACTCGAAAGGGATGTGTTTGCAATAGACTCTTTGTTTGTTGCTTTGCAACAGCACGTAGTCGTGCCCAGGAGTGTGGAATCCTTCCCTTAGTGTGATCGAATCCCGCGGGTGAGCCGATTCCCCATGGCCGCTTTTTCCTGGAAAGCAGAGGGAAGCACTTGTAGTTGCACCAGCAGCTCCTGGGTGTTTCGCTTCGCGGCTGCCATCGAAAAGTGTTGTTTGATGGTTTTCAGTCCGTTTTGCGCGAGCCGCTGCCACAACGCCGGGTCACGATGGAGCTGGACTATATGCCTCGCAAAAAGTGCGGCTTTATCAGCCACGAGAACGTTCTTTTCATGCTCCAAATGCATGCCTTCCGCTCCGATCGTAGTCGAAACAACGGGAAGTCCCCAGCTCATGCTCTGAGTGATCTTCCCTTTCACGCCGGCGCCGTAGCGTAGCGGGGCGACCGAAAGAAGACACGATTCCAAAAACGGTTCAATGCGCTCGACATATCCGTGGATAATAATGTTCTCGCTCGCGAGCAGCCGGATGCTTTCAGGAATCTTACTCCCAATGATGTGCAACGTTGCTTCCGGCAACCGTTCGAGGACGTGCGGCATTATCTTGGAACAAAACCAAAGCATGGCATCGACGTTCGGAGTGTGCTCGAATCCTCCGACAAAGAGACAATCGCGCCGGGAGCCGTAAGGCGGGGTCCCGGACTGGACGTCGTGGATCATGGAAATGAGAGCGACCCGGTGACCGGGGAGCTTCTTCTTCAAAATCTTTGTCTCTTCGGTGCTAACCACGACCACGGCATCCGACGCCGAACCGAGTCCTAATTCGAGCGCTTCCATCTCGGCGGCGCGCTTCCGCTTCGCTTCATCCTGCATCAGCTCTGCTTCCCGGTGACCGCGCAGAAAATGAAGATCCACCGTGTCGAAGATTACGGGAGTATTCGGCGCGTATTTCCGGCAGAGTGGAAGCATTTCTTGCGCGACATGCGCGCGCGAGAGAACAATCACGTCAAACTCCCGGCCGCGCTCGGTGAAAAACGTTTCAAACCCTGCCAGGAAAGGAAAGTGCAGGCACTCTATGCCGAGATCCTGCATCCTTTCAGTATAGGGAGAGACACGCAGCAGATTTTCAGGAATAAAAGTAACCTGAAATCCGAGCTCTTGAAAGATGAGCAACAGACTCAGCATCCGCAGGGAACCGGCATCCTGATCCGGGGAAAGAACACGCGCGTCAATGACGAGAACGCGCAGTTTGGGGCCAGGCTCGCTGGCGCCCCGGGCGGCGGCCGTAGTACTGGGCAAGTGACGGGACAAAGTCTGGGCCCACTTCGTCCTGAATTTCCTTTGATTGACGAGCTGATAGCTCTTTACCCCGCTTTCGAGGTTCGTGCCGCAGCTTTTTCCTTCGTAATGGATGACCACGGAGAAAGGCTGATAGTAAACCTTCAATCCGGCCCGCCTCACTTTGAAAGCAAGGTCCGCGTCTTCGTAGTAAGCTGGAGCGTAGATCGGATCCAGACCGTGCAACTCCTCGAACAGGCCCTTTGGAATAAGCATGCACGCGCCGGAACAGTAGTCGACCTCGCGCAGGTAATTGTAGGCCGGATTATCCGGATGATCTCCCTTTCCATAATTGACTCCGGAAGCATCCCTCCAAATGATTCCTCCTGCTTCCTGCAAACGACCGTCTGGATAAACGAGTTTGGCTCCGACCAGTCCGGCGTCCTTCCGCTGTTCGAAAACGCGGAGCAAAGCTGTCAGCCATCCCTCGGTTACCTCCGTATCGTTGTTTAAAAAAAGAAGATACTCTCCACGAGCGACGGCGGCGGCCGCATTACAGCTGTGAAGAAATCCCAGGTTTCGTTTGTTCCTAAGGACACGCAGACCCTCTACGTGATCGAGGCACCGGGCGGCTTCGGCCGAGGAATTGTCATCTATGACGATCACCTCATAGTTTAATCCGGAGGTGTGCCGCAAGATCGATTTCAAGCAGGCGAGCGTCACTCCCGTCTGATTAAAAACGGGGATAAGGATGGACACTTTCGGTTCCTTGCCTGGCGAAAAGCGAAGGAGGGATGCGCAATGCTCGTCGAGAAACTGGAGAAAGGTCTGGACCGGTGCGTTCTTGGCCGAGAGAGTCCTATCGAGTTGGCAGACAACGATCGAACCGGACCTGAGCCGGGCTTTGAGCGTGATCGGAGTGCTCTCTGACGGAGCATTGATTTGGCAGTAGAAGCCACATCGATCGCTTTGCGGAAGACTGGGGAATATCGCCCCGACATCTGCCCGCGGCGTCCCATAGTGGCATTCAGCCGAGGAGCCTCCAATCTGGAGAACGAGGCGGTCGATCGGCGACTGAGGATGGAGCGCCCAGCCCGACACTGTGGTTGGATTTGCTTCCACCACATCGGCAAGCGGAAAGTCCATGCGAGCCAGCAGCGGCGCCGCCTCCGCGCAGAGCGTCAAAGAGACTACGCGGGACCAATGGGTGCCATCCGCGCTTATCTCGAGATGGGCGGCCTGGCATCCCATGGGCATCCAATCCTGCAAGAAGAAACCGGAGGCCGCGGCCTGGGGTAACTGGGGGAAAGCTTCTCCGACGTCAGGCCGTAACAGGCCTGACTCACAAGCGTAGATTCGGTCGTCGACGATCAGCCTGAGGCGGGTGGGTTTGCTCGACGACGCGTCAAAACACCAGCCCGAAAACCGAATTCCCCCATGGCTCGCAAAGAATGGTTTCGGCTCATCGATGCAGAACCGGCAAGTGGCCGCGTCAATCATTCTCGGGGGTAGGAGCGGTCAGTTGTTGTAGCTTTCGTTGCGTTTTTCCAAAAGGCAGAATGAGCTTGCGCGAAATGTTTTCTCTCAAACGGTCCATTTGTTTTTGCGCGGCCCGAAGCTCCTTCACCGCCGCCTTCAACTGATCCCGCAGTTCGTCCTCCCGGGCTTGGGCAGCAACTCGCGCCTGCTCGAAATCGTTTTGCAATGCTGTGAGCATGGCTCGCAGGTGGTCACGTTCGCTGGCCGCTGTTTCGGCGCGATTCTCCAGTTCGACCAGTCGAACAGAAGACTCAGCCTGGTTGTTTTCTCGCAACACGGTTCCACGCAGCGTCAAAGCTTCCCACCGAGCGTCGAGAAGCTCATTTTGGGCGCGGGTTAGCCGCTCTCCCGCCAGGTCAAATTGATTCCTGACGCGCTCCAGACGCTGGGTTTGCTGGTCGCTCTCGCGCTGGAAGTGGAGCACTTGGGTTGTTTTTTGCTGAAGGTCCTGTTGGAGCTGAGCAACGTGTTTGGCTTTCTCTTCGCTCTCGGCTTGGAACTGCGCCACCTGGCCGGACTTCTCTTCCGCCTCTCGCTGAAAATGGGCCACCTGCCCGGACTTCTCTTCGAGGTCGCCTTGAAGTTGCGTCACATGCTTCGACTTTTCCTCGGCGTCCCGCTGGAGATGGAGGACTTGCTTCTCGTTCTCCTCGTTTCTTTCAGTAAGATTCTTCAGACGCAACGAAATCTGGTCCGGCGTATCGTGACTATCGAGCAGGTTCCAGGTATCCGCGCTTTCGCGAAAATTCTCAAACATTCCGAGATTGAATGCCGGCAGCGCGCTATCCGAGCAGACGGCAATCGAATAGAGCCCACGGTGAACCCCATTTTCTATCGCAATCCCATCGAACCAGCCGTGAAAGGTCGCAACCGAAACCTTCGCCGACGGTGCATCAGGCGCGATCCAGGAACCGACGACCAGCCGTTGCTTGGCTGCTACGCAATGTTTGAATGTCGTAGTAATGAGCCGAACGAATTCCGTGTGGTCTAGTTCTGCCGCGTGGAACGGATTTGCGGCCTCGGACACCCTTTGGTACTCATCCTTATTCGGACTGGAAATGACCAGAACTCCTCCTGGAGCGAGAACGCGCTTTATCTCGGATAAGAAGTCCTCATGCTCGCTGATGTGTTCGATAGTCTCGAAGCTTGCCACCAAGTCTATGCTGTGATCCGGGCAAGGAATCGCGCTGCAGGAGCCTTGAACAAAATGCAGATTGGATTGCGAGTACTTTGCCTTGGCGTGCGCTATGGTGGCGCCGTCGAGATCGACCCCAATCACGTCCGACGCAATTGCGGCGAGCAGGTTAGCGCCGTAGCCTTCGCCGCAAGCAATGTCGAGCACGCGCTTACCTTTCGCCAGCCCGCACGCCAGAGCGTAACGATGTAAGTGCTCGTAAATCAGGGGGCGGTTACAGGTGGGGATCAGGCGTTCGCCCGTCCACGGAAGAGCTTCGGCCGGCATCGACTTATCCATACGCGATCCAAAATCAGTGAATGGAACGACTTTGCAACCATATTCCCCGCCAGATACACGCCGAGGGTAAGCGTCGACCAACAGCGTCGATACCAATTCGTTATGGCCCTCCGCCGCTCAACGGGTTACGGCGATCGCAAAATCCCGAAGGATCTCTGGACGCAATCTAACAATACAAAATGGGGGGGGACTTGAACCTCCCTTGATTGCTGCCGGTTTGGCTGGTTAAGGCACCGTGCCGGAAGCCGGAGGATCGCTCGAAGCGCTTTCGCCGCCTTTGGAATTGCGCGACGCGATGGTGACGTTGAACTGGGTGCCTAACGGGATAGTGGTCAGAGCGGCTTCGCTCTCGGTCACCATCTTTTCGTCCAACACAACCGGCGGGTCATGCGCCTTGTCGGTCGCGGTGACCCGGTAGCTGGTGGCGCTGCGCGCATCGTCCCAATCGACGAAGACCATTTTGCTGCCAGGGGCACCGACTGTAATGACGACATGCTCGGGCACAGCCGGCGTATCGGGGTCGCTCGGCTTGTCGAAGCCGAAGGCATACCAGCGTTCGTCATCGGGATCGATGAGCTGCGTGAGTTCGTCTCGCAAACCGCGCAGGCGAGCCCGGGCGTCGGCGATGCCGCTCTCGAGGGCTTTCTTGGCATTCCCGGCGTTGGTCTTGCTCTGGGTACTCGCCGTGGCCGCGTTGCTGATCGCATCAAAACATAATCGAAACGTGCTCCGGGCAGCTCCAGATCCAATTTGCCTGGAGCACCCACGCCGGGATGAGTGGGAGCTTCAATGTTATTTGGTCTCCCCCACCGCTAACTACGACGTTTGGCGGCCAAAGTTGGAAAAAATCCTTCCAAGTTTGCGCCTATCACCACAAGATCACGCGAAATCTCCCGGCCTGGCCAGCTTCGCTCAGTCCAATAAGGCAGCTTCGTCGTGATGTAGTCAGGAAGAGCTGGGAGCTTCCAACGTCCCGCGTTTATGGAATGAGTTATGCGCTGCTCCGCAAGATTGATTAGCGGCGATGAGGTGTGTAAACTCCTTGAATGTGATGTTTATTACCACCCCGTCGGATAGCGATTGCTTCAACACACGCGCACCGACGAAATGGCACGCATAATGTCCGAACCTTCCAGCAGATCTGCACTTCTACGGCTCTTGCGACGCCGATTTTTTTTTGGTGCGCGCTCCGGATCACGTCTCGTTTATGAGAATCTTGACGATGCCGAGGTTCTCCGAACATGGAGAGCAGTTCTCCAAGGCGACCGAAGGACGGCTAAGCACCGCTCAGTTTTTTGCAAAGACAACCCTCTTGTCAGTGTTTGCATAACAACGTCGGATCGCGCGGCGGTCCTCGCCGATCGGGCGCTGACTTCAATGACGCAGCAAACGTACAAGAATCTCGAAGTTATCATCGTTGGCGATCGCTGTGACGACAATACTGATGTTGTTGTCGCCGGCTTTTGTGATCGGCGGTTTAAGTTCTTCAACCTGGACACACGCGGTCCTTATCCTCGCCCAGGAATCGACAGGTGGCGGGTAGCGGGTACTAACGCAGCCAACTTTGCACTCCAATGTGCGAGAGGAGACCTCGTTACGCACCTTGATGAGGATGATACTTACGAGCCGCATCGAATTGAAACTCTGGTAAGGGAGCTGCAGATAAACGAAGCCGATCTGGTCTTTCATCCGTTCTACTGGCAGAACGACGACTACTCTTGGAAAATCCTCGGGAATGGTGTTCTTGAGCTTGGACAAACGGGGACTGGATTGATACTTTATCATAAGTGGTTTGCTAAAATACCATGGGATGTCTATGCCTTCCGTCTCGGGGAACCGGGAGACTGGAATCGCCTCCGAAAGTTAAAAGCTCTAGGCGCCAATCTGCATTACGTTGATGAGATACTGGCGCGTCACTGGAAGTATCCCGTTCGAGAGGAGTTCGTTCCCAAGCCGGGCGAAACATTCCTTGAGTGAAAGGCCAAGCTTCGACCATCTCAGATTCCGCTAAGCGAATCTGTCGACGAGATACGGAAGTTCGAGATATCGTTGCCTCTCTGAAAGACTATGACAGTTGAAGACGCCGACCGTGTCTGCGAGAACCTCCAGCGCGCCGCGCCAGTCCGGATAGCGATTTTGGATGACCTCTTCCCATGTCCGGTATCGGGATTCCGTTTCGAAGAGTTTTCCTCTTATCTAGACGAAATGCAGGGTGTCGCGGTCTATAGTAATGGTCAGGCGCTTCCGCTCGTCGCCGAGACGCGCCCGATTGAGGCGCTAATCGCGGAGCATGTTGCCGCAAACCCCCGCCATCTGGGTCGAATCCATCCATTCCGACCAGGCCAATTCCCCATCGCGGGTGCCTACTATGCGATCTTCCTCAATAACATCGTCCAGCACGTCGAGGCTATCGAGCGCACAGGAAAGCCCTTCGCGTTTACTTTATATCCAGGCGGAGGCTTTCAAATCGGCGATAAACTGTCTGACAATAAACTCCAGCGTGTGTTCGGCAGCCCGTCGTTCCAACGCGTGATCGTTACCCAGCCCTATACGCGAGACTATCTCCTGAAGGTTCATGCGCTGCCGCTATCAAAGATCCATTATCTGCAGGGTGGCATGGTTCCTCGCGCTGCATTCGTTAGGCCTCAACAGCGCAGAAACTTCGGCATAAGCAAAGCGTCGCTCGACATCGGCTTTGTAGCAAATCGATACATCCCCACTGGAGAAGACAAGGGATACGATCTGTTTGTTGAAACAGCCGATGCTTTAAGTCGTAAAGGCGTTAACGCTACCTATCATGTGGTTGGTCCGTGGGATGCGACTCTTATTCCCTTGGGAGACCTTGCCACACGCTTCGTCTTCTATGGCTTCGTAGATACGGAGAAGCTACGGGAGCTGGGACAAATGCTGGACTTGATCCTGTCGCCAAATAGGCCGGGAATATTGGCGAAAGGGGCGTTCGATGGCTTCCCAACTGGAAGTTGCGTTGAAGTTGGACTTCAAGAGGCCGCTATTTTTTGCACCGACGTCCTTAAATTGAATACGGATTTTCGAGATGGCGTTGACCTCGTTCTGGTAGAACCGAATGTCGATAACATTGTGCGACGGCTATGGCCTGTCATACAGAACCCGAAGTCCCTTGCAAAGATCGGCAGAAATGGCCGAAGACGCCTCAGACGAGCATTTGGCCGTGAACGACAGCTGCTGCCCAGGCTGGCTATTCTTCGAACCATGAATACGCGTCAGGAGAACAAGGGCTAGTCGTCGTGATCGCCGTCGCAGCGACATGCTTAGCTTCTTTCGTGGGATAGGCCGCACGCGCGACACGCCCCTTCTGCGGCTCGAACGTCTTTGCAACGCTGAGGACGCTACCTTCCTCAGGCTAGAATCCCCGAATAATTGGAAAGTCATTCAGGCGTGCCTCGAGGTGCGGCGAATTCTTGAGTGAGTAGCTGATGAATGCCTTGTTAGGCTTAGATGAACTCAATGCGCGGAAGGATGATGCTTCATATCTGAGCTAGAGAGCCGCTATAGACCAACCTCGGCAGCGGCCAGAACAACTTCAACAACTCTGTTGATCTCGGTCGCATTGATCTCGCGGTAAAAGGGCACCGCCAAAGTGGAGCGAGCTAGCGCGTCGGTTACGGGCACCACGACCCGGGGAAACGAAGAAGTAGCCGGATGGGCGTGCGCTCCGGCACCCCACCAACGGCGTGCCTCAATGCCGCAATCTGCCAGCGATTGTTCGATCCGATCCGCTGCTGGCTGAGCGAAACTGAGCAGGCAGGTGGAACTAATCCAGGTTTCGCCGAAGCCCTGCTGCAGGCGAACATGATTGGACCCTCTCAGCGCATGGCGATACTCTTTGGCTGCGTTCGACCATTCGGCGCGAACTTGGTCCCATTCATCTAAAGCGGCATGACCGACAGCCGCCTGGTATTCGCTGAGCTTTGCATTGAAAGCTACAGTTTGAGCCTGCCGGGTGCCGGCAAAGCCGAAGTTTGCACGCATCCACACCGCCTGCCGAATGGAGGCGTCGGTGCTCATGATAAATCCACCTTCACCCGCGCCGAGCGGTTTGGTGGCATGGAGACTCACCACCGAAGGCACCGCGCTTGGGACAAGGGAATCGAACGCCGCCGCTGCGTCGATGACCACCGCCAGACCGGTCCGCGATCGAAACGCCTCCCAGGCCGCGACATCGAGCGGCAAACCGAATGGCATTACCGGCATGATAGCGCCGACCGGCGCAGGGGCTCGCGTTATTTCATCGAGAAGCTTATTGGCGTCGATGGCCCAGGTCTCGTGATCGACATCCACGAAATAGGGTGTCAGACCGGCCATCACCGCCGCGTGGGCAGACGCGACGAAAGTCCAGGCTGGCATCACACACAACGTTCCCGGCGGCGGTTGCTGAACCATGAGCGCGATTGCAAGGCCGAGGGTGGCGTTGGCGACGGTTGCTACCGTTCCTTCATCCAGGCCGTAATTTTCGGCAAGCCGATCCTCAAGCGAGACTGCGAGCGGGCCAAAATTGCTGTAAAGCCGTGACGCATCGATCGATTTCAAATAGGGGGCCAACCGGTCCGCGGACGGCAGCTTGGGCCGCATAATGGGAATCGAATACATGCAATGATCTTGGGACGGACGAGCGATGTTGGCAATGGAGGCCCGGCATTTTCCTTGAGGGCTCTGTCGATTTTCACGGACATACATGGTATCTTGCGTCACGATGTCAGGAACTGGATGACGAACTATCGCGCTGACTATCTGACTCCAGACGCACTCTCTAGCATGCCCTTTGCATCACTGGGGCATGATGTGATGATCCATGAACGTGTAACGTTGGTCGGCATTGAAAATATATCGATTGGTTCGCATGTGCGAATTGATCCAGATGTCATTCTGCTGGCGACCGGCGCGTTGATCATTGGATGTTACACGCATATCTCCGCCGGCGTCTTCATTGCCGCCAAGGCGGGTTTCGAAATGAAGAACTTTGCCAACATCGCGCATGGGGCGCGCATCTACACAATAAATGACGATTATTCAGGTGAGCATTTGATGGGTCCGACGATCCCAAGCGAACTCCGGGGCGTTGCTCCGGGAGCGGTGCTGATGCAAGAGCACGCGAACATAGGCGCAGGTGCTATCGTCCTGCCGGGAGTGACACTGGCAGAGGGATCAGTACTGGGCGCGCTGAGCTTGATTGGCAGATCGACCGAGCCGTGGACAATGTATGGCGGTGTCCCGGCAAAGCCAATAAAAGAACGGCGGCGCGACGTGATCAGGAAGGGCCAACAGCTCTTAGAATCAAATTGACCCGGTTGACACTATGCGACGGTGAGCCTTGGGCGGATGCCGGCCGTGGCTCGGTCCGCCTTAGCTCAGTCCCGCGACCGCTCGCCTGGAAGCAAGATAATGTCGGCCGATATTGGAGCGATCTCGAGACGATTGGACTCGCTTTTCTGAATGAGCGTGGCCGCTATTGGAAAGCAAGCGTCGAGGTGAATGTACCAGTGCCCGTTACGAGGTTGCTCGGTCCGACCGACACAGCCGTCCCGCCGTTCAACAAGCTAATGCCCGCCGGGCTGTTGTTGAGCACGCTAGTCTGGACGCCGACGATGTTGTTGGCACCATTCGCCTGCACGGCGAAATTCGCATTGGAGAGGATACTGGTGTTCGTAATGGACGATATATTGGCAGTGCCCTGCGTGTTAACACCGCCGAAACCGGAACCGGGTGCCCCCCCATTGAAGAGGATGAACGAGTCATTGATGAAGGCGTGCCCGCCACTCGTGGTGCTCGCCATGTTGACGCCGTTCTGAGCGAAATTCCGAATCGCACAGCGAATAATATAGACCTCTTTGCCGGATATAACACTGACGCCATTAAGGCCGCTCCCGAGCCCCTCGAAGTCGAGCCCTTCGAGCACGACCCGGCCCGTTGTCCCCGCATTGACGACGATGCCATTCGTCCCGGACACCAGAACGCCGGCGTCAACGTGATCTGAGCGAATTGTAATTGATTTGGTGATGGTTACCGCTCCGAAACCACCCGGATCGAGAACGTTAATTTCTCCGGCCGTGGCGGTCTTCGAGATCGCGCCAGCAAAAGTCTTGCACGGAGCGGTGCGGCTACATGGGTTGGCATCGTCGCCGACGCCGGAAACCCACGTTCGGGTGGCCTGCGCGTGCGCCAGGGTCGAGAAGCCGACGACGAGGGCGGTCGTCGAAAGTAATTTCACGAGTTTGGAGATATTCATATAACTAATTTTGAGGGTTGAGGTTGCGTTGTTGGGATGAAAAAAGTCAGCGTAGTAAATTTACCGCGGGAATGTCAAGCCCATTTTTGGCGCTGTAATTTGCCCGCTTTGGATTTGGTGGAGGTGCATTCCACGCGTTGCAGGCGTCAATCACGGCGCGAGCCTCGCCCGTTTCCAGCATGGGATGGATGGGAAGCGAAACCTCGCCTTCGGTCCAACGTCGCGCTTCCAGCGGCTCAACGTCCATCTGGGGGGATCGGGGTCCGCACCCTCTTCCCCGAGATATACGACCCGCTGCACCGCCTCAATGGACGCGTGCCCACTACCGTCCACTATTGTCTAAAATCATTTTGGAGTATCATACCCACGAAGACTGACGGGCTAGCGCTCAGAAAGGAAAACCATTGGTTTCACTATCAATAGTGATCACTCTCGCGCTAGGAGGGATGTAGTCACCTTACCCTCTTTGCCTTTATAAGGAATCAAAAATAGCCTTCCGGGTAAAGCTTTGGACCGAGCCAGATACCAGTTTCCGCCAGCCGTCCTACAGCAAACAATCCGCGCTCAACTCGAGATGAGCTACCAGGTACCCCAGCGGCATCAACTCTGCAAAAGAAAGCCCGAGGCCGCGCCTTGGGGAAACCGTAGCAAAGCCATCCACACCTCGGGCCGGGCAGTCCTGATTCACGCCGATAGGCCGGTCGCCAATGCTCAGCCTGACCCGGAGGGCTTTGCTGAACGATTGCTCAAGCACTAACCGGAAGACCGAATTCCGCCACGGCTCTGAGGAAAGGTTTCGGCTCGTCGATGCAGAGCCGGCAGGTCGCCGCGTCAATCATCCGCACGTCTGTCGGATATCAGTTGTTGGAACTTCCGTTGCGATCGGCCAAACGGAAGAATAAGCTTGCGCGAAATATTTTCTCTCAAACGATCCATTTGCTTGTGCGCAGACCGAAGATCTTTAATAGTCGCCTTTAACTGAGCTTGCGTCGCCCGGAACTCATCTTGTTTGGACTGCCCTGTCATCTGTTCCAGCTCGAGATTCTTCTGCAGTGACGTGAGCATCTTGCGTAACTGGTCGCGCTCACTTGTCGCTGCTTCTACGCGGGTTTCCAACTCAAGAATACGAGAGAAAGGCGATCCTGCGGACTCGGTTCTTCGCAACAAGGTCCCACGCAACGTTAACGCTTCCCAGCGGGCATCCAGAAGCTTCTCGCTAGCTCGTCTTACTCGGTCGTTTTCTGTCAGCAGTTGATCTTTAAGTTGCTCGACGAGTTCGGACTGTTGATCACTCTCGCGCTGAAGCTGAGCTGCCTGCCACGATTTCTCCTCTAGGTCGCGTTGAAGCTGAGTAACATTCCTTGATCTCTCTTCCGCTTCGGTCTTGAACTGAGCTGCGCGTTGCGATTTCTCCTCGAATTCATGCTGAAAATGAATCACCTGCTCCGACTTCTCCTTCAGCTCGCTTTGAAGCAGAGCAACGTGCTTAACCTTCTCTTCGAATTCATGCTGAAAACGAAC
>PLCN01000008.1 GCA_003134785.1 Spartobacteria bacterium
CTACTCACGGCAGTAGGTGTGCCACTGATTGTTCCTGTGGCGGGATCAAACGATAAGCCGTCCGGGAGCGCGGGAGAGATGGTGAAACTAACCGCAGTCCCTCCGTCGTTGGCCGGCATAATGGTGGAGATAGGCTGGCCTTCGATGTAGGTGAAAGAATTACTCGAGTAGGTGATGCCAGGCGGATCACCCACCACGATCATGGTGGAGTTACTCTGGATGCCGTTGGTGAAGACGGTGACCAGGGCCGGCCCAAAAGGAAAGCCGATCACGGGAGATGACTGGAAGGCGGTGTCCGACCAACCTGCGCTCGGACTAACCGAAAGAGTAACGGTCTGGTTGCTATCAAGGCTGCTCAACTGGACGATAGGATAGTTGCTCGACGAATCCGGTGTGCCGCCATCGGAAGCACTGGAGATGCCCTGGAAGCGGAGACCTGTGAGAGAAAGGTTTGCCGCGGGACGAAGCGGAGAAGTAGCTGTGCTAATTTGCGGTTGCCAGGCGGGCAAAAAGCCGAGGCCGACGTTATATACCTCGGCATTGGCCAAAGGGTCGTTCGCCGCGTTCTCACCTCCGGCGACCAGAACGCTCCCGTTAGGCAGGAGTTTCGCCATTAAAGAAGTGCGGGCAGTACTCATGCTGCCGGTTGAGAGCCAAATCCCACCCCCAATCGCCGGGTCATACAGCTCTGCGCTCGAAAGAAGAGCGCCATTATAGCCGCCCGCAACCAGCACCTTCCCATTGGCCAGTAACGTCGCCGCGTAACTGCTGCGCGGATTGTTCATGCTGGTGGTGACGCTCCAAGTTTCACTCGCCGGATCATACAGCTCTGCGCTCGAAAGAAAACCGACGTTGCTACCGAAGCCGCCCGCAACCAGCGCCTTCCCATTGGGCAGCAACGTCGCCGTATGGAGGTAACGCCCGGCGGACAAGCTGCCCGTCTGGCTCCACTTTCCGCTACCCGGATCGTATAGCTCTGCGCTCGCCAAGGAGCCGTTATCGTCGCCGCCCGCCGCGACCAACACCTTCCCGCTTGGAAGTAGTGTCGCCGTCGCCAAGGCGCGCTTAAAGATCAGACTACCGGTCGTGCTCCAAGTCCCAGTGGCCGGATCATACAGCTCTGCGCTCGGAAGAAAAGCGCCGCTATTATCTTCGCCCCCCGCGACCAACACCCTCCCATTCGGCAGCAACGTCGCCGTATGCTGGATACGCGCGGCGGCCAGACTACCGGTCGCGTTCCAGCTCCCACTCGCTGGGTCATACAGCTCCGCGCTAGACACAGAAACACCAAAAGAGTTGTTACCGCCTGCCACCAGCACCTTCCCATTCGGCAATAGCGTCGCCGTGTGCAAGACGCGAGCGGTCGTCATGTCGCCGGTTGCATTCCAGCTTCCGCTCGCCGGATCGTAGAGCTCCGCACTCTTTACCGCAACAAAATTGGAGGCGTTACCGCCTGCCACGAGCACCTTCCCATTCGGCAATAATGTCGCGACATAAGCTATCCGCGCGGCCGTCATGTTGCCGGTCGCGCTCCAGCTTCCGTTCGCCGGATCATATCGTTCTGCGCTGGCGAGTGGGTTGCCATCATAACCACCGGTGACCAGCACCGCTCCGTTTGGCAGGATCGTTGCCGTGTGATCTTCGCGAGCGGTCACCATGCCGCCAGTCGCGCTCCAGTTCGTACCACTTTCGGGGTCATAAATCTCCGAGGCCGCCAAAAAGGCGCCATTGTAACCACCCGCCACCAGCACCGTTCCGTTTGGCAGCAGGGTCGCCGTATGATCGCTGCGCGCGCGGATCATGCTCCCTGTCGCGCCCCACATCCCGCTCGCGGGATCATACAGTTCCGCGCTCGCCAATTCATTAAGTGTGTTATCAGTCCCGCCCGCAATCAGCACCTTTCCACTGGGGAGCAGCGTCGCTGATTGAGCGTAGCGCGCGGCCGCTAGGCTGCCCGTCGTGCTCCAAGTGCCGCTGGCCGGATTATAAAGCTCCGCGCTGGCCAGAGTGTTTGCGCCCTTACCTCCCGCGACCAATACCGTTCCGCCCTGCAATAGTGTCGCCGTGTGAGAGTAGCGGGCCGTCGCCAGACTCCCGGTCGCGCTCCAGGTCCCGCTGGCCGGATCATATAGTTCCGCGGTGGCCAAGGAACCAGCGTTATAACCGCCCACCACCAGCACCTTTCCGTTGGGGAGCAGCGTGGCCGTGTGGGAATAACGCGCGGTCGCCAGGCTCCCGGTCGCGCTCCAGGTCCCCGTCGCCGGATCATATAGCTCCGCGCTCGCCAGGGAGCCATTGTTATAACCGCCCACCACCAGCACCTTTCCGCTGGGGAGCAGCGTGGCCGTGTGAGCGTCGCGGCCAGTTGCCAGATTGCCGGTTGTGCTCCAAGTCCCACCCGCCGGATCATAAAGCTCCGCGCTCGCCAGGGAGCCACCGTTATAACCACCCGCCACCAACACCTTCCCGTTGGATAACAGCGTCGCCGTCTGATGTGTCCGGGCCGTGTTCATAACGCCGGCGCGGGAAAAAGTTAGAGGCGTGGCCATGCTGGCAGGCAGCGCCAGCATACAGAAACCAGCACATACGAGCATGGCAAGCGGCAGCCGGCTGCCACTGATGATGGCAAATTTTTTCATGAGTATCCCTTTGCGCGTCGCGAATGACGGTCGCGCTCGCGCTTTCCCCGGCACAAGCTTGAGGCGATGGACAGCAGCGCCTAACAAAACTTGATGCGGTGTATCTTTTACCGCAGGGCGGTATCTGTGTAAAGAATATCCCGGACAGCCGCAGGGAAATGACGCGCAGAACGTTCCGCCGCGAGCATCTCGCGCAAGAGATCGAGCATCCGCGCGGGAATTTCGAACGCATCGGTTTCGGACTTTGGCGGAGCGCCGGTGAGCGCATACCACAGCGTCGCGCCTAACGAGTGGATGTCCGAGCACGCGTCGAGCGAGCGCGACGGGCGCATCGAGATTGATATCGCGCGCTCGATAAGTCACACCCATCGCGCCACGTCCGAGCAGACGTAACTGTAGCGGCGGTCAAGGCCGCCGGGGACGGCTGCGCGCCATGACAACTCGTTCGGCGGTCATCCTCCTTCGCCAAGCTACGGCGTGAGAGACTAGACCGCCGCTACAGGATTACTCGGCAAACGCTTCCATCGGCGGACAGGAGCACATCAGATTCCGATCGCCGTAAACGCTGTCGATGCGGGCGACGGCGGGCCAGAATTTGTACTCGCGGGTCCACGAGGCCGGATACGCCGCTTGTTCTCGCGAATACGGCCGGTCCCACTTATCTGAGATCACTTGCTGCGCAGTGTGCGGCGCGTTTTTCAAAACGTTGTTTTGCCGATCGGCTTTTCCGGATGCCACCGCCTCGATCTCCGCATGAATCGAAATCATCGAGTCGCAAAAACGATCCAACTCTGCTTTCGATTCGCTCTCGGTCGGCTCGACCATCATCGTTCCCGCGACCGGCCACGAAACCGTCGGAGCATGAAATCCGTAATCCATCAAGCGCTTGGCCACGTCCTCCACTTCCACGCCCGCGCTTTTCCACTGACGCAAATCAAGAATGCATTCATGCGCAACAAGCCCACGTTTCCCTTTGAAAAGAACCGGAAAATATCGATCGAGCCGCTTCGCGATGTAGTTCGCATTCAGGATCGCGATCTTGGTCGCTTCGGTCAGTCCCTCGCCGCCCATCATGCGGATGTACATCCACGAGATGGTGAGAATGCTCGCGCTGCCGTAGGGAGCGGCGGTCACGGGACCGACGCCATTTTGGATTTTAGATTTTGGATTTTGGATTGAAGATAGGGCCGGTAAGAATTTTGCGAGATGCGCGGCGACGCCGATCGGTCCCACGCCGGGGCCGCCGCCGCCATGTGGAATGCAAAAGGTCTTGTGCAAATTCAAATGGCAAACATCCGCGCCCATGTCGCCGGGACGGCAAAGTCCGACCTGCGCGTTCATGTTCGCGCCGTCCATGTAGACCTGGCCGCCATGCGAGTGCACGATCTCGCAAATCTCGCGGATGGTGGTTTCAAAAACGCCGTGCGTAGACGGGTAGGTGACCATGAGCGCGGCCAGATCGTCTTTGTGTGTGTCGGCTTTTGCGCGCAGATCCGCCAGATCAATGTCGCCATCTTTCAGGCACGCCACGGAGACAACTTTGAAACCGGCCATGACCGCGCTTGCGGGGTTCGTGCCGTGCGCGGAAGTCGGGATGAGGCAAACCTTGCGATGCGCTTCGCCGCACGACGCGTGATATTCGCGGATCGCGAGCAGTCCCGCGTATTCGCCTTGCGAACCGGCATTCGGCTGGAGTGCGACCGCCGCGAAGCCGGTGATTTCGGCGAGCCAATTCTCGAGTTGCTCACACATCTCGCGGTAACCGGCGGTTTGCTCGTCGGACGCGAACGGATGCAGCTTGGCGAATTCCGGCCACGAAATTGGAAACATCTCTGCCGTCGCATTCAATTTCATCGTGCAAGACCCGAGCGGGATCATCGAAGTCGTGAGCGAGAGATCGCGCGATTCTAGCCGGCGCAGATAGCGCAGCATTTCTGTCTCCGTGTGGTGCGTGTTGAAAACAGGGTGGGTGAGGAAAGCAGAATTGCGGATTGCGGATTGCGGAAACCGGAAAGTTTCTGCGCTCGATTCGCTTTCAATTTCGGCGCCGAAGATTTGGCAGATGTTCGCGAGATCGTTTTCGCTTGTTGTTTCATCGAGGGAGATGCCGACCGCATCTTCATCGAGCCGTCGCAGATTTATTCCGGCCTTGGCCGCATCAGCCATAACGGCGGCCGCATTTGCGACGCGCAGGGTATCGAAAAAATCATTGTGCGTGATCTTGAATCCAGCCGCTCGCAAAGAATTCGCGAGTTGACTCGTTAGGCGATGAACGCGTTCCGCGATGGCGCGCAGTCCGCGTGGTCCGTGGTAAACCGCGTACATCGAGGCGATCACGGCGAGGAGCACTTGCGCGGTGCAGATGTTACTGGTGGCCTTGTCGCGGCGAATGTGTTGCTCGCGAGTCTGAAGCGCTAGGCGATATCCCGGTCGCCCGGTGGCATCGTGAGAAACGCCGACGAGCCGGCCCGCCATGTGGCGCTTGTAAGCGTCGCGCGTCGCGAAGTAGGCGGCATGCGGTCCGCCAAATCCGAGCGGGACGCCAAAACGTTGCGTGCTGCCCACAGCTACGTCCGCGCCGATTTCGCCGGGTGGTCTCAAGAGAGTGAGCGCGAGAATATCGGCCGCCATCACTAGCAGGGCGCCCGCGTCATGCGCCGCTTTGGCGAAGGATTCGTAATCGAAAATTGCACCGTCCGTGGCAGGATATTGCACCAGCGCGCCGAAGACCGTGTCGTCGAATTTGAATTGCGAAAAGTCTCCGACCACAACCTCGATGCCGAGAGGTTTCGCGCGAGTCTGCACGACTTCGATAGTTTGCGGATGGCAATTGTCCGCGACAAAGAAGGCCTTCCGTCCGGACACGGCTGCGTGGCAGAGCGTCATCGCTTCGGCGGCGGCGGTGGCTTCATCGAGCAATGAGGCGTTGGCAATGTCGAGCGCCGTCAGGTCGGTGACCATCGTCTGGAAATTCAAGAGCGCTTCGAGACGGCCTTGCGCGATCTCCGCCTGATAAGGCGTGTAGGCGGTGTACCAACCGGGATTCTCGAGAATGTTCCGCTGAATGACGGGAGGCGTAATGGTGTCGGAATAACCGGCGCCGATGAAAGAGCGCGCGACGATGTTTTTCCGCGCGAGCTGATGCAGCTCCGCGAGCGCGTCCCACTCGGACGCTGCGTCAGGCAAGTTCAACGGCTGATCGAGACGAATGTTTTTTGGAACGGTGGCGTCGATCAACGCGTCGAGATTTTCGAATTCAATCTCCTTCAGCATCGCGGCGCGAGCCTGCTGATTCGGGCCGATGTGACGGCGGGCGAAGGAATCGACCCGATCCTTTTCTCGAGCGGGGGACATGCGTTTCTGGCGTCCTGGTTCAGCAGTTTTCGCGGGCGAGTCCATTTCGGCTGTGGGCATGCGGAATCCTACGGAGTGCGTCTAGCCGTTCAAGCGAAACGGTTGTCCGGTGGCTGTCGCTGGAGCTGGCTCCCCCAAAGCGTGTCATCCCGAGCCGCGCAGACGGCGAGGGACCTCGCACTGACAGGTCGGCATTCACAGGACCAGTAGCCCCAATTTGCATTTGCGAGGTCCCTCGCCGTCTGCGCGGCTCGGGATGACACGCTTTGGGGGAGCCATCTCCTCGAAGGCTCACGACGACCGGAAACAAATGGTTTCTCCGGGCCACGGATGCATGATTTCAGTGCGCCCAATAACTTTGAATCCGGCGTTTTCAAATACGTGAACCAGCTCATCAATGTTCTTCCAAAAAAAGCTTTCGAAAAAGCCTGGGTTGATGCCCTGGTCGCGGCCTTGCACTGCTTCGACAATGAATAGCCCATCCGGCTGGAGCACCTTCAAGACTTCCTTCGCGATGCGGTCGATATCGAAAGCGTGATCTAGCGAATTTGTATAAACCACATCGATCGAGTTTGGCGCGTACTGCAAGTCGTGAAAATCGCCCTGGACGACGTATCGATTTCCTTCTCCGGGATTGAGGTCGAGCCCAATCGCGAAGCAGCCCAGATCGAGGAACGCTTTCACTTCAGTGCCGATCCGCGCGCCGAGACAGAGCACGGTGCGGCCGTGCCAAGCGATATCGAGTGCAGTCAAACGCTCCCGAAGCGCCTTGCGGAATTCGCTGTCGTAATTTCCGAAATCGTGCGTCTCGAGCTTCGCCTTTTGGTGCTCGAGATATGCTTCGTACGAATGGTAACGGCGCGTCTGGAGCGCATCAGTCTTTGCGTTCCACTCTTGGCCGTATCTGCGGAACAATGCGCGCTTTCGGAGGGAACGCTTGAGCCTGGTGAGAAACCGGAGCGGATCAAAAACACGTTTGTTTGCGCCGCTCATCAGAAATCCTAACCGCCCGGGCGTCGCGCTATTTCGAATCGTACGTCTCCACGCCGTGCTCTTTCAAGCGGGTGCGCAGTTCAGCCAGATGTTGTTGGTTGCGGGTTTCCACCGTGCACAAAACATGCACCGCGGAAACATCGGAACCCGCAAAGGCGCGGTCGTGCACGACCTGTTTGATGCTGGCGCCGGTCGAGGCGATTTGCGCGGCGAGATCGGCTAAGCCGCCGGGCCGATCGCTGATCATGGCGGTGAAGCGGGAGAGACGTCCATCGGCGACCAGCCCGCGTTCGACTACGCGACTCAAAACATTCGGATCGATATTTCCTCCGCAGAGAAGAAGGACGACACGCTTGCCGGCCAGCTCGGGAAGCTGCCCTGACAAACAGGCGGCGAGGGGAGTGGCGGCCGCGCCTTCGACGACGCCTTTCTCCAGCTCGACGATGCGCAAGATCGAAACGGCAATCTGTTCTTCCGTCACGATGACGGTATGATCCACTCGTGACGCGGCGATCTCGAAAGCGTTGCTCCCGACTTGCGCGATCGCGAGACCGTCGGCCAGCGTGGGCTGGGTCTCGATGCGGACTGGTTTTCCCGCACTCATCGCGGCGGAGAAACTCGCGACGTGGTCCGCTTCCACCGCGATGATTTTCACCTCGGGCCGCAAGCTTTTGACCGCGAGCGCGACGCCTGCGAGCAGACCGCCGCCGCCGACGGGAACAATGACCGCATCGAGATCGGGCACCTGCTCGACGATCTCGAGACCCATCGTGCCCTGACCCGCGATGATGGCCGGATCATCGTAACCGTCGATGTAGGCGAGCCCGCGTTCCTCGCCGATTTCATGCGCGCGCGTTTTCGCCTCCGCGAAATCTTTTCCGTGCAAGACGACCGTGGCGCCGAGCTTCTGGCAATTGCCAATCTTGATCAGCG
Source organism: Spartobacteria bacterium (assembly GCA_003134785.1). Taxonomy (GTDB): domain Bacteria; phylum Verrucomicrobiota; class Verrucomicrobiia; order Chthoniobacterales; family UBA10450; genus AV80. Next base: position 7,920 of record PLCN01000008.1, read on the forward strand.
GCGCGTACTTCGGCATCACCACCGTCGCCGGAATGCCGAGCAACTTGCCTTGATAGGCGAGAGCCTGGGCGTGATTACCGGCGGAAGCAGCTATAACACCGCGCTTTTGTTGCTCAGCCGGCAATTGCGCGAGAGCGTTGCGCGCGCCGCGTTCCTTGAAGCTGCCGGTGCGTTGCAAGTTGTCGAGCTTGCAGAAAATTTCCATCCCCGTGATTTCGCTCAAGGGAATCGAAGGCTGGCAGGGCGAATAATAGACCGCGCCTTCGATCCGCTGGCGCGCCTCTTCGATGTCTTTCAACGTGATCACGCGAGACTTTCATATACCTCGTCGCGATGAGCGGCAATGTTTTCTACATCGGCCTAACGACCCGAATCCAGCACTTCGCGGATCTTGGTCGCGAGCTGTTGAGAATCGAATGGCTTCGGCAGGAAAAACATCTCGCCATTGCGGCGATCGCCGGGCTGAAGCGATTCCTGAAGATAGCCCGAGATGAAAACAACTTTAGTTTTTGGACTGGCTTTCCGCAACCAATCCGCGAAATGCCGGCCGCTCATTTGCGGCATCACCATGTCGGTGAGGAGAAGATCGATCTTCTTGTCTTTGCGCTTGCCGATGAGCTGTTGCGCGTCGTCGCCGGTCGCGGCTTCGAGCACTTCGTAGCCGAGGCTGCGCAGAACACGCACGGAGATATGCCGGACACTGATGTCGTCCTCGAGAACGAGAACGCTTTCGGTGCCGGTCGGCATCTTGTTCGCGCCCGGCTTCTTGTAGGGCGGTGGGGGAGGTGCTTCTACCTTGGGCAGGAAGATTTTCACGGTGGTGCCTTTGCCTAGCTCGCTTTCCACGGAAATGTGGCCGCCGCTTTGCCGCAAGATTCCGTAGCTCGTTGCGAGCCCGAGTCCGCTGCCAAGACCTTCGTCTTTCGTGGTAAAAAACGGTTCGAACAAATGCTGCTTCACCTCGTCGCTCATGCCGGCGCCATTGTCGGTGACACTGATGCAAACGTATTGGCCGGGAGCGATTTCGTCTGAGCCGGCCTCGTGCTCCTCGTCGATGGTGACGGTGGTTGTCTCCAGGGTTAGACATCCGCCGTCTCGCATGGCGTCACGCGCATTGACCACGAGGTTGAGAATAATTTGCGTCAACTGTCCGGGATCGACTTTCGTGTAGGTGCCGTCCTTGTCGCGATGGAGCTGACATTGCACCGAGATATCTTCACCCAGGAGCCGGAGCAGGGAGCGGTCGAGATTGGTGATGAGGGAATTCACTTCGAGAACGCAAGGCGCGAGCGGGTGCTTGCGGCTGAAGGCAAGAAGTTGCGCGGTGAGCACGGAGGCGCGGCCGGCGGCGCTGCGAATTTCGCTGATGTGATTCGCAATAGCGCCTTTCATCCCAAGCTCCTCGAGAAGCAGATCGCTATAGCCGAGGATCGTCGTCAGAAAATTATTGAAGTCGTGCGCGACGCCGCCCGCCAGCTGGCCAAACGCTTCCATCTTCTGGGAACGAACGAGCTGATCTTGCAATTGCTTCCGCGCGGTCACGTTCATGAGCGAACCGACAAACCGAACGGCTGCGCCATCGGCGTCGCGGAGAATGAGCGCGCGTTCGAGCAGATCGACGTACGATCCGTCATGGTGGCGAAAGCGGTACTCTCCCGTCCAACGATCGTCCTCGGCCGCAAGTGCGTCGCGGATGCTCTCGGCCGCGCGAGCGCGATCCTGCGGATGAATTTGCTTTTGCCAGAAACCGATGTCGCCCGCGGCGACGGAACTTTTATATCCGAGCAGAGTTTCGAGACCCTGCGGCCAGGAGAGCGCGCCGGTTCTTACATCCCAATCCCGAACAGCATCATTCGTAGCCCGGGCAACGATCGCAAAATGTTCCGGGCTCTCAACCGTGCCGCTTTCCGAAAGTTCGCGAATTTCATATTTTTGGTGGGATGGTTTCGGGCTTGGTTTTTCGGTTCTGTGATGTTCGTGTGCGGGCGTCTCGTCTCCCTGAATTTCCGTTGCTAATCGCATCTTCAGGTTGTGTTGGAACCCGGAGGAAAAGGAAGCTAGTTCCATGCCTTGCGGATGCGGCGGTCGGGAATCGAAAGCGCTTGCCTTTGTCGCCGGGGAAAACAATCGTGCGGAAGAATTTGACCATCGTGAACACGTCTCCGGATCCGCTCAAACCTCTCAAGAATCAGAAAGCTCTCGTCACCGGCGCGAATTCGGGGATCGGCGAAGCGTGCGCGCTCGCCCTGGGCGCCGCGGGCGCGGATGTGGCGGTGAACTACGTCTCGCGTCCGGAGGAAGCCGAGCGCGTGGTCCAATCCATCAAGCAAAGCGGCAGCAACGCGATCGCAATTCAAGCTGACGTCAGCCGCGAAGATCAAGTGCAGGCGATGTTTGCCGAAATGTTGAAACAGTTCGGCACCATCGACATCCTGGTGAACAACGCTGGGCTGCAACGCGATTCTCCTTTCCAGGATATGACGCTGGAACAATGGAATACCGTCATCGCGATAAATCTCACGGGCCAGTTTCTCTGCGCGCGTGAAGCGGTGCGTGAGTTTCTGCGGCGCGGAGTCGTGCCCGACGTTTCGACCGCCGCCGGCAAAATTATCTGCATGAGCTCGGTGCACGAAGTCATTCCGTGGGGCGGTCACGTCAATTACGCGGCGTCAAAGGGAGGCGTGATGCAATTGATGAAAAGCATGGCGCAAGAACTCGCGCCGAAAAAAATTCGCGTGAACAGCATCGCGCCCGGCGCCATCAAAACGCCGATTAATCGCTCCGCCTGGGATACGCCGGAAGCTGAAGCGGCGCTGCTGAAATTAATTCCCGCGGGCCGTGCGGGAGTGCCGCTGGACATCGCGCGCGTTGCCGTTTGGCTCGCTTCGGACGCTTCCGATTACGTGACCGGCACGACGCTCTTCGTCGATGGCGGGATGACGTTATACCCTGGGTTCGCTACCGGAGGGTGAGGCGGGGAGGAGAAAACGTTAAAGTGATCAAGCGTTGGAGCGGTGGACATTGCGACAGCCGTCCGTGAAATCATCGAGACGGAAAGATCTACTCGCTGACTATCGGGACCAGCGGCGTGTCAAAGGGAGGTTCCGGGAGAGTGACCGCGGTGGAATTGCTGGCATACACCTGAGGAACTTCGTAGGTATTCAGCATCGAAAGCGGCACATCGCCGAAGGCACTGATCTCCGCTACTTCAAAGCCGCGCGTCGGGTCCAGCGTGGTTGGTGTCCAGCGCAAGGCCACATAGAGCGCGCCTTGCGGATTGAAATCGACCGCCGCTTTTCCGTCAGCTTTTGCGTCCGTGACAGACGCGATCGGTTTGGCATCGGCCAAGTCGCCGGGATTCGATCCGAGTTCTTTCAAGAGATAAACGTCAAGTTTTCCCGTCTCCATTTTGTAAATCGCGCTCACGCGGTTCAGCCGTTCGCGGTCGGACAACTCCACGATGGCAGTGGGATGGGGATCGGAAGGCGCAAACTGGAAAGCGGTGATGGGATCGTCGTCAATCATGCGACGCGAAGAGGGCGACGCGCCGGAACTGACGAAGACCACGCGCGCGTGCGCATAAATATTGGCGAAGTTGAAATTAAGCATGTCTTCGATGCGACTCACCGGGGTCGTATTCGAAACGCGAATGAGGTGTTTGCGGGCGGAGAAGTGCTTCAGCGATTCACCGCCGTAAAGACCGAGGGCCGCGATCCGGCCACCCTTTTGCACACGGAAGGAGAGCTTCACATAGCGAGCCTCGACTCCGACCATCGACAGATTGAAGAGCCGCTTATGGGAAAACGCCACGTTGCCATTTACTTCCGTCCACTTGGGACTTTCCGGGGCCAGTCGATAATTCGAAACGGCGATTTTCATCTCGCCTTCCGCCGCGGCGTTTTCGTTCAAGAACGTGAACCGATCGAGGAGCGAGGTTTTCGGGAAAGTGATGATGAAAGTCGTGTTGCCTTCCTGGAGCGGACAACTGAGCGTGTCGTCGTCCATGAGCAGGGCGGTGGCGCTGGAATTGTTATCGCCCGCCTTCGGGACTGCGGCCACGCGGCCCTCAGGCGTGATCCAATCGATCTTTGCGCCGCAATTCATGCGGGCGAGATTTTTCGCGGCGTTGGTATCGTCTGTGGCGGCCGCTGCGCTACTTGCATCCGGCGCGGTCCGGACCCCATCGGCAACGGCAAGACACGGCTGAATCAGGCTGGCGGAAAAGATGAGCGCGGCAAAACCTCGGATCATCGCGTGACGGGATTTGAGTGGGCGAAACCAATTCATAAATTTCATCCCAAGCTTAGAGCGGGCCACGATGAAAACTTTTTGGGAAGCGCCTCGTCCGTGGCGTTTTATTACCCGATTATCGTAGAACGGTTTTAATCGGGGGCAGCGTTCGCGTCTGCTCTGAAAAACTCAGGCGATTTTTCTTGCGGTCACCCCCCTCCCTCAAGTAGAAAAATCGGCGTCAACCGCCTTACAAAACTGAAACAACAAATCTGTGTTCCAAAATCAGCTTCGAGCGCCCGTGCCCAACGTGTTGGGAACGCTCCGTCTCGGTCGCAAAAATTTTGGTATCACATCTGCTAACCTTAACCGGACCGACACCACATGAGCTTGCACGCAACTCCACATTCATTTGCTCTTTCTGCCGGAAAGATCTGCCTGGCCCTTTTGTGCCTGGCCCCGATCGCACGTGCGCAAGACGCCATTCGTCCCTCGCTCGCCGGAGAATCGGCGGCCGAAGCGCGGCGGCAATCCATCGATAAGATTCCGTACAATCTCGAACTCGGCCCGATCAAGTTCCGCTTCAGCGCAACCATGGGCGTCGAGTACAACGACAACATCAATCTCGCGGAAGACGCGAGCGCTTTCCTGCCCAGTCCCACGGGGCCTGTCCTGGTCACGACCCAAAAGCAGAGCGACTTAATTTTGCGGCCGCAAATTAACGTCAACGCCCTCTGGCCCGTCACGCAGCTCAATACCTTGAAGCTGGATCTCGGCATCGGTTACGCGTTCTACCTCGATCACTCGAGCTACGATACCAATTCCATCCTGATCAACCCGGGATCCCAGCTCTCGTTCGACATTTTCGTCGGGGATTTCCGGATCAATTTGCATGATCGTTTTTCACTCGAGCAGGACCCAGTGGCGGAACTGGCGCTCAGCAACGTGGCCGATTACGGACGCTTCCAGAACACCGCGGGCATTTCCGCGCTTTGGGATTTGAACCAGGCCGTCGCTACTCTGGGCTACGACCATTACAATTTCATCTCCACCACTTCGGAGTTCGATTATCTCAATCGCAATGCCGAGATGGTGACCGGTTCGCTTGCGTTCACGCCGAATTCCGTTATGGCCATAGGCATCGAGGGATCCTTCGTTCACACTTACTACGACCAGAATGTCCTGAACGATTCAGACACATATAGTGGCGGCGGTTTCCTCGAAACGCAGATCACGTCCTATCTGAAACTGCGCGTCGCCGCCGGTTATCAGGTGATCAATTTCGATAATACCGGGTTGGTGAATGACTCGCACGACCTGAATGATTACTACGCGAACGCGCTGCTGACCCACCGGGTGAACTCCGTCTTGAGCCACAGCCTCGCCGTCGGCCACGAAACGCAGCTCGGCATCAACTCAAACTTCATCAAGCTCAATTACATCCGGCACACCGCGAACTGGAACATTTTTTATCACACGCTGCTTTCCACGGAGCTCTTCTACGAGGACGCGGACGATTCCGGCGGCTCGTTTGTTCCTCTGAACGGCGTCCCGTTTGCCTTCAATCCATTCGTCGCGGAGCACATTCACCGTTACGGCGGCGCCTTGACTCTCGGCTATCAACTGACGCAGCACGTCACCCTCGGACTGCGCTACCAATACACACAGAAAGATTCGGATCAGCCGCTGCGCGATTACCAGCAAAATCGCATCGCGCTTGATGGCACCTATAGCTTCTAAGAGGACGACACTTGCACTTGTATGAAGACCTGGACGTTAACCTTCCTCCTTGCTGCCTCCATCGCGGGGCCGCTGCCGCTTTCGGCGGAGGACAGCCCCCCGCCCATGCCTTCGATCCCCAAGGCTATTTCGGTCGAGCCGCCCACCACCAGCACTGTCATGCGGACCAATTCCATGACGGTGCTCGACGACAAGAAGAAGCTCGGGTCTAACGATTACGTCAGCTTTCGCGTGGTCGAAGATCGCGACAACGAATCCCAGCATTTGCGCGTCAACGATAGCGGCGAGCTTGAAGTCCCGTACGTCGGTCTCGTCCAGGCTGCGGGAAAAAGCTGCAAGGAATTGGCCTATGCCATCAAGGCCGCGCTCGAGAGGGAATATTATTATCACGCCACCGTCATTCTCGCTGTCGATCACATCAGTGAAAAATCGCGCGGAAAAGTTTACGTCTATGGCTCAGTCAAAGCGCAGGGGCCCCAGGAAATTCCGACCGACGAATCTTACACTGTCAGCAAAGCCGTCATTCGCGCGGGCGGGTTTGGTGATTTCGCCGATAAGAAAAAGATCAAGCTGACTCGCAAGAGCGGCGAAACGACCGTCGTCAATTTGAAGCGCGTCATCGAGGAAGGACACACCGACGAAGACATTGTGGTGCATCCGGACGATCAGATTTACGTTCCTCAGAAGCTCGTTAACTTCTAACCATGCCAGCCGCGACTACCGATCGTCCCGCCTCCGCTCCCTGGAGCACCAGTTTCATCACGCGGCTTCACCGCTACAAATCTCTCCTCCAGCGCCGCTGGTGGATCCCCGTCCTGACTATTTGCCTCGGCCTTTTCATCCAGGCCTGGCTCATTTATCAGACGCCGCCTTCCTTCCAGTCGAACAGCAAGATGATGCTGGCCGGCAAAATGAACATCAGCCAAAACGCGGTCTACAGCGAAGACAGCGTGAACTTTTACGGCACGCAGATCCAGTTGATGCAGAGCGCGGAAGTGAGGCGCAGCGCGGAAAAACTGGTCCGCGACACTCATCCGGAAATGCAGCCGGTGCTGGTCGAGATCACCGTCCAGCAGAAACCGCGCACGTCGATTTTCGATCTCCAGGCCATCGGGAGCACACCGGATTACACGCAGGCGTATCTGAACGCGACCATGCAGAAATTTCTCGATTTCAAAAAAGGAATGCGTGAAAGCCAGGGCTCGAATGTCACGACTGCGATTACGGAGAACCTGATCCAGGTCGAAAAAGATTTGCGCGCGAGCGAAGACGAAATGCTGGAATTCCAGAAGCAGAACAACATCGGCTTCATCCAGGAAGAAGGGAATAGCGCGGCGGCTTATCTCGTGCGGTTGAATCAGAATTATGCGGCGCTGAAAACCGAATACGACCTGCTCAGTTTGCTCGATCTCGATCAGAATCTCGATCGCACCCAGGGCAGGACCGACGCCAACCCGAATGCATCTCCCGGCCCGCAATCCACCGATTCCGGAATGGCTTTCTCGGACGTGGGGCCGGAGGGCGATTACTTGAAAGCGAAGCAGGCTCTGCAATTGCTGAAGGCCGAACGCGAGACCCTCTCGAAAGATTTGCGGCCCAAGCATCCGAAAATCATCAAGCTTGGCGATGAGATCAAGAAGCAGGAAAAGTTGATCGAGTTGTTCCGGCAGGACACCGTGGAAAAACTCGAGACCCGTCGGAAATCCATCGGCAAACAGATGGAGAATCTGCAGTCGAATATCAAGGAATGGGAGAGCAAGGCGCTAGATTTAAGTCAACGCCTGGCGCAATTCAATCGCATCAAGGGAAAAGCCGATCGACTGAAAACGCTCTACGATCGCCTGACCAATAATCTCAAGGAAGTGAATGTGTCACAGAGCGTGGACAGCGGCGATCAGATCTCGATTATGGAGATGGCCGGCCCGCCGATGTCCGTGCGCCCGGGCTTGCTCAAGAGTCTCCTCATCGGTCTCGGTTGCGGCGCGATCGGCGGCATCGGCATCCTTCTCCTGCTCGATCGGATCGACGATCGCATGGCTTCCTTCGGGGAATTTCAGCATCAGTTTTCTGAGAACGTGCTCGGCCAGATCCCGAAAGAGAAGACGAAGGGACGGGTCACGTTGCTCCAAGCCGATGACGCGCGCCATGTCTTCGCGGAGTCGTACCGCAACATTCGCTCTTCAATTTTCTTTATGCCCTACGAAGGACCGCGGCCGAAAACTCTGCTCATCACCAGCTCGGTTCCAAACGAAGGCAAATCGACCATCTCCTCGAATCTGGCCATCACCCTGGCACTTTCCGGCGCGCGGACCTTGCTCATCGACGGTGATCTTCGCCGCGGCGCTCTCCGCGAGGCGTTCGGCATCTCATCGAAGATCGGTTTCGCGGAAGTCTTGAAACAGGAAGTGAATTGGCAGGAGGTCGTCGTGCCAACATCCTATCCGAGCCTCTTTCTCTTGCCGCGCGGCGCGACGCTCGGGCAGCCCAGCGAACACCTTTTGCGCGAAAGCACTGATCAGCTTTTGAAAGAGATGTACAGTCACTACGATTACATCATCATCGATAGCTCGCCTGTGCTGGCCGCGGACGATTCCACCAGTCTAGCGCCGAAAATCGACGCAACCCTTTTTGTCGTCCGGCTCTCCTACACTTCCGCGCGTCTCACCCGGAAATCGCTCGAGCTGCTTTACAATCGCCAGGTCAATGTGGCCGGCGTCATTTTGAACTACGTCGATACGTCGCTGCCGGAATATTATTACTACCAGTATTCGGAGTACTACAATACGCCGGCGCCGGTTGAGGAACATGACGGGGTGGCTGCATCGCTTCATACTCGGCCGAAACAGATCCAGTCCTCGTAGCGCGCGCGTTCCAACTTCCGGGCCGTCATTTCGCGCGGTTGGGAGGCGGCGTCAAATCGCGCTCAACCCGCAGCGCGCCATGGGATGATCGAATGCCAAACTACGGCTATCACTTAGCCCGGGCCGAAGGGAACGCGGTACGATCGCTTTATCGCGCGCTCCTGTCTTCGCTGGCGCGGCGGCCCATTGCGAAGAGCGCGCAAATTGCGCTTGATGTCTTTGCCTACTCGGGTGAAAGCGCGTTGCCCGAGCAGGTCGCTTCCATTCGCTCGTTCTTGAAATATGTCGGTCGGCCCAATCGATTCACGATCGTTTCCGACGGCACACTGTCGGACCACGGCGGCGACATCTTGCGGAGCATCGATTCTGTGGTCGCGCTTTCGGATTCCGCCCAATGGCAGCCCAAAGACCTTCCGGCCGGGGTTGATCGTTATCTCACCACTCATCCCACCGGCAAACAGCTTGCCTTGATCATGTCGCTCCCGGTCGCGGGACCAACACTGTATGTCGATTCCGACGTCCTCTTTTTTTCGGGGGCAAGAGATCTCAATGGTCTCGCGGAAAACGGTGGCGCGCCCGCCTATTATCTCGCGGATTGCCGACTCTCGGCCGATGAACGCCTCCTCCGCGGCGACCCGGAAAAAGATCGGCCTGTGAACACGGGAGTCCTCCTTCTTTTCGAAAAACTCGATTGGTCGTTAGGCCTTCGGCGCTTTCTCGAGCTCGACGGAGAGCCGACGTTTTTTACCAACCAGACGATGACGCATCTCACGATGCACGCGAATGGCGCCTTGCCGTTTGATCCCCGGAAATACGTTCTGCAACTGGACGATCAATTCGTTTATCCGGATCGTTACGCGAGCGACCACCTGGCCTTGCGTCATTACGTCAACCCGGTGCGACATAAGTTTTGGACGAACATGGCGCGTCGCGCCGTCCCTTGAATGCAGATCGACCACAAGCAACTTCGCATTTTGATGGTGATAAACCTCCCGTGGGATCCCCGTCTCGGCGCCACGCGTGTTTTGATGGAACTGGCCGAACAATGGCGCGCTTCCGGAAACTTCGTCGAAAAATACAGTCTCTCCGATGCCTACCCCGATGTGCGCGCCTCGTCCGCGAAATTTACGATTCGGCAGCTTTTCTTTTCCTACCGCGCCGCGGCGTTTATCAGAGAAAACAGCGCGAGGTTTGATGTGGTCGACGTCCTCATCGGCGTGCTGCCATTTTCGAAGAAGAAACTCGGCTTTCGGGGCCTGCTCGTTGCGCGATCGGTTGGCTTATACCAGCTCTACGAACAATTCGATCGCAGCGTCGAGAAGCGCTGGCCTGGCCGCCCGAAGGGAAGATTTTTCGGGCGAATTTTCTATGCACTCACCCGGCGGCGATTGCTCCGTTCTTCCGACCGGGCCGTTCTTCATGCTGACCTGATTAATCTTCCAAATGAAGAGGAAGCCGCTTGTTTGCGCCAGGAGCTTGGACCCGACCTTCCGATTTTGGTGCAGCCGTACGGACTGACCGACGAACGTCGCCATGCTTTGAGTCACGCCGCGGCGGCCGCCGAAGTCCGGTTGGCGCAAAAGCGAATTTGTTTCATCGGGATGTGGGGCCCGCGAAAAGGCGCGCGCGATTGGTCCGGCATTATTCAACAAGTCCGCGCGCGCATTCCTGAAGCCCAATTTCGCTTTCTCGGCACCATGATCGATTCGAAGGCGATCCTCCCCGATCTCCAACTGAAATCGCTCGAAGGCATCGAATTCATTTCCGACTTTCAACCCGACGATCTTCCCGGATTGATGGCGGATTGTACCGTCGGCGCCTTCCCGAGTTACGCGGAGGGATTCGGGCTCGCGGTGCTCGAGCAACTCGCCGCGGGACTACCGACGGTCGCTTACGATACCGCCGGGCCACGCGATCTTCTTGCTGCGCCTCTACCCGAGCTCCTCGTTCCGAAAGGTAATGTCGGCGCCTTCGCGACCGCGATCGGCCACATCTTGCAACTCAGGCCCGGAGACTATGAAAAATTATCCGGACGCAGCCGTGAAGCGGCCGCAAAGTTTTCCTGGCCGGCGATCGCCGACGCAACCCTGGACTCCTATCGCCACTCGCTCAAAGGCGGAGGAAAAGTTTTATTCGTCCAACCATTCAGCCTCGGATCGGCCGGAGGCGGCGCCCGCATCCTGCGCGCGTTGCTCGAGGAGGCTCCATTCGCCTGGCAGAGCATTTGCACTTCGCCCGCAAAGCCGAAGGCGTGGCCGAATGAAATTCATTTGCATAGCCGGCCGGCTTGGGGACGAATCGAACACAGCCGGTTCGCGCCGATCCCGAATGTGACCGTGCCATTCTTCGCCCCGATTTTTCGCAAGCGCTTGAAAGACCTTTGCCTGCAACATGGCGCGCGTGCGATCCATGCCGTGCCGCACGCCGGGCTCGACTTCGCGCAGGTCCACGCGGTCGCGCGTGAACTCGCGCTTCCGTTTCTTATCAGCGTGCATGATGACCTCGCCTACACCGCGATCAACGCGGGCCCGGCGGAAGAGCGCGAAGTCGCGATGCGCGAGGCGTGGCGGGAAGCTTGCGCGCGTTTCGTCATCTCCGATGCGCTCGGTCGCGAATATTGCCAACGGTACGGCGCGCGAGATTATCACGTTGTCACCGACGGCCTAAGCGAGCTGACTCCGCCGCGAATTGAGGCTGGTTCAGGCGAATTGCGAATCTACTTCATGGGTTTGTTTCACATGGCATATGAGCGGAGCCTTCGTGCATTGCTTGATGGTCTCGCGATTTTCGAGCGGGCACACCCAGCGATCACGGTCCGTGTCACCTGCCGCTGCGAACACATTCGGGCGCAGGTCCTCGATGGCGCGAAAACGGTGACCGTGCTCCCGTTCACGAACGAAGCGCAAGTGAGGGTGGACATGGAAGGTGCCGATCTTCTTTATCTGCCGATTCCATTTGGCGAGGCGCATGAAAAATTCGCGCGGTATAGTCTCTCGACCAAGATGGTGACTTATGCGGGCAGCGGTGTTCCGATTTTGTATCATGGCCCGGCTGGCTCCGCGGCCTTCGATCTGTTGAACCGGAACAACGCCGCGATTTTCCTCACCAGCCTGGCGCCGAAAGAAATCGCGGCCACGCTTTCCGAATTGACGGCGCAAGCGCGAGCGGAGGTTGCCGTGAACGCGCTCGCGTTGGCGGAGCGCGAGTTCATGCTCGCCGATCAGTCACGGAAATTTTGGGGCGCGTTTGCAGATAATCTCACTCCAGCATGAGCGCATCTCCCGCCGTCATCATCACCACGCGCCTGCCGCCATTAATTTGCGGCATTGGCGCGTATAGCTGGCTCGCCCACCAATATCGGCCTAACGAGTCGTCGCCGGTTGATTTCCTGGTCGTGGAAGGCGCCGCCGAATCGCGCGCTCTGCTGGGCTGGGAAGCGATCGCCGAGTTCAGCGGCGACCCGGACAAGCTTTTGCAAGTACTCCATCGAGCTGGTGCGACGAATGTTCTCCTGCATTACGCCGGTCGCGCCTATCAGCGTTTCGGCTGTCCGATCTGGATGCCGATTGTGCTTCGCAAATGGAAAACAAAATTCCCGGACGGCCATCTCACGATCTTCTTCCACGAAGTGCCCGGCGAATTGCCGAGACTGTCACGACATTTCTTGTTGGGGAAAATCAACTCGCGAATCATCCGGCAGCTCACCGCTGTGGCTGACGTGCTCGTTACTAACACGGAAAATCACGCGATGATTCTGCGCAAGCTATCGAGGCGCGCTGACGTTCATTGCCTTCCGGTAGGTTCGAACATTCCTGTAGCCGCTTCGCTGCGCGAAGCGCGAGCGGAAACGGAATTTGTCATCTTCGGTTTGCCCTTCGGCCGCTGGCAAACTCTACAAGCGTTCGAGCCGGAAATTAGGAATTGGCGCCAGAACGGCCTCCTCACGAAGCTGCATTTGATCGGACCCGAAGACGAAAAGCTCGCAGCCGAAGCGAACCCGTTGATCGGGAGTTTGTCCGACATCGTGGTTCGTCACGGAATGCTTCCGGAATCCGAAGTGTCCCATTTGTTGGCTCGCGCGCAGTTCGCGCTCACGAATGTCACGCCGGCGACATGGAGCAAATCGGGCGCTTTCATGGCCTGCGCCGCGCACGGTTGCGCGGTCGTGATCAAGGAAAGAGCGAACGAGATTCCGCTTTGGTATGCGGTCGGAGCAAAAGAAGTAGGCCACATCTCCGTCGCCGATATCGCTGGCAGAACGGCGTCGCTGCAAAGGTGGTATGAAGAAAATTCGAGCTGGCCCGTGATTGCGCGCCGTCTGGCGGCCCTCGCTCAAGCGCAAGAAACTTCGCCGTGACCGACGGGACCGTAATCATTTCGCCGGAATTGAGCGGTGGGGTCGGCGACTACACGCGACGGTTACTGGAGAATCTGCCTCGCATCGCGGATCTGCGCCTGATCGTTCCGAAGATCGGAAACCGTCCTCCGAACTCTTTCGAGCAATATCCGGTGGAAGAAACTGATGGCACCGCCCGAGACCTTCGAGAAAAATTGCCGGCTTGCGGCGGGAAGGTGTTGGTGCAATACAGCGCCTACGGTTTCGATCGCTTCGGTTATCCCCGCTGGTTGATCAAGGCGCTGCTCGATTGGAAAAAGGAATCACGAGGCCCGCTCGCGATCATGTTTCACGAGATCTGGACTTTCTGGCCGGTCTGGAACAAGAACTACTTTCTGCAGCGACTTCATCGCCGCAGTCTCCGCAAATTGTTGCGAGTGGCGGATGCGGTTTTCACCAGCACATCGAGCCAGGCGGAGCACCTCAACGCTCTTTCTCCCAAATCCGCGATCGAGGTGCTGCCAGTGGGCTCGAACATTCGTCGCATCCAGGCAGACGATGGAGCGAGAGAGCCCGGCCTTGCAGTTCTCTTTGGTTTGCAGCATTCACGAATTCGCACTCTCCAAAGAATGCGGACGGAATTGAAATCGCTCGGCGCTGCGGGGAAGATCCGGAAAATTGTGACCGCGGGCTCGGGCGGATCGCGGGAGGGGGACGAAGAGGAACTCGCGCTCTTGCTGGAATTCGAGTTAATCGACAGCTTCGATCAACGAGGACCGTTGCCGGAGGAGAAGATTTCCGGATTGCTCTCGTCGTGCGAGTTCGCGATTTCAGCCCAGGACGAATTGAGCATCACGAAATCCGGCACTTTCATGGCCGCTGCCGCCCACGGCTCAAATATTCTCTCGTGTTATGCGGACGCATCGAAACCGGAGCCTCTTTCTCTGTCGACCTCGCCTAACGAGTTGATGGATGGCGTCAGCGCCAGTGAATTGCTCTCGCGGGGGGAACGGCTCCGACATTGGCAGGAGCGAACATCGGCGTGGCCGCGCATCGCAGATCAAGTCGCGCAAGCGTTGAAATTGTGAAGGCAATCAAGCTACTTCTCGTTAGTCCGTGTCAAGGCGCCTACGGCGGAATCGAAGCTTTCGTGCTCGCAGTCGCGGCCGCGGCTCGCCAAGAACCGGATTTCGAAGTGCGAGTCTGTTTCAAGAAAACAAAACACTTTTCCAAGCAACCGAGTCTCAAGGCGATGTTGCGGAACGAGCCGGAGGTTGAATTCTGCGAGCGCGCCGATAAAGACCTGGCCGCCGCGATCCGCTGGGCGGACATCGTCCATCTCCAGAACGCGTCGCCCGATGTGGTCGCTCTCGCGAAACTATTTCGCAAACGCCTGGTGCTTACGATTCACAATTACATGGCGCGCGAACTAAGCGCGCATCGATTGCTCTGGCGCCTGAGCGCGAAGTTTGCGGACGCGCGCTGGTACAACTCGCAATTTGTTTGGGACACTTGGGAGGGGGACCGAAAGCGGTCAGGCAGCCGGAAAGTCGCGACCACTTCGAAATTGCCCGAGGGTTGGGCGCCACCGGAGAGACGCATCGGCTTCGCATTTATCGGGCGCTGGATCGCGAACAAGGGAATCGACACCCTGCTCGACGCTTACGCGCAAGCGCAGATCGATCACGCGCAATGGCCGCTCGTGCTCATGGGCGACGGTCCGTTGCGCAGCCTGATCGAATACGCCATTCAAAAGCGCGGGGTGACGGGAATCCGCGTCCTCGGTTTCGTGGATGAAGAAACGAAAGCGCAACAGATGATGAACGCGCGCTGGGTCGTCGTCCCGCCGAACACGAGAGAAGATTTCGGGCTGACCGCAGTCGAGGCGCGTCATCTCGGCGTGCCGTGCATCATCACTCGCGACGGCGGATTGCCCGAGGCCGGTGGGCGGCAGGCGCTCATTTGCGAGCCGGCTGATGTCGCGGGTCTGGCGAAGTTGCTCGAGCAAGCGGGACAGATGAGCGAGGCGGAATACTCGGAGCGCGCGGAACGAACGCGGGCGGAACTCGCCACCGAACTCGAGCCGATGGAATTTTACGCGATCTCTTACCGCCGAATCTTGCGCGGCGAGCCGGTGGAAGAAGCCCGATGATTCTGCTCGCGCATCCGTTCGGAAACGCCAACGTGCGCGCGGTCCTGAGCGCGCTCGACGAAGCTGGGTTGCTGGCGAAATTCGTCACTTCGCTCGGTTGGTCGAATGCTTCGCCGCTGGTCAACGCGCTGCCGGTGAATCTCCGTGGGCAACTGGCGCGCCGCGGTTATGAACTGCCGCATTACAAAATCAAGGTTCAGCCGGCGCGCGAGATCGTGCGGCTTCTCGCTGGAAAGCTGCGGCAACGCTGGTTGACCCGGCACGAGCTTGGACAAGCCAGCATAGATCGCGTCTGGCGTGAGCTGGACAGATTCGCCGCGGGCGCGCTCCGCGAATCTTATCAAGACCAAAAAATCCTCGGCGTTTACGGCTATGAAGATTGCGCCGAACGATTATTTGAAACGGCGCGCGAGTTGGGAATCCGGCGCATCTACGACCTGCCGATCGCGTATTGGGAAACGGCGCGTCGTCTTCTCCAGGAAGAGGCGCAACGTTATCCGGAATGGGAACCGACACTGGGCGGCACCCGCGATTCCGAAGAAAAACTCGCGCGCAAAACGCATGAGTTGGATTTGGCCGAGCTGGTCATTTGTCCGAGCGCCTTCGTTCTCGATTCGCTGCCGGAAACCGCGCGAGCTTCAAAGCCGTGCGTGGTCGCACCATTCGGTTCGCCTTCTCTCGAGGAGTTTGAACCCGCGGAACGCAAGACCGGCGCCGGGTCTTTGCGCGTGCTTTTTGCCGGCGCTCTTACGCAACGAAAAGGTCTGGCCGATCTTTTTGCGGCGATGAAACTGGTCGCATCGAAAGAGGTCGAGCTGGTCATGATGGGATCGCTCTTGCGCCCGCTCGCCTGGTATCGCGAACAATTCCCCCATTTCGTTTACGAGCCGCCGCGCCCGCATCGCGATGTGCTCCGTCTTATGCGCACCTGCGACGTGCTTGTTTTGCCGTCGATCGTGGAAGGTCGTGCGCTGGTGCAGCAGGAAGCGATGGCCTGCGGCCTTCCCTTGATTGTCACGAAAAATGCCGGCGGCGACGACTTGATCGTGGAAGGCGAGACCGGCTTTCTTGTTCCGATTCGCTCGCCGGAGGCAATTGCCGAGAAAATAAACTGGTTCGCAACCAACCGTGCGAGCCTCTCTGGCATGGCGATTGCAGCCCAGAGACGGGCGAGCGAGCTTACCTGGCGTGGCTATGGAGAAACGATCGTCTCGACAATCCGTAACCTAATGAAGCAATGATCGAAACATTCCAAACCACGCAACCAAGCCTGGGCATGATCATGGCATGAGACGATTCCTGAAAAAGCATCTCAACCGCTACTTGCCCGACCGGGTGCGGCAGTCATTTAAGCGGCGTTTTGCGGCGAAGTTTGGAGGCGCGATAAAGGCAAATCTGGTTTTCAAGGAAACAGATTCCGTTCTTCGCTGCACGGTCGACGATCTTTGGTCGTTCCACGCGCCGCTCGCCTGCAAGGATGATCTGGTCCATTTCACGACTACGCCCGAAGGCCGCGCGGAGTTTTACAGCATAGCCCAGGCGGCAAAAAGCGGCGGCGCGCTTTTCGACATCGGCGCTCACTCCGGCCTGATCTCGGCGCTGTTTTGCGCGGCGAATTCCGAGAACCGCGCGTTCGCCTTTGAGCCCTCGCCGATCCTGTGCGAAAGACTTTCCGCTATTCGCGCGCTCAACCAATTCAGCGACCGGATGACGATCGAGCAGATTGGAATTGGTGAAGCGAGCGGCACGACCGAAATGCTCCTGGATCCCGGGAGCGGCTACGTCCAGACGCAGCGCTTCGACCAGACGATGTGGTCAACGCCGGAAGTTGTTCAGATGAAAATCGAAAGCATCCCAGACGCGGCCTCGAGATTGAACGTCATCCCGCAGTTCATCAAGCTGGACATCGAGAGCTACGAATATGAAGCGATCAAAGGCTCTCTTGAATTCCTAACGCGCCACAAGCCCGTCCTTTTCCTCGAGCTGCACCTCAATTATCTGGACCAGCGGCAGATCTCTGCCAGCACCGTCGTGCAAATGGTTGAAGAGTGCGGCTACCGATTTTATGCCTCGTCGGGATCGCAATTGAAGGCATCGGAGCTTTATGATTCGCCGCTCCCGAATGTTCACGTTATCGCGCGATGATTCCAGTCGAGAGCCGTGAAGAGAAAACGCTCCGCCAGATCCGTCGGCTGATCTGGCTCTATTTTTGGCTCCTTTTAATCGAGGGAGCCCTGCGCAAGTGGGTGGCGCCGGCGCTTTCAAATCCGCTCCTCATCGTACGCGATCCCGTCGTGTTGCTCATCTATGTTCTTGCAATCAAGGCTCGCGTTTTTCCGCGCAACGGCTGGGTCCAGGCGATCGGTGTTATCGGACTTTTGTCGTTCCTGGTCAGCTTCGTTCCGCTCTGGCCCTATATCCCGCCGAGTCGCATTCTCCTCGTAAGCGGTTTCGGATTCCGGTCGAACTTTCTGCACTTGCCGCTGATTTTCATAATGCCGCAGGTCTTGCGCCCGCAAGACGTGAAACGCATCGGGTGGTGGGCGCTGGTCCTGGTCGTGCCCATGGCGCTGCTCATGGTGGCGCAATTTCGCGCCGCGCCGGACGCCTTTCTGAACCGGACCGCCAGCGGCGAAGGGGAAATGATGACGGCGGCCTTGGGAAAAGTCCGCACAGCCGCGACGTTCTCATTTGTCACCGGAGTGGTCGCGTATTTCTCTTTGGCGGTGGCGTTCCTGGTTTGGGGCGCACTGAAACGCGGCGTCTACCAGATCTGGGTCCTGTTTGCCGCAGGCGCCGCTCTCTTGATTGGGACTTCCGTCTCCGGCAGCCGCTCGGTGGTAGGGGCCTGTGCCCTGGTGGTGGTGTCGCTGATTCCTATTTTGTTTTTGCGCCCCAGCGCGATCAACCGCTTCGGGCAAACATTGCTCGTGACCGTCGTTCTTGGCTTCGTCGTTATTCAGACGCCGGTTTTCAAGGAAGGCCTCAGCGTCCTCTCGACGCGGTTTTCTGATGTGGCGGAGGCGGAGGACCGATCGATCACAGCGGGATTGACCGAGCGGATTTTCGATACGTTTTCCGAAGGCTTTTTCGTCCTCCGCAAGGCCCCCTTCCTCGGTTACGGCCTGGGCATCGGCACCAATGCTGGCGCGAAGTTTCTCACCGGCGAGACTACCTTTCTTCTTTCGGAAGGCGAGTGGGCCCGCACCATTCTGGAGAGCGGACCGGTCCTTGGCCTCTCCTTTATCATCTGGCGCTGCAGTGTTGTCGTGTGGATTGGATTGCTTTGCCTGAGGTCGGTTAAGCGCGACAATGTCCTGCCTCTTTTGATTTTCAGCTCCGCGTTTTCACCGATGCTGACCGGCCAGTTTGGCCAGCCGACGATCCTGGGCTTTACTGTTTTCGCCACTGGGCTCGCTTTGGCGGCGCGAAATAGCGATGACGAAAGCGTTGTTCCCATCTCCACTTCCGGCCGAAGCACCGGAGCAGGCGAGCGAATTGTCGGACGCCGCTCCGCTTATGCCGATCGGATGCATGGGCCTGCGGCTCCACGCGACCAACGCAATGGTTCTATTGATCGGTAATTACCCCCCCGATCATCAGCAAAGCATGCATCGCTTTGCCCTGGTGATGCTGGACGGTCTCGCGCTCGCGGGTGTGCCAGCGGAACTGATCCAGCCGCAGGCATTTTTCGGGCGCTTCCGGTTCGGGGGCCGTTTCATCGCCAAATGGCTGGCTTACCTCGACAAGTTCGTTCTTTTTCCGCGGCAGCTGAGGAGCAAACTGAAAGCCGCGACGCTGATCCACATCTGCGATCATTCAAACGCGATGTATGCGCGGGGACGTCGAGAAGTCCCAGTCGTGGTGACTTGCCACGATCTGCTCGCGGTGCGGGGTGCGCTTGGCGAAGAAACCGATTGTCCGGCGAGTTCCACTGGCAAACTGCTTCAGCGTTGGATCGTCGCCGGATTGCGAAGTGCCAGCGTGGTCGCGTGTGTTTCGCGCGCCACGCTTTCGGATGCGAAGCGCCTAATTCATCCGGAAAACGGTGGACCGCGGCTGGAGCTGTTGTCGCTCGGGCTCAGTCATCCGTATCGAAAGCTGCCCCTGAGCGAAGCCCGAGCGCGGCTGGTGGAAGTTTCAATTCTACCCCCGCACGCATCTTTCGTTCTGCACGTCGGTTCGAATTTGCGCCGGAAAAATCGCGAAGGTGTGCTGCGCATCTTCGCACGCTGCCGGAAGGAATGGAATGGCTTCGTGGTATTCGTCGGAGAACCGCTGTCGGACGCGCTGCGTTCGTTAGGCCAGCAATTGGGCGTCGCGGATCGAGTCGTCGAAATTCCGAACGCGTCGAACGATTTGCTCGAAGCCCTCTACAATTCCGCCACGGCGCTCCTTTTTCCCTCGACCTTCGAAGGATTCGGCTGGCCCATCGCCGAAGCGCAGGCCTGCGGTTGCCCGGTCATCTGCACCGACCGCGAACCGATGACGGAAGTCGCCGGGGGCGCGGCTCTGCTGCGCAAAGTCGAGGACGAAGCGGGGTTTGCCGCTGACCTTCTGCGCCTGGCGAATCCAGCCGAGCACGAGCGTTGGAGCGCGAAGGCGCTCGAGAACGCGAAGCGATTTTCCACCTCGCGCATGATCGCGGACTATTGCGAGCTCTATCGCTCGCTCGCCCCGGTATGATGAAACAGATCCTGATGTTTTTTTCCCTGCTGCTTCCGTGGGGGATGCGCCGCTCGCTTCTGGAAAAACAATTCGGCTATTCGATTCACCCCAGCAGCCACATCGGCTTGTGCTGGATTTTCCCACGCCACTTGATCATGGAGGAAAATTCCCGGATCGGACATTTCACTCTCTGCAAGAACATCGACCTGCTTCATCTCGGCGCCCACGCGGTCATTGGGCAGTTGAATTGGATCACCGGTTTTCCAAGCGGCGCTCACCGGCATTTCGTTCATCAAACAGATCGCCGGCCGGAACTCATCGTCGAAAAACATGCGGGAATCAGCAGCCGGCATTTGATCGATTGCACCGCGCGTATTCGTATCGGCGCCTTCGCCACCATCGGCGGCTTTCGCTCGCAACTGATCACGCACAGCATCGATCTCCCCACCAATCGTCAGTCCGCGGAACCGATCGACATTGGCGAATACTGTTTCACCGGAACGAACTCCGTGATGCTCGGCGGCAGCAGTTTGCCGCATCATTCCGTCCTCGGCGCCCAATCCCTCCTGAACAAGAAATGGGACGCGCCCTATCACCTTTACGGAGGCGTGCCGGCGAAGCCGTTGAAGGAACTGTCGCGGGACATGGAATATTTCCGCCGCACCGAGGGATTCGTGTGGTAGCCGGCCGTTCATCGCGCTCGCGCTAAAAAACAAGATGTGCGGGATTGCGGTTCACTTCAGCTCAGCCGGTCGCGCGAAGCCGCTGGATCTTCAACTGATCCGGCATCGCGGTCCCGACTCCTCCGGCGAATGGACTTCGCCGGATGGCCAATGCTGGTTAGGCAGCACGCGGCTGGCCATCGTGGATCTTTCACCCACGGGCGCGCAGCCAATGACCGATCCGGCCACCGGCAACGTGCTCGTGGCCAACGGCGAAATCTACAATCACCGGTCGGTGCGCGCGCAATTAGGACGGGACGTGAATTGGAAAGGCACGAGCGATACCGAAACGCTTTTGCAAGGCTATGCGCGCTGGGGCCACGGCGTGCTCGACCAGCTCAAGGGAATGTTTGCCTTCGCGATCTATGACGCCGCTCGGGAGGAATTATTTCTTGCGCGTGATCGCCTGGGGATAAAGCCGCTATATTACACGGTGGATGCGGCCGGTCTCCGTGCGGCGTCGGAAGTGCGAGTGCTCGTCGCTGGCGGATCGAGCGGAATCACCGCGCAATCCATTTCCGGCTATTTGCAATGGGGCGCCTGCCCCGAGCGAAATCTTCTTTATCCCGGCCTGCGTGTCTTGCCGGCCGGACACGCCATGACGGTCGGGTCGAAGGGAGAACTAAAAATGTGGAAATATTGGCCCTCACGCCCGGCGTTTGTTTCTTCGACCGATGGCGTCGTGCGCCGCGTACGCGATCTGATCGACCAAGCGGTCGACGAACATCTACTTTCCGACGTCCCGGTCGCCAGTTTTCTCAGCGGCGGAATTGACTCCTCCATCGTGACGGCGATCGCGGCGCAGAAGTTGGAAAAAAAACTGCAAACATTCTCGGTCGGTTTCGACCTCGCGGAGTTCGACGAGACAGCGATCGCGCAAGAAATAGCAGATCGTTACCGGACCAACCATCATCGCATCCAGCTCTCGGAAGAAGAGGTCATTCATTCGGTGACCGAAGCGGTCGAGAAACTCGATCTGCCGTCAGTCGATGCGATCAACACCTACATTGTGTCGCGCGCGGTCGCCGCGCATGGAGTGAAGGTCGCCTTGTCGGGTCTCGGCGGCGACGAGTTGTTCGGCGGATATCCCAGTTTCCGCGATGTTCCCCGGCTCAAATTAATCGCGCGGTTGCCGCGCCCGCTGCGAAAACTGCTCGGCATTGCCGCAAAACTCAGCGACCGGCTGGCGGATCTTCCCGCAACTACGGACGCAGGCGAACTGGCCCGATGGCGCCGGCGGTTTTTCACCGAAGAGATGATCGTCCGCGCCAGACTGCCAAATGCCTCGGCTCCCTTTGAATGCCCCATTGATTTGCCGGACGATTACGCCCGCATCAGTTGGGCGGAGCTGACCGGTTACATGCGCCGCATGCTCTTGCGGGATGCCGATCAGATGAGCATGGCCGTTTCCTTGGAGCTGCGCGTTCCGTTCCTCGATCACGAACTCGTCGAGTACGTCCTTGGCCTTCCCGCTGCGGCGAAGCAACAATATCCCCGGCCGAAAGGATTGCTCGTCGAAGCGTGCCGCGATCTGCTCCCGTCATCCGTCTATCGTCGTCCGAAAGCAGGCTTCGTCCTGCCCATGAAAGTTTGGATGCTCGGACCGCTCGCTTCCTTTGTCGAAGAAGGACTTCGTGAAACAGTTTCCCGCCAATTGCTCCCCCAGGACTTCGTGAATGAAATCAGCAGCGCATTCCGACGCGATCGCCTGCATTGGACACGGGTCTGGAGCATCGTTGTTCTCGGCCACTTCGCGAAGCGTTCGCAACTGGTTCGCTCTCCGAATGAAAATACTCCGATCCATTCACACGGTTAACCCGGCGCTCGGCGGACCGATCGAATCGGTCATGCAATCGTCTTCGGTGCTCGCGAGCCGCGGGCACGACGTGGAAATCATTTCATTGGATGCGCCTAACGACCAGTGGGTTCGCGCCTGTCCCATCAAGGTGCATGCGCTCGGTCCCGGCCGGGGGAGCTATGGATACGCGCCGCATTTCCCGCGTTGGATCAGAGAGCGGCATGCGATTTATGACGCCGTGATTGTTCAGGGCATCTGGCAATACAACAGCTTCGGGGTCTGGCGCGCATTGCGCGGAACCGCCACGCCGTACTTCGTTTTTCCTCACGGAATGCTCGACCCCTGGTTCAAGCGAACGTATCCGGCGAAGCACCTGAAGAAATTGCTCTACTGGCCCTGGGCTGAGTATCGGGTGCTGCGCGATGCCGCCTCTGTCCTTTTCACTTCGGACCAGGAGCGGCGTCTGGCGCGTGAATCGTTCTCTCTCTATCGGTGTAACGAAGTGGTCGTCAATTACGGAACGGCCGCGCCGGAGATCGATCTTGCGAACGCCCGCGAGGATTTTTTCGACACCTTTCCTCAATTGCGTGGGAAACGTTTGCTCCTGTTCCTCGGTCGTCTGCACGAAAAGAAAGGCTGCGAGCTTTTGCTAAAGGCGTTCGCGGCGATTCGAAACTCTGCGGACGGCGATTCTCTGCACCTCGTCGTGGCTGGTCCGTGCGCTGATAAAAAATACCTCGAGCATTTGAAAAGCGTGGCGGCCGAAAACTCTGCGGTCACTTTCACCGGCATGCTCGCTGGTAGCAGCAAATGGGGCGCATTGAGTGCGGCGGACGCGTTCATCCTGCCTTCCCATCAGGAAAATTTTGGCATCGCGGTAGTCGAGGCGCTTGCGTGCGGAACTCCCGTTCTAATCTCGAAGGAAGTAAACATTTGGCGCGAAATTGATGCGGACCAGGCAGGCTATGCGGAAGATGACGACCTTGCCGGGACTACGCGGCTGATCGAACGCTGGCTTGCCACCCCGCCTGAACTTCGTGCGGCAATGAGACAGAACGCGCGAAAATGTTTCGCCCGTCACTTCGAAATCAACCGCGCCACGGACTCTCTTCTCCAGGCGTTAGGTCATCGGACTCAAATCGCCGCTCCTCATCCGTGAAAATCTGTGTTCATCTGTGGCTCCTCATCTGCTTTTGATGATTACTCTTTAGTCACCGATCTTCGCCATGGAGGAAAAGAAACCTGTAAAGCCCGATCAGAAGTCCGCCAACGAATCGCCCTGGCCGTTCGAGGATCGATTGCTTCGTTTGCTGTGGGAGTTTTCCTGGTTTGTTTTCTGTGAGTGGACTCCGAAGCCGCTGAATCCGTGGCGCCTCTTCTGGCTTCGTTTGTTCGGTGCGAGAATTGATGGCACTCCTTTCGTGCATCAGCGCGCGCGGATCGCGATTCCATCGAATTTGACTCTGCACGACCGCGCCTGTCTGGGAGATCGCGCCAACGCCTACTCGTTAGGCCAGATCGAAATCGGGACCCGCGCGACCGTGGCGCAGGAGGCTTACCTGAGCACCGGCACTCATGATTTTGCGCGGACTGAGATTCCACTGGTCACCGCGAAGATCACCATCGGCGAGGACGCCTTTCTCGGCGCCCGGGTCTTCGTCATGCCGGGCGTAACGATCGGCGCTCGTAGCGTCATCGGCGCCTGTTCCGTTGTGACAAAAGACGTTCCGCCGGATGTGACGGCGGCCGGTAATCCGTGTCGCGTTCTGGGGCCGAGGACGCCGGCTGTTTCAGGATGAATTTCGCGAAAATAGCATGAGCGAGACACCCAAAGTGCCGATCTCGGTCATCGTGCCGATCAAAAACGAAGCCGCGAACCTGCGAAGGTGTCTCGATTCCGTGAAGTGGGCGGACGAGATCTTCGTGGTCGATTCTCAGAGCACGGACGGCTCGATCGAGATCGCGCAGGAATATGGTGCCCAGGTTGTGCAATTCCAGTTTAACGGAAGGTGGCCAAAGAAAAAAAACTGGGCGCTCGAAAATCTCCCGTTTCGCTACGAATGGATCTTTATCCTCGACGCTGATGAGGTCTTGCCGCCAGAAGCGCGGGAGGAATTTGCTCGCGCGATCGCGGACGCAGGCGAGATCGCCGGCTATTGGATCAACCGGCATTTCATGTTCATGGGCCGCTGGCTCCGGCACTCGTACTATCCGAACTGGAACCTCCGCCTGTTTCGCCACTCGTTAGGCCGCTATGAAAAGTTGACCGACGCGAGTACCCACAGCGGAGACAATGAGGTGCACGAACATGTGATCGTCCAGGGGCCAACCGGCCGGCTCCGTTGTGAGATGGATCACTACGCCTTTCCGTCGGTGGAAGTCTTCGTTGAAAAGCACAATCGCTATTCCAACTGGGAAGCGCGCGTCTCGGCCGATCGCCGGCTTTTCGGCAGCGCCGCCCACATCCGGGGCGGGGCGGTGGAAAGGCGGCGGAAATTGAAGCTGCTTTCGCAACATCTGCCTTTCCGCCCGCTCCTTCGCTTCCTCTACATTTATGTCTGGCAGAAAGGCTTTCTCGACGGGCGCGAAGGTTATTATTTTGCGCGGATGCACGCCGTGTACGAGTTCCTTTCCGTCGCGAAAACCTACGAGCTGACCAAGACAAAGCCGGCGGCTGACGAGTAGACGCGATGCGCGCCATTGTCTGGGGAATCAACTACGCACCGGAGTTTACCGGTATCGCGCCGCACAGTGTCGCGCTCTGCGAGTTCCTGCACGCGCGCGGTGACGACGTGTCGATGGTCACGAGTTTTCCCTATTATCCTTCGTGGGAAAAGCGGGCTGAGGATCGCGGACATCTTTATCGCATCGACCAAATCAACGGAGTGCCGGTGCACCGTTGCTGGCATTTTGTTCCGAAGCGAGTCTCCGCCCTGAAGCGCATTTTTCATGAAGCGAGTTTTGTCTTCACCTCCACCTGCCGCGCACTCTCTTTGCCGCCGGCCGACGTTTATGTCCTGATTTCGCCACCTCTGTTGCTTGGCGTCGCGGGATGGGTCGTCGGGGAAATCAAAGACGCGCCGTTTGTTTTTCATGTCCAGGACATGCAGCCCGACGCCGCCGTCGGTCTCGGCATGCTGAAAGCGGGCTGGTTTACGAAAGCTTTGTATCGGCTCGAATCCTTCGCTTACCGGCATGCGGCCCGGGTCTCCGGTATTACGCAAGGCATGCTCAAAAGTTTTCGCGGCAAGGGAGTTTCCGAATCGAAGCTCGTCTATTTCCCAAACGCGATTGCATTAAACGACACCGCGCCCGCTCCAGTCTGCGGTAAATTTCGCGGCCTTCATGGTATCGGGCCGGGAGAGTTTCTCGCTGTCTACGCGGGGAATCTCGGCGTGAAGCAAGGCTTGGATGTGCTGCTGGAAACCGCGCCGCTTTTGCGCGACCCGCGGATTCGGATTTTGATCTGCGGTGACGGCGCGCAGCGCGAGGCGCTCGTTAATCGCGTGCGCGAGCTGAAACTTCCGAATGTCAGCATGCTTCCGCTGCAGGCGGGCCCGGACTACCGCGCCTTGCTCGTCGATGCGGACATTTGCTTCATCACGCAACAAGTCGGAGCGGGAAATTCTTTTTTTCCGAGTAAACTTCTTGGTTTGCTCGCGGACTCGAGGCCCGTGGTTACGGTGGCCGCGCCGGAGTGCGAATTGGCGCTTTCGTTAGCCGAAGGAAAGTTCGGCGTAAATGTTCCACCCGGTCGCGCGCGGGAGCTGGCCGACCTTCTCGATTCCCTCGCGAACGATCCGGAACGTCTCGCGGAGTTTGGCGCCGCTGGCCGCCGCTATGTGGAGCAATTCGAGAAGAGCCGCGTCCTCCAAAGTTTCGCGGAAGAATTGGAGTCGTTAGGGTAGGGACGTGTCATCCCGAGCCGCGCAGACGGCGAGGGACCTCACAAGCGCTTTTACGCTTCCGCGTTACTTCGCACGGTTACGTCAAGCTGCGCGTCATTTCGATTG
Source organism: Spartobacteria bacterium (assembly GCA_003134785.1). Lineage (GTDB taxonomy): Bacteria > Verrucomicrobiota > Verrucomicrobiia > Chthoniobacterales > UBA10450 > AV80. The sequence continues at coordinate 34,440 of PLCN01000008.1, forward strand.
AGTACCGCAATCTCCGGTTGTGAGGTCCCTCGCCGTCTGCGCGGCTCGGGATGACACGTCATACCTCAGTAGGCCGTCCGCGGCGGAACTATCAGATGCACGAAGGTGCGCAGGATGATTCCGCATTCGAGAGAGAGATTCCAGTTCTCGAGATATTCAATGTCGCACGCCACGCGGTTTTCGATGTCGGCGCTGTTTCGGGCCTCGCCGCGGAATCCTCGCACCTGCGCCAGGCCGGTGATCCCCGGCTTTACGAAAGCGCGGACGTGATAGTTCGCCATCAGTTGGGAGAATTGTTTGTTGTGTTCGATGAGGTGCGGCCGCGGGCCGACGATGCTCATGTCGCCTCGGAGCACATTCCAAAATTGCGGGACCTCGTCGATGCTTAGCTTGCGAAACCATTTTCCCAGCGGATAGACGCGCTCATCGCCGGCCTGCGCCTGCCGTCCCTCTTCTGCGTGATCGGGACGCATGGTGCGGAACTTGTAAATTTTGAACTGCCGATTTTGCATGCCCGCACGCGTTTGCACATGAAAGAGAGGGCCAGGTGATTGAAGACGCTGCGCCAGCCAAACGATGGCGGTGAGGACCGGGAAAATGAACAAGATCACGGGTAATGAAATCGTGACGTCGATCGCGCGCTTGAAGCAGCGGTTGAGCGGATTTTCCAAGGGCTCTTCCCGTAACCCGATGAAGCGAAAGCCATCGTCTTCGAAATGCGTCACCGGATGCCGCAGCTTTTCTTCGAGATCGCTGACGATGAGCAACCGGACGCCGAGATGATCGCAGACGCTGATGATTTGCCGGTTGATCTCGGTGAAGAGCGGGAACTCGAGCATGATGATTTGCGTGATCCCGCGTTCGACGATGATCTTTTCCAGCTCATCGGAATTACCCAGGACCGGGATTCCGTCGGCCGTCTTTTCGATTTGCTCATCGCAAACCAGGCCGACCGTGCGCAACCCGATATCGGCTTTGCGGCGCAGCCACCCGCGCAGTTGCGCAGCTTTCTCGGTCGAACCTACCAGGAGCGTTTTTTCCTCACGCGCGCCGGTAAAGATTCGGCGAGCCAGAAACGAAGGAAGATAATGATGCGAAAAAAGCAGGGCCACGTAGAGCCACGGAACAAAGTTGAAAAAGAAGATTCGGGAGATGAACGCGTCCTTGGTCGCGATCAGGTAAAGGACGAGCGTGCCGATGCTGGCGAAGACCTGCCGCATGCTCAGCCGATGCTGGCGCAGCAATTCGTTCTGGAGGAAATAATTCTTCGAACCGTCGCGAACGAGCGACTCGACTGTCATGCCCAGGACGAGCAACCCGCAGTAAATGCTATACCGACGCCAGGTCAGTTCCGCCCCCGGAGAATAAAAGGTGACCATGACCCAGACGCCGAACCAGAAGAGGACCGCGACGAGCACGATCTGGCAAAGCAGGAAAACGCGATACAATCCCTGCGTGCGTTGCGTAACCATGATTATTGCCTGAAGCCGAGGATGAGAGTACGCAATGGCCGCCCGCGTTCAACCCATGGTAAAACAGGCGCGTCCATATGACATTGGGAGCGCAAGCAGCGCCTCTTTATCTGGAAAGCTACTCCCATACCAAGACCCCGCCTCCGGCTGATGCAAGAAAAGCAATCTAGAACGCGCTCTGGTTTCACCGTCAGTCCCGGCCGGTGGTGGAGGAATCTCGCCATTCCCACGCTCCCGGTCCTCGCTTGTTTCCTCGGCGGTGCGACGGAAAAATGGAGCGAAGGAATCATCGTTGCTCTGCTCGGTCTCATCCTGCTGGTCGATCCGCCGCGATTCTCGCTCGGGCGAGTTTTGAATTTGATTATGCTTGCGCTGGCAATGTGCGCGGCTACCGCTTTTTTGCCCGCGCGCTGGTTCTTCCAACCCGCCTGGCGTCTCGTCTTGCTGAACGATTTCGGCATCAACTTGCCGGACACGCTTTCGCCCCAGCCGTGGATCAGTCTCGGATGCTTTGTCAGTCTAGTCGCGGGATTGAGCTGGCTTTATTATGTCAGCGCACTCGATCTTGATTTGCGCGAAGTCCGCCAACAAATGCGCTTTTTTGCGGCCGGCATCGTCCTGCTCGCGGCGCTTTGCATCACGCTTTATTTCGCGCATACCGCGCTTTCCTTCTGGCACAACCAGCGTGGATTCGGCCCGTTCCCGAATCGCAATCAGACCGCTAATCTCTTCGGTCTCACGGCGATCGTGATCCTGGCCTGCGGCCAGGAGGATCTCCGGCAGGGCCGGAAACGCTGGATCGTTTGGTTAATCGCGCTCGCTCTCATCGTCTGGGCCATCGTCCTCGATTTCTCGCGCGCGGGCATTCTCATTCTCGTCGCCGGAAGCGCCTTCTGGCTCGGCGCTTTCGTCTTGCGCAAAGGTTCCGCGGCGCGCATCGCGCTCGGCCTTTCCCTGCTGCTTATTTTGGCGACAGTGCTGCTGGTTTTCGGCGGGCAAACCTTCGAGCGCTTTCACCTTCGTTCCGGTGAGACGGGCGACATGACCCCAGATCTTCGCTGGGCCATCTTCCGCGACGCGCTCCAACTCATTCGCGCTTCACCTTGGTGCGGCATCGGCCTGGGAAATTTCGACGGCATCTTCGCCATGTATCGCGATGCATCGCTCACCGGCGCGCGCACGATCCATCCGGAGAGCGACTGGTTTTGGCTCTGCGTCGAAGTGGGCTGGCCGTCCATCCTTTTAGCGATCGCGGGCATCGCGATCCTCATCCGGCGCGTTTTTCCGTTGCAGGAGGGGACCAATCAGCGCTTCCGGCTCGCCGCCTTGATTGCCGCGGTCCTCTTCCTTCTCCATGGAGGGGTCGATGTTTCCGCGCATCGGATCGGGACCGTTTTCGCCGGCATATTTCTCTTGGGAATGGCGTTGCGACGGCCGACGGAATTGCGACCCAGTGCGTTAGCGCCGGTCGCGTTTCGGTTGATCGGAGTCCTGCTTCTGACGGCCGGCATCACTTGGATAATCGCCACCCGTTACGAAATGCTTCTGCCGGGCGGGATCGGCGCGGAGATTGAAATGCGCCAGGCGTCGAGCGCGAATCGCGGTCGAAATTTCGACGAAACGATCCAACGCACGACGCGCGCCCTCGATTGGACGCCACTCAAATGGCAGCTCTACTTTTCGCGCGCACTCGGAAAACTCGGAGCGAAACATCCGCCTTCCGACGCGCTCGATGATTTTCGCCGCGCGCGTTTTTTGGAACCGAACGCTTACGAAGTTCCCTATGAAGAAGGCAGCGCCTGGCTCACATCGCAACCGGCCCTCGCGATCACGGCGTGGCGGGAAGCGTTGCGGCGCGTGGGCGAGCAGAGGCTCGAAATGTACGGCCATATGCTTTCGCTCGCCGCGCAATACAGTCCCCCAGTTTACCGTGGTCTGGAAGAAATCGGCCTGCTGCATCACGACCTGGCGCTGATCTATCTCGCGCGCGCGACCGGCGAAGGATTCATGAGCGCGTTGCATCGTTTTCTCGAACACGATCTGGATCTGCAAACCTTCACCAGTGAAGAGAAAGTGAAGTTCTTTTCGCTCTGGGCCGATCGCGGCGATCTCGATGAGCTGGCGCGCGAGATTGAGGCGCATCCCGATTGGATGAGTCACGCTTGGGGTGCGGTGGCGAAGTATCACGCCGCTCGAAATGATTTTCGCCGCGCGATGCAGGTGGTCCGGCGTTTCGGAGAAAAGCCGCCCTTGCCGGAAGCCGCCTCCGGCTCTTCGATCGACCAGCTCCGGCAAGCGTTTCACGCCGCCCCGGATAATTACGGAATCGGCTATCAACTCTATTATGAGCAGATGCGCGCGGGAAAAATCGATGAAGCGCTCGTGACGGTGAGGCACTTTACCGAGATGACGAATTCACCGCGTTACTTCCATTTCCTCGAAGCGGAAGCGTGGGCCGCAAAAGAAAACTGGGAGCGCGCCTGGAAAGTGTGGGAGAAATTTCAAGCGGCTGGGAAGCAATGAACGTCGGCGTCCTTCCGCTCTTCAGCGCTTCCGAAAATTCCGCAACGGAAGAAGAAACGAGTCGGACCAGACGTTTGGCGCGATCACATCGCGAATGACGTCTTTCCCGGTGGCGGCAAAATAACTGTAGCGCGCGGCTTCCAGCGGCAGCGGAAGCCAGAACGCCGGAAGGTTGCCATTGATGCAGAACACCGGGGTTACGATGAGGAGCAGCAGTATCAACCACAGTTGCTTGGCGGCGCGGATTGGGTTCTTGGGTATCCAAAGAACGGCGGCCAACAAAATGGCGGGAAAGAGGAAGCCAACGCTCCTGGCCACATCCATCACCGTGGCAACGGATAGAAGTGCCGCCGCCAATGCGCCTGTGAAGAGAATCTTGAACGTCCGGGAGATACCGGGAATGGGGGTTAGCACAAAGGCAATCACGACCAACCAAAGCCAGCGGAAAGACATGAAGACATTGAGGAAAAAAACCAGCCACCCGGTCGTGCGCGAGTAGGTCCCAAAGGGCTTGACGCCCAGAATGACGTCCTCCCAGATCAATCGGTACACTTTTGGCAACGAGATGCCAGGCCCCCACCATCCGTGGGTTAGGCCTTGCCGAATCAACGCGACGGCGCCGATGGCAACGAGCAATGCGACAATCCGCGGCCAGGATGACCGGACGAGGTCTCGTATCCCCGCACCTCGAGCATGCCAAAGCACGATAAAAGGCGCCGCGATAAGAAAGCGTTCGTCATTCAAGGTTCCTATCAAGGCCAACAGCGCAAGCGGCCAGGACCGCGGAATCAGAAGCGCCAGCGCCAACGTCAGCTGCGTGACCGCGTCGAAGTATCCGGTGCCGTAATAGCTCCAAAAAGTAAAGAACGAGAGGCCTAACGACAGGGTGAGGGGCCACGCGAAGCGAATTCCGTCCTTCCCCATTTTGCGCACGATGGCCAGAAAACTGACGGCCAAAGCGAGAAGGAGGGTGATCCATTGAAACACGATGACCAGCAGCCAGGGCGCGTTGGTGGCCGTCCACTTGGAAAGAAGAGGAACGACGATCCGATACGCCAGAATGTCTTCCTCCAGATCGCGCGCGAAGAGGTTGTGGCTAAGCTTAAGAGTGTCGGATATCCGAGTGCTAAAGAACGGATGATACAGGATGGTGCCGGGGAACGAGACAAATGCGGCCAGGAGGAGCGCGAGGAAAGCGACGAGCAGGGAAGTCAGGAACATCCCCCTCCGCGACGACAATTGCTCAATCCACCGTGTGGATGACCCGCCTACTCGCTCGACGAACGCACGGAATCGGATGATGGCCCTGCCAACGCGACCGCGATCGACGTGGGTGACGGCGCGCATCGATTTAGCGGGACACCTGAGGACATTCTGACTGTAGTTCTATCAGCATTGGTAGATTCTGCTCCAAGCGCGCGAGATTGCGATCCCGAGCAGGGAAGGGTGAAAAGATTCAATCGTCACTATGACACTGCAAAGCAGGGTCCGCGCCTCGAACCTCGCGCTATTTTTCGGCTAGCGCTGTCTAAGCCGCAGCGAGTCGAGCCGGGGCGAAATACCTCTCGACAAACGTCGGTATTCCTGAGTACTAACGAAGCCGATTACGTCACCCGACGTTTCAACGCATCTTCGGCCGGGCTGAAGTGAGCCCGTGAGGCTGGACCTTCGCTGGGACACCGCTTAACGCGATCTCCAGATCCAACTGGAGCCCCGAGTCAGCTGGAAGGATGGAGTTGAGAGTATTTGGTTGAGTGTTGAGAGATTCAGAAAGGCAAAAAGGACGCCTGCCTTCTCTCAACCACCAACTCTCAACTCTCAACTCGCAACTTCCAGCCTGGTTCCTGGTTTCTGCATCGAGCTGGATTGCAGTGAATTCAAAAACCAGCGCCAAGAATATGAAACCTCATCTCAAAACCATACTGCTCGTTGCCGGCCTGTTGTCCTTTTCGCCTTTCGCTTTCGCAAAGGCGCCGGCAGTCGATAGGGCAGTAGCCTCGCATGATTCCACGATCGACGCTGGGACGACAGCAACAAGTTTGGCCAATATTTCAACACGCATTTCTGTTGGGACGGGAGACAGTATCGGAATAGCTGGATTCATCATCCGAAGCGATTCGGGAGCACCGGCTGGGGCGACCAAACGCGTCATCATTCTCGGGCGTGGTCCTTCGCTTCAAGTCAACGGCACACCAGTGTCCGGGCGTTTGATGGATCCCACCCTCGAGCTGCATGATATCAACGGCACGCTCATCACATCCAATGACAACTGGATGGACGCATCCAATGCCAATGATGTCTTGACGACTGGCCTGGCGCCGAGCGATCCACGGGAAGCGGCCATTCTCATTACTCTGGCATCCGACGCCAATTACACCGCCATTATTGCCGGGAAAAACAGCAGCACCGGTATCGGAATAGTGGAGATGTACGATTTGGACCCGCCTAGTAGCATCACGGGCGCCACGGGACCTACCGGCCCGACCGGTCCAACCGGCGCTACTGGACCGACGGGAACCAATGGAACAAACGGCGTCAATGGCTCGACTGGCCCGACGGGTCCCACTGGCACTGCAGGAACGAATGGAACAAACGGCGCCACCGGAGCTACCGGTCCTACTGGCACTGCAGGCACAAACGGAACGAATGGAACCAATGGTGCGACTGGCCCGACCGGATCTCAAGGTGTGCAAGGAAACACGGGCGCGACCGGCGCCACTGGCACTGCAGGAACGAATGGAACAAATGGCGCCACCGGAGCTACCGGACCCAGTGGCACTGCAGGAACTAACGGAACAAACGGAACGAATGGAACCAATGGTGCAACTGGCCCGACCGGCGCCACGGGAACCGATAACGAAGACCTGGGCAACGGCAACACGGCTTCGGGTAATGGGGCTCTCATCAGCCTCACAACCGGCAACCAAAACACGGCCATGGGTTTTAATGCGCTTGCCAGCAACACAAGCGGCAACGACAACACGGCCACTGGTTATCAAGCACTCGCGGACAACACAACCGGCTTCAACAACACGGCCACTGGTCGTGAAGCGCTCGTGAACAACACAACCGGCTCCCAAAACACGGCCAACGGTTTTAATGCACTCTTTAACAACACAACCGGCAACAGCAACACGGCCACTGGTGAAAATGCGCTCGTGGACAACACAACCGGCGGCAGCAACACGGCCAATGGTTTTCAAGCGCTCCTTAGCAACACAACCGGCGGCAACAACACGGCCAATGGTACTGAAGCGCTCTCTAACAACACAACCGGCAACAACAACACGGCTAATGGTTATGAAGCGCTCTTTGGCAACACAACCGCAGGTCAGAACGTGGCTATTGGGAATAACGCTTTGTTTACACAATCATTCAGCAATGGGGGTGTTGCATGGAGCAGCAACAATGTGGCTGTAGGCTATCAGGCGCTTAATTCCAACCAGCCAACCTCCACCATCACCGGCATTGACAATACGGCTCTTGGAACCGAAGCGCTCCAAAACAACACAACCGGCACCGAAAACACGGCCACTGGCCTTCAAGCGCTCCAAAGCAACACAACCGCAGGTCAGAACGTGGCTATTGGGAATAACGCTTTGTCGACCCAATCTTTCAGCAATGGCGGCGTTGCATGGAGCAGCAACAATGTGGCGGTGGGACATCTGGCGCTTAATTCCAACCAGCCAACCTCCACCATCACCGGCATTGACAATACGGCTCTTGGAACCGATGCGCTCCAAAAAAACACAACCGGCAACGACAACACGGCCACTGGTGTTAATGCACTGGTTCACAACACAACCGGCGACGACAACACCGCCAATGGTTATGAAACGCTCATTAACAGCACAACCGGCAGCAACAACATCGCATTGGGCTTCGACGCCGGCTTCAATCTCATTACGGGCAGCAATAACATCGACATCGGCAACCAAGGTGCTAACCCCGATGATAGTACCATCCGCATCGGCGGGACGCAGACAGCTACCTTCATCGCCGGCATCGCGAATGCAACGGTCACAGGCTCGGCAGTCGTTATCACTTCGACAGGTCAGCTTGGCGTCCTAACCTCGTCCGCGCGCTTCAAGGATGCGATCGAGCCAATGGGTAACTCAAGCGAAGCGCTCCTTTCGCTGCGGCCTGTTACCTTCCACTACAAAAAGAGCATCGACCCGAACAGCATCCCGCAGTTCGGCCTGGTCGCTGAGGAAGTGGAAAAAGTGAACCCCGATCTGGTGGCTCGCGATGCCGAAGGAAAAGTCTTCACCGTCCGCTACGAGGCAGTAAACGCCATGTTGCTGAATGAATTCCTCAAGGAGCACAAGAAGGTCGAGGACTTGGAAGCGACCGTTGCGCAGCAGCAAAAGGATTTCACTGCGCGTCTCAACGAGCTGGGCGCGAAAATTCAGAACGTGAGCGACAAGGTGGAATTGAGTAAGCCTGCGCCGCAAGTGGTCGGCAACAATCAATAGCTGCCAATCGCAAAATTAAGCTCGACATTTCGTTAGGCGACGGTTTAAAAGCAACGCCGATTACGTCACCCGACGTTTCAACCCCGAAAGCGTTCGGGGCTGAGATACCGCTTAACGCGATCTCCAGATCCAACTGGAGCCCCGAGTCAGGCTGGAAGGATGGAGTTGAGAGTATTTGGTTGAGTGTTGAGAGATTCAGAAAGGCAAAAAGGACGCCTGCCTTCTCTCAACCACCAACTCTCAACTTCCAGCCTGGTTCATGGTTTCTGCATCGAGCTGGATTGCAGTGAATTCAAAAACCAGCGCCAAGAATATGAAACCTCATCTCAAAACCATACTGCTCGTTGCCGGCCTGTTGTCCTTTTCGCCTTTCGCTTTCGCAAAGGCGCCGGCAGTCGATAAGGCGGTAGCCGCGCTTGATGCCACGAGCGGCGACGCCGGATCTACGTCGACGAGGTTGGCTAATATTTCGGCCCGCATTGCTGTGGGGACGGGAGACAATGTCGGAATAGGTGGATTCATCATCCGAAGCGATTCGGGAGCAGGGGCTGGGGCGACCAAACGCGTCATCATCCTCGGGCTTGGTCCTTCGCTTCAAGTCAACGGCACACCGGTGTCCGGGCGCTTGATGGATCCCACCCTCGAGCTGCGTGACATCAATGGCACGCTCATCAGCTCCAATGACAACTGGATGGACGCAGCCAACGCCAGTGATATTCAGGCCACTGGGCTGGCGCCGGGCGATCCACGGGAAGCGGCCATTCTCATCACTCTGGCATCGAACGCGAATTACAGCGCCATTATTGCCGGGAAAAATAACACCACGGGTATCGGATTAGTGGAGATGTACGATTTGGACCCGCCCAGCAGCACCACGGGCGCCACGGGACCTACCGGACCGACTGGAGCTACTGGAGCTACTGGAGCAACTGGTGCTACTGGATCGCCGGGAACAAATGGCACCAACGGAACCAATGGTGCGACTGGCCCGACCGGATCTCAAGGTGTGCAAGGAAACACGGGCGCGACCGGCGCCACTGGCACTGCGGGAACTAACGGAACAAACGGTAGCAATGGTACCAATGGAGCGACTGGTGCGACTGGCCCCACGGGTTCTGTGGCCGCTAGCCCGCCCGGCATGGTGCTCATTCCCGCTGGTGCGTTCACGATGGGGGACAGTCTGGATGGCGAGAGCGATGCCATACCCACGGTTAGCGTGACGGTGTCAGCGTTTTACATGGACGTGAACCTGGTGAGCTTGAGTCAATGGCAGTCGGCTTATTATTGGGCGACGAGCAACGGGTATGACTTTGTGAATGCCGGTGCGGGGAAGTTGGTGAATAATCCGGTGCAGACGGTGGATTGGTATAACGTGGTGAAGTGGTGCAATGCTCGGTCGGAGCAAGCAGGAAAAACTCCGGTGTATTACACGGATGCGGGGTTGACGGCGGTGTACAGAAGCGGGGAAGTGCCGGTTTTTGTGAATTGGGCGGCTGTAGGCTACCGGTTACCGACGGAAGCGGAGTGGGAGAAGGCGGCGCGGGGAGGTTTGAGCGGGCAACGGTTTCCTTGGGGCAACACCATCACGGAAAATCTGGCCAACTACTACGGGAACACCGCCTTGAGCTACGATTTGGGACCGAACGGCTATAACGCCATTGGGAGTATCGGGGGAACCTCACCTGCCACGAGTCCGGTGGGATCCTTTGCGACGAACGGGTATGGGCTTTACGACATGGCTGGGAATGTTTTCGAGTGGTGTTATGATTGGTATGGGACGCCGTATGCTGGAGGCAGCGACCCACATGGGCCGGCTACGGGCTCGATCCGCGTGGTCCGCGGCGGCTATTGGGGCAGCTACGCCAGCCTCGCGCGTTGCGCCGATCGGAACGGCAGCGACCCGGGCGTCGCCAGCGGCGATGTTGGTTTCCGGGTTGTCCTGGCCCCAGGTCCGTGAGCTGGCCGGAGCAGGCGAGGCGGAGCGAGGGACGAGCGCAGCCTGACTGCGCAGAGGCGGCGTAGCGTGTCATTGAATCAAACTCGGCGTGCATGAAAAAGTACGGTGAATTAGTGCTCAACGTCTATCGGAAGAACTGAAATACACCGGCCAAACGCCTGCGACGACAACATCGAGAGCGCCCCGTGCACAACGGGGCGCTTCTCATTTTACCCCGGAAGGAAACGGCTCTCGCGGGAAACGCCCTCTCCTTAGGGAAACGAAAATCCTTGATCGAACGTGCCTCGGCCTGACCTCGATCGTTTGGACGCAGAACCTGAATGGCCCGCGCCCCTCGTTATCCTGCTCCTGACGCTTGGCTTGATCCTCGTCCTGACCGAAGGCTCAGCCCTCGCGCCCTTCATCTACAGTTTGTTTTGATGTAGCGCCGCTCGCTGTCGAGAGATCTATCATTATTAGATTGACGAATGGCGGAGCTTTGTTCAAAACTCCGCCGCCATCACATAGATCTGGACCCGGCATGAAGAAGCTCTTCCCGGTAGCTTCTTACCCTCTTTCAGACCTGCAGTCGCAGGGGTAACCACCGGGACGGAAGAAAGTTCATCTAAAAGTTGGGCCTCTGAAGATCTATGAAAGTTCATCATTTCAAAACTATTCTACTCATTAGCGCTCTGTCGTCCTTTTCGCATTTCGCTTTCGCAAAGGCGCCGGCAGTCGATAAGGCGGTAGCCGCGCCTGATGCCACGATCGGCGACACCGCAGCGACAGCAACAACGTTGGCCAATATCTCAACCAGACTCGCTGTGGGGACGGGAGACAGTATCGGAATAGCTGGATTCATCATCCGAGGCGATTCGGCAGCAGGGGCTGGGGCGACCAAACGCGTCATCATCCTCGGGCGTGGTCCTTCGCTTCAAGTCAACGGCACACCGGTGTCCGGGCGCTTGATGGATCCCACCCTTGAGCTGCATGACATCAACGGCACGCTCATCAGCTCCAATGACAACTGGATGGACGCGTCCAATGCCAATGATATTCAGGCCACTGGCCTGGCGCCGAGCGATCCACGGGAAGCGGCCATTCTTATCACTCTGGCATCCAACGCCAATTACAGCGCCATCATTGCCGGGAAAAATAACACCACGGGTATCGGAATAGTGGAGATGTATGATCTGGACCCGCCCAGCAGCAACACGGGCGCCACGGGACCTACTGGCCCAACCGGCCCTACCGGTCCAACCGGAGCTACGGGGTTAGCGGGAACAAATGGAACTAACGGCGTCAATGGCTCGACCGGCCCGACGGGTCCCACTGGCACTGCAGGAACGAATGG
>PLCN01000006.1 GCA_003134785.1 Spartobacteria bacterium
GTAATTGCTGGAGGAATCCTGGAGGTTACCGCCGGAAGCTTGCGAGATGCCCTTGAAGAGCGAACCGGTCAGCGCGAGGGGGGTGTCGAATTGGAGTGTTGAGGGCGCTGTCGCGATCTGAGGCTGCCACGCGCTACTGAAACCAAGGCCCACGTCGTACAGTTCCGCAGTCGCGATAGACCCCCCGTTTAATCCTGCCGCGGCGAGCACCTTGCCGCTGGGCAGTAACGTCGCGGTGTGAAAACCCCGCGCGCCGGCGAGGCTGCCGGTAGTCGTCCAGGTCCCGCTCGCCGGATCGTACAGTTCCGCGCTCGCGAGACTGCCGTTCGTATTTCCTCCTGCGACAAGCACCTTGCCGTTAGGCAGCAACGTTGCCGTGTGGTTCTGGCGTGCAGTGGCGAGGCTCCCGGTGGCCGTCCAAGTCCCGCCAGCCGGATCGTACAGTTCCGCGCTCGCGACAAAGCCGCTGGTGTTAAATCCTCCGGCGACGAGCACCTTGCCGTTAGGCAGCAACGTCGCCGTGGGATTCTGCCGTGCGGTGGCGAGGCTGCCGGTGGCCGTCCAGGTCCCGCTCGCCGGATCGTACAGTTCCGCGCTGGCGAGATTGCCGTTGTTAAATCCTGCGGTAACAAGCACCCTGCCGTTGGGAAGCAACGTCGCCGTATGGTGAAGACGTGCAGTACCGAGATTCCCGGTCACAACCCAGGTCCCACTCGCCGGATCGTACAGTTCCGCGATCGCGAGAGTGCCGGTGCTGCCAAATCCTCCTGCGACGAGCACCTTGCCGTTGGGCAGTAACGTCGCCGTGTGGTAATCGCGTCCGGCGCCGAGGCTGCCGGTGGCCGTCCAGGTCCCGCTCGCCGGATCGTACAGCTCCGCGCTCGCTTGATGGATGGTGCCGTTACGACCTCCTGCAACAAGCACTTTGCCGTTGGCCAGCAACGTCGCCGTGTGACCATAGCGGGCGGCGCCGAGGCCGCCGGTCGCCGTCCAAGTCCCGCTCGCCGGGTTGTAGAGTTCCGCGCTCGCGAGAGCGGTGCCGCCGTTAATGTTGAATCCTCCCGCGACGAGTACCTCGCCGTTGGGCAGCAACGTCGCTGTGTGACCATCGCGTGCGGTGCCGAGGCTGCCGGTGGCCGTCCAGCTCCCGCTCGCAGGATCGTACAGTTCCGCGCTCGCGAGAAAGCTGCCAGTGCCGCTAGTAAATCCTCCTACAACGAGCACCGTGCCGCTGGGTAGCAACGTCGCCGTGTGAAGGTCTCTTGTGGCGGCGAGGCTGCCGGTGGCCGTCCAGGTCCCGCTTACAGGATCGAACAGTTCCGCGCCCGCGAGAGTGGCGCTATTGTCGCGTCCTCCTGCGACGAGCAGCTTGCCGTTGGGCAGCAACGTCGCTGTGTGCTCGTAGCGGACCGTGCTGAGGCTGGCGGTGGCCGTCCAGCTCCCGCTCGCAGGATTATAGAGTTCCGCGCTCGCGAGAATGCCGCTCGCGCCAATTCCTCCTGCGACGAGCACCTTGCCGTTGGGCAGCAACGTCGCCGTGTGAATGTCTCGCGCGGTGGCGAGGCTGCCTGTCGCCGTCCAGCTCCCACTCGCCGGATCGTACAGTTCCGCGCTCGCAATAGTGTTGCCGTCAAATCCCCCCGCGACCAGCACCTTGCCGTTAGGCAACAGAGTCGCCGTGTGATTCTGCCGTGCGGTGGCGAGGCTGCCAGTGGCCGTCCAGGTCCCGGTCGCAGGATCGTACACTTCCGCGCTTACGAGATAGTTGGTGTTCTTCCCTCCGGCGACGAGCACCTTGCCGCTGGGCAGCAACGTCGCCGTGTGATCCTCGCGTGCAGTGGCAAGGCTTCCAGTCGCAGTCCAAGTCCCGAGCGCTGGATCGTACAGTTCCGCGCTCGCAAGGCTGGTGAGGTTGCCAGTAAATCCTCCTGCGACGAGCACCTTGCCGTTGGGCAGCAACGTCGCCGTGTGATTCTGCCGTGCGGCGGCGAGGCTGCCGGTGGCCGTCCAGGTCCCGCTCGCCGGATCGTACAGTTCCGCGCTGGCGAGACGGCCGGTGTTGCCAGATCCTCCTGCGACGAGGACCTTGCCGTTGGGCAGCAACGTCGCCGTGTGAAACTCCCGTGCGGTGGCAAGGCTGCCGGTGTTACTAAAAGCAAAGGGAGCGCCCGCGCACGGCGGCACGAGCACCAGCCCCGCGCCGAGAAAAAGCAGCAAGACCGCGATCCGCCGCATGAGGATCGAGCTAGCAGACACGATAGGCGCGGCCAGGGAAGGCAATATTTTCATAGTTCTTTCCTAAAGGTTCAAACAGAGCGTTACAGATCGCGTAACGCGGTGTCTCAGCGTAGGTCCAGCCCCACGGGCTTTTGCTTCAGCCCGGCCGAAGATTCGTTGAAACGTCGGGTGACGTCATCGAGCTCGTACTTATGCGGCGCCCGTGATCGTGTCGAGAATAATGTTGTTCCGGTGGGACACGAAAATTCGCCAGCGGATCTACGGCCCGAAAACTAATATGACACATAAAAGCCGCTGCAGGCCGCTTCTCGTTAGCGACGGACATGATGCCGTTACTCCGCCTCGGCAGCACGGGCTGGACTAGAACGAAGGGGAAGAGTGAAGTGAAACGTGCTGCCCTCTCCGAGCTTCGACTCGACCCATATCCTTCCCGGATGTTCTTCGACCATCATTCTGGCAATGTAGAGTCCAAGTCCTATCCCGCGACGATCCTGGTTATTTATCTGCGAGAAACGCTCGAAGATGGTTTTAAGTTTCTCCGGCGCGATTCCCTCACCGGTATCGCTGATCGAAACTTGCACTTCTTTGCCTTCAGCACCGGCTCTCTGGCAGCTTACACAAATGCGGCCTCTAGCCGGTGTAAACTTAATCGCGTTGCCAATCAGATTTGACAATACCTGCCTAACACGGCTTCGGTCGCAGACAACGTAGCCACACACGTCTTGAGGCTCTGCCTCCAGGGTTATCCCCTTGGCCGAGGCGGCTCCCTGGAGCTGCTCTACGGCTTGTTTGATTATTTCGCTAACGTCATGCTCTTCGTAGTGCAGGGTTAGCTTACCCACGGCCATTCTTTCTACGTCCAGCAAATCCTCAATCAAACGAAGCATTTCTCCAGCACTCCTGCGTATTGATGAGGCGATCTCTCTGAGATCCTTCGGCTCTTCTAACAGAACTTGCGCTGCGATTGATATGTGATTGAGAGGATTCCTTAAGTCATGGCTGACGATGGCCAGAAATTCTTCCCTGGTCGTAAGAGCTGCCCTGGTTTTTTGGTGCCTCTCTTGTTCCTGGGATAGCAATTCAGCGGAAGACTTGGCGGATGCCTGATTATGGCTCCGTCCCTTTTCTGTCGCAGCATCAGTTCGGAATCGTTCGGCTTCGATGGCCACGTCCGTTACTGCTCGTTCGACGCGGAGTCTTTCATCTCCTTCAGCCTGGCGTTGTTCGCCGCTTCTTCCCCGATCCGCTCTTCCCAGGTCACGAGAAGCGTCGGAATCGCTGCGACTTCGCAATTTGGCTTTGTCTGCTTCTACTCTCTCGGCATCCCGGTCTACGTCCGCCTGGTGCTCAGAAACTGAGTCTGAGTCGGGTAGTGGCTCGTCGGTTTTAACGCGTCCTGCCTTACGGCTTGTGTCCGTTCTTTCGCGCTCGCCTTGCCTTGGAAGATCTCTCTCGGATGCCATTTCCTTTGCCTATGTTCGTCGGAAGGAAGGAATTATAGCAAGAAATGGTCGACTTATCCAGCAGATTAGGCGGCGACAATTGCGGGCGCGTTCGATGGGAAATCGCAAGGATGGAAAAAGCTCTGGCAAAAAGTGCGTGTGAATTCTCGTTGGCCAGCTCTTCGTTCTCTGACATACTGCGATCCTTATGATTAAGAAATCTTCGCTTACGCTCCTTCTTCTCCTGTCGGTCGGCTTCACGGCCTCGCTTCGGGCGGAAACAGTCTCGTTTCCCAAGGACAAGCCGGCCTTCACCATTGATCTGCCGGATGGCTGGAAAGCCGACTGGATTGACGCCGGCGCCATGCCCGGAGGAGCCAGGCTGCAACTAATGACCGAGGGAGGCGCGGCCGATCTTTCCATCAAGCAATTGCCCGAAGGCGCCGAGATCACGGACGAGGCGACGGCGAAAGCTTCCCTGACCAAGGTCGCGATGCAGGACATGAAGGAGATGGAAGCCAGCAAGTGCGGCGACACGGAGGAGGTAACCGTGGCCGGACACAAGGCCTACAAGACGAAGGTCACCACCGGTATCGGCCTCATGGAATACACCATCTTCACGCCAGACGGAAAAACGTATTTCGCGATGTTTTCCATGAACGGCGGCGCGGCGCCTGTGATAGCTGCGATCAAAGCCGCAGGGTAACCTTTCGTCCCCTTCGGGGCAAACTCCCCCCAGCACCCGCAGGCATTTGGCCTTATCGGCCTTAAGGCCCAGGCGAAGACCATTGCCAGCCCACGGGCCAACCGGTAAAAGAGATCTAAGTCCCATGGCGCACGATGTTTTTGTCTCGCATTCCACGAGAAATAAATCAGTAGCCGATGCGGTGTGCGCCGCGCTGGAACACGGCGGCATTCGGTGCTGGGTCGCGCCGCGCGATGTGCTGCCGGGGCGTTCGTTTGCCGGCGAGATCACGCGCGCGATCAACCAAAGCAAGGCGATGGTGCTGATCTTCTCAGCCGAATCGAATAACTCCGAACAGATTCTGCGGGAAGTGCAGTTGGCTACGAATGCGCACTTGCACATCATCCAATTCCGGATCGAGGACGTGACGCTGAACGACGATCTGCAATACTACCTTAGCACTCCGCATTGGCTGGATGCCATGACTCCTCCGCTGGAAAGCCATCTCGAACGGCTGGAAGCGTCACTGAAGATATTGCTCGGGCCTGGCGCGGACAAGACACCTACAAGCGCGCCCGAGATCCCCTCGCCCGTTGTTCTCCCGGCGATAGGAAGAGCGGTAAAAGATAACCAGGACTCGTCGGCCGTGGCGGCGGCTGCTTCCGGCATTATTCCTGAAACCCCAGCCAGACTGACCTTGCCCGTCCTGACATCGACTGCGAAAACGAGTGACAAGGCAGTCGACGATAAGGCCCGCCCACTGACTGATACGCCTCCGAGTAGCGCCACCGTTCCGCCAAGGTCATTGGCGGATGAAGAGCCAGGGCCCGTGGCGATTGTAGCCAGGCGCCGCCGCCGGGTTGTCCTTATCGGCGTTGCTGGAGTCGTTGTATTCTTGATCGGTGCGTGGGCCTTCCTGATGTTAGGGACTGGGACTCGACCTAAGAGCGCTTCCGCACCGCAACCAATCCAAGAGTTATCGCCTTCGCCGCCTTCCAAGGCACCTCCAATAGAAACCGCGCAAAGCGTAGCACCGCTTCCATCCGTTCAAGGCACACCCGCGACGAGAGCCCAGTATTCCGGAAAGGATCCAGGTATCTCGTTCGTAAACATGAACCGCATCTTCAAGGAGTACTCGAAGACAAAAGACGCCGAGAAAAAGATCAACGAGGACAGGGACGTTGCCAAGAAGGAATACGACGATCGGGCGAACCTATACAAGAAGGACCTCGCCGAGATCAGTCGGCTGGATCAGACCCTCGCGGACGATCGCCTGAGTGCCGCGGCCAGACAGCGCACGAGTCGCGAGCGCGAGGGAAGGATTGCTGCGCTGCACAAGATGGAGAAGGAGATCAACGAGTTTCGCGCCGCCCGCGAAAAGCAGCTCCAGGAACAGGCAGGAAAAATTCGCGCGAGCCTGGTGGACGAAATGATGGCAGCCATCCGCCAATTGACCGGTGCCGGCGACTCAGCGGTGTTCGATAACAGTGGCATGAGTGCGAACGGGGTACCGCTAATACTCTTTTCGCCGACCGATGCGGATAGGAGCGATCACGTAGTGGCAAAGCTCAACCAAGATCGCGTTTCGCCTTTTTTGTCCAGCCACGCCCTTCGCTTCGCCACCGTTGATATGAATCTCATTTTTAAATCCTACTCGAAGACGAAAGAGGCCGAAGCCAGAATCAATGAGGCCAGGGCCGCTGCTAAGAAGGAGTATGACGATCGCGCGGAGACCTACAAGAAGGCCTTGGAGGAGATCAATCTCTTGAACAAGGCGCTCGAGAGTAACAATCTGAGCACCGAGAGTAAGGCACAGAAGGCGCGCGGCCGGGATGCGAAGATACGCGCCATCAAGCTCATGGAGCGCGAGATTACTGAGTTTCGCACCACCAGAGAGAAACAGCTGCAGGAGCAGTCACTAAGAATGCGAACCGACATCGTAAGCGAGATTAACAGGGCTATTGCCGCCAAGCTTCCCTCCAAGGATTCCTCTGTCATCATCGACAAGAGTGGCATGACTGCCGACGGCCTCCCGATCTTGGTCTACTCCGGAGCCCTCCCGGACTTATCCCAAATGATCATAGATACCCTGAATCAGAGCACCTCGACTCGCGGAGCTCGGGGGAACGAGCCTTTGTTTTCCAGCTCAGGCCAAACACGCTTTGCCTGGGTCGACCTGGATCGTGTCTTCAAGGCACTGCCCGAAGCCACCGCGAAATCCGCGACGGAAAATAAGACGGACGCCAAGGAGGCTGCGCTGCGGAAACGGGAGGCCGTGTTAGCAAGAGTTCAAAAATACTTGAATTCGTCCGCGGAGCGAAACGGCATCGGTGTTATCTTTAACGCGAGCGGGAACAGTACCAATGGCATCCCTATCCTCGTCCTGGCCAGGGAGTTGCCGGATCTCACCGATGATGTGATCGCGCAGGTGCGCTAGGCGCTCCCGACGCCGCGCGAACGGAAGGGTTGACGAAAACCGATTGCTCGGGAGATTGACCAACTACAACCACATTATGCAAAAGAATCTTTTCCGTCTCTCGCTCATCGCCACGGTCGCGCTCGCCGTGGGTCCCCTCCTCGCTCCGCGGGCTCGAGCCCTCACTGGCAATCTTTGGGAGACGAACACCAAACAGATTCTGATATTCGGACCAACGACCGCCACGAGTCCAGGCACCTTTTTCTCAAACCTGTCCAATCCAAAGGGCATCGTCTTTGATGGTCTCGGACATGTCTTTGTGGCCGATGCCGGCCAGAACGCTATTCTCAAGTTCAATACTTTCGACGCGGCGGAGACGATCTTTGCTTCCGCACTTAGTTCTCCGATCGGCCTGGCCTTCGATCAAGCAGGAAACTTATATGAAGGAGACGCCGGCACCGGCACTATCTTCAAGTTCTCACCCGATGGGACGACGAAGACTAGCTTCGCGACAGGTCTCGGCGCGCCGTCGGGCCTGGCCTTTGATAGCAACGGCAATCTCTTTGCCGCGGACTTCAATGGCGGCTCAATCACCAAGATTGCGCCTGATGGGACGAAAACCACTTTCGCGACCGGGCTTGGTTTTCCGGCCAGCCTCGCCTTTGATAGCTCTGGTAATCTCTTTGAGTCGGACTCCAACACTGGGACTATCTTCAAGTTTGCTCCTGATGGAACAAAGAGTACTTTCGCGACTGGCCTAAGCCGCCCCTACGGGATAGCTACCGACGACGCGGATAATCTCTATGTCGGAGACAATAACAGCGGCCAGACTTTGAAGTACACGCCGGCCGGAGTCCAGAGCACCATTTTTGCCAACAACTTTAACAATCCCCAATTCCTCGCCATCCAGCCCTCGGCGCATCAGGTTCTTAACATTAGCACCCGGGGCTTTGTTGGCACTGGGCAGCATGTCCTGATCGGCGGTTTCATTATAGGTGGGAACGGACCGGTGGGAACTACGGTTGTCATTCGAGCGATCGGTCCTTCGCTCTCCGCTTTTGGAATTACCGATGCGCTGGCGGATCCAATCCTCGAAGTGCATGACGCGAGCGGCGCGATCGTTGCGACCAACGACAACTGGGGAGACGCTCCGGCGCCTACCAACGTAACGAACGTCAGCCTTCAGCCCACTGACCCCCATGAAGCGGCTCTTCAACTGGTGCTGCATGGAGGCGCATATACCGCCATTGTTAGCGGCTCCGGTGGAACGTCCGGCACGGCCGTGGTCGAGGTTTATAACCTGCCTTAGGCGTAGGTCTGCTTCCGGGAAGTGGCGGTTTTCGAGACCGCGACTTAGGGGTGGACCACCTGATTGAAGTCGCGAGTCCGTCGCAGGATGCGGAAGTCATTGTCGCTTATCCGATAGGTATATCCCATGTTGGACAGCGTGAGTCCGGGTGTCGCTTGCATTCGGGCTGCCACTTCATACTTTGCGGCCGTTTCTGGAAACCGCCGCATCAGGTCGCCGAACTCGTTAGGTCGAAGGACGGCATAGGTGGGCTGCAAGGCGTCGACGAGGCCAGCTACTCTCGGTGGTCGCAGATTCTTCATTGCGCGCACTGCCACCTTTGAGCCAAGGCCAGGGTAATCGTAGACAGTCTTATTGAAGGCGGCCCATCCGATGAATCCAAGGGGTTCAAGCACGACGGTGTCGCCGGGACTGTTCATCATCGCGGCGAGACTGTATCCGGTTCGGGCGCGGACCTCGACCTCGATCGCTTGCTGGACCTTTTTGTCGAGCGGCATCGAGAAGGGAAAGTGAAGGGCATAGGAAACGGCCAGAACTAGTCCGAGCGCGATGGCTGGGCGCGGTCCCTTTGCCACCAGCTCGGACAAGCCATACCCAGCCACGATGAAGAGCAAGGCGGTGAAAGGCGCCAGGTACCACATGTAGTAGGAGTTCATGATGGTTGAGTTGCGATAAGCCACGAAACCTATCACGGCCGCGCCGGCTATGAGCAGCGCGGACTTGCGTCTCACTGCCACCACTAACCCGCCAAGGAAGAGCAAGAGAACGATAGCTACGATTGCCTTCAGGACGATATCCGGCAGTGGAGCTGCGTTGGCAAAGCAGAACTCCTTGAAGGGAGCGTAATCGCGCCACGATTGCGCGGTGAAAGCCCACATATCTTTCCATGAGGCGGAGAACATTCCGATTTGATAGGACCACGACTTAGCCACGATGGTATTTGGCACGGGCGAGCCGTAGTAAAGAGTGGCAAACCCATACCAGGGCAATGCCAGCGCCAAGGCAGGAATAGCAACACTGAGAATGGCGCGCCGGTGAAAGAGCAAGAGCGCAATCCCGACCGAAGGCAGCAGAAACATGATAAACTCCGGTCGGGAGATGGCCGCGAAGCCACAGGCGAATCCGAGCGACCACCAACTGTGGCTCAGGTAGAAGTATAAGACTGCTACCGCGATGGCGGTGACGACTTGCGTCTCCATGCCGCCCATCCCGAAGAAAACCTGAAGCTGGTCGCAGGACAGATAGGTCAGCACCAGAACCTGCGCAACCCAGTGAAAGGCGAGGATAACACCGATGCGATAGGCAAAGTAGATCGTGGCAACGGAAGCGGCCAGACTGGAAAGCCGCAGCAGAAGAAGCCCTCGGTGAAACAGTTCGCCTAAGATGGGAATGAGTACGCTGACCGGAGAGGTGAAGCTCTGGACATAAGGCTCGCTAGAGTGATGGGTGAGCCCGAAACCTTCCCACACATTTCGCGCGGCGGTGATGGTAATGAGGGCGTCTTCCCAAACGCGCCCCGTGTAGAACCAGAAGGTAACTCTCGCGGCGAGAGCCAGGGCAATGAAAATAGCGAGCAGCGGGTTGTCACGGAGCGTCCTGACTATCGACCTGGGTCCTGTCCTGAACAAGCTCGCCACGAAATTCATTTGCCTTCGAAAAGCAGGGCAAAGGCCGCGATCCGATCTTGTCCGCTCAAATGTTGCTGCCGCTCCACTTCAGCTTTTGGCGAACCACCCCAAAGAAGGACACGCCCGGCAGCGAAGCCAAAGGCAATACTCGATCCGATTTCCTGATCTCGACGATGGCTCCGGCTTCAACGTGCAATGGCTCTCTTCCATCCACGGTAAGGAACACAGGATACTCGCGCTCGGTTACTTCTATCTCTATGGTCGCGCTTTCGCCTACAATGATCGAGCGGTTAGTTAACACGTGCGGACAGATAGGGGTGATCACAAAGGCACCGGACTCCGGAGCCAGGATCGGTCCGCCGGCGGAGAGCGAGTAGGCGGTCGAGCCAGTAGGTGTCGCTACGATCAATCCGTCGGCATTGAACTCGGTGAGCGATTCGCCGTTAACTCGAGTCTTAAGGCGGATGAGCCGCGAGACCTCGCCGCGGCTCAGCACGGCATCGTTCAGTCCAGTCATAACGATAGGGTCCCTGCCATCGGCTCTGACCGTGACTTCCAGCAAGGTGCGATCGCTAAAGGTCATCTTGCCAGTGGCGATGCATTCCACGGCTTCGGAATAAGTGGATGAATTCGCGCAGGTCAGAAAGCCAAGCGAACCGACATTGATACCGAAGACCGGCTTGATCACATCGGTGAGTTGCTCCACCACATGAAGAATAGTTCCATCGCCGCCGAGCACGACGAGGAGATCGGCTTGCCGGCCCAGATCAGCCACGGTGCACTGCGAACTCATTCCAGCCAGCGCGGCGGTTTTCGCCTCGAGCAAGACCGGAAGCTGGAAACGTTCGAACTCCTGGCAAAGGGATCGAGTTAACTCAGCCACGCCCGGCTTAGCCGTGTGCGCGATCAGGCCGATTTTCTTCGGACGCATATAAAAAATTCCTGGTTTCCATCAGCGCCGGTGATGCCCGACGGAACGAGGCCGCTTACATTATGGCCTGCGTTCAGAACGAAGTCGCGAATCTTATTCTGCGCTTTCTCGTGCAGCGCCGGGTCTCGAACGATTCCGCCATGCGCCACGTCGCTGGCCTGAAGCTCAAACTGCGGTTTGATCAGGGCGAGGATCACACCGTTGGGAGTTACCAAGTCGAAGGCGTTCGGCAAGATCAAAGTCAATGAGATGAAGGAAACGTCGATCACGCAGAGGTCGATTGGTTCCGGCACGTCATCGCGAGTTAAGTATCGGGCGTTTAGCTTCTCTCGCACGACCACGCGCGGATCGTTGCGGATTTTCCAGGCAAGCTGGCCATGGCCCACATCGATCGCGTAAACCTTAGCCGCGCCCCGTTGCAACAGGCAATCGGTGAATCCGCCGGTAGAAGCACCCACGTCGAGTGCAGTCAGTCCTTGCACCGAGATCTGGAAATGATCGAGCGCGCCTTCGAGTTTCGTACCGCCACGGCCGACATAGGGAGAACGCGCCTGAAGCGAGACAGCCGCTCCCGGTTCAACCATGACGGAAGATTTGCTGATAACTTGATCGCCTATTCTCACCTCGCCCGCCATGACGGCGCGTTGCGCTTGCTCACGGCTAGTGCAAAGCCCCTGCTCCACCAGAAAGACATCCAGGCGCGATCTCTTTGGCTTAACCATCTCAGGCAGACTCTTTCCCCCCAGAAACCGCAGTCTCACCCTCGCTGGAGCGTTCGGAGAAACCCCAGAATCTTTGTTCGGTGAATAGAGTAATTGTTAGCGGATGCATTTGATAATCAGAGGTTTCTCGATAGGAATCATGGCTTCTTGATCGCGACGAGGTCCTCGGTGTTCCAATCATTCATCCGCGGCGTACTGGCCCAGGAGTTTTTCGATCGAATCGACATCTTCAGCCGAGGCGCGACGCCGCTGATATTTCCGGAAGACCACGTCCTTCAAGGTCAGCAGATCGTCGAGCAGCGGCCGCTTATAATAAGTCCACTCGGTTTCGTCGGCACGTTTTGCCTGGAAACGCCAGACACCGCCGAATTTCGTGACCCGGACTTCACGCTTTCGGCCTTCCGCGTCCTTCTCCTTCCATATGTGTTGACTCCGCATCCGGCGGGAATCTTACATTAGCCTCTTGAAGGACGCAGCCAGATTGCTCGGCTATTTCGCGGCCACGATTCTTTTCGGCGCCGTGGCCGCTCCCATTCTCTTCTGGGCCGCGCAATCGCTCGCAGCGCACGGAATTTTTCCCGCGCTCGCCGCGTTTGATTTCGAGGCATTCTTCCATCGCGCCCTCATGCTCGGAGCGCTCTTGTTCCTCAGGCCTTTTCTGCGGGCGCTTCGAATCAAGAGTCCGCGCGATCTCGGGCTCGCTCCTAACCGGCGTTGGGCCCGCGACCTCGTCATCGGCTTTCTGATCTCGGTCCTGCCTGTTCTTTGCTGCGAAGTTTTTCTCGTCCGACAAGGGATCTACAGCATGCGCGAAGGCTTGGAGTGGACGGGCGTCGGCGCAGTAGCGTTGAGCGCGGCGATCGTTCCTTTGATTGAGGAAGCGCTTTTCCGTGGATTGTTTCTCGGCGTCTTGCTTCGCGGAACCTGGCCGGTGCCCGCGACTCTGTTCAGCGCCGGAATTTTCTCGATCGTGCATTTTCTCAAGGCGCCGGACGCGACGCCGGCCTCAGTCAGCTGGGCTTCGGGATTTATTTCGCTCGCGCATTCCTTCGACCAATTCGCCGAGCCGATGCTCGTGCTCGCAGGCTTCACGACTCTATTTCTCATTGGCGTTATTCTGGCGCACGCCCGGCTGCGCACGCGGTCGCTTTGGCTGCCCATCGGCCTGCACGCCGGGTTGATTCTAGCGAGCGGTGCTTTTAACAAATTGGCGCGGCGTGAAATTCTGGCGTTACCGTGGCTGGGGAAAAATTTGCTGATTGGCGTGGTGCCTTTGTGCGTGTGTCTCCTCAGCTGGGTCCTGCTTAGAGCGTGGTTGAAATATGCCGACACTCGCGAAAATTAATCCGTTCACCGCGCTCAGCTCGCTCTTCTACCCTGCGGTCTGCGCGGTCTGCTCGGGAGCGATCGAGCGGCCGGATTACCTCTGCGAGAATTGCCGGGCCCGCGCGCCGCGGATCAACGCGCCGTTCTGCGCGAAATGTTCCGAGCCGTTTTTCGGCGCGATCACCCAAACCTTCAGTTGCGCGAATTGCGAGCATCGCATCCTGCATTTCGATTCGGCCGTTGCCGCCTACCGCAGCCGCGGACTCGTGCGCAAACTTGTTCACGAATTCAAGTACGGGCATCACCGCCATCTCCGCCATCCGCTCGCTGCATGGCTCGGCGAAACCATGAGCGATCCGCGGCTGCGCGGCCGGCGATTCGACATGATCGTGCCAGTTCCGTTGCACCCCGCGCGGGAACGCGAGCGCGGTTTTAATCAGGCCTCGCTCCTGGCCGAATTGCTCGCGCGCCAGATCGCCGTGCCGATGCGTGCAGTTCTCGAGCGGATCCGCTATACCAAGACGCAGACCGCCTACGATCGCGCCGAACGCATGGAAAATTTGCGCGATGCGTTTCATTTACGAAAAAACATGAACGTGCGAGAGTTGCATCTGCTTGTGATCGACGATGTATTAACTACCGGCTCGACGTTGAGCGAATGCGCGCGTGTCTTGAAAGAGGCCGGCGCCCTTTCCGTTCATGCGGCAACGGCGGCGCGGGCATAAAATCATGGCCATCTTCAAACGACCGGCGCTAAAGGCGCAAAGCCGGAAGAAACGCGAGATGCCGCAAGGCCTCTGGCAAAAATGTCCCGGTTGTTCGGAAGTCGTGCACGAAATCGAGCTGGCGCAGAATCAGCGGGTCTGTCCGCGGTGCGATTACCACTTCTCGCAATCGGCCAAGGAACGTGTCGAAAATCTGCTCGACCCGGAAAGCTTCGTCGAGCGCGACTCGGATTTGCGCTCCGTCGATACGCTTCAGTTTCAGGGCATGGCTTCCTACAAAGATCGCCTGAAGAAGTATCAGGACGCCACCGGGCTGACCGATGCGGTCCTGAGCGGCCACGGAATGATCGAAGGCTACAAGGTCGCGATCGCGGTGATGGATTTCAGTTTTCTGGCGGCGACGATGGGTTCGGTCGTCGGCGAGCGCATCACACGCACGATCGAGTACGGGACCGCGAACCGGTGCGCAGTCGTCATCGTCTCGGCCTCCGGCGGCGCGCGAATGTATGAAGGAATGTTGAGCTTGATGCAAATGGCGAAGACGAGCGGCGCGCTTGCGAAACATGCTTGCGAGCGTCTGCCTTACATCTCCGTCCTGACCAATCCCACCACCGCCGGAGTCATGGCGAGCTTCGCCTCGTTAGGCGACGTCATCCTGGCCGAGCCGAAGAGCATGATCGGTTTTGCGGGACCGCGAGTGATCAAGGAAACGACGCACCAGGATCTGCCGGAACGTTTCCAGACGGCTGAGTTCCTGGAAGAACACGGGCTGATCGACAAGATCGTGCACCGCAAAAGATTGCGCGGCCAAATCAGCCAGTTTCTGAGTTACTTCTCCACGACGCAGTGAATGTGGGAGGGGCCTTAGTGCCGCGACCTTCTCCAACCTACCGAGAGGCGCTCGCCTGGCTCTACGGCACTCAGCGTTTCGGAATCAAGCTGGGGCTCGATAATATCCGACGCCTCCTGCACGAGTTGAACGTTCCAGGAAAACATCAGCGCTTCGTGCATGTCGCCGGCACGAATGGCAAGGGCTCCGTCTGTGCGATGATCGATGCGATTTGTCGCGCGCAAGGTTATCGCACCGGCTTGTTCACCTCCCCTCACCTCGTCACTTATCGGGAGCGCATTCAGGTCGAGGGCGAAATGATCCCGGAAGAAAAAGTCGCGGAAGGTTTGAATGCCATCCGCATTCGGATCAGCGACTGGAACCCGCACCCGACATTTTTTGAAATCACTACCGCCCTGGCGCTCATCCATTTCAAAGAGCGCGATTGCGAAGTGATCGCGCTCGAGACCGGGCTCGGCGGACGGCTGGATGCGACCAACGCCGTCGAGCCAGTCGTGTCCGTGATCACGCCGATCGGTTACGATCATCAATCCTGGTTAGGCAACAGCCTGGAAGAGATCGCGGGGGAAAAGGCCGGCATTATCAAAACCCGAATCCCGGTCGTATCGGCCGCACAAGATCCCGCCGCCGAAAAAGTGTTGCGCGCGCGTGCCGCGGAATGCGACGCGCAGATTGAAATTGTGAGCGAGCCCTACGTGAGAACTCCGCTCGCGCTTGCCGGAGCGCACCAAAAACAAAACGCGTCGCTCGCGATCGCCGCTTTGCGATCTGGCGGAATCGTGGTCGAGGAGCCAGCGATCGCCCGAGGTTTGGCGGCGGTGCATTGGCCGGCGCGTTTTCAACGCTGGGACGAACACACCGTCATCGACGGTGCGCATAATCCGGCTGGCGCGGATGTCCTGGCGAAAACCTGGCGGGAACAATTCGGCGACGATCGCGCCACGATTATTCTCGCCGTCCTGGCGGACAAAGACGTTGCCGGAATTTGGCGGAGCTTTGCATCGATCGCGTGGCAAATGATTCTTCCGCCCGCCCACAACGAGCGCGCTCTCCCGCCGCACGAATTGGCGAAGATCGGCTCGGGAATTTCCCCCGATCTGCCGATCTCGGTTGTGTCCTCGCTCGGTGAGGCATTCCACCAGGCGGGAAGCAAACCGGAGCGCGTGCTCGTGACCGGCTCTCTTCATTTCGCCGGCGAAGCGCTCGCCATGCTCGGAGGAGATGCGGCCGCCTTTGAAGAGTGCGCGCAGTAACTTGAAACGTCTACGTTCCGGCTCCGCCCAAGCGCGCTTTCAATTCTCTCCGCCTCCGTCCAAGCATCGCGCCGTGGATCCACATAATAACAAAGAGCGAAAAATAAACGAAGCCGGCCAGGTCCGCGTATCTGGCTGTTAAGGCCACCAGCGCCGAGGCCACGCCCACACTGGCCATGCAAGCATCCCGTAGACTTCCCACCGGGTATCGAGCAGTTCGATTTCATTCAGTTCCAGTTCCGCACGCCTGCGATACGCGTGCAGATAGAGCGCGGCCAGGGCGAGATAAATGGCCGCAAAACCCATGCCGTAAATTACAAACAAGGTCGATCCCTGGGCGTGGGTTAGCTGGCCTTTCGCACCGCCCAGGATCATCCCGTTGATGAAAAGATTAAAAAGAAACTTCAGCGGGTAGACATAGAGAAGAACGATGAAAAGCATGATGCAGGTCAGGAACCGCACGAAACCGTCGTCGAGGCCGAAGCGACGGCTGTAGACATAATGATCGTTCCAGATCATCGCCAGGATCGCGAAGCAGATCCCGAACGCGAGAAATCCGCGCATCGTTTCCATCAGCTCCGCGAAGCTTTTCGGGACCTCGAGCGAAACTACGAGCAGCGTGACCGCGAAAGCGAAAACGGCGTCGCTGAATGATTCGAGTCGCGTGACCTCGCGTCCGCGCAGGCGAAGCCGCCGGGTTCTTGCGCAGCCGCGCCGCGCATTCGCGCTTCCCGAATCATGCGACCGTTCTAAGGACGCCGGCAATATTCGACAAGGCTCGATTTGTTAGGGTTGTCATCCCGAGTCGCGTAGACGGGATCGCGACCACGGGAGGAGCGTTGACCTCGCACATGCAATTTGGGCGCCTTAGATCAAGAAGGCTTGATCAAAGTTGGGAGGTCCCTCGCCGTCTGCGCGGCTCGGGATGACATGCAATTTTTCGGCGTTTTTTACGCTCGCTTCCTAGCATACAGATACAAGAGCCACGCAAAAATAACGAGCGCGATCGCATCCAGCCATGTCGTGTAATTCAGCCTGATCATCGCGTGTGCCACGATACTCTCCGGCCGCGGTCCGGTCGGAATAAGTCCGGCGCCGGCAAAAAGCAGATCGACCACGATGCCGGCGAGCACCATCGAAAGATAAAGCACGAGGGTGATATAAGCGGCCGCGCGCGCACCGTAATATTTGGCATAGATCAGGATCAGCGGAATGACGATGAGATCCGCGTAGATGAACGAAATCACGCCGCCGAAGCTGATGCCGTTCGACCAAAGCAGACTGGCGAGCGGGATATTGCCCACCGAGCAAACGAACGACGCGATCGCAATCAGCGGCCCGACCACCGCGTTCTCCACGATCCGCCAAGGCGCGGCCACGTCGCGGAGGAACAAGGCCTGCCACCAATTCGCCGGCACCACCGCCATCAAAAATCCTGCGATAAGAAATCCGCCGAGAATTTCCTTCCAAAGCATCCGCCAATCCATGATGAATGCGTCCGCCAGCCTCTCGACTTTCCCCCCTCCTTCGCTCTCATGCTCGCCTGCCAAGCCGTAGCCTTGCGAAGGCTGGCGCGCATGATCGGTTACCCCTCCATGACAAGAATCCTCTCCCTTGGTTAGTGCGTTCGTTTTCGCCCTCGCCTCCTCTTCAACTCCTTTTGGGAAGATCAATTTTACCAGCAACCACATCACCCCGATGAGCACGAACGATCCCACCACTTCCGCCAGGACAAACCGCCACCCCATTAATAACCAAAGAACCGCCCCGAGTTCGACGACCAGATTGGTCGACGCGAACATGAACGCGAGCATCGGAACTAACGCCGCGCCTTTCTGAAACGCACTTCTTCCCGCCGCGGCGGCCGCATACGAACAAGATGAACTCGCTGCGCCCAATCCCGTCGCCAGCGCCACCTCACGCAAACCGGTTCGCCCGAACGCACGCGTCATCTGCTCCTTGCTCACAAAAACCTGCAGCGCCGCGGAGAACCCAAATCCCAGCACCAACGCCCAAAAGGTCTCCCACAGCATTGTGAATGCGTGAGCAAAACTCATCCAAAGCCAGTGCATCGATTTAGCCTCCCACGCCGTGTGTTTGCCGCATCTGTAATGGGCGGAAAATACGAAGCCGACTTTTTCTGGAAGCGGTAGTCCTAAGCCTATTTCTGGATGACCGCGTTCTCGATCATGTAGATGCCATCACGCGAAACGACTTTGCCTTCGACGGTGATTTTCTTCGCGGCGTATTGCGCAAGCTCGTCATTCAGCGGCTTGTGCTCGCCGATTAGCAGATAGGTCTTGCCGTCGTCGGCCTTTAGACCAACCGGCAAACCACTGGTAATGCATCTCTTCGCGCAGTCAGTGTGTTTCTCGCCGGTCGCGTTATGATCGACATAGCAGGCCATGTCTACGACTTCGCCGCTGATTTTCTTTATCACGCCTGCGGCGAGATCCTCTTTATCGTCGTGCCCTTCGTGGGCGACGAGCGGTGATGCCGCAAAAAGCGCTGCGGCTGCGATCGCTAGTACTGATTTCATTTTGTCCATGTTGTTTGTGGTTTGCACCGAGCCATGCTCGGTATGTGGTTTAGTTCTAACTTCCCGTGGGCGTGCACTAAGTTGCGATAGTTGGGTCAGGCGTAACAGCACCATTCACCTCGAACGGTTGCGCGACCTTCCTTGATCAAGAAAGAAATCAACGCGAGCGCAGCGACGCTGTCCAGCCACCACCAGTCAGGAAATTTCATTGCCGCCAGGTTTTTCGCCGCAGATTTGGGTCTGCTGCCACTCCTGCCACCGTTCCTGGCCGCGGAATATTGCAATTGAATCCGTTACAGGATCATCCCGCCGCAGGCGGAACGCTTTTCCGAACAACTCGGTCGCACGTTCGTGCGTGAGCGGGAATGGCGGTGGCTCCAGCTCGTGACCGTAGAAGAAAATTCCTACCAGCGACCCGTTAGGCCGGAGCAGGTTCGCAACGCGCGCACCATACTCTCCCCAGCGAGAGGGATTCAGGGCGCAGAGAAACGTCCGATCGAACACGAAGTCGAAGCGCGTGCTTCCAAAATCCTGCTGAAAGAAATCTCCGAGGATCAATCTATCGCCTAACGACCCAAGCGCTGTTTTCGCCTGGTTGAGGGCAACTGGCGAGAAGTCGATCGCGCTCACAACGAACCCGGCCGCATCAAATGCGCGAATGACTTCATAATTGTTACCGCAGCCGGGGATGAGAACCAGGCCAGGCGTGGCTCTGCGCAGAAAGTCGTCGAGAGCGCCAGGGATTTGATGCATGACCCACGGCGTTTCGCCGGTGGCGTACCGTTCATTCCAGAATTCCGGCACGTCACTGTCTTTGCTCGGAAGCGACATTTCCGATTCTTTCATTCACTCGACGCCGCCGCGCACATACAAAAGCAATCTTTTTACGTCGGCGTGACGCGAGCAAGAGCTCATTGATGTTCCGACGTTTGATTCGCCACTCGAATTATTTCGTCCTGGAAACGCTTCGGCTCTTCTAATTGCGGCCAATGGCCTGAGTTTTCAAACCAGATCAGATGTTTGCCTTTCGGCGCGTCGAGACTGTCGAAATAGCGTTCCGCCAATGCCGCTGACGCAGTCACAGTAAGATCGTGCCGGCCGAGAAAAAAATAAACGGGCACATCCAGCCTCGGCGTTTGTTTGAACAAGTCCGTCCGGTAGAAGGCTTCCTGCCAAAGATTCGAAAAAGAAAAGCGCATCCCGAAGACCAGCCGCAACAAATCACCCCAGGAGTAGGCAGGCGAAGCGAAAGCCAGTCGAGCGAACTTCCACGGGCTTATTGGCGAATAGGATACATCCCTGAAATGATAGACCCAGTCCCTCATCGTCCGGTAATCCGCGAACCTCTTATAAGGTTGGCAGGCCGATGCGATGAAGCTCCTTCACCGCTTTCTCGTCTCCTTGCGCTGTCGCAGTCTCGAGTGCGAAGCGATACATCATTCTCTCCGATTCCGGCGGGTCAACGGCTTGGCTGATACCGACATAACCGTAAAACAATTCAGGGTAATTCAACACCGTCAGGGCCCCGACGATTGATCCCCAGGAATGCGCCACAAGATAAAGCTTCGGACGCCCAAATCGTCTCAACAATAACTGCGCGAGCTCATGCGTATCGGCGACGAATTGCTCGATCGTCATTGAGCTTTCCGGAATCAAAGGAGAGTAAGATTTTCCCGAGCCGCGTTGATCCCACTGCACGACCACAAAATCTTTCTCGAGCGGCGCATTCACATGGGAAAAAGGCATCTCGGGAAAACCTGGACCGCTGTGCAGAAAGAGCAGGATTGGTTTCGTGCGATCGTTCCCGCGGATTTGAATCCATTGCTCGACACCGCCGAGGCGGATTTTTTCGAGCGAAGCGATCCCGGCGGACGAAATCTTGATGCGGCCGGCGGTCGTGCGCTGAAGACAAAAACGCCAGACAACGACTCCCAGAACACACGCGGCCAGTCCTCCTCCGATCCGCAGCAGTGACGATTTCATGACTCCTGCCTGAGCGATCGCTCCTTCCAGAGAGCAAAAATCACCGGATAGAGCAACAGCTCCAGCAAGGCGGAAGTGATTACGCCACCGATCATTGGCGCGGCGATTCGTTTCATCAGGTCCGCTCCGGCTTGGGTAACTGGCGACCACATGATGGGCAACAGCCCGAACAAAATCGCACAGACCGTCATAATCTTTGGACGAATACGTTGCGCCGCGCCTTCGCGAATTGCGGCTCGAAGATCATCGGTCGAATTCATCCGGCCCTCGTTGCGAAATTTTTCGTAGGCATGATCCAGATAAAGAAGCATCACGACTCCTGTCTCGGCGTCGATACCCGCGAGCGCGATCAGACCCACCCAGACGGCGACGCTCATGTGATAACCGAGCAGCGCGAGCAGCCAGAACGCGCCAATCAGCGAAAAAGGCACCGCGAGTAGCACGATGAAGGTCTTAGTCACCGAGCGCGTATTCATATAGAGCAGCACAAAAATGATCGCCAGCGTGAGCGGCACGACGAATTTCAAACGTTCTTCGGCCTGCTTCAGATACTGGGACTGTCCGCTCCACTGCATCGTGTAACCCGGCGGCAAATGAACGCTCGCGGCGATGCGTTGCGAAGCAGCGCTGACGTATCCGTCAATGTTGCTCGCCGTGATATCTACGAAGACAAAACCGACGAGCTGGCCGTTCTCGCTGCGAATGCTGGGCGGTCCGGTCTTGTAACCGATGTCGGCCAGAAGTTCGATTGGCACCTGCGCGCCGGTCGGCGTCGGAACAAGCACGCGCTTGAGCGCTCCCAGGTCTTGCCGGAAATCTCGCGCGTATCGCGCATTCACGGGGTAGCGCTCACGGCGCTCGAATGTGGTCGTGATAGTCTTGCCGCCGATAGCGGTTTCAACGACGTCGTTCACATCCTGCACCGTGAGGCCGTATCGGGCCGCCGCTTCGCGATTGACCGTGAAGTCCAGAAAGTATCCGCCCGTCGTGCGCTCGGCGAAGACCGAGCGGGTATCGTGAAATCCCGTCAGCGCGTGTTCGATTTGCACGGCGGCGTCCTGGATTCCGTCCAGATCCGGCCCAAAAACTTTGATCCCAAGATTGCTGCGCATGCCAGTCGTCAGCATTTCGGTGCGCGTCTGGATCGGCATCCAAAAGATGTTGCTCATGCCAGGTGTGCGAATCGTGGCATTCATTTCCGCCAGCAATTTTTCCCACGTCATTCCCACCCGCCATTCTGACAAGGGCTTGAATGACACGATCGTTTCAAACATCGAAAGCGGCGCGGGATCGGTCGCGGTTTCCGCTTGTCCGGCTTTGCCGAAAACCGTTTGGACTTCCGGGAACTTCTTCAGTTGACGGTCCTGGATTTGCAGGATCCTCGTTGCCTCACTGATCGCCATGCCCGGGACAGAAGCCGGCATGTAAAGCAGCGTGCCTTCGTTGAGCGGCGGCATGAATTCCTTCCCGAGCTTCAGAAACGGAAGGATGGTGAGCGCAAGAAGAAGCACCGCGCAGCCCAGCACGAGCCGGCGATGCCGCAAAACGAAGCTGACCGATGGTTCGTAGAGGGCAATGAGGAATCGATTCACCGGGTTGCGCGATTCTAGTGCGATCTTTCCGCGAATCAGAAGAGTCATCAGTGCCGGCACAAGCGTGATGGCGAGCAAAGAGGCGAAGAACATCGAAAACGTTTTAGTAAACGCGAGCGGTTTGAAGAGCCTGCCTTCCTGCGCGGTCAGAGTGAAGACGGGCAGAAAGCTCACCGTGATGACGAGCAGCGAGAAAAAAAGCGGACGGCCGACGCTCTTGGCCGCGGCGATAATGACCGCGATCCGTTCTGCATTGTTTGGCTCCCGGCTGTGTTCCTCGCGGAAATGTTCGAGAGACTTATGCGCGTTCTCGACCATGATGATCGCGGCATCGACCATCGCACCGATGGCAATCGCGATTCCACCTAACGACATGATGTTGCTGGTGAGATGCAGGTAAACCATCGGCACGAACGAAAGAAGAATCGCGATCGGCAGCGTGATGATCGCGACGAAGGCGGAGCGGACGTGCCAGAGGAAAACGATGCAGACGAGCGCAACTACAATGCATTCCTCGATCAGCTTTTCGCGCAGAGTGGAAATCGCTCGCCGGATCAGATCGCTACGGTCGTAGGTCGGCACGATGCGCACGCCCGCCGGCAACGATGATTTGATTTCCTCGAGCTTGCTTTTCACGCCGTCGATCACGCGCAACGCATTTTCGCCGAAGCGCATCACGATGATCCCGCCGACCACTTCGCCTTTGCCATCCAGTTCCGCCACACCACGACGAAAGGCCGGGCCGAGATGCACCGTGCCGACATTCTTCACATAAACCGGTGTGCCGTTGTCCACCTTCAGCACCACGTTCTCGATGTCGGCGACGGTCTTGATGTAACCGCGCCCCCGCACGTAATACTCCGTGCTCCCGACTTCAAACGTCTTCCCCCCGACATCGCTATTGCTCGCCCGGATGCGGCTCACCACTTCGCTGAGCGGAATGCGATGAGCGGCGAGCGCGTTCGGATCGAGGTCGACCTGATATTCCTTTACGAACCCGCCGACCGGCGCGACTTCCGCGACGCCTTTCACCGATTCGAGCGCGTAGCGCAGGTTCCAATCTTGAAGGGAACGCAGCTCAGCGAGATCATGTTTGCCGCTGTCGTCCACCAGCGCGTATTCAAAAACCCAGCCGACGCCGGTCGCATCTGGGCCCAGCATAGGGTTCACGCCTTCGGGCAGTGAGCCACGAATCGAGTTGAGGTATTCCAGAACGCGTGAGCGGGCCCAGTAGATATCGGTGCCATCCTCGAAAATGACGTAAACGAACGACTTGCCGAACATCGATTCACCGCGGACGAACTTTACTTTGGGCGCAGCGATAAAGAGCGAAGAGATGGGATAAGTGACCTGATCCTCCATCAGGTCGGGCGACCGGCCTTCCCAATCGGTGTAAACGATCACCTGCACATCGCTCAGGTCGGGAATCGCATCGAGCGGCGTGCGGTAAATCCCGAAGATGCCAAGCGCGATGGCGAGCGCACTGAGCAGGAAAACAAAAAATTTGTTCCGCGCGCTCCAGTCGATCAGACGCTCGATCATCTCCGGTTCCGGTTAGTGCTGGTGAAAATCAGCCAGCGCGCCTTGAACTTTTGCTTCCGAGTCGATGAGAAAATTCGCGCTGGCGATGACCCGTTCGCCTTCACTCAGACCCGACTCGACCGCGTACAAGTCGCCGAATTGCCCGGCCAGTTTCAGATCGCGCGGCTCGATCCTGCCGTTGCCTTTATCGACAAAGGCAATGTTGCGCTCACCGGTTGGCATCACCGCGCTCACCGGAATCGCCAATCGCTCGCCAGCATCCAAGCTCAGCGCGACATCCGCATACATGCCGGGCCGCAGTTTGAACTCCGGATTTGGAATATCGATCCGCACCCGTGACGTGCGTTTGGTTTGATCGACGAATGGATTGACGACCGCGACTGTTCCTTCGAAGGCGGCGTCCGGAAATGATTTGCTCGTTACGGAAACTCTCTGGCCGCTTTGAAGGCCTGCGAGTTCGCTCTCGTAATACTCCGCCCAGACCCAGACGGTCGAGAGATCGGCGACATCCACGAGATGATCTCCAATCTTCACCGCGACGCCTTGATGCGCGGGCAACTCCTGAACCACCCCGCGGAACGGCGACCGCAAAGTGATCACTTCCGTGGGGGTCCGGCTCTTCTCCAGCTCCGCGATTTGGTCGGGCGTGATGTTCCATTGCTGCAAACGTGCCTCGGCGGCGGTGATCAATCTTTGCGGTGTTTCACGAGACGCCGGCGTCCTCGCGTCGTCACGCATCTTTAACAGCATCACCAATTCACGTGTCGTGGTCGCTAGATCGGGGCTGTAGATGGAAAGCAGTGGCTCGTCCTTCTCCACGATCTGTCCCGCCGATGCGACGATCAGCTCTTGCACGTATCCGTCCGCGCGCGCGACAAACGCCCAATGCTTTTGCAGATCAGGCTCGACCGTTCCGACGGCGCGAATCTCTTTCCGCAGCGGGCGGCGTTCGATTTTCGCGTAGGTGACTCCGATTTGTTGCTGCCGTTCGACTGGAACCACGAACTCGCGATGCGCTGACGTTTTCGTTTCGCTCGGGGACGCAGACGGCGGTGCGCCCTCGCTCTTCCTTACCGGCACAAGTTCCATCCCGCACACCGGACATTTCCCCGGTGCGTCGGCATGCACAAAGGGATGCATGGTGCAGGTGTAATAGTCCACGTCCACAGGTTTTAGCGGCGGGGACGGTTTCGAACACGCGGCAACAAGCGCCAAAGTGAGGACTGCGAGTAACTGGATTGTTGTTTTCATTTTGTTTACGACGGGTTGCCCGATGGAAAGAGGTTGAGATCGGCGCCGACAACGGACTCGAGTTCGGCCAGCGCGGTTTGATAATCAGTCAGGTGCATGCGCGCTTCGGCTTCCATGTCGCGGAGATTGCGCTGCACTGCGATCCACTCGGCAAAGGATGCCTTGCCGGATTCATAGGAGAGTTGCGTGGCCTGGAACGCCTGGCGCATTTGCGGCACCAGTTTGTCGCCGAAAAGCTCGACGTGATGATGCGCGGTCGCGACCTTTTGCAACGCGTCGCGCAAAGAACCGATCGCCTCGGTTTCGGCCCGCTCCAGGGCAGCCCGGGCGGCATCCAGATTCGCTCGCGCCTCAGTTACGCCCGCGGAGTACTTCCGCGGATTGCCCCAAGGAACACTGAATGAAACACCGGCATCGAATTCGCTCAGCGATTGTCCGGTATCGTTGTAGCGCTGGCCTTCGACCTTAACCGACGGGTCGGGTATCCAGGCGCGTTGCGCGAGGCGAACGCCGGCCTCACCCGAGGCGATTCTGGCGCGCGCCACGCGAATCTCGGGGCGATTCGATAGCGTCGAGGAGCGCAGACTCGTGATCGAAAATTCTCTGTGCCGGACCGCAACGTCCTCGCTTACTGCGAGCGGCGCGAACGCATCGCGATTCATGAGCACGTTCAGCTGCGATTGTTCGGTCGCGACGTTTCGCTCCAGATCGCGCCGCACTTCGAGAAGCTTGGCCGCTTCGGTTTCCGCCATAAGTACGTCCGCCGCGGTCTGCGTTCCCACTTCATACCGAGAGCGGCCGATCTCCGCGATCTGCGCGAGCGACTGATAATTCTTCCGGTTCAGTTCAATTTGCGCGGAGGCATTCGCGAGCCGGAAATAAGCCGAGCGCGCTTTGGTCAGCACATCGAGTTGTTGCCGTCGGACCTGCTCGAAAGCAGTGATTGCATCCGCGGCCGCGACCTGCGCGCGCACGCGATTCTTCCCGGAAATCGGAATCGCCTGTTCGACGGACACCATCTGGTCGGTGAACGCGTTTGGCGGAACGTCGACATAACGGCGGACTCTTGAAGTGCCGGAAAGCCTCAAGTCATCCCACGCGCCTTCCTGAATGACGCGCTGCTTCGCCGCCTCCCACCTACGCAGCGCTTCCCTGATCGCTGGGTTACGCTCGGAGACCGCGCGTGTGACCTCGCCAAGTGAGAGTGCATGCGAAGCCGCTTCCGGCTCGCCGTTCTTTCCGGCGGACTCAGCTCGAAGCGATAAAGTTGTAACTAATAAGAATAAGAGTGTGTTTGTTTTCATTGATCCAAGACAGCGGTTGAAACGCGGGCGTGCCGATGAAAGGGCACACCTCGGGTGTCAGCGTCTTGGGATCAGATGAGACGAATGCAGTTCGCCGCGAGAGGAGGCGGCGAATGCGCGCGGACCGGGGCGCTCGCGCAAACAATTGGCTCGGCTGCGAAGAGCTGAATGTGCGAACCGATGGCTGGAGCTGCGAAGAGTCCGACTACCTGCTGTTTGGCCAGACCACCCTGCATGAGCGGCTGGGACACAGGTCCCGTATTTTTGTGCGAGACAGCACAACAGGCCATGTTTGCGCAACAGTTACTTTGGCAAGCCTCCTGGCTCGGCGCATTTGAGAGAATGCACGATGCCGCCGGGAGCCGCAGCGGCGCGATCAACATCGCCAGCACGACGGTAAACAGAATCGCGGCTGTGCTTCGCATTAGCTGATGAGTAGCACAAAGGAGACCGCGCGTCGAACGGGGTTTCCGTTCGATAGTGGGTGAGTTTGATTTAGGTACAACATGATTCGCCTGTCTGAACTGGCGGACAAGGAACTGAGCCGTAGCTGCAAAATACGCAGCAATCTCCCGATAGCGGCTTGAGCCGCGCGTTGCACCCAAGGCAGTCGTAGAAAAACACGCAAGCATTCGTCGGCATCGTTTCCTCGGATTTGTGGCCGCACTGCGGACAAGTGATGGTCGATTGCAGAAGCGGCTGTTTACCTCGTCTTGTGCTCAAATAATTCCAGATCGAAGCCGCGATCAACCCCAGGAGACCGCCGTAAAGCGAGGAAAGAGAAGACTCCAAATAGAAATGATTCGCGAGATTCGCGCAGCCAAGCGCGCCGACGATCAGTGGCGCGGGATCGCGATGCTGTCGATACGACAACGCCAGTCCTACCAAAGTTAGCACCGCAAACCCTTGGAAGATGTAGAGAATGATACTTTCGTACTGTCCAAGCGCACTCAATCCTGCCGCCGCGCCAATGGCAGCGAAGAGCGGGAAACAACACGGCGCTGCGATAGCCGCGATGAGGGCGCCAACTGAGCCAATGCGGTCGAGAAAACCGAGACCACGTTTCACGAGCAACCATACTCGCAAACGGACGGCGAGCACCAATCGGCGTAGCGCAGGAAGCCGCGTAGATAGTTTTCGAGCGCTTTGAGGTTCTTCCTCCTATGCGGATGGCCATGGAAACGGTGGGAAAAGAAAAATAAAAATAAAGCTTGCAAGCGAGATAGTGTTGTAGTCAACTATATCACTATATGAAACGCAGCAGTCAATCGGAGCGAACCCTCGCACGTCCCTCGTAGGGGTATCGGAGACAGAATGAATCATGAGTGGCACAACAGTCAGCCAATCTATCGCCAGCTGCGCGATCGTGTCGTCGCCATGATTCTCGATGGCGTGCTCAAGGAGGGCGATCCGCTGCCGTCGGTGCGCAATGTCGCGGCGGAATATCGGGTCAACCCGCTCACGGTTCTGAAGGCCTATCAAGGGCTGGTCACCGAGCAGCTGGTCGAGACAAAGCGAGGCCTCGGCATGTTCGTCAATGACGGCGCGCGCAATCTGTTGCTGAAGGGTGAACGCCAGAAATTTCTCACGGAACAATGGCCCAGGGTAGCCGCGACCATTCAGCGGTTGGGCCTGACGC
Organism: Spartobacteria bacterium; assembly: GCA_003134785.1. GTDB lineage: Bacteria > Verrucomicrobiota > Verrucomicrobiia > Chthoniobacterales > UBA10450 > AV80. Next base: position 27,376 of record PLCN01000006.1, read on the forward strand.
CGGATGAGCTGCTGAAAGCTGCCGCAAAACACCGGTCGTCGTCGAACACTGCGAAGAAGGAGCACTGAAGCCATGGCATGTATAGAAGCACGCGGTCTCCGCAAGACCTACGGCACAACGATCGCGCTGGACGGCGTCGATTTGCGGGTCGAAGAAGGCCGCATCCTGGGACTCATCGGTCCCAACGGCGCAGGCAAAACGACCGCGCTCGATGCGATTCTCGGCCTCACCGCCTATGAGGGAGAACTGAAGGTGCTCGGACGCGACCCCTGGGCCGAGCGCGACCAGCTCATGTGCGATGTCTGTTTCATTGCCGATGTCGCGGTGCTCCCGCGCTGGATGCGTGTTTCGCAGGCGCTCGACTACGTCGCCGGGGTGCATCCGCGATTCGATCGCGCGAAGGCGGAAGGTTTTCTGGCGAAGACGGAAATCAAGCGCACGAGCAAGATCAGACAATTGTCGAAGGGCATGGTAGCCCAACTCCATCTCGCGCTGGTCATGGCGATTGACGCGAAATTGCTGGTGCTGGATGAGCCGACCCTTGGCCTCGACATCCTGTATCGGAAACAGTTTTACGATTCCCTGCTGAACGACTACTTCGATCGCAGCCGCACCATCGTGGTGACGACCCATCAGGTGGAAGAGATCCAGGATGTCCTGACCGATCTCATGTTCATCAACCGCGGCCGCATCGTGCTGGAATGCAGCATGGACGAATTCGAGTCACGTTATGTGGAAGTGATGGTGCATCCCGACCATGTCGACGGCGCACGAGCCCTCCAGCCGATGAATGAACGCCAGGCCTTTGGTCGCAGCATCATGCTGTTCGATCACGTCGATCGCCAGCAACTCGCAGCCATCGGCGACGTGCGCACACCCAGCATCGCCGACTTGTTCGTCGCTGTGATGGGCAACAAGGCCGGCGAAGCTCAGCCGCCTTCGTCCCGCGACGGTGGGACTGTGGCGAGTCAGGGAGGAACAGCCTAATGAATACTCCATCGAACACCGGGCCCGAAGTACCTAACGAGTCCAAGCTAACAATGCCAGCGGCCAAATCACCGATTCGGCCGCTCTACTGGTCGGTGCGGCGCGAGTTATGGGAGAACCGTTCGATTTATATCGCGCCGTTGATCGCCGCCGGGGTCGTTCTCTTCGGTTTCGCCATCACCGCGGGCGGCTTTCCTCAACGCAGGCGCAACGCGTTGTTGCTCGATCCCGCGCACCAGCGAGCCGCAATCGAGACGCCGTATGACGTCGTGGCCATGATGATCATGCTGACCGCGTTTCTCGTAGGGGTGTTCTATTGTCTCGACGCGCTGCATGGCGAACGCCGCGATCGCAGCATCCTGTTCTGGAAGTCGCTTCCCGTCTCGGATCTCACCGCCGTGCTCGCGAAGGCGATCATTCCCCTGGTGATTCTGCCGCTGCTCACCTTCGTCATCATTGAGGCCACGCAGTTTACCATGCTGCTGATCAGCACCGTAGCGCTGCTACCGAGCGGTCTGAGTGGCACGACATGGACACTGCTGCCTTACGGTCAGCTGTCGGTCATTCTGCTCTACGGTTTGGTCACGATGGTGCTCTGGCAGGCACCACTCTTCGGGTGGCTGTTGCTGGTCTCCGGTTGGGCGCGTCGTGCGACATTTCTTTGGGCTGTGTTGCCGTGGCTGGCGGTCGCCGCGGTCGAGAAGATCGCATTCAACACTTCGCATTTTGCCGCCCTGCTAAGCCAGCGCATGACGGGCAGCTTCGACGAGGCGTTCGTTGTCGTTAGCTACCCGCATGACGCCCACGTCCCTGTGGTCGATCGACTCACGCAACTCGATCCGCTGAAGTTCCTGAGCAGCCCAGGTCTTTGGATCGGGCTGGTAATCGCCGCGACCTTCTTCGCGGCCGCTGTCCGGCTGCGCCGTTATCGCGGGGCGCTCTGATCCAACTGCCGCGCTTAGCTCAATCACATAAGGACAACTTCTCAGAGTATGAATATCAATCATCCGCTAGCGATCATCGCCGTCCTAAGTCTCGGATCCGTTTCTACCGTTCTCGCGCAGCAGAACCAGGACGAGCTTAAGCAGTGCGTTCTAGCACAGGCGCAAAGTGTCAGCCCGGATGCTTTCGCCTTTACGCGGACAGTCCGCAACGAGCAAACATCCAACGGGAAAACCGAGAAGCACGTTAATATCGAAAAGTTCGATCCAACGAAACCGGCTGACGCACGATGGACGCTCGTCTCGGTCGACGGCGCGCCTCCTTCGGCTGACGCGTTGAAGACTTTTCGGACCGACTCTGCGAAACGCCGCGTCCCCGGTTACTATCGCCTGGCAGGCTATTTTGGAACGCCTGCGACAGCATCGAGCGACTCGCGTGGCCGAACGGTATTTCATTTTGCTGCTTTGCCGAAAGACACCGCGAAAGTGATGGACACTGATGTATCGCAGAACGCCACCGCGGACGCGACGGTGGCCGAGGCAAACGGAGTGCCGTTTGTGGAGCAGTGGGCATCACCGTTAAGCCGATGCGAATAAAGCTGCTTATGAAGCTCGAACGCTACGAATCCACCGCCCGCTATCGCATCGGACCTGAAGGGAAGCCGCTCCTGGTAGAGCAAACTGCCGACATGACTGGATCAGGAATGGGTCAGGAAGGACGGGGACACACCGTAATTACCTACAGTGACTATCGGGCTGTTGGCAACCAACGATAACTAAATCGATGACGCGCGCCAAATACCTAACGAAGAAAACAGACAGTTACTAATCGCTTATGTTTTTATCCAGTCTTCGCTTCGCCATTCGCTCGCTCGCGCGCAGCCCCGGGTTCACCCTCCTCGCCATCATCACGCTCGGGCTCGGCATCGGTGCTAATACCGCCATGTTCAGCATCCTCAACTCGATCCTGCTCAAACCGCTGCCCTATCCCGCAAGCGAGCAACTCGAGCGGATCGACCGCGCGACCGCGCAGAATCCCCAGGGAAGGATTTCGCCGGCCGACTTTCTCGACCTCCGGCGCGAGATGCGAACATATGGTGAGATTGGCGCCTATACGCTCGGCGACACCAGCCTGTTCGAACCTGGTCAACCGGCCGAGATGGTTCGCGCTCTGCGCATCACGTCGAATTTGCTTTCAGTGCTCCGCGTCCAACCGCAGCTCGGCCGCAATTTCCTGTCGCAGGAAGACCTCCCGGGAAACGACCGCGTTGTTATTATCAGTCAGCGTTGCTGGCAGCAGCGTTTCGGCGGCAGATACGATGTTGTTGGCCGCATTATCCGCGTCGATGGCGAACCTCATGAGATTGTGGGCGTCCTGCCCGCGTGGTTCAACGACTGGCGGCACTTGGGCCCGTTCGATTTCTTCCGCCCGCTAACATTCGACCAACAAAAATCCGCCGACCGCCGCAGCACCATCGTACGGCCCATCGGTCGCCGCGGCGACAAGCTCTCGCAGGCTGAAGCGGCCGGCTTTATTGCCAACTTCGGTGCGCGCCTCGCCGCCGATTTCCCTGAGGTCAATGCCGGGAGTACCTGGCGTGCAATCCCGCTCAACGGCACAGCCCTGCCGAGCAGGGCCCTCATCATGATGGCGATGCTAATCGGCCTTTCCGGTTTTGTGCTGCTGATCGCTTGCTCCAATCTCGCGAACCTTCTCCTCGCCCGCACCATGGCGCGCGCGCGGGAATTCGCCGTCCGTTCCGCCCTTGGCGCTTCGCGCGCGCAATTGTTGCGCCCGTTAATGGCCGAGTCGCTCTTGCTGGCCATTGCCGGTGGGGCCTGCGCGGTGCTTGTCGCACGGTGGGCCGCCGATTGGCTCTCCGTTCGAACCATCGGAGAGAACGGCGAACGCTTAGTGTTCGCCTTTGACTGGCACGTATTCGGCTGGGCGTTTGTCGCCTCGCTTGTCACGGCCATCGCGTTCGGCCTGGCACCGGCGCTCTTCGCGCTACGGCTGAATGTAAACGACACACTGAAGAGCGGCGCGCGTGGCATGAGTGGGGGTCGCGGTCATCAACGTTTTCGCCACGGTCTCATCGTCGGCCAGTTTACGCTCGCGATGGTGTTGCTGACTGGGGCCGCGCTTTTTGCCCGCGGTCTCGATGAGTTGAATAACACTCACGCCGGCTGGCAATCCGAACATGTTGTCACCGGAACAGTGGTGCTCCCGGCCGCCGGCTACCCCGATGCCGACAGAATTAACGCCTTCCACCGGGTCACGCTCGAGCGGCTGCAAGCCATCCCCGGCGTGGCATCGGCCAGCGTTTGTTCCTTCGCGCCTTTCTTTAACTGGGGAGATGTCCGCAAGTATCTCATCGAAGGCCGCGAGCGTCCCCAACCCGGTCGCGAACCCGCTGCCGTCGTTAACAGTATTACTCCACGTTATTTCGACACCTTCGGCACCCGTCTGCTCGCCGGACGCTTCTTCAACGAAAGTGACAGCCAAACTTCGCCTAAGGTTTTCATCATCAGCCAGTCGATGGCGGTGGCGCTATTTGGGAGCGAAAATCCGATCGGTCACCGTCTCGCTCAAACCGGTATCGGAAATAATTCGCAATGGGGCGAAATCGTTGGTGTGGCGGCCGATGTAAAATCGATTCTCCCAGATCCAGGGCCGGTGACCTTTCAACTTTACCAGCCCATGACTCAGGACCCGCAGCCTTACAGCCAGATCGCCGTCCGCACCAGCGGTGTCGCGCCTTCCACCCTCCTGCAAAGTATCCGTAGCGTTATGACCGAACTGGATGCCGATTTGCCGGTCCGCCAGCTCGAACCCGGCGACACGACGATCGAACGCGCCAACACGCAAACCGCCATCATGCGCGACATGCTTACCGCGTTCGCCCTCCTCGGCCTCGGCCTTGCCACGTTAGGTATTTATGGCGTTATCGCTCGCACGATGGCTCAACGCACCGGCGAGTTTGCGATTCGCTTCGCGCTGGGAGCCAGCGTCAGGGACATCACTCGCATCGTTCTGACTTCTGGCGTGAAGCTGGCGCTGCTCGGCTCGGCTCTCGGTTTACTCGGTGGAGTAGGTCTTTCCCGACTGCTCGCTGTCGCTTTTCCCGGCATGCGCCTCAACGATCCCTTGATATGGATCGGCGCTACCTTCCTGCTCATCGCCGTGGCCTTGGTCGCATCCTGGCTCCCCGCTCGCCGCGCCGCGCGCATCAACCCGATCGAGGCGCTCCGTGCGGAGTAATGTTGAACCCTGCGACTCCCTAACGAGGAGGCCTCCAGCTATAACTATGCAGACTTACGCAAGAATTGCCGGAGTGTTATTCCTGTTCTCTTTTATCGCGGGCGGCTTCGGAGAGGCCTACGTTCCGTCCCAGCTCATCGTGGCCGGTGACGCTGCGGCCACGGCGGGAAACATCAAAGCCTTTGGTTCATTGTTCCGCTGGGGCTTTGCCGGTTACCTCGTAGAGGCCGTCTGTGATATTGGGCTGTCGTTGACCTTTTACATGTTGCTCAGACCTGTCCGCAAAGATATCGCGCTTCTCGCCGCCTTCTTCGGGCTGGTCGGCACGGCCGTCTTTGCCGCCGCCGAGCTCTTTTACCTTGCCCCTTCACTCATCCTGCGAGGCGACAGCTATTTGAAGACCTTCTCGACTGATCAACTCAACACTCTCGCGCTGCTGTCCCTCAAGTTGTTTGCCTATGGTGGTGCGATGTTCACAGTGCTCTACGGCGTGGCCTGGGTCCTACGCGGTTACTTAATCTTTCGATCGGGCTATCTTCCCAAATTTCTCGGCGTTCTTATGACGTTCGGTGGTCTCGGATTTATCATGAGGAATTTTCTGCTCGTCCTTGCGCCGGCCTACGCATCCGACGGCCTTCTCTTGTTGATGGTGCCAGGGGGACTGTCACTGGCCGCGTGGCTGCTCGTGAAGGGCGTGAACGAACAACGATGGAATCGGCAAGCCTCGTTAGGCACATGAAAATAAAACGAATAATAAAGTGGACTGCACGCGCACTGTTGTTCGCCTTAATATTGGCGTTTCTGTGCGGGTTCATCGCCTACTGGACTTCGACTAACGACTGCGGACGCACCATTCCTGCCGGAGCTGAGCGGATGAAAGCGATCAAGTATTGCGAATACGGCTCGCCGGATGACGTTCTGAAGCTGGAACAAGTCGAAAAGCCGGTTCCGAACGACGACCAGGTCCTTGTCCGCGTTCGCGCCGTTTCCCTCAGGTTTTATGACGGTGGCATGCTGGAAGGCGGTATCGGTAGACTAATCTTTGGACTTCGGAAGCCAAAAAATACCATCCCGGGATCTGATTTCGCCGGAACCGTTGAAGCGGTCGGCCGGAACGTGACTGAATTCAAGCCAGGCGATGAAGTCTTCGGAGTAAGAGCAGGTGCTCTGGCCGAATACATCTGCGTTAGGCAGGCTGGAGCAATCGCTCTGAAGCCGGCTAACACTAACTTCGAGCAAGCCGCCTCGATCCCTACCGCGCTGGTATCTTTGCAGGGTCTGCGCGATACGGGGCGACTGCAAAAAGGCCAGAAGGTCCTGATCAATGGTGCCTCGGGTGGTGTCGGGACATTTGCCGTCCAGATCGCCAAGGCTTTCGGCGCGGAAGTGACCGGCGTTTGCAGCACCAAAAACCTGGACCTGGTCCGATCGCTCGGTGCCGATCACGTGATTGATTACACTAAAGAGGACTTCACCAAGGGCGAAGCGCGTTACGACGTAATCTACGATCTGGTCAATAATCGGTCCTTTGCGGAACGGCGCCGCATTCTCAAGCCTGGCGGCATCTGTGTCCTGGCCGGTATCGGCGGCTCAGGAATGCACAAGGACACCTTATCGAATCTGGCAGGCGAGCTTACTGCTTCGTTGCGCTCAAAATTCGGGAACGAGAAATTTGTTCTCTTCGGCGTCGACATTAACAAGAAAGACCTCGGCGTTCTCCGCGACTTGACTGAGAGCGGGAAAGTGTTGCCCGCTCTGACCAAGACTTACCCGCTCACTGAAACCGCCGCGGCCTACAACTACCTTGAGACCGGCCATGTCCAGGGGAAGATCGCGATTACAATCGAATGACGCTCCTTAAGCGGATTCTTAAATGGATAGGTATCGTCATGTTAGCCGTGGTGTTGGCAGGCGGGATCTATCTCTTTGTCTCTTACTGGACTTCTACAAATGATTGCGACTCAAGAACCGGCCCACCCACTAATCCTATGAAAGCTATTCGTAAGTGCGAATACGGTTCCCTGACGCTGCGGGCCGTGGAGAAGCCAATCCCCACCGACGATCAGGTCCTGATCAAAGTTCGCGCCGCGTCTCTCAATGCCGCCGACGGGCACCTACTCCGCGGCTCCTTCGTAATGCGTCCCATCACCGGAATGCGGAAGCCAAAGGATTCACGCTTCGGGATCGATTGCGCGGGGACGGTGGAGGCGGTGGGGAAGAATGTCACCCAATTCAAACCAGGTGATGAAGTTTTCGGCGCGGCTAATGGAACGATCGCCGAGTATGTCTGTGCTCCGGCACGAACATTGGTGACGAAGCCAGATAACGTCACGTTCGAGCAGGCGGGCTCCGTCGCAGTGGCCGGACTTACGGCGCTGCAAGGTCTTCGCAACCAGGGAAACATTCAGCCCGGACAAAAGGTTCTCGTCAATGGCGCCTCCGGAGGAGTAGGTACGTTCGCGGTGCAGATCGCGAAGGCATTTGGTGCAGAGGTAACCGCCGTCTGTAGCCCTAGGAACCTGGAACAGGCCCGATCAATCGGCGCCGACCACGTCATCGACTACACGAAAGAGGACTTCACCGTAGGCAATCAGCGTTACGATACGATTTTCGACAACGTTGGGAACCATACCATTGCCGAGCGCCGGCGCGTCCTGGCTCCGAACGGCATCTGTGTCCTGGCTGGAATGGGCAGCGCCGGAAAGCACGAAGGCCAGTGGTCGCGCCTGGCTGGCAATCTAAAATCCTTTTTCGTGTCGCCGTTTATCTCCCAGAAGTTCAAGTTCTTCATCGGCAAGGTCCTCCAGGCAGACCTGGCCGTGCTGCGCGACCTGATGCAGGAGGGCAAGCTGAAGCCCGTTATCGACCGCGAGTATCCGATGAGCAAGACCGCGGAAGCTCTCGATTACCTGGAAGAAGGCCACGCCCGCGGCAAAGTAGTGATTACTGTGGAACAGGACAACAAACTCTAACAATGCGCGAGATGAACCGAACGGGCTTATTTGAATCACTCCCGCAAGGAAAACAAGTGTGAGCACAGTTATCATGACGAGACGGATTGCAGAAGCGTCGCCGCGTTTCAAGGCCAGAATGGCTGGCCTCTCCTATTTGCTTGGAGCCTTGACCTCAGTTCTTGGTCAAATGGTTATTCTTGGCATGCTCGTTGTGCCCGGCAATGCGACCGCGACGGCGGCCAGCATCCTTTCGCACGAGTCTCTGTTTCGGCTGGGATTCGTGGCTTCCCTGATGACTGTGCCGTTCCATCTCCTTTGGGCGGCTCTTTTCTATGGCCTCTTTAAGCCGGTCAATAGGAGCGTCTCGTTACTCGCTGGGTTTATCATGCTCCTGGGATGCGCGATGTGGGCCCTCAGCAGTCTTTTTCAACTCGCCCCCTTGCTTGTCCTGCAAGGCAAGAGCTCCTTGAGCGCATTTGCACCCGAACAGTTGCAGGCTCTGGCGCTCATGCTTCTCAAATTGAATGCGCAAGCCTACGACATCGGCCTGGTGTTCTTCGGATTATGGTGTGTCCTGGTCGGCTACCTCATTTTCAGGTCAACCTTTATGCCTCGAATTATTGGCGTGCTGGAGGTTTTTGCCGGCCTGGGTTACCTGACTCTTCTGTGGCGGCCGCTCGCACACTATTTGTCTCCATATAACCTTGCGCTGGCCGGCCCCGGGGAAATATCGCTGATGCTGTGGCTCCTCGTGAAGGGCGTGAACGAACAACGATGGAAAGAGCAAGCCTCGTTAGGCATATGAAAATAAAACGAATATTAAAGTGGACTGGACGCGCGCTTTTGGTCGTCTTGATATTGGCGTTCCTGTGGGGGTTCGTCGCTTATTGGATGTCGAGTAATGACTGTGACCGCGAAACCGGTGCTCCGGTCAATCCTATGAAAGCCATCGTTCATTGTGAGTATGGTGGACCCGAAGTTCTGAGGTTGGCAGACGTTGAGAAGCCGGTGCCGACAGACAACCAGGTCCTCGTGAAGGTTCACGCGGCTTCCTTGAATCCGCTGGACCTGACAATTCGCGGGCCGTTATTAATCCGCCCGATCCTGGGGATGCGTAAACCGAAAGATACTCGGCTAGGCGTCGACTATGCAGGCACAGTTGAAGTCGTCGGCAAGAATGTGACCCAGTTCAAGCCTGGCGACGAAGTGTTCGGTGGAAAGAACGGAGCCATGTCCGAGTATGTATGCGTCCTGCCCGACCGCGCGGTCACGCTTAAACCCGCTAACGTGACGTTTGAGCAGGCGGCTTCTGTCCCGGTAGCAGCAATCACCGCGCTCCAGGGCCTTCGCGACAAGGGAAAAATCAAGGCCGGACAGAAGGTCCTCGTCAATGGCGCATCGGGAGGCGTGGGCACCTTTGCCGTGCAGATAGCGAAATCGTTCGGTACGGAAGTCACTGCCGTCTGCAGCACGCGGAATGTCGACATGGTTCGATCGATCGGCGCAGACCATGTGATCGACTACACGAAGGAAGACTTCACGCAAACCGATCAGCGGTATGACTTGATCTTTGACCTGGTCGGGAACCATTCGTTCTCCGAGCGCCGGCGGATTCTGACTCCGAATGGCATCTGTGTCATGGCCGGGCTTGGGGGAGCAGGGTGGCACGATGGTATGGCGGGGCGCCTCCTTGGTGAGCTCAATGCCTACCTGGGATCCTGGTTCGTGAACCAGAAGTTCATCGCCTATATCGCCGAATTCAACAAGGCGGACATGGCTATCCTTGCTGACCTGATGCAGAATGGTAAGATCACTCCCGTCATCGATAAGACCTACAAGTGGAACGATGTCCCGGCCGCTCTCAGCTACCTGGAAACAGGCCACGCCCGGGGAAAAATAGTGATTACTGTGAACTAGGTCAAACCCGACTGCCGAAACGGAGACACATGGACTCAGTCAAGAAACAAGCGCGGTTCGCGGGGCTCCTCTACCTGTTGGCCTGCCTTCCCGCTCCCTTTGCCCTGCTTTATGTTCCCGGTAAGCTAATTGTGCCGGGAGATCCAACCGCTACGGCTGCTCATCTCCGAGCTTCTGAGACCCTTCTTCGCCTCGGCATGGCGGGCGAATTGATCAATGCGGTCGCCTTTATCTTCGTGGTTTTCGCGCTCTACCGGTTGCTCAAGGATGTGAACAAGCACCAGGCCGCCGTCATGGTGACCTTGTTTGTAGTTTCCGTTCCTATTTCATTTTTCAATGTCCTCAACGACGTGGCCGCGTTGCTCGTGGCTAATGGGACCGGTTACCTGTCCGCATTCGAACAGAGCCAGCTGGACGCGCTGGCTTACCTGTTCCTGCGTTTGCATAGCCATGGTTTTCTCGTTGCTCAAATCTTCTGGGGCCTTTGGCTGTTCCCGTTCGGACTCCTTGTTATTCGGTCCGGTTTCATCCCCCGCGTCCTGGGGTTCCTGCTGATCATAGCCTGCTTCGGCTACCTCGCGGCCAGTTTCACGTCCCTGCTTCTCCCTCGGTATGGACATCTTGTCTCCAGCGTCGCGATGATTGCTGAGGGCCTGGGAGAATTATCCACCGTGCTCTGGTTGCTCATCTGGGGGGCGAAAGCGCCGCCAGTAACAGGCAATCCGTTATTGCCAGCGCTGCCTGAGTTTCAGATCATTATTCCAATCGTCGCTCTTATGAAAACACACCTGCAAATCCTTGCCATCACCTCCTGCTTTCTGTTTACTAAGGCAGGATGGGCTCAGACACCAAATCCAAGTCCTACTCCAGCCCCACGGATGAAAGCCATTGTCTATAGCGACTTTGGTTCACCCGACGTCCTGCGGCTTGAAGAAATCGAAAAGCCTGTTCCTTTGGACAATCAACTCCTGATCAGAGTGCGTGGAGCTTCGGTCAATCCACTCGACTGGCATTACATGGAAGGCACGCCCTACCTCGGTCGCCTGGTAGAGTTTGGGCTCCTCAAACCAAAGGTCACGCGATTAGGCGTTGACTACGCGGGGACGGTTGAAGCGGTGGGCAAGAACGTAACGCAGTTCAAACCGGGCGATGAGGTCTACGGAAATCGTTTTGGCGCTTTTGCCGAGTATGTAGTTGCTTCGGAAAAGGCATTGGCCTTGAAACCGGCTAACCTGACTTTCGAGCAGGCGGCTTCAGTGCCTGTGGCGGCAGTCACCGCATTGCAGGCTCTTCGCGACAAGGGACACGTGCAGCCGGGGCAGAAGGTCTTGATTAACGGAGCCTCGGGAGGCGTGGGTACCTTCGCGGTGCAGATCGCCAAGTCGTTCGGCGCGGAGGTGACCGGTGTCTGTAGTGGCAGGAATGCGGAGATGGTTCGTTCAATCGGCGCGGATCACGTCATTGATTACACGAAAGAGGATTTCACAAAAAGCGACCAGCGTTACGACCTGATTATCGATAACGTTGGGAATCGCTCGTTGTTGGAATGCCACCGCGTCTTAAATCCAAGGGGGATAGAAGTCATAATTGGAGGCGGAGGAGTAAACGACGGACGCTGGACCGGTCCGCTGGTTGGTGTGCTAAAAATGCTGGGGCTGAAACCGTTCGTGACCCAGGAGATGAGCATGATGCTCGCGGAAATGAACAACAAGGACCTCACCATCCTGGCCGATCTCATCCAGACCGGAAAGGTGAAACCGGTTATCGACAGGACCTATCCGTTCAGTCAGCTCCCCGAGGCTCTCCGATACCTGGAAGAAGGGCACGCCCGGGGAAAAGTAGTAATAACTGTCGGAGATAACAACGAAGCCTTGTCCGTTAGTCCCAAAGTCGCCGCGACCTCAGCTAGCTCTCCCCCACCTGCTTTCGTTGCTTCTGTGCTCATCGGCGTCCCCCTTGCCGTGTTAATCCTGCCGATTGTAGTCGCATTCGTTCTCAATCGTCGTTTCCGGCAGCGTAATCCAGACAAGCGGGGCTACAGGTGGGGCTACTACTTTAGCATTATGTCGTTCATCCACGGCCTTGGTCTCGGCGCCTTCCTTGAATCCGGCGCCACGGCCGTGATCGTCTGCGGCCTCATTTACGCGGTCCTCGCCTGGTTCTTCGCCCAGCGTTGCCACTGGGCTTGGATCGCGCTGACAATCTTGAGCTTCAACCCTATCGCGTGGATCATCAATGCTATCTACCTTCGGAAGCGCTGGGCGGAAGGCTCCGTCTCATAATGATATCCCACGCTGTAGTCACGGCGCTCTGTCGCCGTGATTTTGTAGGGCGTCTGTGTCAGACGCCGGATTTGATTAGCCCGCCGTCTCACAGAGACGGCCTACAATGTTTGGATTGATGAAAAAAGAGGCACACTTGCCCTCACCACCCGTGTCTGATCTTGTTCGCGTTAGGTATCCATTACACTCAAGCCCTATGCGCACCTATCTCGGATCGGTAGCCATCTTCTGCGTTATGAGCACGACGTTCCTCCTGGAACTTGCGAGAAATGCGGCCGGAAATGATGCGCGTCTCCTTGGCCTCGGCGCTCTACCCGATAGCGGTCAGATTCATTACGAATACTGGCGTCTGCTCACGGCCGGGTTCTTACATTACGATCTCACACATTTCGCGCTCAATACTCTTCTCTTGCTCTTGGTCGGACCCGTTGTCGAACTCCGCGCTGGGACCACGTCGCTCCTCCTTATCTTTCTGGGCGGTTCGGTGGCGAGCTGCGCAGGGATCCTCATGAAACATCTTTTCTGGCCTTCGCAGGGCGTCTCGCTCGGCGCGTCGGGCGGACTATTTGCCCTCCTGGGGGCCGGGCTCGTGTTGGTCTTCAGGCTTTCCTCACAAAGTCGCTTGGTTCGACTCCGTCTCCTGGTCCCGCTCTTCTTGGGACTAACCTACTCAGTGTTACCACGCGTTACCATGATCGGGCATGTCGTAGGCTTGGTTGTCGGGACCGCAGTTGCACTCGCGCTCCCTTTGAATGCAGCCTCGCCGGTGCTCGCCGGTGCTCGCCGGTGCTCGTGCCTCGAGTTCCAGATGAACGGCATCCTTACATCTCTGCGCCAGCGCGCCGTCAACGTGAAGCCGGACGAGCTGCGCGCGCTCGGCCTCGCCTTCGTTTTCAACTTCGTCGTCCTCGGGAGTTATTCATGAGCGTGAACGACGACGATGCGGACGAAGCGCAGACCGGAGCGTTTATGCGCGCACTGCAGCGCGTCGTGGCCATCGAACCGCGGGAGATGCGCTCAATCGCGTGGTCGTGGCTTTATTTCTTCAGCCTGCTCGCGAGCACGTTCGTGCTGCGACCGCTGCGCGACTCGATGGGGTTGAACGGCGGCGCCGATAAATACCCGTGGCTTTTCACAGGGACGCTCGTCGCCATGGTGGTCGTCAGTCCGCCCTTCGCGCTGCTCGTGACGAAACTGCCACGCAAGCGGTTCATCCCAATCGTCTACCGAGTTTCGATCGCGTGTCTGCTCGCGTTCTGGCTGGCGCTCAAGTTCCTGCCGGAGAGCAGCAAGCTCGCGGCAGCCTACACGTTCTTCATTTGGTTCAGCGTGTTCAACCTTTTCGTCGTGTCCGTGTTCCGCGGGTTCATGGCCGACATTTGGCGCCTCGACCAAGCCAAGCGGCTCTTCGGTTTCATCGGCGTCGGCGGAACGCTCGGCGCGCTGGCCGGCTCGAAGATCGCCAGCTTGCTCGCGAAGCCGATCGGCAGTGTGAATCTGCTTTTTCTCTCGATCGTCCTGCTCGAGGTCGCGGTCTTCAGTGTGCGCCGTCTCGTCGTCATCCATCGCATCGATGCGGCGCCAACTGGACAAAACGCCCCGCCGCCGGCGGCCATCTCGACGTCGGACATGTGGCGCGGCTTGAAGCTCATCGTCAGCCAAAGTTATCTGCGCTGGATCGCAAGCTACACCTTCATGTACGGGCTGGTCGGAACGTTCCTCTATTACCAACAGGGCAAGCTCGTCGATCTCACCATTCACGATCGCGACCTGCGCACTCAGTACTTCGCCAACATCGAGTTCTGGGTGCAGCTCGGCACGGTGCTCATCCAACTCCTGCTGACGGCCCGCCTGATCCGTTGGTTCGGCATTACCTTCGCGCTGATCTCGCAGCCGGCGATCGCGGTGCTCGGATGGATCGCACTGTCGCTGGCGATGATCTACGGGCCCTGGCTCGGGGCGCGCGGTATCACCGTGGGCCAGCTCGCGCCGGAGTTGGCCGTCCTCGCGGGCGTGCAAATCCTGCTCCGCATCAGTAACTTTGCCACCGCGCAACCGGCGCGCGAAGCTCTCTACACCGTCGTCGAGCGCGAGGTGAAGTATAAGTCGAAGAGCTTCGTCGACACCTTCATTTATCGCCTCGGCGATTGCCTCGGGGCCTGGGCGTTCATGGGCATCCAAGCCGTCGGTGCGACCCTCACGGCGATCGCGTTCCTGACCATTCCGATCGCGGGCGTGTGGGTCTTCGTGGGACGCACGCTCGGCCGCAAGCAGCGCGAGCTCACGGATGGAGCGCGAGCGAGTGCGAGCAACGTTGAGGTCGCTCTCGATCCGGCGGAGACGGAAGCGTCAACGCCGTAGCCGTGAGAGCGCCAGCATCGCGGCACACGCGATCAGCCTCGTACGCGCAATCAGGTTTATGATTTGCGGCAGCTTCTGACGCGGGGGGCTTCGCGAACTCGAACGACCTATCCGTCAACATCACCTTGAGCCACACCGATCTTATGCCATCGCAATAAATGATGATGCTGGAAGAGGGCCGTTCCGCCAGCGCCGTAAGATTTCTCAATTCTTTTTGTCTTGCTCGCGCGAACGATGGTCGTTAGACCGGATGGAAACGGCCGTCGTTTCTACCATGAAAACAAAAAACAACATCAGCGTCGCAGCGTTATTATTTCTGCTTTGCGCATTCACGCGCGCCGAAGCGCAATTGAGTTACAGCGTTACCGACTTAGGAACTCTCGGTGGCACGACGAGCATAGCCAACGGCGCCGCCGGTCCGGGGCCCAACGCGGCCGGAATGATTGTCGGATCCTCGACCTTAAGTGACAACACCGAGCACGCATTCCTTTACGTCGGCGGCCAGATGTACGATCTCAACACGTTGTGCGATCTTTCTCTGAGCGACTTCACGGTCCTGACGGTGGCGAAGACGATCAGCGACTCATGCCTCATTATTGGCGAGGGCGTTACGAATGCGGGTGAGAAACACGCCTTTTTGCTGACGCCCACGCCGATCGATGGCGGGCAATGGTCGTATGTTTGCTGTCAATGGGTTTGGATCCAGGAAGGTGGCGGCTGGTGGTGGGAAACGAGTTGCCATTGTTACAAGTGGCATGGCCCTCCCGGGAATCACCCGCCCTGTCCCCCCCAGCCCCCCCATTGCTGGTGGTGGCCCCTTCCCTGTCCGCCGGACTGCGGTTGCCCGCCGCCTCCTCCTCCGCCTAACTATTGCTGGTGCTGTATCAAAGGACACATCCTCCTGATCCCGCAGGAGGAATGCAAGGCCAAGGGTGGCCAATGTTACGCTTCCAAAGAAGAGGCGATCAAGAATTGCAAGCCCTGCTGGTGCTGCCTTGGCGAACGCGTGGTCCAGACCACGTGGGCCGACTGCCAGGCGAAGGGTGGTCAATGTTATGATTCGCCGGAACAAGCGAAGAAGAATTGTGGGAAGCTTTGCTGGATCTGCCTGGACGGAAAAGTCGTGCAGGTGACCGAGGCGCAGGCCCTGGAGAAACACGTCAAATGCTACCCGTCGCAGGACGAAGCGCGGCAGAATTGTGGGAACCTTTGCTGGGTTTGCCTCGACGGACAGGTCGTCCAGATTCCCGAGGCTGAGGCCAAGGCGAAAGGCCTTCGCTGTTACGCTTCCAAGGAAGAGGCGCAGAGGAACTGCGAACAGAAACTTTGCTGGGTTTGCATCGACCGACAGGCCGTTCAAATCCCCGAGGCTGAGGCCAAGGCGAAAGGCCTTCGCTGTTACGCTTCGAAGGAAGAGGCGCAGAGGAACTGTGAACAGAAACTTTGCTGGGTTTGCCTTGACGGAGAGTCCGTTCAGATCCCCGAGGCTGAGGCCAAGGCGAAAGGCCTTCGCTGTTACGCTTCCAGGGAAGAGGCGCAGAAGAACTGTGAACAGAAACTTTGCTGGGTCTGCCTTGACGGAAAAGTCGTTCAACTCACCGAGGCGCAAGCCAAGGAGAGAGGCGTTCAATGTTATGCCTCACAAAAAGAAGCGCAGAGGAATTGTATAAACAAACTTTGCTGGGTCTGCCTGGATGGAAAAGTCGCTCAGCTCACTGAGGCGCAGGCCAAGGCGAGAGGTCTTCCCTGTTATGCTTCCAAAGAAGAAGCGCAGAGGAATTGTGGAGGAAACACAGACACATCTTGCTGGGTCTGCATTAGCGGAAAAGTCATTCAGCTCACCGCGGCGCAGGCCCGGGCCAGAGGCGCTAAATGCTATGCTTCACAAGAAGAAGCGCAGCAGAATTGTAAACAGAAGACCGTTTGCTGGACCTGCGTTAGAGGAAAAGTCGTTCAGCTCACCGAGGCACGGGCCAGAGCCAGCGGGGCTCAATGCTATTCTTCCAGAGAAGAAGCGCAGCAGAATTGTAAACAGACTACAGACAAAACTTGCTGGACCTGCGTTAGCGGAAGAGTCGTTCAGCTCACCGCGGCGCAGGCCCGGGCCAGAGGCGTCCAATGTTATTCTTCCAGAGAAGAAGCGCAGCAGAATTGTCGTAGCGAAAAGCCGACGCCGCGGCCGCGAAGCACACCACCTCGGACCAATCGCCAACTACCGCCGGGACCTAGGTAATGGGTTCGGCACAATCACCGTTCGTCCGCCATCTGCTTGCGCATGACAATGTGACTTCCAGATTGGCGCGACTTCGCAAATCCGTGTTCCGGAAGTATCTCGCAGACTTATTGGGCTGAAAGGACGCGTAGCTTAGGCATGCGCCGGTTCGAGCGAAGTGACCTTTACGCCTCGATTCAAGCGGCGCTCGATCTCTTTTTCGTCCGCGTCTTCCAGCAGGAGATCGACCGCTTCTTTGATCATCTTCTCCGCTTCTTCAATGGTCCGCCCCTGACTGGCCACGCCGAGCTCAGGGCAACTAGCTACGAACCAGTCGTCCTCGCGTTCGATTACCGCCGTGAGTTTGGGAAGCTTCATCAAGGGAATACTACCGCATGAGTACTCGTCCGACCAGCGCGGAATGGCGCGCTAACGCGCAGCTCCTGCTCCTGCTCATGATCCTTTCGGGTCGAGCAGCAGTACATGACTGCAAATCATAACACCGCGGTGGTCGCGACGTTCTCCTCCACTCGTTATGGCGTTGCGTCCACTCGCTTCAATCCCGGCATCGTGAAGGAGATCGCTTTGAGTTCCGCGGCCAGCGTCTTTGCCTGTTCTGCAGTGAGTTCGACCAGCGGCGGCCGCACCTTCGCCCACGCCGGATCGTTCGCGTAGATCGCGATACCTTGCTTCAGCGCGCTTATCATCCGGTATTTTTTGCCGAACGCGTCGCGTATGAGACTTAACTTTGCCTGCTGGTCGTCGGCATCTGCATTCTTCCAGTCCCTGTAGAGCTTGTGAATTGCGGCCGGGTTAACGTTGGCGGTCGCGGATATAGTACCGGCGCCGCCATTCCGCATGTTGGCGAGGAGGAACGATTCGCTGCCGACAAACACGTCAAAACCGGACTGGGCGAACGCGTCGAGGAAAATCCTGGTGTTGTTCCAATCGCCCGAGCTGTCTTTCATCCCGGCGATTGCGTTGGGATAGGAATTAAGCAGGCGCTCGACCAGGCCCGCGGTAATGCCGACCATCGCAACCGGCGGGATATGGTACAGATAAATTCTCAGCCGTGGATCGGCGACGCGCTGCACGACTTCGCTGAAATATCGGTAGAGACCTTCTTCGCTGACACCTTTGTAATAGAAAGGCGGCAGCATTAAGACACCCGCGCAACCATGCTTTACCGCCTGCGATGTGAGCCTGACGGTATCCGTGATAGAACAGCAACCGGTGCCCGGCATCATGCGCGACGTGTCGACTCCGGTCGCGACCAACTCATCGAGTAGGGTCGCGCGCTCTTCGGCCGCCAGCGAGTTCGCCTCGCTGGTGGTACCGAACACGGCGAGCCCGCAGTTTTGCGATAGCAGCCATTGGCAATGCGCGATGAAACGTTCTTTATCAGGCGAGAAATCGGCTCCGAACGGAGTGACAACAGGCGATAGGACGCCGCGTATACGCGCGCTTTGAATCATGGTTTCTCCTCTAAAGGTTAGATGCTAACGCCGTAATTCATAACTCGGAAGAGGAGTCGCCGGACGGGCGACCCCGAAGGCTTTCTGGGTTGGGTCATGATTTTCTTCGAAAGCGATGGATGCGGGGCTACGGGCCAATTAATATACCAGTATGAGACGTCAACTTCTTCTTTCCAATGAGATCTGACATTATTCCAGGGGCTATCTTTCCCGACTATGAGCTTTCCGACCACACCGCGAAACGCCGGAAGCTCTCCGAACTGCAAGGACAAGATCCCATGATCCTCATCCTTGGCCGCGGAGGTTACTGCCCGAAGGACCGCCGGCAACATGAAGGATTGGTTCAACTCCATCGCGAACTCGAGGTGGCCTATTGCCGGCTGGTCACGATTAGCACCGATAATATCACTGAGACGAATGAATTTCGCACCGGAGTCGATGCCCACTGGCCTTTTCTTTCCGATCCGCGACGCATCGTGCAAAAGGATCTCGACATCGCGGAGTACACGGATCCCGAGCACAATCCCATGATCCCGCACGTGATCGTCCTCGAGCCTGGCCTTGTCGTATATAGGATCTACATGGGTTACTGGTTCTTCGGGCGGCCGACGATAGAAGAGCTCCGCCAGGACCTGCGTGCCGTTATGAAGAAATGCCGGCCCGACTGGGACATCACAACGCCCGAGCTCAAAGCGGCGTGGCAGCAAGGCCGCAAAGAACTCTTCTATCCCTACGGCAAGACGTACGCCCAAACTATTAGCGAGCAGGACTAGCATGGGCGATCCGCGTAATCGCGCAGCAGCGTTTTGCGACCGGTTTGGTCTGCGCTTGCCGATTCTTCTCGCGCCCATGGCCGGCGCTTGTCCGCCGCTATCATCCATCGCGGTGATGCGTGCCGGCGGATTCGGCGCATGCGGTGCGCTCCTGATGCCGCCGAAGGAAATCGAAGACTGGGCCGCCGAAGTGCGCGCGAATATGGACGGGCCGTTTCAGATTAATCTTTGGATTCCCGATCCACCGCCGGTGCGCGATCTTTCGCACGAAGCGCGCGTCCGCGAATTTCTATCGCGCTGGGGCCCGCCAGTTTCGGAAGACGCTGGTGATATAACGCTGCCGAATTTCGATGAGCAATGCCAGGCATTACTCCGAATCGCGCCGGCCGCGGTCTCTTCGATCATGGGATTGTATCCGCCGAGTTTTGTCGCCGAATTGAAGTCTCGTCGGATTTCCTGGTTCGCGACGGCTACAACGTTAGCTGAAGCAAAGGAAGCAGAAGGTGCCGGCGCCGATGTGATCATTGCACAAGGCATGGAAGCTGGCGGACATCGCGGTGCCTTCGACGCGACGAAAGCGGAGCAGCAGCTGGTCGGATTGTTTGCGCTGGTGCCCGCAATCGTTGACGCCGTGCGCATTCCCGTCGTCGCGGCGGGTGGAATTGCCGATGGTCGTGGTGTGGCCGCCGCGCTGACCTTAGGCGCGAGCGCAGTCGTGATCGGCACGGCGTTTCTGCGCTGCCCGGAAACAAATGTGTCTTCGGCATGGGCCGACGCGCTCGCGGAGACCGCACCCGAGCAAACGATTTTGAGCCGCGCCTTCAGCGGCAGGCCAGGCCGAAGCATTGCGACCGATTACGTGCGTGCTGCACTCGCAGCCGACGCACCAGCTCCGGCGCCGTATCCGGTGCAGCGCGGCCTAACGACACCAATGCGTTCGGATGCGGAAAAGAGTGGCGACGTTCAACGCATGCAAGCCTGGGCTGGCCAGTCCGCCGCGCTTGCCCGCGCCGAGTCTGCTTCGGTTGTCACCGAGCGGGTATGGAGCGAGGCGCAGGCGCTCTTACCCGGATAGCGCAAGGTTGGAGCTATCGTCAGCGATAGACCTCACGGCAGTGGCGCACCCGTTCGCGTAAAGCGCCATTTTTCTTCAGGAGGCGCTTCACCTCCGCCAGGGGGATTGTCGGCTCATTTTTTCGAAGCGCGATCATTGCCAGATCATCGAGGTCTTGCAGCAATTCCTCATATTCGCCAATCGGAAGTATGACCGCCGTCCGCTTGCCGTTTTTCACGACGTACTCTGTCGTTGTCGCTTTCATCAGGCTCGCGCTCAAAGATTACCGCATCGGCGCTCATTCGACCAGCGCGGAATCGGCAGCCGCCTCTGGCTTCGGTCGACCAATGCCGAACTGAGCAGGAAAAATCTAAAGGACGCGGCGATTTTCATACAAACCGATCTATCCGTCTCCTCGCCCTATTCGCCATCCTCAATCTTCTATTCTCCATTCTCGCTTTGCTGCGTTTCTCCGGTTTCATTGGGAAGCCTTCAGTTCAGTCTTTCACCCTCTGGTCTCCGATCGGTGTGCGCTCAGTCCCTGGCTGGGAAAGCGGCAGACCGCCCTGGCCAAATAACGAAAACCGGAAGCGCTGTAAAGGATGCGCGTGTAACTCCGGAGTCGTACTACAACGAGTCAGTCAAGATTATGTTGACTGACCCCCATCCGCCCCCCTGTCACGCTGGATAATTCCCGCCCTTTTCAGGCGTTGCGCCGCGCCATGAATTACGCGCTCTCGCGACCTGCGCGGGAAGTGCTCTTCACCGTCTTGCGGCGCGAAGATCTGGCGGCGGCCAAGCCGATAAGGGCTTAGAATATTTGCGCGGAATCATCGCGAGGATTTCCTTTCCTTCGTTTTTTTGGGCTTCGACGCCTGACGCATTGCTCGTTTGACAATCGCGGGCGAAACCGGTTTTTGGCCCAAACTGATCCAATAAATCTTTTCTAACTGGTAGCAAAGTTCATTGAGGGAGATATGCGCTTGGAATATTCGCAAGCAAAGTCGCGCAAACTCCAAGAGCGTCATCGCTTCTTCTTTTCCAACCCCAAGTGTGCCTTTCGGGTAGTACGTGATCACCTGACTCGCAACATCGTATTCGTATGACGAATGACCGATTGCGTTGCGGATGCCCGCCGCAAAACACTCACGTATAATCCAATCAAAGTCTTCTCCGTCGTCAAAAAACTGAATCCGATTCCCTTTAGAAAGTTTTGAGAAATCGTTCAAGGTTGCAACATCCCTTCTGATAGGCCGCATGGCGTTAGAATCTCCGCGATGTTTCAAATTGTTGAGAGCGGCAAGCGGCAAAAGCATTTCGGCGCCATCTTCATAGCAGTCGATGTAAAACTGCTTCAACTCGTCGAAGGTAGCTGTAGTCATCCCTTTAGATTCTGCGTTGCTTCTCTCGTTGCCATTGTAAAACCTCAATCCAAAGACTGGAATCAAATGGCGAAAATGGGTAACAATGCGCTCCATCACATTGAGAAACCGACGAGAATAGTCCTTTAGAATTCCATTTTCACTGTACGTGCGTGCCAATGAAATCATCTCGGATTTGTGGTTACTCACCAGCGAACGGAACTCCGACCAGAGGAACTCCGTAACCGCTTCAAATTGATCTGAATCATGAATCGGAATCGTGAATAAAAGATTCAGTTGGTGAATCCCGCGCAAATATTCCAAGCCCTTATCGGCTGGAAAGACTTTATTGTTCAGGAGCGGTCGCAATTCTTCGCGCAAGTAATCATACTGTCCCCCTAACCACAGTTGGTTCGCCCGCGAAACAGTTGGCCACTCGTCGGTACATGCCGACAAGAATTGTATCGCTCGTCGCTTGAAATTGAGAAAGTTCTCAATTCCCATCGCCCACTGCGATGTGAAAAATGGAGGGATAAGGTCTGCACCCGGCTTTAGCGATGCGCGCAATTGCAGTTTATCCGTCAGCAACTCACCTGAACATTCAAGATAGAAGTCGGACGACTCTGGCCTGACCCCAATTGCTGGA